>JBHENP010000106.1:0-9848 GCA_046261995.1 Pyrinomonadaceae bacterium
CCGCCTCAAGCTTGAAAGCCACGCAGCATAGTAGCGGGGACAGGGTCCGCCTTCCTGACCTGCGAATTAGCGAAGTTTGAGCTGTTCTGGTGGAGCTTATCTCAACTCATGCGGGCAATTGATCTAGTCATCATCTTCGGCTACTTGATAGGCATCGTCCTGTTTGGGGCTTGGTTTGCCCGCAAGCAAAAGACGACGAAAGATTACTTCCTGGGGGATCGTTCCGTGCCGTGGTGGGCCGTTGCCGCCTCAATTGTGGCGACTGAAACGTCTACGATTACGTTTATCTCCGTCCCCGGCATAGCCTTCGCTCGCGGGGGCAACTTCCAGTTTCTGCAGCTCGTCTTCGGCTACCTTCTCGGTCGCATCGTAATTGCACTGCTCTTTATTCCATCGTACTTCCGTGGCGAATTATTAACCGTCTACCAGCTCCTCGAGCGCCGCTTTGGAGGCAGGATCAAAGTCCTGGCGGCCTCGCTTTTCGTCGTCATGCGCAATATCGCTGATGGCATTCGACTGCTGCTTACCGCAATCGTACTGGCCGCTGTCTACACCTCCTTTCAGCCGACCGCGAATGCCGAAACAATCATTGTTGCCTCAGTAGTGTTAATTGGTGTCGCGATGATTGTCTTCACTTACTTCGGTGGTATGGAAGCGGTCATTTGGGTAGAGGTGATTCAGCTCGGTATTTATATCGTGGGAGCCGTCGCCGCCGCCGTAATTCTAACTACTTCTATCGACGGCGGACTGAGCGCGGCCGTGGCTACGGGCACGCAGTATGGCAAGTTTTCACTCTTCGATTTCTCGCTCGACTTTACTAAAACGTTCACCTTCTGGGCCGGCTTGATCGGTGGTTGCTTTTTGACTATGAGTACGCACGGAACGGATCAATATCTGGTGCAGCGCTACTTATGCACCGACCGTCCGAAGCGCGCCGCCGCGGCCCTCTTGACCAGCGGCGCGATAGTTCTCGGTCAGTTCATCGGTTTTCTTTTCATAGGCGTTCTCTTGTTTGCTTTCTATCACCCGTTCACAGATCCCGCATACGCTGCCGCGCCGGCGACTGCTTTTCCTTTCACGGGTGGCGACCGCGTGTTTCCAGACTTCATCACACGGCATCTGCCGCCAGGACTGTCGGGCCTGGTGGTAGCGGCGATCTTTGCAGCCGCCATGTCTTCATCGCTGAATGCAATCGCCGCGACTGCGATGAACGATCTTTACAAGCCGCTGCGTCCGCAGCGCACGGATAAGCATTACCTCAAAGTGTCGCACCTGCTTACCCTCTTCTGGGGAGTGGTTCAGATCGCTGTAGCTTTGGTGCTGCGAAACAGGAACCGCTCAGCGTTGGATCTGGCGCTATCAATTGCCTCACTGATCAATGGTCCGATACTGGGTGTGTTTCTGGTAGGGGTCTTTCTCCGGCGGGTAAGCCAGACGCCCGCCTTGATTGGTATGCTTGTTAGCATGGCTGTCATGCTCTACATCTATTTTGTCACCCGCATTGCCTGGACATGGTATGTCTTTATTGGCAGCGGCATTACTCTGGTAGTCGCGTGGCTGGCAAGCCTCGCCTTCGCGCCGGCCCCGAAGAGTCGACAAGACGAACTTGCGCCCCGGAGCGTGATTGAATAACACTTAGGAGAAGTATTTTAAAATGACTCGATTTTGTTCATTCATACGTCCGGTTGTCTGCTTCGTTGTGGCCGCCGCGCTTTGTGTCGGACCCGCATTGGTCGGAAACGCAGCGGTCAGCACTCTGCAGCTTTCCCATCCAGCCATCGTCGCGTTGGAATCCGGCGCGAAGGTCAAGCCGTTTCCTCGGGAACCTTCCCGGGAGGCTTTGAAGTGGGCCGACAAAGAGCTGCGGCGCATGTCCATTGAACAAAAGATTGGCCAACTTATCTCGGTTGGTATAAACGCCAGGTTTCTTAATCAGGATAGCGACGAGTTTCGCGTGTTGAAGCGGCAGGTTGAGGAGAACCACATCGGCGGCATCATTCTTTTCCGTGGACCTGTTTACGAATCAGTGGTTCTGGTAAATCGCATGCAACAGTTGGCCCGTTATCCGCTTTTGATCTCAGCGGATCTCGAAGCCGGGGCAGGTATGCGCTTTGACGACACCGTTAACTTTCCATGGAACATGGCGGTTGGAGCCACGGGCAATCCCGATTTGGCGCGGCGTCAGGGCGAAGTCACAGGGCGGGAGGCCCGGGGACTTGGAGTGCAACAGGTTTTCGCGCCCGTGGTTGATGTGAACAACAACGCAGCCAACCCGGTGATCAACGTGCGTGCCTATGGTGAAGACCCCGCGGACGTTGCTCGCTTTTCCGCTGCCTTCACTATCGGGGCGCAGAGCGCTGGAGTGATCGCCACAGCCAAACACTTTCCCGGGCATGGAGATACTGCAGTTGATTCGCATCGGGGCCTGCCCGAAATTAATGTGGGACGCGAGCGTTTGAACACCGTAGAACTGGTGCCCTTCCGAGCCGCGATCGATGCAGGAGTAGGAGCGGTGATGGTGGCCCACGTGGGCTTACCCCAGATAGATCCTACGTCGGTTAAGCCTCTGCCACGGGAAAAGAGAATCGGACCGATTGATACGGACGAAGCCGGCGAGATCGTCGCCGAGAGCGCTGCGATTCCGGCGACGGTTTCGCCGGTGATTGGCAGGATCTTGAGGAACGATCTCAAGTTTGACGGCATGATTGTTACTGATGCTCTCAGCATGAGTGGCTTGACGATCTATTTTAACCAGGATGAGGCAGCGGTTCGGGCAATGGAAATGGGCGCGGACATGTTGCTGAAGCCTGCGGATCCGGATGCGGCCTTCCGTGGCGTAAGCGCGGCGGTGCGTAGCGGCCGCCTGACGGAGAAGCGAATAGAAGAATCTGCGCGCCGGCTGCTGGCGGCTAAGTACGATCTTGGACTCGTCAGACAACGACTCACGCCGCTAGATGAGATTGATCGGATCGTTGGCAGTCGTGAAGTCGGGGCGCTGGCGCGCGAGATTGCCGAGCGCGCCATCACGCTTGTGCGCAACGACGAGAATCTGGTGCCACTGAATAACCTAAAAGCCGATGCGCGTATTTTTAACCTGGCAATTACCAACGGAGACGATCGCTTGTGGATTGCCAACAATTTTGCGGGAGCCATGGCGCGCTCCGGCCGCAGGCTCGAAACAATGGTGCTCGACGAGCGCTCCTCTGAAGCGGATGTGCAGAAGGCCATTGAAAGGGCAACAGGCGCAGACGTGGTGATTGCCTCGCTTTATGGACGGGTGCGGACCGGGCAGGTGCGCAGCGTGGGCTTGCCGGAGCCCGGCGCGCGGACGCTATCGTCATTAATCTTAAGCAAGAGACCGATTATTGGACTTAGTTTTGGTAACCCCTATTTGCTCCAGAGCTTTCCCGAGCTGCGCACCTACATGGTTGCCTATGGGGACATGCCCAGTCTGCAGCAGGCCATGGCTCGGGCCCTGTTGGGGCAGATCGATGTCACCGGAAAGTTGCCGATTTCTTTGCCTGGTCTATACCCGCGTGGCACAGGGATTCAATTAAAGGCGATGGTGCAGTAGTGTGAATACTCGAACGCGACGCCCTCCTAGTCGGTTTCACGCAAAGACGCAAAGGGGGGCCAAGACGCAAAGAAATACGTCTGGCAAATGGGCTCATCGCTGCAAAATTTCATATCATTGCGTCTTTGCCCCCTTTGCGTCTTTGCGTGAAACCGCCATTCGTCAGCGTAATGTTGAGCTCTTACACAATCTCGATTTTGTGACGATAACACGTATTAACATGAAACCAATTTCTCGCCTTCGCGCTTACGTGCTTCTGGCTCTTTCTCTCTGCCTATCAGTCAACACGTTTGCTCAGCTGCCACGCGCCAATCCCGAAGCAGTCTCGCTTTCGAGGTCGGGCCTGGAACAGATGGACCAGGTCATTGCCGAGTCGATTGCCAAATGCCAACTGCCTGGCGCCGTTGTTCTGGTTTCCCGAAAGGGCCGAGTTGTCTGGCGCAAAGCTTATGGTTCGCGGGTAGTCGAACCAGTTGTGGAGCCGATGACACCGGACACGATTTTCGATGTCGCCAGTCTGACGAAAGTCGTGGCCACCGCGACCAGCATCATGATCCTGATCGAACGCGGCAAGGTGCGTCTGAGTGATCCGCTTTCGAACTACATTCCGGAATTAAAGGGGGAGGGCCGAGAACGAATCACAATCGAACTCCTGCTCACCCATCGATCAGGCTACGCACCGGATTTCGACCTGAAAGAGCGTTGGACGGGATACGACGAAGCAGTAAAAAGATTGATCAAGGAACCCCTGCGAAATCCTCCCGGCGCGCGTTTCGTTTACAGCGACATTGGCTACATTGCTTTGGGCGAAGTTGTTCGCCGCGTTAGCGAAACCACGCTCGACAAGTTTGCGCGCCAGAACATCTTCGGCCCGTTAGGAATGCGTGACACCAACTTTGATCCCGCGCGCGTGATTTGGAAGCGAATTGCGCCGACTGAGAAACGTCGAGGCCAGCTGAGCTACCTGGGCGACTCTGCGGAAAATGCGGGCGCAGAAGGAGAGGAATGGTTGCGCGGCGAAGTTCACGATCCGACTTCTTATCGCATGAGTGGAATCGCGGGACATGCCGGACTCTTTTCAACTGCCGACGACCTGGCCGTGTATGCACAGATGATGCTGGGCGGCGGTCAGTACCGAGGTGTGCGCATTCTGAGTCCGCTTTCTGTTGCTGAGATGACGCGGCCGCGACTCGTTACCGAAGCCGGCTGGACACGCGGACTCGGCTGGGACATCAACACGAGCTTCTCTGCAAATCGAGGCGATTTATTTCCGCTAGGTTCATTCGGTCATACCGGCTTTACCGGTACCTCAATCTGGATTGATCCGGCGACCACCATGTTTGTAATCTTTCTGAGCAACCGCGTTCATCCCGATGGCAAAGGGGACGTTGCCTCATTGCGAGGCAAGATAGCTTCCATCACTGGAGGCGCTGTCACTGACCGGGAAGTGGTCGACAACGCATGGCGCGAACAGTCGCAGTACTACGAAAACCTGAACAAAGACCTGGTTCGCTTTACGGCTGCTCGCAATCAGGGGTTGAGTTTGACTCCGCTCGGTGCGCAGAACGCTGGTGGACGAGTACTCACCGGCATTGACGTACTCGAACGCGATGGTTTTAAACAACTGGCCGGCAAAAAGATCGGTCTGGTCACTAATCATACCGGTAAGAACGGCGCCGGGAGGCAGACCATTGACGTGCTGAACAAAGCTGCCGGTGTCCAGATGGTCGCGCTCTTCTCGCCGGAGCACGGAATTCGCGGCAGCGCCGACGAAAAGGTTTCCGATTCAAAAGATGAGCAGACTGGACTTCCGATTTATTCGCTTTACGGTGAGACGCGGCGGCCAAAGCCCGAACAGTTAAAAGGTCTTGATGCAATTGTGTTTGACATTCAGGACATCGGCGCGCGCTTTTACACCTACATTTCGACCCTGGGTTACGTAATGGAAGAAGCTGCCAGAGCGGGTCTGCCGGTCTTCGTACTAGACCGCCCAAATCCGATTGGCGGCGTAGTAGTCGAAGGTCCAATCGCGGACGCTGACAAACTCTCCTTCACCGCCTACCACACGATTCCTGTGCGCCACGCAATGACCATTGGAGAGCTGGCCCAGCTTTTCAATCAGGAACGGAAAATCAACTGCGATCTGCGTGTGATCAAGATGGAGGGCTGGCAGCGGGCGATGTGGTTTGATGCCACCAACCTCATCTGGGTCAACCCGTCGCCGAATATGCGTAGCCTCACCGAGGCGACGCTTTATCCCGGCGTAGGTCTTTTAGAGACGACGAACGTCTCGGTTGGTAGGGGAACAGATACGCCTTTTGAACTTATCGGAGCGCCCTGGATTGTCGGGCAACAACTGGCAGCAGCGTTGAATCAGCGCAATCTGCCGGGAGTCAGATTCGTTCCGGTGCGCTTCAAGCCTACGGCCTCAGTTTTCAAAGGTGAGGAGTGTGAGGGCATTAATATCGTTATTACCGACCGCGCCGCGTTTCGTCCCGTGCCAACCGGAATTGAGATCGCAGTTGTATTGAGACGGCTTTACCCTGAGCAATGGAAAGTTGAGGCGTACGGCCGGCTCCTGGTGAACGCTGCCACGCTCGAGCGCGTGAAGCGCGGCGATGCACCAGAGGAAATCATACGGTCGTGGACCGCGATGGTCGACGAGTTTCGTGGTCGGCGGGCGCAGGCCCTCTTGTACTAGATACCGAGTGAGCCTGAATTAGTGATCGATGGAATTTCAGGATGAATTGCTGGCTTCACTCCGTAGGAGCGAGATGTTTATAGACCGGAACACCGAATCTCCACCAGCCCCGTTCGGAGGAGCGGAGCGCATCTGGTAGAGACTCTTCAACCTGCATTCCGCTCCTCCGAACGCGGCAGCTTGGATGGAGCTCCGGTGCTATAAACATTTGACCCCTAACGGGGTAAAACCTTCGCGATAGTTCGATGACCTAGTCCAGCACTGCTGGCATCCACTTTTGCACCGAATTTATTAGGAAGAAGCTTGTGGCTTGTCGAAGTTCTTCTTTGAGAATCACTCGCTCGCGGATCTTACCGTCGGCAAGAAGTTGATCGCGAAAAGTTCCCGCCAACAATCCGGATTCCAGTGGAGGGGTGAACAGTTGGCCATCGATTGGTAGCACGACGTTGGCTACACTCGACTCTGTGACTTCTTCTCGCTCATTCCATAAAATCACGTCATCACAATCTGGTCGATGCGTCAGTGCCTGGTTGTAGATTAGGCGATTCGTCGTCTTGTGAAAGAGAAACTTGTTATAGGAGTCGACGGGCTGCGCGGCCAGCGCTACGCGTCGTGGTGTGAGGTCAGCTTCGGCAAGCTGACTAGCGTCGATCTCAATCTCTCCATCCTTCGACAACAGCAAGCGAATCTTTCGTCGCTCACCGGAACACGCTGCGACTGCACGATGGAGTTCGTAAAGAATCTGCTCCTCCGAAAAAGGGAAGGTGAAATATTTCGCTGATGATTTAAGGCGCTCGAGGTGCCGTTCCAAGAGAAAGAATTCCCCACCCTCAAAAAGCATGGACTCGAGAAGCCGAAAGTGCGGAACTGGAGCAGCAAGAAATGAACTCTTCAACAGGCACTCGTCGTACTCACGTTGGGCGGTTGAGTCGATGGTAATACCGCCGCCAACTCCAAACGCGGCGGCGCCGGTATCTGAATCCAACACAACCGTGCGAATTGCCACATTGAAGGCGCAGTCACCACCGGGACGTATGAAGCCGATAGTGCCGGTATAGATACCACGAGGAAATGGTTCAAGCTCACGAATGATATCCATCGTGCGAATCTTGGGCGCGCCAGTGATCGAACCACACGGAAAGAGCGCGGCCATCACATCGGCCAACCCGACACCATTCCGAAGAGTTGATTCGACTGTGGAAGTCATTTGCCAGAGCGTTTCATACCGCTCAACCTCAAACAGCTTCGATACTCTCACCGAGCCGGGTATAGAAATCTTGCCCAGGTCGTTCCGCAGGAGATCAACGATCATTACATTCTCAGCGCGATCCTTGGGCGACTCCGCCAACTGCCGAGCTCGTTCGTTATCTTCGTAGGTCCACCGGCCGCGATTGATGGTGCCCTTCATCGGCTTTGTTTTGATGGAATCACCACTGCGCTCGAAGAAGAGCTCGGGCGAGATAGATAAAATCTTGTATCTTCCGAGATCGAGGTAGGCACAATATGCCGCGCTCTGCGCAGCACAAAGAGTGTCATACCAGGCGCCGGGATCACCTTGGAACTCCGTCACGAGAGGAAAGGTGTAGTTGACTTGATACGTATCGCCCCTGGCAATCAGGTCGCGAATTCGTCTGACACGTTCGCCATACTCCGAGCGAGTAACTCTCGGTTCCCACCTGGTTAGACTGTAACGGGCGCTCGCGGTTTCCGGCGCGGTAGTTGAGGGCGTGGGAGGCGTCGGTGGTGATGGCGGTGCCGGTCCGGCAAACACGGCCGCCCAGGCGAGGGGAAGGGAATCAGGGGCATGAGTCTTCAGCGCCTCGTCAAAAGCCGGAGCGGCTTCATAGCTCAACATGAGCACTACCCA
The DNA here is from genome assembly GCA_046261995.1 of Pyrinomonadaceae bacterium. Lineage (GTDB taxonomy): Bacteria > Acidobacteriota > Blastocatellia > Pyrinomonadales > Pyrinomonadaceae > PSRF01. The sequence continues at coordinate 8,143 of JBHENP010000106.1, forward strand.
GGCTCCCGACCTTGCCGCGGCCTCGGCTGCCTTAAGGAGGGGGAAAACTTCTTCGAGTTGGTTGGCGGAATACGTCGTCAGTGGTGAAGTAAAACGAAGATGCACGCCCGCGGCTTGAAGGTCAGACGAACCGAACATCACCTCGGGCATGCGCGGAGTCTACTACTAAAAACCGAGTCCACAAAAAAGAGGCGCCCCATTCGGGCGCCTCGTCTTGGTTTAGGCTAAACGTAAAACTTAAAACTGCACCTTCAACGCAAATTGAATCACACGTGCTGATTCGCCTGTCTGGATGATGGTCTGTGTTGAGGGTGGAGCCACCGTGGCGCAGCAGGCTTGGGCGAAGAGGTCAGACGTGAAAGTCGGCGAACCCACCGAGGCGTCGCGGGGATTATCGAAGTTCGCATGATTGAAAGCATTGAACATCTCTGTGCGGAACTGCAACTTCAGGCGCTCAGTGACCTGGAAGGTCTTCAGAATTCCGATGTCCAGGTTCCAATAGGGCGCGGCTGTGAAGTTGTTGCGGCCGGCGCCATTGCTACCCGGGGGCGGTAGTGCGAAGGCGTCGTTGTTGGGAAAATAGACTGGGCCCGCGAAGTTCTGATTGGGAAGTTCCTGCAACTGTGCCCGAACAGTGGGATCAATGATCAGGGCGCGCGACGTGTGGGCGTTGTTGTTCGTCCTCTGGCCGCTCGATATGCTGAACGGTTCGCCTGTCATGTAGGTATAAATCCCGCTGATTGCCCAACCACCAAATAGCTGATTAAGCGCACCGCCGGAGTTCAAGAATCGACGCCCCCGCCCCAGCGGCAACTCCCACAGACCGCTGGTCGTGAATGCGTGCGTCCGATCAAAGTCCGAGCGTCCGCGTTCCAGATTGTAGTTACGGATATCGACGGGAGCGCGCGACGTGGTTGTGGAAAGTCCGCCGCCGGAAGACGCGCCGACGGGATCAATCGAGCCATCGTCAATGGACTTGGCGAAGGTATAAGCCATGCTTAAGCCGAGGCCACTGGCAAACCGCCGGCGCAAAGTGAACTGCGCCGCATGGTAAAAAGAGTTGCCGCCTGAGTCGATGTAAGTGATGCGGTTGAACTGCTGATTGGGACGGAGCCTTAGCGCGAGTGTGTTGTTCTCGATGCGTTCTGCGAAAGCCCCGAGAGCGTTCACGTTAAGTTCACTGATGGCAGCGGAGGAGTTAACTACTGAAGCTGGAACGCTCCCGTTGGCAATGAAAGGCACCGTCACAGGCGTTGTTCCTGCTGCGGCTCCGGGACAAGGATTCGTGGACGGGCTAATCGCTGTGCCGCTGGGGTTACAACTCCTGGCCAGATTCGCCTGCATGGCGAGAAACGAACCCAGGATAGGCTCGCCACTGATCTGATTGATGTCGTACATGCGCATCAACCGCGTGCCGCGGCGACCGAGGTAGGCTGCCTGCATCACCAAACTCCGAGGTAACTCGCGCTGGAAACTCAAGCTCCACTGGTGAACAGTGGGGAGCTTGAAATCCGGATCGAAGGTGATCAGCGTCGGCGCGTTGGTGTACGTCAGAGCCGCTGGAGTCAGGAATGATGACGGCCGCGTCGTAGGCGCAGGCAGTTCGAGCGGGAATCCTTCTGAGATCCTAAGATTAGGTGGCTGAGAACATCCGGGGGGTGGAGCCGGCTGGGTACCGGTGCCCGCAAGGGTATACGTGCATGAGG
>JBHENP010000107.1:0-9751 GCA_046261995.1 Pyrinomonadaceae bacterium
CCGTTAGTGCCGTACAAAGTGTTGTTAGTGATCGTTGCCGGGTTCCACACGCCGATGCGCAGCACGGGCGAGCCGCCGATGAAGTGGTTTCCTGTGATCTTGAGACCCTGGTTTACGACCCCACCCGCGCCCCAGAACACGGCATTGCTCCCAGGATCCGGAACCTCGGTATAGGAGTAGTTATCCACGATAGAAATATTTTCGCTGGGGAACTGTCCGACCCATGCGACGATATTGAAGCCAGCCATTCCAGATAACGAGCCGGCATTCATCAACGTATTGCCTTCAAACTGGATATTCTTCAGATAAGCAGCGTCAGAGCCATACAGCATGACCAGGTGCTGGCAGGAACTGAGCATGAGGTTATCGGTAATAACCTTAGTGCCGACTTCATTCTGTATGTAGCCGGTGGTGCCTGTAGGCCGATCCAAATTTCCCATGCTTCCGAAGTAGTACATCACATTGCCGTACATCTCAAAGTCAATCGCGTCTTTGAAAGCGGTAAGATCAATGAGGTCATGCAGGATGCAGTTGATTAGTTTGAGACCTCTGCCCACGAATCCGACACTGCCTGGTCTGTCGGGACTCCACCCGGACTGGACGACTTTACTGGGACGCGAGCACATGAGTTCGAGACCGACGTAGTGTGTGTAGTTCCCGAAGATGGACAACCTGTGATCAATGTCGATGATCGCCCTCTCGCCGGGGTAGGCGCGAACCGTGATCGGCGCTCCGGCGGTCCCGGTTAGTGACCAGAAGGTAGTATCAGGTTCGGAAGTCAGATCGAGACGGTAGGTGCCAGCCCTGAGATAGATGGTGTCGCCGGGCCTGACCGCCGCCGGGTGGTTCATGGCTGTAACCAGATCCCAAGGGTTCGCCTGGCTTCCGTCACCGGAGGAACTGCCCGATGGCGAAACGTAGAACTGAGCGCCACTGGTCGGTGGCGGAGTTGGTGAAGGATTCGGTGTAGGAACCGGCGTGGGAGTTGGATTCGGTGTGGGAGCTGATGCCACTGTCACTGAATTGCTGGATGCGACCCGGGCGAAGGTATTATTGAGGAAGAGACGGAACTCGTATTGTCCACCTTGCAGCGGTGCATTCAGCGTTAAGTTTCCTCTCGGGGAACCGCCTGTATATCTCCACCATTGTTCATTTCCATCAGCACTCGACGAGCCGACTCTGTAAAGCCCAACCCAGTCAGTTTGTGATTGATTGCTGGAAATATTCCAAGTGACTCCGATCGGGCTCCCGGCGGAAACGCCGCTCGAGCTTGCTGCGATGCTGTAGGAAGGGGCCGGGGGTTTGATGCTGATGTATACGCGGTTGCTGGCAACGCCGTTTTGATAAATACGGACCTGCACCTCACCCGCACCTAAATCGTCGTTCAACTTGATAACAACCCCACGGATCCAATCGAAGTTTGGTACCTTGATGATGTGTTCAACAACCAGAGGATAGACCCGCTGCATCCCGTCCTCAGCATCAGCCGTGATTGCTGAGGTAGCTACACCAGGCATTAAACTTAGATTCGTGGCGAAGAGCATTACACGCGTGCGTTGATTCTGACCCAACACATCTGGCGAGGTTAGCGGGAAGGGGTCACGCTGCCACGTAATAGTATCAAGCGCAATGGCTCGCGATGAATTCTCTTCAGTCATGAGCAATGGGTCGCCTGTCATTCCCACGCTATGCGGCGTCGCAGCGGTGGTACCCAACGGGGTCGTGCGGTTAACTGGGTGGGTAGCTCTACTAACTGAGGAGAGCGCAAACATTACGGTAAGGATAACAATAGGACCAGAGCTGAGCTGGAGCAAGCGAAGGAATTGATTGAGACCGCACGAGATGAGCATTAGTTGAACCTCTGGCCTTATGAAACCCGGATCTAACACGGGAGCTTTTGTTAATGAGGTAGATTTGCGCCCGCCGTCATAGCGCAAAAGGGTAGTGCCAATGCGAAGACGATCCATGGATCAGAACAGCCGGTGAGGCGGACCTGTGCGATCTATAGCGTGCTGCTAACAGATAAAGGATATGAACCTAGGAATGGTTTGGGGTGAAACGAAGGGAGTGTGTAGAAATAAGCAGGAACTCGCGACTACTGAACCGGCAGCTTGCCAGAGTGAGTGGGTCCCACTTCAGGCTTCAAATTCTATGACGTTACAACACGGATCCGTATCAACAGCATCTACTTGAGCAGTAGCTCAGCCACATCAACAGGAAGTGTTAAACGTGCGATCGAATAGGAAGAGAAGGATACTCCGATCGCCTTCGGTAACCTGACAATCTACAAGGGAAGGTCGGTGATCTTTACTAACCCTAGCAGACTCACGGCTTTGCGTCCCTGCCTCGCGGCAGGTTTGCCTTTATCGTGTGCAATCGTCATCATTTTAAAGATCAAGAGCTGCTCGCAGAAATGAGCAACGACAAGGTTGATTAAACAAGGTTAAATCGGATTTGTCAATATAATTTTCCAGTGAAGTCTGAAGGCTCAGGCGATCTTTCCAAGCGAGGCGCATTGCGGAACCTGGTCTAATGCCCACAAATTCGTTGACCCGTATGATCTTTTCGACTTTGCAGAGATAGTTTAAAATGGGGCCCCTTCTTTGAGCCTCTTATCCTGGGAAGGAGTTCTATCATTCCTAACGCCACGACCAAAATTCAAGTGCCTTTCTTTCGTGCCGATCTTAATACACAAGAGGTCGAAGAGGTTGTAGCCACTTTGCGTTCCGGTTGGCTGACGAGTGGTCCAAGAGTTCGCAGTTTCGAGCAATTATTCGCAGCTGCGGTAGGCGCACCATATGCAGTAGCTGTTAACTCCTGTACCGCTGCGCTTCACCTTACAGTAGAGGCACTGGGGTTAAAGGCAGGGCAGGCGGTGCTGGTGCCGACCATGACATTCGCCGCCACTGCCGAGGTGGTTCGTTATTTGGGAGCGACCCCTATTTTAGTGGATTGTGATCCGCTGACCGGCAACATGGATCTCAATGATGCAGAGCGAAAACTGAATCAACTGAAATCTGAAGCACTGTCGGATAGCCTGACAAAAGACTTACAAGTGGTAGGAATAATACCTGTTCATGTGGGCGGATTGATGATGAACATTAAGGCCTTGCAAAATTTCTCTACTGCTCATGGCTTATGGGCGATCGAGGATGCCGCGCATGCTTTTCCAGCAGCCTGGAGAAAGTCTTCGGAAGAGCCGTGGCAGCGGTGCGGTGAAGGAACAGCGGCGGTGAGTTGCTTTTCGTTTTATGCTAACAAGACCATAACAACCGGCGAAGGCGGCATGGCCGTTACTCATGATGCCGGACTCGCTGAGAGGATGCGCTTGATGTCGCTGCACGGGCTTTCTCACGATGCATGGGATAGGTACTCGGGTGGTAGAAGTTGGGACTACCGGATCATCGCGCCAGGCTATAAATATAACCTCACGGACATTGCCGCGGGCATCGGGATTCATCAGTTGGCCCGGGCCGAGCAGATGCGCTGTTATCGAGAAGATATCGCCCACCGATATCTGGATGCATTAGGAAGTGTGGAACAGGTTGAACTGCCAGTCGAAGATGTGAATCGTATCCATTCATGGCATCTTTTCCCGATTAGATTGCGGCTGGAACGACTCACGATCAGTCGTAACGAGTTTATCGACGAGCTCAAGCAAAACGATGTTGGTTGCTCGGTGCACTGGCGGCCCCTGCATTTGCATCCCTACTACCAGGATACGTTTCATTGGCGTCCAGAAGACTTTCCGGTGGCCACAGCTTTGTGGGAGCGACTCGTTAGCCTGCCCATCTTCCCCGGGATGCGGGATGAAGAACTGGGCCATGTAACCCAAACGGTTAGAAGGTTATGCGCTCAATACGCGCGGTGAGGGTTGCACGTCTTAACAGTAAGAGTTTTTAACAGTAAGAGTTTTTAATACTTCATCCAGAACCGGTAACGAGATTGTTTAAGATTGACCTCTGAACAAAAGGGAGCGCACGGTAATCGCTAGGGCAAACGAAGGTCTGCCGCGCGGAGTCGAGATCATTCTCGCTTTGCTGGGCCTGGCTGTAACCACTCCGCTGTGGATGGTTGCTGCCGTCTTAATAGCCGCGAGTTCACCGGGTCCGATCTTATTCCGTCAGCAACGGATAGGACGAAATGGCATCCCGTTTACCCTTTATAAGTTCCGCACGATGCGCGCAGCGGTCGGCGGATTGCAGGTTACAGCGAGAGATGACGCCAGAATTACTTCGGTAGGTAAGGTGCTGAGGCTTATGAAACTCGATGAGTTTCCAGAGCTTTGGAACGTAGCCCTGGGAGATATGTCACTAGTGGGACCAAGGCCAGAAGTTCCCCGCTATGTCCAGTTTGGGGATCCGCTGTGGCAGCAGATATTCTCTGTGCGACCCGGCCTCACTGATCCTGTCGCTGTGCATCTTCGGAACGAGGAGGAGTTGATGTCTCGCGTAGAAGGCGATCGGGAGAGGTTTTACGTGCAGACGCTGTTGCGATACAAACTGCTGGGGAACCTTGCATACCTTAAGAAACGGACATGGCGCAGCGATATCGCGGTGCTGTTTAAGACAATTGCTGTGGTGACTTTCCCCGGCAGGGCTCCGGCGCCCTCTCTGCAGGAGATTCGAGATTTTATGGCGGATAAACAGTCGGCGGAAGCGGCGCCGAGTGCATGATGGAATTGAACGGGCTGAAAATAGGCATGGCCACTTCACAGGATGAGGCTGCCCTACTGGGGCTCATCAATCTGGTTCAGCCTCACGTGCCGTGGACGCGGGCGCACCTCTATTGGCAGTTCTTCGATTTGCCGGCGGGCCCCGCGAAGCTTTACGTCATTCGAGAGGGAGCGGCGATTGTTTCTCTCTACGCCGCCATCCCCCAGATTCTTGAGGTAGATGGTCATTTACTTGAGGCGCGGATGGTTCAAGACGTAATGACGCATCCTGACTTTCGCGGACGGGGCTTCCTGCACCACCTGGCAAGCCTATGCCTGGAGGATATTAGTCAGTCTAAAAGCGTCGGCTACACGTTTCCCAATGATCGTTCTGAGAAAAGCTTTCGCCGCGGCGGTTGGTCGGAGTTGTGTAAGGTTCCCCATCGCAGTAAAGACTTAAGCGGAGAAGTCCACTCTCGGAGCATTGTTCGGATAGATCCGCTGGTCGAACGCTTCGGTGATTGGGCGACTGAGCTCTGGGGTGTCGCTGGTCTAAGTGTGGGTATTCGGCGAGACGCGCAATTTCTGAACTGGCGCTATGAAAAGCCTGGCAACGAGTATCACAAATTTCTTATCGCAGATGACCGAGGGGTGCTGGTTGTCAAGTTCTACTCGGACGGCGTCTCTAAAGTTCTTCACATTCTCGAACTCGTACTGAGAACACGGGATCGCGATTTGCTCCCGGAAGTTCTCGCGTTCTGCTTTCATTTCGCCGCGATGCATGGAGCGCTGACCGTTACGGCCTGGCTGCCAAGCGGACACCCATACGCTACGCAACTTGACGCCGCTGGTCTCGTTATCAAGCCGATGCGGGAACGCTTTGTGTTCGTCCACGCCCCGGCTGCCTACGCGAGTCGGGTTGAAGATTCAACTGTTTGGCACTTAACTCAGGGTGATAGCGACGTCTTTTGATTAAGGAGCACTTCGGGGATGAACGCTTTGATCCTGGTCGCGCATGCAGATGACGAAACCCTGGGTGCAGGCGGAACGATCAGAAAGCTTGTTACGCGTCGGTGGGACGTTGCGGTTGTGGTTCTTTCTGATGGAATAGTACGAGCCAGGGGGGAAGAGCAAGACAATCGTCCGGACGCTATTGCCGCCTGCCACCGGCTGGGCGCTGCTGAGCCTCGCTTTTTAGGTTTTCCGGATCAGAGATTCGACACGGTGCCGATGATGGATCTTGCTGGAACAGTGATGCAGCTAAACCTCCTGCCCGATCTTATTATCACCCACGTGGACACTGACTTGAATATGGACCATCGTTTAACTTGTGAGGTGGCAAAGATCATTGGCCGACCAAGGTCAAAACCCGTTGCCATCTTGGGTTGTGAAATACCCAACACCACGTTCTGGAACGGACGTCCCTTCCCGGTCAATTACTACGTCGACATCACGCAAGAAATCGAAACGAAAATTGAGGCCTTCAGCCAGTACCGCAACGAGTGCCAAGCCTATCCTCACCCGTGGTCAAGGGAGGGATTGAGCCTCTTAGCAAAATATCACGGCTTGCAATCGGGGCTGCCTATGGCTGAGGCTTTCCACGTCATTCGGGGGTACGAGGGTCGGATGCCCACCTAGATCCGACTTATACAATCCTCGGCCGGCTAATAAAGCCAGGTTTTAATAACTCATACCCTTATCTACGTGGGTCTGAATTCTAGAAACCAGTCTGAAGTCGAGACGTGTTGAAGCTTTATTTTTATGCGGCTCTCATCTCAGGACCAAAGAGTAAACATCATAAGAAACGGAGTTTTGACATAAATATAGTTTTGGGGAGAAGGGTGCCACACACGGCCCGCAGATTGCTATAAGTTCTTAGGCCATTCATATGTAGAAACCACTTCTTAAGGCGCACCCTGGGAAGTCCTAATGTTTAGATTAAGCAATTAGACCTATTAAGCAAAGAGCCAAGTACAATGCGTTTGCGTGGAAAGCGGAAAGTGGTCCGAAAGCTACAATATGCGGTGGATCTAACGATCCTCGTCGGAGCTTTTGTGCTGGCCTACCTGTTACGGTTTGATTTTGCGATTCCCGAGCGCGATGTTTATCACGCTTTGATGCAGCTCCCCGTCGTGATCTTAGTTCAATTCGGGATCCTGTTTTTAACCGGAGTGTACACTTTCATCTGGCGGTATGTTGGGATGGCTGAGATGAAAGCGTTCCTTATTGGAGCGCTGTGCTCGGTCCTTCCTCTTGTCGCCCTGCGGTTGTGGCTACCTTACGAGTTTCAGCAGTGGCGAGTGCCTTTTTCGGTGATAGTGATAGATACGTTCTTAGCGTTCGGGGGTGTATTGGGCGTGCGCCTACTGCGACGATCTCTTTACGAGCGGGATCAAAAGCGCCAGCGCGCATCCGTGGACTCCGGTAACGGCCACAAGAGCCGAGTACTGCTGATCGGAGCCGGTCGCGCCGGTATGTTGGCTGCTAGGGAGATCCAGAATCGTGGCGATTCCGACAAGAAGATTATCGGATTTGTAGATGATGATCCAAATAAGCAAAGAGCTGTAATCAACGGAGTCAAGGTTCTAGGCGTTACCCAAGCCCTGCCGAGTCTGGTGCGGGAGTTGGATATCAATCAAGTGGTGATCTCAATCGCTCAGGCGTCGCGGCAGGATTTCCGCCGGATTTTGAACATCTGCGAACAAATACCGGTTAAGGTTCAAATCATCCCGGCGTTCTACGAGATCCTGCAGGGGAGACTGAATATCAGCCGAATTCGCGACGTGCAGATTGAAGATTTGTTGGGACGCGAGCCGGTACGTCTTGACGAGGAAGGTGTGCAGCGATTTGTAAGTGGGAAGACGGTAATGATTACGGGGGCGGGCGGTTCTATCGGGTCAGAACTGGCGCGGCAACTAGCGCGGTTCAAACCATCCTGCCTACTTTTAGTTGACCGATCAGAGTTTGGCTTATTTAACATTGACCTTGAGTTACGCGATTCTTGGCCTGAACTGACTATTATGACGCTGGTGGCTGACGTGGGTGATAGGGAGAGAATGCGCTCTATTTTCGCCACCCACCGACCACAGGTGGTGATTCACGCGGCCGCGCATAAGCATGTGCCCATGATGGAGTCCAATTCGGGTGAGGCAGTGAAGAACAATGTGTTCGCCACGCGGGAACTGGGAGACTTGGCTGGTCAATTTGAGGTTGAAGTTTTCGTGCTCGTCTCAACCGACAAGGCCGTGCGCCCCACTTCAATTATGGGCGCCACCAAGCGGGTCGCCGAAATAGTGGTGCAGGATCTAAACAGGCGCTATGCGACTCGTTACGTTGCGGTGCGTTTCGGAAACGTGATCGGGTCGGCAGGATCAGTCGTCCCGCTCTTTCGCGAACAAATCCGAAAAGGCGGGCCCGTCACCGTTACTCACCCGGACATGGTTCGCTATTTCATGACTATTCCCGAGGCGGCGCAACTGGTGTTCCAAGCTGGCGCGATAGGGCAGGGAGGTGAGATTTTTATCTTGAATATGGGCGAGCCTGTGCTCATTTTAGACTTGGCTAAAGAGATAATTGCACTATCCGGGCTAAAGCCCTTCGAGGACATTGATATTACATTTACCGGGCTGCGGCCCGGTGAGAAGTTATTCGAAGAGCTGGAAACGTCCGCAGAGCAGATAGTTAGAACGCGCCACCCCAAGATTTTTATCGGTAGAATTGCAGCCTATCCGCAGACAAAAGTGTACGAAGCCCTGGAAAAACTGATGCTTTTTTCCAAGGAAGGTGAGGAAAGAGAACTACGCAGATATCTCAACGCCTTGTTGCCAGAGGCGCGACTTTCTGAGTGCGTTGGAGATATGATCACACCAACCTACGCGAGCGAGCGCCCTCTCGAGATAGGCGCAGCGTCCGTTTCCTTTTCAATTCCAAGCTAATCTAAGCTAAAAATTTGATAGACTTAAAAGCAAAGTATACGTCTCGGTGTGCCAAAATTGCGCAACAAAATAGTTTAAGAGCCTCTTGGGTTTAGCTATCACGCGTTGAACGTTAGGTTAACGAAATGATCGGAAAGAGTGATTTACAAAATCAAGGGTCTGGCCTATCACTAGCAACACTTCCGTCAGAGGAGCAACGTCGCGGTAACGTCGCGGTTCACGCTCAACCGATTATTCCGCCGCGTCCAAAGCAGCGTCCGGTTCCTCTGTCATTTGCCCAAGAGCGGTTGTGGTTTCTTAATCAATGCAATCCGGATGGCTTCATACATTGTAATCCTACAGCTATTAGCCTAACAGGGACCCTAAATGTCGTCACACTCCAGCAGTGCATCAATGAAATCGTTCGCCGACATGAGGTTCTGCAAACCGTTTTTGCCTCGATGGATGATCGTCCAGCGCAAGTAATTATTCCCACCATACGAGTAACGCTTCAGGAAGTAGATCTAAGTGAATTTCAGGCTGCCGAGCGCGAGGTCAAAGCACGGCAGCTAAGCAACAGCGAAGCCCAGCGGGCGTTTGATCTGGATCGAGGCCCGCTGGTGCGGGTGATCTTGCTGCGGCTGAGTGCAAAGGAGCACGTGCTACTGCTAAGCATGCACCACATGGTCTGCGACATGTGGTCCATTGGGGTGTTTAAGCAGGAACTAACAGCGCTCTACGAAGCTTTCTCTACAGGGAAAAGTTCACCGCTGCCGGAGCTTCCCATTCAGTATGCGGATTATGCGGCATGGCAGAGGGAGTGCCCGCAAGGTGAAGACGTTGAAAAGAACCTTTCGTACTGGAAACAGCAACTCTCAGGAGTGCCTGCTGTTCTAAAATTGCTGACCGATCATCCACGCCCGGCAGTGCAGAGCTTTCGCGGTCTTCGTCAATCAATAGCACTCTCGGCGGAAACAACCGAAGCGCTGAAGATCTTAAGCCTGCGCGAGGGTGCGACGCTGTTCATGACGTTGCTGGCTGCCTACCAGACGTTGCTGTGGCGTTATACCGAGGAAGAAGACGTAATGGTCGGCATGGAGGTCGCTGGTCGCACGCAGCCCGGGACAGAAGGGTTGATAGGCCTCTTCGCTAATTACCTAATACTGCGCACTGACCTGTCAGG
>JBHENP010000108.1:0-9542 GCA_046261995.1 Pyrinomonadaceae bacterium
GTCCGAGGCAGCACACGCCCTCCGGATTGCGCACTTCGCATGCGCACATGCCTTCCTTGATCAACTTGCTGATGGTTCTCGGAATGGAGCTAGGTCCAGTCAGTTCGATCTCTCTACGAGCATCGCCTTCGGTGAATCCAAAGCAGTAGCAGATGGGACGCGCGTCTCCTCTCGTTTTTGCGGTGACAAGTTCTCGAAGGTCATGGACGGTAAAACGTGTGCCGCCGTCACCGTAATAAACTACTTCACAGTCACGGTTTGAGCAGAAGCGATATGCCTCGCCATTCACGCGATCAAGATGATCATGTTTGACGTGATGAAGAATCGTTTGGCGCTCAACGGGCCGGCCCTCAGTACCGCACTCGATACATCGAGACCCTGCGTTCCTGTCGTCTAACGCCCGCGACGATCCTTGTATATTGCAGCAATCGCTCATGCCGCTTTCCCTCCGTTCGCGTGCTTGCGTCTCAACCAAAATCCCAGCCGCGCCACAAGAACTCCTACACCAGCAATAGCCAGCAGTAGAACGTCTTTGAGAAGGAAACCAAGACCGAGCGCCACGAGAAAACCCGCCAGCAGCCACGGCGCGATGCAGCATAGCAGCGCCACAGCAGCCGTCACGCCTCCGACTCCGACTAATACGCCACCAAACTTCCGATTCACGTCACTCACCTCCGATCTCCTTTCTGGCCAGGGCTACTTGGCTTTGTAGCCGGTCGAATCCATGGCGCTTTTGATCTGATCGATGTTCGTTCTCTTTGGATCAAACTCGACGCGCGCATCGCCGCGCTTATAGCTTACGTCAGCCGAGCGCACCCCCGGAGTTTTCTCTAAGACAGCCCTAATCGGCGCTTCACAGGCAGTGCAATCCATTCCTTCAACCTTTACTGTCACAGTTTCGAGATCTGTTTGAGAACGCGCGCTTTCGGCAGCCGGTACTGTTGCCGGCGGAGTTTGTACAGGGACTTGCCTCCGCACGAACGCGGCGGCGATGTAGCCCACGTAATAAGGTGAGAGCGCGAATGCAAGTACGGCTATCAGTGCGATCCACAGACCGATGCGACTCGCGCGGTTAACTGGTTTAGTGTCGCACGCTTCACCGGGCGCGCAGGCCGAAGCACGACGAAAATAAGTGCGGTAAAAACCAAAGGCCAGCAGCAGCATAGCCGCTCCGAGCAAGTACGGTCGGGCCGTCTGGAACGCGGCCGCCGCTCCGAAGGCGCCAAGGCCGAGCACGACGAACAATAAAGGTCCAATGCAGCACAGACTCGCTGCAATTGCAGCTATAACTGCGCCGCCAATTGCTAATCTTTCTTCCTTCATCTTTTCTGCTCCAATCACACCAAGAGGAGACTCGTCTCATTGTCGAGGTCTTTTCCCCTACCAATATAATTCTAGAATCTGGTGTCGACACCAGAGTCAAGCGGGACGCACAAGAATATGTAGCTCTCAATTTTCGGTCTACTGTACCTGAGGGCCGCGACTCGTTGGGATGATTGGCTACACTACTAATGTGCCGAGAGTTGCCAAACTGGCCAAGATAGTTCGCCCTGATCCTGGCTCTTTCGCTTTTAACTCTCAGCTTCCATCAACTTTCCTTTTGTCGGCGCTTGATTGAGACGGCCGATTCTTATCGCCGGCACCAACCGGACAACATGCCGAGTCTCCGTGCGCTTCAAGTTCAAGCTCACAGGCCGATAGATGCCGTGCGAGCGTCCGACGAAAATCTTTGATAGCTTTCATCTTGCCGTCCAGATCCTCGATCTTCTGACTCAACAGATCGCGCACCCTCCGGCATTCTTCTGCGCCACCGGTCGCCAGAATTCCCTTGATCTCATCCAGGTCGGGGCCAGGAGCGGACGAGTAGGATATTCTTCGGTAGCTTCTCAATCAGCAGGTTTTGTCCGTTGCCGTGCGAGTCACTGACGACGATTTCCGTGGCGCCAGCTTCAAACGCGGCCTCGATGGCCGCATTGACCTCTTGCGTCATGAATTCTCGGAATCGAGTGTACTCAAAGCCCTGAGGCCCTAATTGCTCGTTAGTCACAACGCCAACTACGCCTTCCATGTCCGCCGAAATGTAGATCTTCATCTTCCTTTCCTGTGCCTGTATGGTGACAACAAAGCTGACTAGCAAAAGTGCCAAACATATCGCCCGGGATTTCATCCTCATCGCTCCTTTGTTACTTAGATCAGAATGAACAGAAGGCACCCACCGTAGTTCGATAACACGTTATTCACTTTCTTCTCTGGAACAGACCGCTTCTTGGCGCAAACCCGAGAGCGCGGGTTCACTTCCGCTTGGAAACATATTCCCCGGATGGATCGATCTGTTTCAGCGCGGTGATTTGTCCGTTCTGTTCGACGAACTCGACGATTACGTCCGCAAACTCCTGTACGCGGAACTTGAGGCCTTTGTAGGGAATTAGCTTTTGTTCAGGCGCACCAGGAAAAACGAGGTAAAGGCCACCGCCAGTTTTCAATACTACCTGAAACTTGCCACCACTCGGCGTCTCGTATGTTCCGGCGAGGCGCTGCGCCATTGCATCGTCGAGAGCAGACGCGCGGCGCACGAAGGACGCTTCAGCTTCGTCCAGCGACATTGTGGCTTTATCAATGTCGCCCTGTGGATTGGTGGCGAAGTTCACCGACCATTTGCCGTCCTGCTCGTCGTCGGGCGTGTCGAAGCGGTCGTAATGAAAGTGTGTCATGGGAAAACGCATTTTGTGAAAATCAAATTGAAGCGCATTGTCCTTAATGCCGATTTTCAAAGTGCCATAAGCGGGGTGCTCGTACTCGCCCACATAGTCCTCCAGTGGATGCGATGGCTTCGTATTCGCCACGCGGCCGGCGCCCGCTTTGCCCCTTGCTTCCGTGCCGGCCTTCTTACTCTTCAGACGGATTTCCAGCAGGCGTTCCGTCCAGGGTGTCTGCTCAATGCCGAGCAAGCGCTCGTACACGTTGTAGCTGAGGGCGTTGTAGAGCGGTGCGGTGTGGTTGCCGATGACAAACACGATCACACCGATGCGCTCGTTGGGCATGAATGAAACCTGGGAGTGAAAGCCGGGTAGGTCGCCCCCATGCACCGTAATCAGACGGCCACGATACGAGAAAGTCTGCCGGCCCATACCGTACGCGCGATTCAAAATCTCCCACCAGCCGCGGGTTTCGCCCAATGTGTTGGGCAGAGAGATCGCGGGTTCGAGCGTTGCTTGTAGCGTCTTGGTCGGCAGGATTTGCTTGCCTCCGTATTTGCCCTGATTCATCAGAGCGATCAGCCAGTGCGAAAGATCTTCGATGTTCGAGATGATGGCCCCAGCCGCGGCCAATCCTTCCGTGTCTTCGTAATAGGGAATCTTGTAGAGCTCCATCGAATCGCGCTTCTCAGTGAAGGGCACTCCGTAGTCTGGGGCCTTCACCATGTCAGCGATTGAGTAAACAGTGCTGTTCATCTCGAGCGGCTGCAAGATCCTTTCGCGGACGAATTCAGCCCAGGTCTTACCCGATTGCAACTCGATGCTGTAACCAACGCCCGCGTACATCATGTTGTTGTAAAGGAACAACTGTCGCGGTGGCTCTTTAGGCTCAAGATATTTCAATCGCTCAAAGAGTTCTTTAGTGGTGTAGGTTGATTTGTACCAGATCGTGTCGTGCCGTGTGATGCCGGTGCGATGGCCCAACATGTCGCGCACGGTGATCGTGTTATTCAGATAGTTGTCGTAGAACTGTAGGGAGGGAACAGATTCGCGAACGGGCCGATCCCAGGTCAGCTTTCCTTCTTCCACCAGGAACCCCGCCGCCACGGACGTGAAAAGTTTCGTGTTCGAAGCAATGGGAAAGAGCGTGTTTTTGGTTATAGGCAGTTTCTTTTCATAGTCACGATAGCCATAGCCGTTGGCGAAGACTAGCTTGTCATTGACGACGATACCCACGCCAATGCCGACACCGTTCCACTCCTTCATGGTCTTTTCCATGAACGCGTCGAAGCCCTGGAGTCTTTGCGAGATGTCGGCACTCTTATCCTGAGCGCGGCCGGATATCGCGAATCCGAGAAGGAGTACAAGAGTTAGAAGTAGGGATTTTTTCCACGGGTACATGATTTCCTCCAGGTGTGTCTTGTTATCTTCGCCGGCCGACACATTGTCGGCGCGGTTCTATGCTTCGCGTCTTTGGTTATCGACGCACGATTCCAAACAGAGGGAAGCTATACCTCTCTCCGGGCGAGATGTTTGCATGTGAGTCTTTTGCAGCCCGGCGAGCGCACCCTGCAACACTCCATCTTCACGGGCAATGCACAGTCGCATATAGTTGTTCCAGTTATCGCTATCCGCAAAGGCGCTGCCTGGCACGCCTGCCACTCCTGCCCGTTTGATTAGTATTTCGTTGAGATCTCCGCCTCCGCCGCTACCACGTTGCTTCGAGTGCCGCCTCGTACAACACCAAAGTTGAAGGTCGTGCCAGCTGCTGGATCGCTCATCGAGTGAAACTGCTCGGTTTGGCGCGCAAGTTCAAGAATGGCGCTCGCCCCTGCTTCGGGATTCAGGCCGGCGTGCGCAGCAATCCCATGTGCCGCCACTCTCCACATGCCCACGCCCTTGCGCGCCGTTTTCACTTGACCACCAGGCGCGGGCGGTTCAAGCACCAGCACCTGCGCCGCGCGCCGCGCCTCTTCCTCCACAAGCTGCCGGCCGGTTTGGCTTCCCGTTTCTTCATCACATGTAAAAAGCAATACTACGGGTCGTTTTGGAATAGAGTTTAGAGTTACGAAAGTGCGCAACGCTTCCAAAGCGAGCACGCAGGACGCCTTCATATCGAAGATGCCTGGACCATATAATCACCCTGCTTCCGCACGCACAATCTGCGAGGACAACGTGCCCCGTGGGTGGACGGTATCAGTGTGGCCAAGCACCAATGTTGTAGTGGCGTCGTTCCCTTGACTACCGAAAGCCCGCACCCGCAAATGTTCGCCATAGCCAGGGACAGGGATTCTTTCGACAGAGCTAATCGCTGGAATAGTGCGAGCAGATTGAACCAGGAGGTCAACGACGGCGCGGCTGCCCTCGCAGTCTCCTGAGGGCGACTCGGTTTCGACAAGCTTGCAGATCGAGCCAAGGACCTCATCTTGTCGGCGCACCAGAGAAGCGTGTATCGCTCTCATTTGATTTTCGTCAGGGTGGTTCATTATCTACCTGGTCAAACGCTGGATTGCGGCCAAAACGTGGTCGCTAGCGGACCGTTAGGCGAAGTCGTTAACTCTCGTCCCGGCGCTGAGGAGGTAGACTCCTACCGCCTGATCGTTTCTGGATGCACCCCAGAAGTCTTTGATCACGTATCCCGAAGCCATCGCCTCGCTGAAGGCCCACCGCGTTGCCTCTCGCCACCGTGCCGCCAATTCCGGGTTCTCACGCTGCAACACATTAATGTCCGCTGGGATCTCGATCGAGACATCGTTCTGGCCGGCGACTTCGGATGACGGACTCCTCTGAGGCACGTTGTTTGGGCCAACCTGGACGAGGCATGCGATGCGGTCGCGCTCAAGGTTCGCGGTTCTGCTCTGGCCTTTAGTTAGCAGTCGTTCGTGTACGCGCGTGCTGTTTAGCGGCCAGGTGACCCAGAGCCGATCGGTGCCATTACCGATCTGGTGCAAGAAGCTTGATGTCGCTTCACCGTAGAAGTTGATCTTGTAAGCGTCCGCGACGACTCCGAGCTTTGCAAAGTTGAAATACGCGTTCAGGCTTTGAAGTGGGTCGAATGTCCATGTCATCCGGGTGATTCCTTGCGCGAGAGCTCGATCCCGCTGCGCTAACTTGAGTTTGTAACCCAGGTTAACGTTGCGATATGTGGGCCTGACCGCAAGCATGTGCGAATGGTGGACCATACGCTCCTCTTCACACCCGACGAAACTATAGGCGAAGCCGATAAGTGACGACCCGTCAAACGCGCCGACCAGAATTGCGCCAATTTCCCGCGTCGCAGCAAGGATAGTGAGTGGAACGAGGTCGCGATCGTCACACCCCCAGACTTCTTTCTGGAGCGATTCGACCTCTCTCATCTCCGAGACAAGTTCTATGTCGCGGATAATGATGCTCCGTCTTTCAGTTGCGCTGGACACAGTAGTAACGACGTTCGAGTGCGGTTTTTCACTCCGTCAGTAGTGAAGATGTCTTAGAGATCAGAACATAATGAAATCCCATGTGCAAGGAGTCATACCCTGGTCCAGATACCATCCTGCTTTCGATCTCAAGGCAAATCTCCGTTAGACCCTTTCGGCTCCCGGTACCAGCGTGGGCCAGAGGCATATTCTCTGTCAGTCGGTCTCAGCCGGGTGAGCGCCCGTTTGGGATCGACATGAGAGCAAGCTACGTGGATTGCGTTTATCACAGCCGTGGGAGCGACATAGGAATTCAGAAATGATGGGCTCACGACAGAAGCCACTACATGTGTGTCGCAGTAGCGTGCTATTGGTGTCGTGTCGCTGTCAGTAATCCCGAATGTCGGCACTCCTTGTTTTCTAGCGCGCTGCACTGCTTCGACCGTGTCTCTCAAACATTGCCCAAAGCTGATGGCCACGAGTACATCTTTCGGGCTCAAGACTTTTACCTTGTGTTGCACACTACCAGTGCTCCCAGTTGGAGCCTCGGCATCGAACCCCAGCGCCGACAATCCGTAAGCCAGGTAAAAGGCCAGCGCAGCGGCGAAGTCCAACCCGACGACGAGAACGCGTCGCGAACGCTTGATTAGCTTGGCCAGTTCTATTATTCGCTGTGTATCGAGATCCGATTTCAATGTATTTGTATTCTCGAGCGCCTTCTCCAGAGCATGATCGATGTGATCAGCGACACTTCGCTTCTCTCGGGTGGCCGCTTTCAACACTGCGTAGGGCGTGATCCGTGAAACGAAGTGTTGTCGGAGGTCGGCTGCGAAATCAGCATAACTCTGGTAACCCAGCACCTGGGTGGCTCGCAGTATCGTCGTCGCGTCGACGCGATAGCGTTTAGCTAGTTCACGGGAGGAAAGGAAACAAGTCTCATCTGCTGAGTCAAGGATGGCTCGGACCAACTGCTGGCGACGGGGATTAAGCACGGATTGCGCTTGCGCAAAACGCGCTTCGAGGACTGAAGCCTTTCCGTCAGTATTATCAGAGCCATCAGGAAAGCTTCCTCTTTTCTTTCGCGCGTTGGACCTATTCATCTCTTCTCCAATGCTTCGTGTGATTCACTGCGACGCGTAGAGTGTTGACCGCGGTATATTTCACATCAGCCCGAAATCTGCCTCGTATCTCGTCAAGGCAACGTTTACGTCGGCCATCCAATGCCAAATAACCAGGGATGCACCTTGCCGAAGCGGCAAGATAGCAAATCACTGGTCCGCATACAAGACGCTGTGCAGCATCTGTAGCGTTATTGACATTTTGCAGCACCTGCGGTATATGGATGCCAGTCCAAATAAGTTCTCCCCCCAACTTCGAGCATATACCCGAGCATATTCCTATGACTCCCCAACGACACTTTCGTTTACTTACATTCCTGTTTTTCGCGGTGGTGGTCTTTCATCCGGCCTACGGGCAGGAAGCGCCGCTCAATGGTTTTGATGATTACGTCAACAAGGCCCTCCGCGAATGGGAAGTGCCGGGCCTGGCGATCGCGATTGTCAAAGATGATCGGATTGTTCTCGCAAAAGGGTACGGGGTAAGAAAGCTCGGCGATCCGGCGCCGGTCAACGAGCGCACCCTGTTTGCCATCGGCTCGTCGTCCAAGGCGTTTACGGCTGCCGCCGTCGCCATGCTTGTAGATGAAGGCAAGCTCAAGTGGGATGATCCGGCGACGAAGTATCTTCCCGACCTTGAGCTGTACGACCCCTACGTTACGCGGGAGTTGACTGTGCGCGATCTGTTATCTCATCGCAGCGGACTCGAACGCGGCGACTTTCTGTGGTATGGCACTGAGTACGACCGCGACGAAATCTTGCGCCGCACTCGCTATCTCAAGCCTACCTGGAGTCTGCGGAGCACATTCGGCTACCAGAACCTTATGTTCCTGGCAGCCGGACAGCTCATCGCCAGGGTGAGCGGCAAGAGCTGGGACGAGTTCATCCGACAACGGATCTTTCTTCCTTTGAGCATGACGGCGAGCAATACGAGCATTAAAGATCTAAAAAACGTCGACAATGTGTCAGCTCCTCACGCCAAAGTTGAAGACAAGGTGGAAGTGATCGCCTGGCGCAATATCGATAACATCGCGCCCGCAGGCTCAATCAATTCAAATGCCTTAGACATGGCCCAGTGGGTGCGAGTGCAGCTCGCGCAAGGGGAATATCAAAAGCAGCGCCTCTTAAGCTCCGGCGCCGCGGCAGAGATGCAGATGTCGCAAGCTGTGATTCGCGCCGAACCGCCGTTTTCGCTTTTGTATCCTGAAGCTCATTTTCTCAATTACGGGCTCGGCTGGTTTCTGCACGACTACCGAGGCCGTAAGGTAGTTGAACACGGCGGTGCCATCGATGGTATGAGAGCCCAGGTGGCGATGCTTCCCGAGGAGAAACTGGGTCTTGTTGTCCTCACCAACATGCACGGCAGCACCCTTCCAGTTGCTCTCATGTTCCGAATCTTCGACGCATATCTGGGCGCGCCACCGCGCGACTGGAGCGCGGACATGTTGAAGACGACCAAGGGTTTCGAGGAGCAAGGCAAAGCTGCGCAGAAGAAGGCGGAGGCGGAGCGTATCAAAGACACCCGACCCACACTGGCGCTGGGGGAATATGCGGGGACTTACAAGAATGACTTATACGGCGACGTAAAGGTTACGCATGAAAACGGCAAGCTGGGTGTGCGCTTTGGCCCGGCTTTCACTAGCGGTTTGGAGCACTGGCATTACGATACCTTCCGGGCAAAGTTCGTGGCTGCCGGCGTTAGTTACGCTTATATGACCTTCGCGCTAAACGCGCAGGGCAAGATAGATACTCTGACGTTGAATCTGCCGGGGGTCGCGGAATATCCGTTCAAACGAGCACGGGAAACGGCGGCCGCCGCCGCAGTTTCTCTCAGCGAAGAGGAACTCAAGAAGTTTGCGGGCAAGTATGAATTGACAACTCCGCCAGTGGAAGTGAGCGTTGAAATCGTGGGTGGAAAGCTCAAGGCAGTTGTGCCAGGCCAGCCCGTCTACACGCTCGTGCCGATAACTGCGAATCGCTTCAGTATTGAGGGAGCACCCTCCGGCTTCTTCATACAATTCGAAATGGCTGAAGGCAAGGTCAAGAGCTTGACTCTGATTCAGGGCTCAGGGCCGAGCCTTACTTTATTGCCGAAGCAGCAATAAGAACTGATCTCCGCTGGTCGGAGTTTGCTCGTAGGTTCATGCCGCTGAATTTAGTATGACGAAATAATCTTCCGGCGAGGAGATCGAATGAACTCCGACTCTTCCCTCGCGACCGACATTTGACTGGAGGTAGAGAAAACAAATGAGAAGCACCCGAATCATCCTAGGCCTTAGCCTCGTCTGTCTACTGTTTAGTGTCCCTGCCGTAGCTCAGACCACCACTTCTACCAT
>JBHENP010000109.1:0-9308 GCA_046261995.1 Pyrinomonadaceae bacterium
TCATAAAGGATGGCAAAGTTACGAATACAGTCGTGGTGGCTCGAGCCGGGAACGGAGACCTGTCCCGGCTGCCATCAGCTTTATCATTATGAAGCTGAGTACCGTTGCGGGGACTGCGATGGGCCGATGTGCACAGACTGTATCAGGGAGCGAGAAGCGGTGACCGTCTGCTCCACATGCGTCGAATGTTCGGACGAGGAAGTCGAGGTGTCCTGAGTTATGGCCGCTCGAGCAATCTGGAAAGGTGAGCTGAAACTCGGCTCGACCAAAATACCCGTGAAACTTTATTCAGCTGTCACGGACCGCTCGGTGCGCTTCCACATCCTTGACGACAAGCACCTCATGAGAGTCAAACAACACATGGTCCATCCCGATAGTGGGGAAGAAGCCAGTACTGAAGAAATTCAAAAGGGGTATGAGATCGAACCAGGTAAGTTTGTGATTGTCACCGACGAGGATTTGAAGAGTCTGGAGCCGAAGCCTTCTCGGGAGATCGATCTCGCTGAATTTGTGCCGCCCGATAAGATCAGCCAGCAGTGGTACGAGAGACCCTACTACCTGGGGCCGGACGGCGATGAGAAAGCCTATTTTGCTTTTGCGGAAGCTTTAGAGAAGCGCAAGCGCGAAGGGATCGCACATTGGGTAATGCGAAACAAGTCTTACGTCGGCGCATTGCGCGCCCAGGATGGCTACCTGCTTCTGGTAACGCTAAGGAACGCTAACGAGGTGATTTCCGCTAAAGACTTAGCCAAGCCGGCGGGGCGAGAACCCAGCACCAAGGAAGTTGAAATGGCGAAGCATCTCGTGAGTTTGCTCCAGGGCGAATTCATCCCGGCGGACTTCAAAGATGAATATCGAGAACGAGTATCGGAGTTCATCGCGCGCAAGGCAAAAGGCCGCGCGCCCAGGTTAACGGCTGTGAAATCGAAACGCAAAACCACTGCACTCGACAGTGTGCTCGCCAAGAGCATTGAAGCGCTGAGAAAGCAGAAGCGTGCCGCGTAAGAGAGCATTCAAAAAGGAATCGAGCGATGGAGAGTCGCGTGTCCGACCGTTCTGGTCGGGGACTATAACGTTTGGGCTGGTTAGCGTTCCGGTGAATCTTTTTCCTGCCAACCAGTCGAGCCGTGCCCCTCTCCGTATGCTGGGCCCTGAGGGTGAGCCGCTGTCGCGTAAGTACTACTCTGAGAAAACCGAGCGCGATCTCGACGCGGACGAAATGGTTCGAGGATATGAGGTTGAGAAGGGGAAATACGTTGTTGTAACTGATGAAGAATTGGAGCGCCTGGCGCCGGAAAAGACACGGGACATCAATCTCACGCGCTTCGTTAAGGAGGAATCAATTCCACCTCTTTATTTCGAACGGGGCTACTTCCTCACTCCCGCTGCAAACTCAGAAAAAGCATACAAGTTGTTAGTTGAAGCCATGGAAAAGACGGGTCAGGCTGGAATCGCAACCTTTGTTATGCGCGGTAAGGAGCATCTGGTGGCCATCTTTGCCGATCAGGGTATTCTTCGCGCTGAAACAATGCGCTTTCACGATGAGATCCGTTCGCCCGCTGAGGTTGGTCTACCAAAAAAGAAGAAAGTCCCTCCCGTCACGGTGCGCAAGTTCGAGACCTTGATTAGTAAGAAGTCCAAATCAAACTTCTCGCCCACCAAGCTTGCGGATGAACAGACCGAGCGGCTGCTCAAGCTGGTGAAAAAGAAACAGGCGAAACGCAGCAATGTCGTGAGGGTCGAAAGCGAAGAACGTGACGAAGGAAAGGTAATCGACCTGGTCCAGATACTTAAGAAGAGTCTTTCCGGCAAATCGAAGTGATATCTTCCCGGTGAAATACGGGAGCGGCTAATGCGATCCTCATCTGCCGGCAACATGCTCCGGCCCTGAACTCCCAACCCGATCGATTAAGGCGAGCGCTCGATAACACTCGCAAGCGGACGCTTCGAGCGTAGGCCGGTCAAGAATACGGATTAACCCACGGTGATAACTGATAATTCCGTTTTCTCTAAGCGCTTTGCAATAAGCCGTGATGCCGGGACGGCGCGCGCCAAGATGTTGAGCTATTTGTTCCTGTGTTAGCGGCAACCGCTCTTCACTTGCCCGATCTCGAATCATCAGCAGCCAAGTGCATAAACGCTCCTGCACTCGGTGACGTCCATTGCAGATGGCTTTCTGGGCGAGTTGTGCCAGGCGAGCGCTGATGTGCCTTAGCAATAGTTGCTGGAGGCCCCGCCCGCGAACAAACTCCTGTTTTATGACTTCAGCTCTTATTCTGAGGGCGGTTCCTCCAACGATGACTTGGGATCGATAGGCAGGTGGACCAGAGCCGAAAATTGCCGACAGGCCAATCATGCCCTCGCGACCTACAATTGACGCCGCTGAGGTGCTGCCATCCTCAAGCAAGAAGAGGTGAGATATGACTGCAGTTTCCGGGAAATAGGTGAAATCAACATCCTGCTGAAACCCGTACAACTCTTGGCCCGACTGGAGTGAGACTGGTTCAATATGGGGTAAGAACTCCCTAAACTCCGATCCTGGTAGGCTGGCTAGCACTGTGTTCGTAAGCAGACCGTTGAATGGAATCGGTTCCGGAATACGAGCAGGACCATCAATTCCCAGGCTCTCTTCGGTTGCGCGATGTGTTGCAGGAGTGGCGAGAGAAACTGAAGCCAGGCCCGGCCGTCGTGAGGCACCCTTTCGTCCAGGTGCGCTCTTTACTTTGGTTCTCTCCAGTCGGGCGCTCAAAGTGACCTCCCCACGAATGGCTCGCGAATGCTTCTAACTTAGATGAGAGCTTAATGCGCGGTACAGGATGCGTACCAAACACCGCCTGTCCAGTCCCCGTGAGTCGAAGTCTAGTCCAATCCCATGGACATGTATAGCTTGCGATAGCGTTTAGTGATTAAGTTCCGAGAAGTGGCTGCGAGAGTTTACTTACCGTTTCTCACGATTTCCATTTTTTTCCGATTTGTTTGCTTGTTCGTGTCCGTTCGTGTGATTTCGTGGATCGTCTCATATCCAGGGTGAGCAAACGATCCACGAAGCAACACGAAGCTGCACGAAATGAGATCTAGAGGAATGAGGAGTAAGAAATGAGTAATGGAAATGGACCCTGAGTCTACTGCTTGATCAAGCCATACAGCTGCGCAGCCATTTTCGCATCGAGCGTTTTGAGAGTTTCGTATTCGGTCATCGCCGCGGCGCGGTCGTTGGTTGCAACGTAGGCCAGGGCCAAATTGAAATGGCCGGCGACAAGTTTTGGTCTCAGTCTGGTAACTTCTTTGTAAGCCTGAATTGCTTCTGAGTAGCGACCGCCGGTGTAAAGCGTCAGTCCCAGATTAAAGTGTGCGGCAGCGTTGTTTGGTTCAATCAAGGTTGCCTGCTTTAGAGCCTCGGCAGCCTCGTTGTAACGCTTCAAGCCGCTGTAAGCGTTTCCCAGATTCTTGTAGGCGTGCGACAGAACCTGGTCCCTGGTCTGGTAACCCTGCTTATAAGCCTGACCCGTTTCTCCGAGCAGGCTAATCGCTCGCTGGCCCGACTCGATCGCTTCGTTGTAACGATTGGTGTGGTTGTAGATGTAACTCAGGTTGTTATAAATCTCGGGATTGTCAGGCTCGAGTGTCAACGTGTGATTATAGGTGGCGATCGCATCAGCATAACGATTCATCCTCACGAGCGCGTAACCAAGCGGCATATACGCATCCGTATAGTCGTCCCGTAATTCGACTGCTTTAAGATATTGCTCAACCGAGTCGGCAAACTTGCCCTGATCAATGTAGACGTTTCCCAGGCCCGCATACGCACGCGCGTCCATTGGATCGAGGCGAGCGGCCTGACGGTATTCCTGCTCCGCTTCCGAATATCTCGGAGTGGGAGCGCTGCGTGCCGCATTTCCCCTCGCGATTATCTGATCCTGTGCCTTGGAAGTTGGCCGGGGCGGGCGCCGCTCCGATACGCGGCCACCACCGAGCCGGCCACCACCGACGGGAGGGTTCTCCGGTTTGCTAAAAACGAGGGCCGCACCACCGAGGATGTCGCGCGGCAAAGTGCCACCGCCATCCTGCGCAAATAGTGAGATCGGTCCGCCCGCGAAAAACAGCGCTATCGCAGTAATTACTGCCAAAGTCGAGTGAAAATCAATCCGGTGCATTTCAACTCCCTGTTGGATTTATATAGAGGAAAGATCCCGACCAAATTGACATTACACCGGCCCGCTCGCTCGGGGCAAGCGAGGCGCAGAGTCACTACCCGAGCAGGAGCCAACAAACACACGGAACCATTTGCGGTAGCCAATGGAAAATTACACAGAGTTCGACTCAAAGGCATTCCATTCGTGGTCGCCACTTACTCAGGATGAGTAGTCCGACCGGAAAATTGAGTCCCCTGCTAATCCTTGAGTGCTGGGATTATTGGCTACCGAGATTGTATGAAAAACCAAATTGAAACCGTTGAGCCTGACACGCGCGTAACGAGCGACTGACTACAGAACCATGAGAGTATCGCTCAACTACAGAACAGGAAGCGGTAGCGACCTGGCCGTTGCGACAGACTCAAATTGTGTTAGTGGTAGCGAGACGGCCAGGTCGCTACCGCTTCCTGTTCTGTAGTTGAGTGCATATCGTCAGAGGGTAATGATTTCGCGGCCACTCTCTTTAGTTTACAAACAGTCTCGGTAGCCAATGGATCCCACTACTACTCAGTCCGAGCTTCTGCCACTCAACCCACGCGTCGGGCTGAGTAGTGGATCCATTAGCTACCGAGACTGCCGCAAATGGTTCTGTGTGTTCAGTGACTTTGGCACGGGTTGAGTAGTGGGATCCATTGGCTACCGAGACCGTGTCAGACATCAGATTACAAAAATCGGGAGATTGGTCACCCCGTGAGGGGTTGCATGTTTATAGCCACAGACGTCCCTTCCTTTCAGCGCTGTTCGGAGGGCGGAATTCGAGTTGCAGGTACTTATCAAGTTCAAATCCGCCCCTCCGAACAGCGCCGGGAGTTGGTTGGGTCCCGGTCTATGAACATCGCACTCCTACGGAGTACCGGGGCGATCCGATCGTAGCTCTACACTTCTGGGTTGAGTGCCTTCGGCTGGTGCTGAGTAGTGGGATCCATTGGCTACCGCAAATGGTTCTGTGTGTTGAGTGGCTCCTGCTCGGGTTGAGTGGATGATGCTCGGGTGAGCGGTACTAAATTAATTCGTTACTTCGTTGATTGTGCGGATTGTTATCTCTGAGCTCAAAATATGCACTACGGAAGGTCGATTATTAAATCTAGTTGAGATTGTCAATTTGAAGGCCGATGGGACTCGCACCGGCGCCTTTAATTCCGTCAATGACCTTCAACACGTCGCCGTAGGGTATTAACCGCGGAGCTTTGATGAACACCGTCTTTTCGATCCGACTGGCCTCGGGCAGGTCGAGGCGTCCGAGCATTTCGTCTCGGTAGACATGATTCAGCTCCCGCTCACGGAACAATTTTACCAACGCGGTACTCAGTTTAGCCGTGTCATCTATGCTTCCCATGTCCGTAAGTGAGTTTAGTTTGAGGCTGCGATCTGATTCGATTGTAACGACCAGCGTTTTCGGATTTGGCTCCGCTTTCTGGTCATCGGGCGGAGCGGGTAATTTCGCGGCAAATCGACTTGGTTTCAAAGGCACGGCTACCATGAAGATGATCAGCAACACCAGCAACACATCAATCAGCGGCGTAACGTTGATAAATGGTTTGTTCTCTGTCGCGGTGGTTGTTGACATACTTGGTTCCATTTCTGGAGCGCGCGTCTCGCCTGAACGCGCGGTCATTGCTGCAAACGGTTAGACACTCACCGTGATTAAATGTTCCAGCGGGCACTTCCTTCCCCGATAGCTGAAGACAATACCCCAGCACATAACGTCAGAACCGAGGAGCGGTAGCGACTGGGTCCAGGTTGCGAGACCACTCGACCGCGCCTCTGGTCGCTTGACTAATGCGCTGCCAACCCGGTCGCTACCGCTCCCGGTTCTGACATTGCGTGCGGTCAAGCGATCAGGTGCGGTCCAGCGATCTGGCATATTAAGGATTTCACATCGCTTGAACGAAGCTTTGCCGGACCCGGTCGCTACCGCTCCTCGGTTCTGACGTTTTGTGCCTTGATCTTGTAAATCTGTGTAATATGCGAATAGACCCATCAACGTGCGCGGGAGTTGTCGCGATTCACAAGACACCACGCGACCAAGCCACACAGCGAAAAGCCAAATGCGTTTAGGATTCCGTGAGTCATCGCCATTTGTGGAATGTCAATCAAGAGCTGCTTGAAGACAATGCTGTAGGCGTAAATGCAGGCGAGGAGCATGGCGGGCAAGCATGAGAGGGATGACAGGAGCAGCAGAACCCGACCAGGAATTGATTCCATTGAGGGTAGAATCCAACCCGCAACCAAGACGGCTAGTAACACCAGGCCAATTGAGATCATTACAGTTCCGGCAAAGGCCAGCGCGGGCGAAAAGCTAATCCCAGCGGCAACCAGAGGTGTTCCCGCAGTGATTAAAACTGGCGTAAATTTAAACGCCCGACTAACCCCGGCGAATTGGCTCAATCTCCGGCCGGCCAATCCTGCCAATATCGGTGCGGCGTAGGCGGCGAAGTGAAAATGCACCGCGGTAAGCAGAATGATGGTGTCACCGTAACCCAGAAGTTGAATGCCCAGACGATGCACAAGCAGCCAAGCGCTCGCTACGGGTACAAATAATAGGCCGGCAGTTATGGAGACTTCCGCCGCTGATCTTAGTTCGGGTTTGCGAAGGCGCTGCAACCCGAACATCGCAATTAGAGCTGTCTCGCAAAACCAAAGGAAGGCGAGTGCGGCTGCCGGAACGCCCGACTCTAGTAGGAACGAAAGTACAGCGCCGATAGCGGCGAGGGGTTGCATGAGCAAAGCGAGCCGGTATAACGATGATTCCTGACCTGGTGACTCCGAAGCAGGCACTAAGGAAAGAGCCAGGGGGACAATGACGAGAATTCCCAGCAGAACGATTCGCTGTATCAAGGCTGTCTCGGGTGAATCCCCAATTCGAATAAGAAATAGCAGAAGCCAAATAACACCGCCAATAGCAGCGCTGTGTCGACCCCAACGTGGTCCAAGTCTGAAAAAATCAGTCATTGTTTAGGCCCGAAAGCGCTTGTTCGGGAAGGACTCACGCTAGCTGCACACGCGCAGAGAACCCCTCAGGTTTTACCCCGGGGTTAGATGTCTATAGCGCTGGACGGCCAACCCACCGCCGGCGCCGTTCGGAGGGGCGGAACTCAACTTGGCTGGTACTCATCCAATATCATTCCGCCCCTCCGAACGGCGCAGGGGCATTCGTTGTGTTCCGGCGCATATAAACATCCTCACTCCTGACGGAGTGAAGGACCTCCGAACAAGCCCGTGGAAGCCAGGGCGTCTTCGTCACGCCGGGCTCACGTTTTGTTGCTCAGTGCAGGGCCAATCAATTCTCATAATCGCGTTCGTAGCTACTTAACATCCTTCAATCCACGAATCACTACTCGCGCTACTGTCGGAATGATCTCGCGTTCATTGGCATGATCAGTAGTAAAAGTAGTTAGCACGAACTTGTTTCCATCCGGCAGCTCGATGTAGGCCACATCGTGCCGGGTTGTGCTGGTCCATCCCGCCTTTGACCAGAGCCGGGCGCCCTCAATTCCTGCCAGGGCGATCCCGGTGAAACCGCGACCCTGATCATCTGCGTCTTTGCTCTGGCTCGAGTAGTCCCGTTTGAGCAATTCCATCATTTGCGCGCTTCGCTGTGGTGTAACTGACTTTCCGGTGGCGATCTCCATCATCAGACGAGCCGTGGCATCGGTGGTCAACTTATTCCGATTCTCACCTTTTGGTCCACGTGACACACTCTCGCGCCCGTAGGCGTCTTCACAAAAAGTTTTTTGGTTGACGTTGATATTGATGTAGCCAAGCGAAGTGAAGTACCGATTAACTGCGTTACGCTGGTGTTGCCATTTTTCCATCTCCTTCGGCGGTAGCTCGTATCCGCCGGTGGTGTGCGTCAGGACGTCAAGCACGTACTGAGTCGCCTCGTTGGAAGAATCTACGATCATGTCCTTCACTGACCGACGCAGCTCAGGGGTCTCGACTATCTTCTTATCCTCAAGCCAGCGATGGGTAGCGGCCAGAAAGAAGAGTTTCACTACACTGGCGGGATATATTCGTTCGTTACCTCGATAGCTGGCGGTTACCGGATGCCGCGCCTCGCGTAAGTCGATAAGAGTAATCGACAATTGATCCGCTTTGAGGTTCTTATCGGCGAACTTTTCCAGCGTGGCTCTGGCGGCTTCATCGATCAGAGCCTGCAAAGTGCGCTCGCGGGCCGGCGGCCACATCTGCACACGACCGGATGCAGTCAGACAGTTCGAAAGTGAAAGCAGGCAGGCGATAGCCAGAACGAGATTGTTTTTTATATTCATGCTTATTTGAGTTTTAGGGGCGTCCCTCCGTGGGGGCCCCATGCAATCCGCAGATTACGCAGAAACACTTAGGCAGTAAAATGACAAAGTCACCACTTTTATCGGCCAGTCTGGTCTTCTGGTCTGTGTAATCGGCGTAATCTGCGGATAACCTGGGGGGCCCACGGAGGGCGCCCTCGAAAATCACCCACCAAAAATCAAATTCGTTGTTTCAGCAATCGATTTCGATTATAAGGCAGCCCATGGCAAAAGTATCAGAAGAAGGTCTTGTCAGAGGCATTCGTCAATGGGACCTGATCGGCGTGGTCATTAACAGCATGATAGGCGCGGGAATTTTTGTCCTGCCTGCGAAAGCTTTTGGGCTAATCGGAAGCTACAGCCTGATCGCCTTCTTTATCTGCGCTTTTGTCGTGCTGCTGATCATCCTCTGTTTCGCTGAAGTGAGCAGCCGGTTTACTGAGACCGGAGGCCCCTACCGTTATGCGAGTGAAGCCTTTGGTCCGGCGGTGGGTTTCCAGGTGGGGTGGATGAACTGGATCGCGCGCATAAGTGCCTATGCTACCAACTGTAATCTCCTGATTGTTTACCTGAGTTTCTTCTGGCCGGCCGCCGGCTCCGGATTTTGGCGCGCCTTTGTAATCACTGCGATCACACTTTCATTGACAATCATCAATTACATCGGAGTTCGTGATGCCGCGATTACCAGTAACATTTTTAGCATAGCCAAACTTCTTCCCCTAATACTATTCATTTCCGTCGGTCTCTTCTTTCTGAGTTCCGACAATTTCACTCTCGGCGAATATCCCAGTTATGGATCGTTCTCGACCGCCGTGTTGCTTCTAAT
>JBHENP010000110.1:0-8838 GCA_046261995.1 Pyrinomonadaceae bacterium
TTCAGTCAGAGGCAATTCAACAAGGCCTTCGTGTTAATGCAGTACTTCGGCTACTTGCGGCGCAACCCGAACGCTGCGCCGGACACAAATTTCGATGGCTACAACTTCTGGCTGGGCAAGCTCAATCAGTTCAACGGGCAATTTGTAGACGCCGAGATGGTGAAGGCCTTCATTACTTCGAGTGAGTACCAGCAAAGATTCGGACCATAGGAGGCTGCGGACGCGATGCAGATTTCAGTATCAGTCGACCATGTTCGCAGTGGGTCAGCTTGCTTTTCGACGTCTCATTCAGACCGCGGCTTTAGCCCGTTGCCTACCCAGCCCAAACCGAGTCGAGAACCGTTTCACGGTTTTTCCGGGTACCAAATTAGTTAGGGGTGTTAAGTTGCGGTTCTGATGAACTTCAGTGGAGGTTGTAGATCCGCAGCGAAGCAAACCGTTAAAACGGTTCGCTGCTCTTTACCGACCCAGATCACCGGGCTGAAGTCCCGGTGTGAATGAGAAGTCAACAAATGCTTTCCCGACAGACTCCACCAGGGCACAGCCCATTTGATAAGGCCAATCCTGAGGCGGGGCCGAGCCACCGCCGCGAAGCCAACTCGGGCGGCGAAGCCCGTAACCGAAATTAGCAAACACGACTCATCGCATCAGATAGATCAGTCAAGGATATTAATGTCCAGATAACTGTAGTGAACCCTGTTGAGATCAGCGTCAGCATCCCTCGAAGGAGAATAGTAAATGCCCCCTAGCAACTCGGCGCTTGCTCGTTGCGCGCTTTTCCTTACCCTCACATGTCTTTTGATAATTCTTGCCGCTCCCGTTGTCAGCGCGCAGGACACCGTCACGGGGGCTTTCGAAGGCATTGTTAGCGATAGCCAAACCGGCGCCGCATTGAAGGGCGCCACCGTTGAGATCATTAACCAACAAACAGGTCTCACGTTCACTCTGCAGACTGACTTCCGCGGAGGTTTCTTTCAGGGGTTGCTATTGCCGGGCATCTACATCGTTCGGGTGGCAATGCCCGGTTACCAAACTAAAGAAGTTTTCCAGCGCTTAAGAATCACCTACACGGGTGAAGTCGTGCCCATACCGGTGGCACTGGATCCCGTTCCTACCGGTGCTGCGCCCGCCTCGTCACCCACGCCTGCAACTGTAGCTTCTGTCCAGGACACGGACGTCCGAGCAACTATCGGAACCGTTGATGGTCGTCGCAGCGGTTCGTTCACGGAAGATGAAGTAGTGACGCTTCCAATCGGCGGCACGACGATAACTCGGAGCTTCGATGAGCTCGCTTTACTATTACCGGGCGTCGCGCCACCTCCGCAAACATTAGGTAGCGTTGCCGGCCCAGGAGTTGGCGCCGGAGTGGGTTCGGCTGGACAATTTGCCGTGAACGGCCTTCGTTCGCGAGGAAACAACTTTACTGTTGATGGCTCCGATAACAACGATGAAGATATTGGAGTAAGACGGCAAGGATTCGTTGCGTTGGTACCGCAGCCACTCGACTCAATACAGGAGTACCAGGTCATCACTCAGTTGGCGCCGGCGCAATTCGGCCGCAACATCGGCGCGCAGGTGAATGCGGTTTCGAAGTCCGGAGGCAATACCACGCACGGCACTGTCTATGGGCTGTTTAATTCGAGCCAGCTGAACGCGCGGAATTTCTTCGACACTGCCAACGGCAATGTAGGTTCACAACTTCGAACGGCGACCAATCAACCGGTGCTCCTCGACGGACGCCCGATTTTCATTAATAACGAGAGCGGTGGGGAAGACTCGTTTACTGCTGGTCAAGGGGGATTTGTCCTTGGTGGCCCACTGGCGCGTGACCGCACGTTCTACTTTGCTTCCTTTGAAGGCGAGCTCATCAACGCTACGAAAGAAGAAAGCTTTGCCGTTCCCACTGTTGAGCAGCGAGGCGCCTTCGCCACGGGGGCGTCGGCAATCTTTCGTGATCCGTTCGGCCGCCGTGACGCTAACGGTAACCCCATCGACCAGGTGTTCGCGTTTCCGACCAGGGTCCAAGGCGACGGGATCTTTAGTCTATACCCCTTCCCAAACGCTCCTGCGGGGGTTTACGGGGTCAACACTCTCACCCAGGTGTTGCCAGCGAGCGGGCGCGGAAAGGTGTTCTCCGGCAAGGTGGATGACAACTTCAAAATTCGCCAGAGACCGCAATCGGTTACTGGCAGGTACAATTTTACCGACGACTGGCGCGACATCCCGGTGGTAGGAGGGGCGCTATTCTCGACCATCCAATCGCGCGTTCGGACTCAAAACTTTTCATTCTTTTGGAATGGCGAACTTAATGCCCCAGCCGCCACCAGGCGGGTATTTAATCAGGTGCGTCTTTCATATGGACGCACGCGCCTTAATTTTCAGGACCGGCGTGATTCGACCGTCCTCAGACCCAGCGCGAGTCTTCCCAACATCCCTTTCTTATTGAACACCCCCCTGATAATTAACTCGACACTGCCGCGTGCTGTTACTCCCATCCAATTCGAAGCCAATACTGGTCCGGTGCTTTACACGACGGATCCGTTTGGGCCTACCACTGAGGCCGCAATCGGGCCTGTGGGCCAGGTCAATATTGCAGGCTTTAGTCCGGTGGGGGTTGACGTCTTTAATTTTCCGCAGCAACGAGTCAATAACACTTATCAGGTCGCTGATACACTTACCTTCACCGCGGGCAGCCACCGTTTCGCGTTTGGTGTTGACATCCGTCGCAGCGAACTAAACAGCCAACTACCACGCAATGCTCGTCCGTTAATCACCTTCAACGGCGCTCCGCAAATCTCGGTGACGCCCGCCGGTACGTTCGCCTATTCCAATCGCTTCATCAGACCAGAGACGTTTGCCGCCGCAGGGGCGGCGAGCGGCTTCTCCCAGACCGTGGCGGCGGGTGGGGAGGCCGGAATCAACTTGCGCTTCTACCAACTCGATTTCTTTGGCCAGGACGAGTGGAGGATCCGCGATGATTTGGCGCTCTCCTTTGGACTGCGCTACGAATACAATACTCCTCCGCGCGAGGTGAACCGGCGCATCGAGAACACTTTCAACGATCCTTCACTCAGCATCATTCCCGGGCTCGTTCAGTTCATCGCCGGTCGCTCCGAAATATTTGATCCGGATCGAAATAACTTCGCGCCGCGGTTAGGGCTGGCCTATTCTCCGGATCTATTTGGTCGAGATAAGACCACAGTGTTCCGCGGCGGGTACGGGCTCTTCTACGATCAGATTCTTGGCGCGGTGGTCAGCCAATCAAGAAACGTTTATCCCACTTATCTGACAGTTGATTTGGCAGGCGGTTTTGCCAATCTCCGCTTTATACCGGGCAGCAGCCAATTTGGCGATTCATGCCAGCTACCGAACCGCTGTCCGTATGAATTAATCAATCCACAGCTGGCAACTATCTTTGGCACCAGGATCGTACTTCCAGGCACACTCAACACGCTTAATCCGGCAATAACCCTTAACCAGGTAGCCGGCATCGTGAATTTTGTCGGTGGCGGCCCGGTTCCAGCTTTAAGCGGGTTCGGCGTTACCCTTCCTGCGCGCCAACTCGAAATGCCCCTGGCCCATCACTATAACTTTACCTTTGAGCAACAAATGTCACGTGACATGGTTTTCTCCGCGGCTTACGTGGGCACGTTGGGAAGAAAGCTTCTGCGCTTTAATACTCCAAACCTGGGACGCAACGCAGTACTCGCACCGCTTGCATTCAGCACCTTTTTTAGCGCCGACCCGAATTTCTTCGGGCTCGCCCTTCCACCAGGCGCACGCATCACACCCGCAGGGAACATTGCTGGTGGCCGTCCCCAGAGCAGCGTAGGTGCGGTCACTCAGTTTGAAACCACGGCCAGCTCCCGTTACGACGCTTTACAACTTCAGATGCGCGGACGCTTTCGCAAATCACTTAGCTACCAGATCAGCTACAGCTTTTCGAAGGCGACTGACGACGTCTCCGACGTGTTTGATCTCGCCGGCGCTTCGGCGCTGCCTCAAAACAGTCTCACCTTCGATGGGGAACGTGGACCAGCAAACTTCGACGCCCGCCGTCGTTTCGCGTACAACTTTATTTATGAGTTTCCAGTGGTCGCGGAAGGAAGTCGATTACTTCGCGTACTACTTGGAGGGCTTCAAATTGCTGGTACCGGTCAGTTTCAAACTGGGCAACCGTTCACGGTAAACAGCATCTTCGACGTAAATCTGGACGGCAATCTTACCGACCGCCTGGAGAATACCGGCGGATTATTGGTTACCGGTAACCGCCGCCAACCCCTGCAGCTGCTCACCAACGACACTGCCAGCATGCTGGCGCCCGTGGGCGAGGATGGCGTCGTGGGACGAAATACGTTTCGTGCCGGGAACCTCTTGGATTTGAACGTTTCTCTTATAAAGAGGGTCGCAATCACCGACCGGCAAAAGCTGATTTTGCGCATTGATGTCTTCAATTTCATCAATCGCGCGAATTTTGGCATTCCGGTACGGTTGCTGGAAGCGCCGGGATTCGGTGAATCCGTGAACACCGTGACGCCAGGGCGGCGCATCCAGTTCGTTTTAAAATACGCGTTTTAGGGACTCAAGACGTACTTCTCGGTTATTACATGACCGTACTAAACGGGCTGGCCCTGAAGGCGCGGCAAGCTTTGCGCGACGGCGCTTTGGATTTATAAGGTCCATAGAGCTCGCAATCCAAAGCGGCGTCGCGCAAAAGCCTTGCCGCCGCACTCCAAAGGGGTTTTTTCAACAGCCTGCTAGGCAATGCAAGAAGTTTCTGCGATAATCGGGCGCGTCGCACTAGCTTAGATTTCCTTTTTGCCGCTTTATGCAGGCTTTCTTAGACCGACTCAAGAAGGCCATCCTTCAAATACCTCGCTCTCGTATATAGGGTGAGTTTCTCCATGAGAAGCAGATGAGTTATCCCCTAACTCAGCAGCGTCATTTGTCCCGAGTGCCTTCGCGGCGCCGGGTTCGTCACGCGTTGGCATTAAGCACAATCGGTCGATGCTGTCTCAACTCTATTCAC
Source organism: Pyrinomonadaceae bacterium (assembly GCA_046261995.1). GTDB lineage: Bacteria > Acidobacteriota > Blastocatellia > Pyrinomonadales > Pyrinomonadaceae > PSRF01. The sequence goes on from JBHENP010000110.1 coordinate 5,030, forward strand.
ACACGTGAGCCTTACTTTATGAGAGTTCTATTTACGATTCTTGGTGTGATTCTGTTGTTGTCGGGATCACCGGGTTCACACTCACAATCCTCGGTCCCTGCAAGCGGGCCCCCTGAGCTTGTGATTCAGACCGGTCATAGTTCCAGGGTCAATTGTGCAGTGTTTGGACCGAACCGGCGCTGGCTTGCTTCGGGCAGCGCTGATAACACCGTTCGATTGTGGGATGTGGAATCGGGTAGCGAACTGCGGGCTTTGACCGGACACAAAGGCTGGATTAAATCGCTGGCCATCAGTCGCAGTTCGGACGTATTGGCTTCCGGTAGCAACGATCGGACAGTGAAACTCTGGGATGTTTCTTCCGGCCGCGAACTCCCAACACTTGGCGGCCACACTGGCCCGGTTGAAGTAGTGTTGTTCAGTCCCGATGATCGCTGGCTGGCTTCCGGAAGCACGGACGCGACGATCAAGATCTGGGACCGCGCAACCGGCAGGGAAGTGCAGACACTTAAAGGGCATTCGGCCGGGGTAACGAGCCTGGCATTCAGTGCTGATGGGAAGACATTGGCGTCGGGTAGTGCCGACAACAGCATCAAGTTTTGGGACACCTCCAACTGGACCCCGGTGCGTAGCCTCAACAAACATACTGCGAAGGTCACTACCCTCACTTTTAGTCCGAGTGGTCAACGCTTAGCGTCAGGCAGCGCGGACGGAATGATCCTGATCTGGGAAACAGCCAGCGGGAGAGATCGCCTTACGATGAAACGTGGGTCGCGTGCGGTCCTGGCTACGGCCTTTGTGACCGAGGCAGAGTTGGTATCTACCGCTTCCGATGGGACCATCGTGTCGTGGGATGCAGCAACCGCCAAGGAAAGGCGTGTGGTCGCTGGCGAACCGGAAGTGGAAGAGATCTTATTTGCCGCGCTCAGCAAGGACGGAGTGCTCGTGGCCTCGAGCCTGGGAACCAAATCAGTAGATTTGCGAGACTCAACAACGGGAGTTCTTTTGAGAAAACTTGAGAGTCATTCCGTTAGTTTCTATTCGGTTGCTTTTAGTAAGGACGGCAGATGGCTGGCCTCAGGCGCCAACGATCGTACGGTAAGACTCTGGCAGATTGCGACTGGCCGGGAACTTCCAAAGCTCGCCGGGCATTCCGGCTGGATCACCGCGATCGCGTTTAGTCCCGATAGCCGTCTACTAGGATCCGGCAGCAACAGCGGTGAAGTGAAGCTATGGGATGTTAATACCGGTCGAGAAACTTTCAGCCTGCCACACGGTCAGGAGCGCATTCACACAATAGCTTTTAGCCCGGATGGAAAATGGCTGGCCGCGGCCGGAACCGAGAAGACAGTGCACCTGCTGGACGTTGCCACAAGGCAATCGCGGAAGCTAACGGGACATTCCGGAGAGATAACGAGTCTCGCTTTCCTGCCTGACTCATCGTTGATCGCATCCGGCAGCACCGATAAGACCATTAGACTGTGGAGCCCGAACAGCGGAAGCGTGGTCAGAACGATTGACTCTGTTGGCGATCAGGTCAATGCCGTTGCATTCAGCCCCGACGGAAAAACTCTGGCCGCGGGTACCGCGGACAAGAGGGTTTCTTTGATTCCTATGGGCTCGGGCGAGCCGCGCACACTCAACGGCCACAGCGCTGAAATTCTAACACTCGCGTTTAGTCCCGACGGTCGTTGGCTGGCTTCCGGTAGTATCGATGAAACAGTCAAACTCTGGGATCCGCAGACTGGTCGGGAAGCTCAGAAGATGTTGGGCGCTTCCGGCGCAATCAATAGCGTTGCCTTTAGTAATGACTCCAAGTGGCTAGTCTCAGGCAACGGTGACGGCAGTATGATCGTATGGAACTCGCTAACGGGGGACCTGGCCGCGAATATGGTGTCAGTCCCGAGCCGTGACGATTGGCTGGTTGCTACTCCGGGCGGACTATTTGATGGATCACATGCGGCCTGGAAATTTTTGCTCTGGAGATTTTCGCAAAGTACATTCAGGGTTGCACCTGTCGAGTCCTTCTTTACCGAGTTCTACTACCCCGGGCTGCTTGCCGATATTTTCGCCGGGAAGAACCCTCAGGCGAAGGCTGACATTTTAAAGAAGGACAGGCGGCAGCCACAGATAAGTCTGGGTACGGTGGAACCATATGCTCCCGCTGATAAGGTCGCGCGGCGGACAGTGCGGTTGAAGGTCGAGGTTGTAGAAGCTGCTCCTGAAGCTGAATACACGAAAGGTAGCGGCGCTCGCGACCTGCGCCTGTTTCGGAACGGATTGCTGATACAGACCTGGGAAGGCGACGTGCTGGGAGGAAGTTCGAAGGGAAATATTGAAACGGAGGTCCCGATCGTCGCCGGTAAAAACGAGTTCACCGCCTACGCGTTCAATCAGGACAACGTCAAGTCGGCAGACTCCCAGATCTCCGTGACGGGAGCTGAAACTCTTCGACGCATGGGCACGGCGTACCTGCTCGTGGCCGGAGTCAGCAATTATGCCAACCCGCAGTACAATCTCAACTACAGCGTCGTTGATGCTACTGCCATTGGTGATCAATTAAAGAGCCAGCAAGAAGTCCTGGGTCGGTATAGCCCCATTGAAGTCATTCCACTACTAAACGAGGAAGCGACGAAGGCTAATATCTTACTCGCCTTAAGGCTTCTGGCAGGAACGGTCAAAGGTCCTCTGCCAAAAGATTCTCCGGCGGCGCTGGCGAAAATTCGGTCGGCCCAGCCTGAAGATGCGGTTATTTTTTACTTCTCAGGGCACGGAACAGCAGCGGGAGATCGTTTCTACCTCCTACCGCACGATATTGGTTATCAGGGCCCGCGTTCTCGACTTGGGAGTGAGGGATTGGCGACTATTCTGAGTCACAGCATTTCCGATCTCGAGCTTGAAGATGCGCTAAAGCCGGTTGACGCTGATCAGTTGTTGCTCATTATTGATGCCTGCAATTCGGGTCAGGCATTGCAAGCCGAGGAAGAGCGGCGCGGTCCCATGAATACTAAAGGACTGGCGCAACTGGCTTATGAGAAGGGAATGTATGTTTTGACCGCGTCACAAAGTGATGAGGTGGCCTTCGAATCGGCAGGACTGAAACACAGCTACCTGGCCTACGCCCTGGTTGAAGAGGGAATAAAGTCGGGCGCTGCGGACGGGGACCGCAACGGGCAGGTCTTCTTAAAGGAATGGTTTGATTACGCAACCGAGCGAGTGCCACGGATCGGAAAAGACAAAACGCGCGCTGGAAAGGAATTGGAAGAGGTCGATCCTGATGAGCAGCGGGTGCAGCGTCCCAGGGTTTTCAATATGCGCGAGGGCGGAGCCGAACGCTTTGTGATTGCGCGGCTGGCGGGCGCCGGGCTTTAGAAATCTCAGATCTCAGATCTCAGATCTCAGATCTGAGATTGAATATAATTCACGAGCTCAGATACAGAACGCGGTATGGAAGATCTAGAACCACTAACTGAAGCCGAAACAATAGAAAGGGGTGATTATGACCCCACTGCGGTCACGCACATTGATGAGCCAGCGATTGGCCCAATGCTGGGCGGACGCTATCTGGTCAAGCGAAAACTTGGCCATGGAGGCTTCGGCATCGTTTATCTAGCCTCTGACGAAAAAATGCTTTCCCGCCCAGTGGTGGTCAAGGTCTTGCACGAGGGTGAAGTAAAAAACGAATGGACGGTGAGAAAGTTCAAGCAGGAAATTGAGGCCCTGGCGCGAATCGATCATCCCAGCATCGTCGGTATATTTGACGTCGGTGAGTTACCGGATGGCAAGCCATTCATTGTCATGCAGTATGTTGA
>JBHENP010000111.1:0-8201 GCA_046261995.1 Pyrinomonadaceae bacterium
GCGCAGGCTCAAGGACCCGGGCGATACGATCGTCATGAATTAGCAGGCTGGCCTTCTCGGCCGTCCGTTCTGGTAGGATTATGCGAGCATTGTGCAGGAGCACTGGGGTTTATGGACTACGCGTTTCAAGGTTTCCCGTTGCGACCTTCACTGATTTGGCGCTCCACAAGCTCAGCTAAAGCTTTTAAGCGCCTATCCGCCGCAGTCTTGCGCTGAGGTACGCTCCTCCGTCTTTGGGCAGCGATTCTTCGTTCCTGTATTTTGGTTCTGGAAGGCAGCGCGCGAAGGCGTCCTTCAGTTCGCTTCCATCTCTTCTCAGAACGATCCTGCGCAACCGGGACGGCATTAACTTTTTTACTGAGGCGGTCAAGCGTGATCGCAGTTCGCGCATCAGTCTCGACAATAAACTCCATCGCTTTCTGCATCTCTTCGTTTGTCATCAGCTCCTTCTTTCCGTCCTCATCACGAACACCTCGTTCCATCGTGACGCCGATGGCGGAAACTCCCGATGAGTTTCAAGGTTTCCCGTTGCGGCCCTCATTTATCTGCCGCTCCACCGTGTTGATTAGCACGTTTAGGCGCTCGTCCGTCGCGCGCCCGTTTTCACTAACCGCGGCAATTTTCTCACCCAGGGTCTCGATCTCTCGTTCATGTATTTGGGCGATAGAAAGCAAAGCACGAATACTCTCTTCTGTTCGGCTCCATCTTTCCTCGCTTCGCTTCCATCTCTCCTCAGCGTGCTTCTGGACATCAGCCAACGCATCAACCTTTTCTCCCAAGGCATCGATCTTGGTAAATGAGCGGGCCTCCTGCGCAATGATAAACTCCATCGCCTTTTGCATTTCTTCATTAGTCATAATGAATCTTCTTTCGATCAGTGACTGCCAAAATAGCGACCGCCCACGATCATTCTAGCACCGCCACCTCCAATTTCCAGATGGCATATGGCCCTCTCCAAACACTCCTGTAACGCACGGCTGAACCTGGGGGGTTGGCCCTGGAGGGTCAACGTCGTGGGTCTCACGCCTCAGCGCATCCAGCCGAGCGCGCAGTTCGCGGACACGATCTTCCTGATCTGATTGCCCGTAGAGGTTCTTCATTTCGTCGGGGTCGCTTTGAAGATCATAGAGTTCCCATTCTTCCGGTTGTTCCCAAAAATGGATCAGTTTCCAGCGGTCAGTCCTGATCCCACGATTCTTTTGCGCGCAGTGTTCGGCCGGGTATTCGTAATATTCATACAGGAAGGCATCGCGCCACGCGATGTCACGTCCTTCAAGCACAGGCAGGAAGCTTCGGCCTTGCATCGAAGCGGGCACCGGCGCACCCGCAATCTCAAGAATTGTGGGAGCCACGTCAATGTTCAGAATTATGTGCTTCGAATCAACCCGACCTGATTTGAAGCGAGACGGAAGACGAACCAGCAAAGGAACCCGAATCGAAGGTTCGTACATTAGTCGTTTGTCGAAGAGGCCATGCTCTCCGAGGAAAAACCCGTTGTCTGAAGAGAAGATGACAAGCGTATCCTTCGCCAGGTTGTTCTTGTCAAGATAGTCGAGTACGCGTCCCACGTTCTCATCCACGCTAAGTATGGTGCGATAGTAATTCTTGGCCAGTTGTTGAAAGTTTCGTCTCTTGCGTTCTTCAGGAGGCAGAGTTTCCGCCACTCCCCGGTTTCGAAAATCGGGCATGACGGAAACTGCCATCTCCGTCTTGCGCAGCGCCTGTGGCCGACCTTCGAAAGTGTCGCCGAAGGAGCGCGGAATTGGGATCTCAATGTTCTCAAAAGCTTTCTCAAACCGTGTGGCCGGCACCCAGTTGCGATGCGGAGACTTGAAGTTGAAAAGCAAACAGAACGGACGATCTTGGGGCCTTTGTTGGAGGAATGTTAGAGCCTGATCGCCCACCACGTCGTCCGAATGACCGCGAAACTTCACTCGCGTGCCATTGGTGATCATTTCGGGATCGATGTAAGGACCGCCGCCACCTGGAAGGACAATCCAATGGTCAAACCCTGTCGGTAACGACCGCAGATGCCACTTGCCAACCAAAGCCGTGTGGTAACCAGCGCGACGTAGCAGGTGAACAAAAGTCTCTTGCTCATCCTTGAGACCCGGCTGATCGCGAAAGATGGACGTCGTAGCGCCGTTTGTCGTCACCCCGTGTGTGTGAGAATAAAGGCCAGTGAGGAAAGAGGCCCGACTGGGAGCACAAAGGGAGTTGGTCACGAACATCTCGGTAAAGCGAATTCCTTTAGCGCCAATGCGATCAAGATTAGGAGTCTTGAGGATGGGATTGCCGTAAGCACTCATCGCGCGCTGCTGCTGATCATCAGTCATGATGAAGATAATATTGGGAGCAGCATTAGGCAGAGAGCGGCTTTGAGCCCTGCTTCTGAACCCCGGCGATTTACCCAGTGACAGTCCTGCCACTGAGATACCGAGAGTTGTCAGCATCTCGCGACGGTTCATTGTCTTCTTCGCTTATTGTTCGGAATCCGTCGGATCAGTTTGGTAGAGAACTCTTTAGAAGATGAACTTTAACCCAAACTGAATTTGGCGCGCGTCAAATGCCAGCGTTGATCGTCCAAAGCTTAATCTGTTGCTCCAGAGACCCGTCGCTGCAGAAAACGTACCGAGCGAAACACTGGGAGCCCGCAGATTTACGCGATTGAACACGTTGAAGAACTCTGCGCGAAACTCTACCCGGCTCTTCTCAGCCGCAAACCAGGGCAAAGCAAAAGACTTCATCAGCGAAAGATCAAACGTCGCATAACCGGGCCCACGAAAAACGTTGCGGCCCAAATTGCCATTTGTGCCTGCTGTCGCAGGTCGAAAAAGCGTTCCTAACTGGTTGGGATCACCGAAGGCTCCGTTGAGAAAATCGCGCGGGCTGTGTCCCACCACGCGGTCCAGTGAGCCTACAAGATTGGGACGATCCGAAGCGACGCCATCCTGGTTGAAGTCCTGTGTTGTTGTGACGGTCAATGGAAACCCTGACTGCATGGAGAGAATACCGCCAATTTGCCACCCTCCGAGAAGGCTCCCCGCGATGTCTTTCCGCTCGCGGAGAAATGGCACTTCGTAGATGAAATTCGCGGCGAGGCGGTGGGTCGCGTCGAAGGCGGAGAGTCCGCGGTCAAGTCTGATGTTACCCACGTCCATCGTACCTTGTAATTCGCCGGCGCCGCCGCCGAAGGGTTCCGAGTCGGTATCAATCGAACGGCTAAAGGTGTAGGCAAACTGGGCTGTGTAGCCGTCAGAAAAGCGTTTCTGAAGCTGCGCGGCGATACCATTGTAGATGGAGCTCACCGCATTGAAGCCGTGGGTGATTGAGGTAAAGCTCTGATTCACTCGATTGAACGCGCCGTCTGCCAAATCTCCCGAGAAGCGGTTGATCTCCTGACGCAGCAGCAATTTTCTTCCCGCGGAGCCGAGATAGTTCGCTTCCGCCAACCAGTTGCCAGGGAGTTGCCGTTGCACCCCCAAAAACCACTCCGTCACATAGGGAGCGCGCAAGTTCTGATCAATAGTTTGCACGGTCGGACGAAGCGCAGTGCTGCCGCCCCGTGCGTCAAGGGGCCGTGCGAAGGCAGGATCGCCGTTAAAGCCGAAGCCATACACGGCGCGCGGATTCTGGCCGGGCGTCGTGGCATTGAGGGTCACGGCCAGCGAATGCGGCGGATTAAAGCGCGAGTTGCCGCTGAAGTTCGTCCAGATGCGGCTGTAAAAAAGACCAGCGCCCCCGCGAACGGCCCAACGGCTGTCGCCTAGTGGGTCCCAGGCGAAGCCAAACCGAGGCGCAAAATTATTGTTGTCCGGCTTGTAGACTTCATCTACCTGAATGATGCGGGCATCAGCCAAAGAACCAGACACGGGAAAAACTATGGTCGAGAGCAGTCCGTCTTTCTCCTTGAGCGTGCCGAAGTTGTCGTATCGCAAGCCGATATTCAGAGTCAGGCGGGGGGTGACCTTCCAATCGTCCTGGACGAAGAGACCGAATTCCGTAGTACGGAAATGTCGATACGTGCCTGTGGAACGGCCCGTCAACGGATCCACCCGCGCCTGAATTGTCAGTACTTCATCGTCGGCAAAGTCCATGAGGTCAAAGAAAGTAACCAGGGGCTTCAAGAAGGTCGGAAAATCGCTGTTCTCCTGGAAGCGGCGCAGTTCACCGCCGACTTTCAGACCGTGGTTTCCGCGCGTAAGAGTGAATGCGTCATAGAGTTGATATGTGTGTAAACGGAAATCCAGCGGAAAGACGAAACCAAAAGTCTGACTGAACTGCGAGACAGAGCGCCCCGCGCGGAGGCCGGCGTTAAACTGAACGTGCGGCACCTCCGGAAACTCAGACGGGTTAATCTGTGGATCGTAGTTGTAACCCACCCGTAATTCATTTGTAGCCTCCGGCGAAAAGATGTGCGTATGGCTCAACGACGCATTTTGATCCTTCTCCAGAAAGTCTACGGTGAACAGACGGGCGCTATTGTCGCCGGGGCGTTGCTCGCGGCGATTGTTAATGCTGTAGCGCCCGTTCAGTGTGTCATTGCCTCCGTTGAAACTATGGTCCACACGAATCGAATACTGATTGTCGAAAGTGAACCCGGGAACTTGTATGAACACCTGACCTACATCCGGGATTCCGTCGAGGGGCCCAACCACATTCACTCCAGCAGCCGGACTCCCAATATCGCTCACGTTAATCGTCGGATTGCTCAGGGGCGGGAAGTCTCTTAGAAAGCGTGCGGCCAGCGAGTTAGGCCGCGTTGTCAGCACGAAGTTGCGAAACTCGGGCGTCTCCACCAAAAAATTAACGAGCGCCGGGCGAATTTGTCTCAGACCTTGATAAGAAAAGAAGAAGAAGGTGTGGTTTTTGATGATGGGACCACCCAGGGTAAGCCCGAAGTGATTTCGTTTGAATTCGCCTTTGTTGTTGTTACGCGCTTCAAACGTTGTGGATGCGTCGAGATTATCGTTACGGTGGAACCAGAAAGCCGCACCATGAAAGGTATTTGTGCCGCCACGCGTCACGACGCTGAGGAGAGCGCCAGACGAGCGTCCAAACTCGGCTGATAAATTGTTTGTGACCACCCGGAACTGCTCCACCGCATCCGGACTCAGCGCGAGGGTCGTGCGTCCACCCTGCCGATCGTTATTGTTCGTAACACCGTCGAGAAGAATTTGATTGTCGCGAAAGCGCGTGCCTCCGGCGCCAATCTGGGCGTCAGTTGTTTCCGATTCCTGAAGCCCACTGCCGGCGACGCGTATGATGCCTGGTTGAAGTTCCGCGAGCTGATAGATATTGCGACCGTTCAGGGGCAGGTCAACAATTTTCCGCTCGGTCACAACTGCCGACACTTCGCCTCGCTCGAGGTTCAATTGGCTAGACTCAGAGGAAACCAAAACGCTCTCAGTGACCTGCCCAATCTCAAGTGAGAAGTCTACTCTTTTCGCCTCGCCGACATCGAGGGGAATATCATCCTGCCTGGCGGTCTTGAAACCCTGATGCTCGACGCTTACTTCATACCTCGTACCCGTAGGCAAACTGACAAGGCGATACCCTCCATTTTCATTGGTTTGTCCCGTCCAGGTACGTCCTGTAGCCGGATCGCGCGCCGTGATTTTAGCGCCAACTACGGACCCGCCATTCGGGTCAGTTATGGTCCCGGAAAACTCACCGAGAATGCGTTGGCCCAGCCCCGGCGTCGCGCACATTACTAGAACCAAACAGCAAAAAGGCAAGCTAACTCTCTTCATGGTTAATCTCCCAGATTTATGGAAAAGTCTTTGTGGCTGAATTTCCTAAAAATAGCTACAGGGGGCCCCACCTCTGGAGAGGGAAATTAGCCAAGCCCAATCATACAGCCATTCCTTCCACTTTATTGCTTCCGCGGTTAATCGGAGCTTAGAAATAGAACTTCACGGCCAGTTCCAACCGGCGCGGATCGCCGAGTGTGTTGTTGATTCTCCCGAAAGTGGGGTTGGCAAGGTCTCTCACCGGCTGCGTAAAGTTAGGATGGTTTAGGATGTTGAAGAACTCTGTGCGGAGGTCAAAGTATCTCTGTTCCGTCCAATAAAACTTCTTGCCGATGCTGAAATCCCAATTCGTGAAGCTCGGCCCGCGCAGAATGCCCACGCCGGAATCGCCAAATTGTCCGAGCGGGGGCTGCACGAATGCGCTGCTGTCAATCCATTGGTCAATACTGCGGTTGGAAACTTGTCCGCTGCCGATGCGATTCGGGCGTGGAAATGCGCCTGCACGCGGCGCTTGCAGAGAGGAAGCCGTCACCCGCGTGTCAATCACGGTAATGGGGAAGCCCGTGCGCGCCTGAATAATGCTGCTGATGTTCCAGCCACCCAAGAGCGCGTGTGCTGCAGGGTGCCAATTGTTACCCCATGCTCTGCCTTTACCAATCGGCAGTTCATAGGTTCCCGACAAAACGAAGTTGTGTTTGACGTCGAAGAACGCCGGTCCGTAATCAGCTTCCCGATTGTAAGCATTGGAAGCGTAAGCGCCTTGATCGCCGCCGAACACGCCGCTGCCGTAAAAGCCGCGATTGTCAGTGAGCACTTTACCAAAAGTGTAAGAGGCCAAAAATTGCAGTCCGCGCGTAAAACGTTGCCGCGCGCTGAATTGGCCGGAGTGATAGTTACTCCTGGACCACGAATCTGTGCCGCTAATGGCCGTCACCAGCGGCAGCGCGGAAAAGAGCGGACGTCGTTGCTGCGCCGGAAGCCACGTCGAAGGCGGACCTATGCCAGGCAACGGTTGATTCCAGTCAGTCGGCGCAATCAAGTTTGTGGCTTTATTGCCAACGTAAGCCGCTGAAACTGACATGGTATTGGTCAACTGGTGTTCGAGCGTGAGATTCCACTGCTGCGTGAACTGCGGGCGCAGCTTTGGATTCCAGATGCGAATCAACCCGGCGGGTTGATCGCGCACGATCACGTCTGTGAAACCCAAGGCGATGCGGCCCGGTCCGGTGGTTGTGTCAAACGGTCTGTCAGCTTCCGAGAAGAGAGGCGGGTTGAGCGGCAAACGCAAATTGGCGCCGGTGCCTTCCTGGAACTGCACAATACCGTAACCGGCGCGGACCACCAATTTGCTCTCGAACCTATTCGGCGTCCAAGCGAAGCCGATACGCGGCTCGAAGGCTTTGTAATATGGATCGTACAAGGCGCGGCTGTTGCCGTCACGCCCGGCGAAGAGTTGGCGCCCTGTTATGATGTCGAAGCTGGATTGCCGATCTTTGACCTCATAGATGGGCGATGCGTACTCCCAACGCATACCCAGATTAAGTGTCAAATTAGGTCTAACTTTGTAATCGTCCTGGAAGAATATGCCGAGGCGATTCTGGCGATGTCCCCAGGTGCCCGATCTGCTGCCAATGCCTTTCGACGAAAGGGTATCGAGCAGGAAGTCTGCGAAGGCGTGGCCGGTGAATGTCGAACCGTAATTGAAAAAGCCCAGCAGTCCGTTATTGCCTGGATAGAAGCGGTTCTGTTGATAACGTTGCAATTGACCGCCCATCTTTAAAGCGTGGCGGCCCTTAATCATCGTCAAGTTGTCGCCGTAATGAAAAGTGTTAGTGACGTTTCGTTCCGTGACTGCCAGCACGCCGATGTCGTTCAGGCCTGTGATTCTGATCGCGCTGAGACCGGGAATAACCTGCCCGCCGGGAATGCCGAGCGTGGCGTTGGCATCGCCTATGCCGGCCCAGTCTAGGGCATCAACGATGAACAAAGCCCGATTAAAACCGACGCGGGCTTCATTTATCAGGGTAGGGCTGAATGTATGCGTCCAATTCAACGCGATGTTTTGTGGACGACCGAGTCGCTTGCCCGTCAACTCAGTTGGCAGAGGGCCTTGCGTGCCTAACTCTGTGAAGCGGCCCATTGAGTAACGACCCGAAAGAATGTCCTTTTCCGAGAGCCTGGCATCCATCTTGATGTCAAACTGAAATCCGTCGATTTGATTCGCAAACGTGGTCGCGTAGTTGTTTGTATTCCCGGTTCGGTTTGGAAGCGGATATAGTCCCGGATTCGACAACAAAGCTTTAGCAACGGAGCTGAAGCGACTGGGATCAATGCGGTTGCCGGCGAACGGCAATCCTGTTAGCGGGTCGCGGATCGTGGCCGTTACACCGGAGAAGTCGCCTTGACGCCAAGCCAGCGGAGCGACGCTGCGAACGGCCCCACCACCGG
>JBHENP010000111.1:8211-8830 GCA_046261995.1 Pyrinomonadaceae bacterium
CGGGGCCGCCAATTGTTCCGCCGAAAATGTTCTGCCGCAATTTTTGTTTGGCCGCGCCAACTCGATTGTTTTCCCATAGATTGGCATCCAAGGCGTCGTTGCGGAAGAATTCGAATAAATTGCCGTGAAAGTCATTCGTGCCTGACTTAACAGTGGCGTTTACTATCGCTCCAGCCACATTGCCGAACTCGGCGGATGAGTTGCTGGTTTCAACCTTGAACTCGGCCAAGGCATCCACATTCGGTTTGTAGCCGATGCGGTTGTCAATTGTTTCGTCTACCGAGATACCGTCTAAGAGAAAGGCATTTGTCTGTTCCCGATTCCCGTTCACGTAAGGACGCCCGCCGAAAGCGCCCGGCGATAGACTCGTGAAACTGCTTGGGGACGGTGTGACGGCTCCCGGCACGAGCAAAGTAAGCTGTTGAAAGTTGCGCCCGTTCAATGGCAGGCTCGTCACTGTCTCACCAGTTATCACCTGACCCACCGTCGTAGATTCGGTTTGCAGCACTGCCGCGACATCTTGAACGGTGACTTGCTGCGTTATCTCACCGATTTCCAGTTGCAGATTCACACGGGCAACTTGGTTAACTTCAAGCCGAATCGGATTAGAGACCAGCTT
>JBHENP010000112.1:0-8011 GCA_046261995.1 Pyrinomonadaceae bacterium
GGCTCGCTTGCGCACGGAAGAAGAGGCTCGCCGTCGGGCTGAAGCCGAAGCCCGCTTGAAAGAGGAGGAGGCCCGTCGCCAAACGGAAAAGGCAGCTCGCCTGGCAGCCGAACAGGAAGCGGTGCGCTTGGCTACCGAGGCTCAGCAACTTACTGAGCAGGCTCGCTTGCGCACGGAAGAAGAAGCTCGCCTACGAGCTGCAGCCGAAGCGCGTTTGAAAAAGGAGGAAGCCCGTCGCCAAACGGAAAAGGCAGCTCGCCTGGTAGCCGAACAGGAAGCGGTGCGCTTGGCTGCGGAAGCTGAGCAACTTACTGAGCAAGCTCGCCTCCGCACGGAAGAAGAAGCTCGCCTTCGAGCTGAAGCCGAAGCCCGCTTGAAAGAGGAGGAGGCGCGTCGCCAAACCGAACAGTCAGCTCGGCTCAAAGCTGAAGAGGAATCTCGTCGTCTCGTTAAGGAGGCACGGCAACTTGCCCAGGAGCCTCGCATGAGCACGGGAAAAGGAGCTAGCAATAGTTTAGATAAGGACAACAGGTTTGAGGAGAAAGTAATATGGAGCGCTAAGAATGAAAAGCGTGGCCAGAAAAGCAGCCCTGCAGTAGAGCTCGAATCTACAGCAGATCAGTTGCTCAGCGATTTAGAAACGAAACGCTGCCCGAAATGCAATCGTGTGTATCAAAATCCCCTTCTGGCATATTGTTCGTATGACGCTGTTCGGTTAGTGAGAGATGGCGATCCTTCATTCAGCGCACCTATACGATCAAATCCCTGGGCGGGGCCTACGTATTGGACATTGATTATGATTACATTTCTGGGAAGCGGTATTCTCACCTACCTGGGACTAAATTACAGCAATACCCAGCCAAGCGCACCCACGGTGGAAACATTGCAGCCTCCGACGGTGGAGCAAAATCGACCAATAGTTGGTGGCACACTCAACGGCAAGGAAACCATTATACCGGACCCGGAATACTCGGCCAGCGCTAAAAGCAAAGGCGTATCAGGCGAGGTCAGAGTTGAGGTTCGCGTGAATAAGAAAGGCGTTGTTGTGGCGGCGCGCGCTCTGAATGGTCATCCGCTGTTGAAAACCGCTGCTGTACAAGCAGCAAGAAAAGCGAGATTCTCGCCTGAGAAGCTGGCTGGCGAGCACTCGAGCGTATCAGGAACAATAACCTACAATTTTCAGTAGGATTCCCCTGGCAACGTCAGCTTAATTCTCGGGAGAGCACTTGAAGTAAGAGTGGTTGAGCTGTCTGCAAGAAGAAGTGATCGCCCGGGAACATCCGTAACAAGAAGGAACCGGTGGTGTGATTTCGCCACGCCTCCAGGTCGTGACGGCTCACCATGTCATCCTGCAAGCCGCCGAAGGCGGAGATGGGAAAATCAAGCGGGGGTTCTTCGGTGTGAGAATAAGTTTCAGTAATAGTGCAGTCTGCCCGTAAAGTGGGGAGCATCAACGACAACAGTTCAGCGTTCTCTTGTACCTCCTTGGGCATACCGTTCAAGCGGCGTAGTTCCGCAAGTAATTCTGAATCCGGCAGGTTATGGAGAGGATCAGGATCAGGAACGTTAGGGGCGAAACATCCGGACACGAAAAGGTGAATTGGTTTTGGCCCGTTTTGGCTGCGAAGCTGACGAGCGAACTCAAAGCTCACCAGCGCACCCATGCTGTGACCGAAGCAAGCGAAGGGCTTGTCCAGATACGGGAGCAAGGCCTCCGTAAGGGCTGGAACGAGCGACGACATTTGAGTAAACGGCGCTTCCATCATCCTGGCGCCACGTCCCGGAAGCTGGATAGGACACACCTCTATGCTCGCCGGTAAACTGTCGATCCAATCGCGATAAATATGCGCGCCTCCCCCAGCGTATGGGAAACAGAACAGACGCATCTGTGCGTGCTGATTTTGCTTGAACGGCGTCAGCCACGGAGTTGCTACTTTTGTGGTCGTCATACTCCGGGTGGTGTGCCTTAAAAGGTGGATTCTAAACCCATGGTCGAGAGCTGTTAGAGTGATGAGTGCTCACGGTCAAACCCTTTAGATTTAACGCGAGTTCATGCATCCCGGTCTGACTCAGCCGCACGTGCCCTGGCAAAGCACTCGTTTAATTTTTCAACTAGATGTCGAACATGGGGTTCGACGATGATGGCACCATGAAAGCCGGCAACCTCGTGGATATCGAACCCTTCACCTGCATAGCCCTCCCAGCCCATGGTCGAATCAGGAGTAATCCCAGGTAGCTGCACCTTGGCCCGAAAGATCGTGATTCGGCCCGGATACGGTTTGATTCGCGGCCAATAATCGACGTGGGCGCGCGAAATCAGATCATGCGTTTTCTGAAGCGCAGGAGGAAGCGGACGCCCGATAGCCTCGTAAATCTTAGGGCCATATTTCCGGTACTTGTTCTTGATATTCTGTTTGGCTATTTTTGGTATCTTTCCCGCCCTTTGCGCAAAGTAGTTGAGTCTGTCCTTGGGCTCAAGCATTCTCAGGTTGTGAAAGTGAATCTCCATTCTCTGCTTTAAGGAATCAAGCTGACGCCGGCGCGCACTGACACCCGGCAGAAATCTAGCCTTCGGACCATAGGTATCAAATAAAGCAAGCAAGGCTACCCGCTGACCTTCCTCATGAAGCTGCTGTGCCATCTCAAAAGCCACCAAGCCACCGAAGGACGCGCCGCCCAGATAATAGGGACCCTCCGGCTGAAGAGTACGCATCTCTTTGATGTAATGCGACGCCATCTCCTCAACTGTGTTGTGAGGCATTTGAATCCCATTGAGCGTTCGTAGCTGTAGTCCATAGAGCGGTTGGTCCGAACCGAGATGACGCGCCAGATCACGATAGAAGAGGACCTCGCCTCCGCCGGCATGTGTGCAATAGAAAGGTGCTTTCGACCCGCCCGGTTGGATAGGTACAAGGGACGACCATGGGGAGGTCCATCCTTGATGGCGGAGAATATCAGCCAAATGTTCAATTGTCGGCGCCTCAAAAAGTGTTGCCAGCGGCAGTTTCTTCCCCAGCGTCTTCTCGATCCCTGCAAACAAACGCACAGCCAGCAGCGAGTGTCCGCCCAGATCGAAGAAATTGTCGGTCACACCTACTGGTTGCACGCCCAGAATGTTCTCCCACATCTTGGTGAGTTGTAGTTCCAACGCATCGCGCGGTGCAGCAAAGGTCTTCTCCAGGTCGAGTCGAGCTTGACCGGGTGCCGGTAATGCCCGACGATCAACTTTACCGTTCGGCAATAATGGAAGCGCGGGCAGCATCACAAACGCTGCCGGCACCATGTAGTCGGGCAAATGTTTGCCTAGATAAGCGCGTAAGGTCCTGGCGGAAACTGCTTCTTCATTGGAAGACGGGTTTATCGTGACAATATCTTCTCCGAACAGTCGCTCATAAAATCCTGTTTTCCGATATGAACGTCTGTGGTGAAATGATTCATAGCCTAGACTTTCCACTTCGCCATTTTGTCTGATTAGAAATCCCTTAATTGCATAATCCGGGTTAATGCCATTATCGCTGAGCATGGAACTGCACACCGCTTTGATGTGGTCACCTTTGAAGACTTGAATTCCCGGATCAAACACAGGGAAATAGACAGGCAACCAACTGTACTTGTCTGCCAGCGTATCTATCGTTTCACCTTCAATCGTGTGTAGATTGAGCCATAAGAGAAAGCCGTCAAACCTCGTGTCCTGACTGAAAGTAAAATTAACTTCACGATCATATTCCGGCTCGGTATAGTCGGTGAAATCCAAGTCTTCAAAAGTCTCAACATTGGAAATAAGATTTGATTTGGGGAAATTTTTGATGCACAGTCTCACATCAAATTTATACCCAACCTGCTCAAAAACCTTCTCGGTGTAAGGGCCCGACAATTCACTGAAAGCAGGTTCATTTGAAATCTCGTCCGGCAGGCGAACCGCAGCAATCTTTGTCAGGCATTGCTTAGGGATCATCGATCCACTCGCCTTAAGAAACCTTCGGGCATCGTTGAGAATCGGGGCCGTCCCTTCGGAACTGCCAATAGTCCCGATGATTTCCGATACACACACGTCGGCCTCTTCCGGCAACTCCACCTCGGACGAGAGACCGCGTATAAGTTTAATCTTGTCTGTCAGGCCCAACTTTTTGATCAAAGCTCCGGCCAGCTTATAAGATTCTTCAAGTGTCTCAATGGCGTAGACTTTCTTAGCGCCCGCCTCGACGCAGAATCGGGCTAGAATCGCGTCCTTTCCAGTACCGATCTCTACGACGACTTTGTCTTTCACCAGTTGGTTAATAGCGGCTTTGTAGCTGTCATTCCGACGTTGGTCATTTGTCATCGCGTAGTACAGCAACTCGTCATAGATTTGGTATTCTCCTACGGACGGCCATAGTTCCATCTGGTTGCCAACGCCAAACGCTTGCCCCTGGTTGGGCACGACGTATGCGACCAGGCGCTGGTCACCGCTATCCTCCTCTCGCGTCACCACGACCGCTTCATGTACTCCTGTGTGCTTAGCCAGGATCGCTTCGATCTCGCCCAACTCGATACGAAAACCTCTAACTTTAACCTGGTAATCACTACGACCCAGGAATTCGATGTTGCCATCCTCGAGATAGCGTGCCACATCGCCCGTCTTGTACACACGAGCGCCCAACTCCGTGCTGAACGGATGAGGGATAAACCGCTCGGCCGTTAGATTTGGACGGTTGAGGTAACCTCGCGCCAGAGTGTCGCCACCAATATAGAGTTCGCCCGGCACGCCGATTGGCACCGGCTGCAGATATCGATCTAGAATGTAGACTTGCTTGTTCGCCAGCGGACGGCCAATGGGTACTGAGCTACCGGTATTAACTTCTCGGCAACCCATCGGTTCATACGTTGTCGTCGTTATGGTCGCCTCGGTTGGTCCGTAAGCGTTGATCCAGCGAACGCCAAGCCCCATTGTCTTCTGCCAGGTTGCCAACCGTTCCGGTAGAACTTTCTCGTTGCCCACAATCACTAGCCGAAGAGAAGCAGGCAAGGACGGTGCCGTGCCGTTTAGTTCACTGACCCATTGGTGCCAAAAGGCGGCCGGCAAATCAATCACGCTCAACTCTTCTTTTTCAACGAAACGAACGAAATCTTTTATAGAAGCCGCCACCTCGTCAGGTCGGATGACAACTGCCGCCCCAATCAACCAGTACGGAAATATCTCTTCTGCAGCAACATCGAAGCTGATTGAGGCAAACTGTAGGATGCGATCATTCGATTGAAGAGCATAATGATTCGCGGCCGCAGTACAGTGGCTCACTAACGCCCGGTGGGGGATCATCACCCCTTTGGGCTCGCCGGTCGAACCCGATGTGTAAATCACATAAGCGAGATTCTCTGCCTCAGCGCCACTAATAGGGTTCTCGGCACTCCCGCCGGCAATCATGGCCCAGTCAGCGTCCAAGCGTATCACCACGGCACCGTGGGGCGGCAAGCTCGGCGCCAGACGCGCTTGCGTAAGCAGCACAGGAACTTCCGCATCGTTCATCATGAATGAGAGTCGCTCCTCAGGATACGCCGGGTCTAAGGGCACATATGCGCCGCCCGCTTTAAGCACCCCGAGCAACCCGACTAACATCTCAAGCGAGCGCTCCATCATAATGCCGACCCTCACCTCAGGACCCACGCCCAACTTTTGGAGATGGTTACCCAAAAGATTCGCGCGCCGGTTCAGTTCTCCATAGGTCAGCTGCTCACCCTCAAAGACTACCGCAACCGCATCGGGCGTATGCTTCGCCTGTATTTCAAACAAATCATGAATACATTGTCCCTTGGGATAATCTGCCTGAGTGTCATTCCACTCCACCAATAACTGCTGACGCTCGGCCTCGGTCAAGATCGGCAAGGCCGAAAGATGCTGATCGGGATTGGCAACAATGCCTTCGAGAAGCGTATGAAAGTGGCTCACCATCCGAGTCATCGTGGACGCATCGAACAGGTCGGTGCTGTACCCGAATGCCCCCCGCAGCCCTTCCTCTCCATCGAACATGGCGAGAGCTATATCGAACTGTGTCGTCCCACTGTCCGCTGGTAGCGGGCGCAGCGTCAGACCTGGTAACTCCAAATTCTTCCCTGGCGCATTCAGCAGCGTAAACATTACTTGGAAGAGCGGATTGCGACTTAGGCTCCGTTCTGGCTGCAACTCTTCCACTAGCTTCTCAAACGGCACGTCCTGATGATCATAGGCCGCAAAGGTCAGCTCTCTGACCCGCCCTAACAACTCTCGGAAGGTCGGATCACCTGTCAGATCAGTGCGCAACACCAATGTGTTGATAAAGAACCCGATCAAGTTCTCGGTCTCGGCTCGCGTGCGGCCTGCGATGGGCGAGCCAATTACAATATCCTCCTGGCTCGTATAGCGCATCAGCAACGTTTGGAAAGCCGCCAACAAAGTCATGAACAGCGTTGCACCTTCACGCTGGCTTAGCTCCTTAAGGCTGTCTGTCAACTCTCGTGACAGAATCATCGACTGGTGCGCTCCGCGATAACTCTGCACGGCCGGGCGAAGGCGATCCGTCGGCAAATCCAACACCGCCGGAGCGCCCGTTAGCTGCCCCTTCCAGTACGAGAGTTGTTGCTCCAGCACTTCACCTGATAGCCAGTCTCGTTGCCACACCGCGAAGTCGGCGTACTGGATGGTAAGCTCTGGCAGCGGCGACGGCTGACCCTTGGAGAATGCCTCATACAGCGCAGTTAATTCGCGCACGAACACTCCCGTAGACCAACCGTCCGAGATTATGTGGTGCATATTCAGCAACAGCACATGTTCTAGCGCTTGCAATCGCAGCAAACTGGCTCGTATCAGCGGGCCACGCTCCAAGTCGAAGGGCAGACGCGCCTCTTCAGTAGAGAGCCGCCGCGACTCGGCCTCGCGCTCCGCTTCTGGTAGTTCGCTGAGATCCGTAACCGGCAGCGCCATTTTCAGAGTTGGCGCAACGACCTGCACGGGGCTTCCGTCTGCCGTCATGAATGTGGTGCGCAAGGATTCGTGGCGAGTGACGATTGTTTCAAAGGATTTTTGCAGCGCCGATAGATTAAGTGCGCCGCTTATCCGGAATGCCTGCGCGACGTTATAGAAGGAACTACCCGGCTCCAGTTGATCGAGAAACCACAGCCGTTGCTGTGCAAACGAGAGGGGGAAAGTATTCGACTTAACGGCCTTTTCCTGAAGTAGTTGCGCCAATAGAGAGCGCTTCTCCTCCAGGGATAGACCAATATTATCCGTCGTCGTGCTCATCCGTTAAGCTCCTTGCCAGCCAAGACACTATTGAGTAGTGCGTTCACTTCGTCATTCGAAAGTTGATCTAGTTTTTCTAATAGCTGTTCCGCATTTCCTCGACCATGTCTTTTGATCGAAGTAATACTCCCGTCGTTGCGTTCGCTTTGCTTCTGCAAGACGGCCAACGCCAGCCCGGCTACTGTAAGTTGTTCAAACAAGGAGCGCAGTGGCAGCTCCACCTGCAACGCTTCTCGTACCCGCGAAATCACTTGTGTCGCCAGCAACGAGTGCCCGCCTAACTCGAAGAAGTTATCATCCACTCCCACCCGCTCCACTCCCAGCACCTCTTCCCAGATCCTCGCCAGTACCCTCTCCACCTCACTCTGCGGCTCCCGGTAGCTGGTTTCCACCTCCGGCCGACTTTGGTCCGGCTCCGGCAGTGCCCGCCGGTCTACCTTCCCGTTCGACGTCATCGGCATCGCCTTCAGCATCACAAACGCCGTCGGCACCATGTAAAACGGCAGCGTCTCACTCACGTGGGAGCGCAGCGACGTCACGCTCACCTCACCCTTCGGCACCAGGTAGGCTACTAGTTCCAACGCATTGCTCTGCAGCCTCCGCGCTATCACCTCCGCTTTCGCCACCCCCGCGTGCTCCATCAATCGGCTCCGCACTTCCCCCAACTCAACCCGAAACCCTCGGATCTGCACCTGGTCGTCGATCCTTCCCAGATACACCATCTCTCCGCTTCGCAACAGCCGGGCCAGGTCCCCCGAC
>JBHENP010000113.1:0-7473 GCA_046261995.1 Pyrinomonadaceae bacterium
CCGTGAAGATGCTTCTCCTAAGTATCAAGGATCCGTCGCGCGTCCAGAAAAAGTCCAATAACGAGACATCGGCTACTAGATGCCCAGTCGGATCCTGCGAATGCTTATGAATTTGGCGTCCCGTACGGGAGTCGAACCCGTGTCGCCGCCGTGAAAGAGAAGCGACTCACTGTAATTCAAAGGAACTTCGCGGCATGGATAGCACTCTACCGCATTTGAAGGACTCACGGGAACGCTTATTGGACTCTTAATGGACGCGTTTGGTGTTGCGTCGATCGTCACGCGGGATGCGACGTCGAACCCGCACATGCTCTCGTGCAACGGACTTTAATCCCCGCGGTCAGCGAGATGTGACGGCTCGGACTTTTGCTGAGAACTTATATCCAAGTCCGTGAATCGTGAGTATAAATTGCGGATGCCGCTGGTTGGGTTCCAGCTTTTGCCGCAGCCACGCCACATGAACGTCAACTGTACGCGTCGAGACTGACGCATCATAGCCCCACACTTCGTTCAACAATTCATCGCGGGAGAGCGCCGCCCCGCGATGTTGGATTAAGTACCGTAACAATTTGAATTCTTTCGCCGAGAGTTCAATGACTTCGTCGCCGCGATAAGCTTCAGCTCGCCTGAAGTCAACCCGGACATCGCCAAAAAGAAAAGCCTCGGTAGAGGCCATCCCACTACCGCCTGCGCGCCGCAGTTGTGCTTCCACTCGGGCCAGAAGCTCAGCCATCTCGAACGGTTTAGTTACATAGTCATCGGCGCCGAGCTTCAGTCCCACTATTTTGTCGGTGAGTTGCCCGCGCGCAGTTAGCATTATGATGGGTGTCATGACGCCAAGCTTGCGTAGGTCTCGGCAGACCTCGAGGCCTCCGCGGCCGGGCAACATTACATCGAGAATAATCAGATCGAAGGACGCGGCGGTTGCTCGTGCGAGTCCGGCTTCTCCGTCACCCGCGGACTCCACAAAATAGCCTTCACTCGACAGACGATCTGTGAGCGTCATTACCAGACCAGACTCATCTTCGATCAAAAGAATGCGTTCAATCATGAACCATTGCCTTCAGAATCCACCGGGAGGTGCAGAGTGAAAGCGCTACCCATACCGGGTATGCTTTTCACTGTTACTTTTCCGCCGTGCGCTTCTATGATCTGCTTTACAAGGCTGAGGCCAATCCCGCTGCCCTCAATCTGCGACGCGATTGCGTCTTGACCACGATAGAACGGCTCGAAGATGTGGCCAATATCATTCGAGCTGATTCCCGGACCGCGGTCTTCAACAATAATTTGAAGTTCAACCAGCCGTTTTCCGGTCGATGCGTGCGCGCTAATCCGGACCCAACGATTTCGGCTGTCGTACTTGATGGCATTTCCAATCAGATTTTGCACCGCTCGCTTCAATGCGGCTTCGTCACCCTGAACGCCCGGCAAATTCTGATCAATGAGGGTTTCGACAGCGAAATTCTTTTCCTGCATTTGTGTTTGGCATGCCGCGATCGCGCCCGCGACCACATTAGCCATGTCCGTACTCCGAAACTGGTAGAGCGGGCGATCAGTGTGCGCGCCGGCGAATTCCAAAACTTGCTCAATCATTTCCGCAAGTCGACGGCCTTCAGTGTGGATTACGCGCCCGTAATGCGCGGCCTTCCCGGGGTGATCAACGATGCCGTCGGCAAGGTTCTCGCCCGCCGAACAGATCACCGCGAGCGGCGTGCGAAGCTCGTGGGTTACTCCGGCGACGAAATTGATTTGCTGTTGTGCCAGACGTTGGGCGCGCCAGGTTGACAGCACAGTCATGAAAATACCGGCTGCCAAGAGCACCAAAATTCCGAAGCTGATCACGAGATTGCGACGGCGCGCACTGCTGACGGCCGCGGCCAGCGATCCGGCGTGATGTCTTATTTGTAGTCGCCAGTGACCATCTTCCGGGGACGACCCCGACGCGGTGGCTGTTGGAGGCGTCAAATTGATCAGTCGCATGGTCCGCGTGACGGGTTGTTTTGGGCCGGTCGCCATCTCGCCTTCGGAGTGAAGAAATGCTCGAATTTCGTCCGACTCGAGTCCCAGAATCCGAAGCGAAACGTCGCTGGTAGAAAAATCTGCCGCCGGCCGTGTCGAATAGATCATGCGTTTCGGATCGCGAATTCTAACAATGGCCAGATCATAATCGGTGTGTGATGCGCCAAAAAAATGTCTCTGCACGAGAGCGGGAATAAACTCGGTTTGCAGGTATTTCAAATCGAGTTTGACGATCGTAAACCCATTGGGCAGTGGCGGGGTCTGATTTGACTCCTTTCCAGCCGGCTGAAACGGAAATGGAATCAGCAGTGCGGGAATTTCTTCAGCAAACGATTCGAGCGAGGGTCGTGAGGTCGAACTACCATCTCTTTTGATGACGAAGCGATCTCGTAGACTCGCAAACTCTCCCACCCACTCGTTCTTATCAAGCCGACCGGTGGTCGGATTTAGATGACTCAATCGAGGCTGTCCCTGCTCGTCGAAACTAACGACGAATACGTCGCTAATTAGTCGACTGTTGGGGGCGGTCTGTTCCCAGCGGTGCCAGCGTTCCGTGTGATAGCTCGCAAGATCATCGGGTGGTGAGGAAGGATCAATCAGGAAGGTGAGATAAGCGCGGATGAGTTCTCGATTAAAGTCATGCCGAAATTGCGTAGCGCTGGTACGCAGAGTGGATTCGAGCCGCTCACTGGCGCCCTGACTCACCTGGCCCAGCCAGTAGTATTGCAAAGCAGCAAGCACCGGTAGCAATGCTGACAGCGCGACCAGCACAATCAACATTCGCGAGGGTCGGTTGCCGAATTTCATCGGACCGATTATCGCACAGACGCTTTCAGTAAAACCGGTGCTGGTCGAAGGTTTTACATCCTTAACAAACTCTTAGCGCCGCGTTAACAACTGCGCGTTGCATAAGTGCAATCATAACGGCGCGCAATACCCAAATCTTTGCTCGGGAGACAAAGGAATGTTTTTCAGAATTCAATGCACCGGCATTTTAGCCGCTCTGTTCTTGCTTGGTTTCTTCGCCTTCGGCGTTCACAGCCAAACTCCAAAGGTTGACGCCCAAACCAGAGGTGAATTGAAAGTCATCATGGCTTATCTCTTAGACACCCTGTACGTCTCGCCTGAAAAGGGCAAAGAACTTGCGGCGCAGTTGGCGAGGAAATTTGACTCGGATGCTTACACCGACCTGGCCAGTCCAACGCAACTTGCCGAGGCGCTCACGCGCGATCTTCGCGAACTCGGCAACGATAAGCATTTGGGTGTGAGATTTGATCCCTCTGCGAGCGAGGGGACGATTCTCACGCCGCAGGAATGGAACGCAAGGCGCGACTCGATGTTTCAGGGTGGACCTCAGTCTCCGGGCAACCCCAGGATGGCCGAACAACTGCAGCGAGAGAACTATCATTTTCGCGAAGCGAAATACCTGGACAGCAAAATTGGTTATCTAAACCTCGAGGGGTTTGCGCCTGGCCAGGCCGCTCGTGATTCCGCTGCCAGGGCGATAGCCGGTCTTGCGGATAGTGAGGCAATGATTATCGATCTGCGACGTTGTCCCGGGGGCGCCGCCGAGATGGTGAATTTTCTGGCGAGTTACTTTTTCGAGAAAGAGCCGCGGGTGTTGATGAATCGCTTCTTCCGTCCGACCGGCGAGACGATTCAAAGCAAAACGATTCCCGACATACCTGGCAAACGCCTGCTCAACACCGATCTCTATCTGCTCGTTAGTCAGAACACCGGATCGGCCTGCGAGTCGTTCTCTTACACACTGCAGCAGTTTGGCAGGGCCAAAGTTGTCGGTGAGCGGACCGCGGGCGCTGGTTACAACAATGTCTTCGTCCCGTTGGGCAGAGGCTATGTTTTCTCGATTTCAATCGGCCGGCCGATCCATCCGCTTTCGGGCAAGGGGTGGGAAGCGGAAGGCGTGATGCCGGACATCGCGGTGACGGTAGACAGTGCCCTCGAAACGGCCCGTCGCGAAGCGTTGCGAGAACTAATCAGAAAGGCTACTGATGAAAATCGAAAGAGGGAGTTGGCTGCCGCGCTACAAAACATTTCCTCTCAAAATCAGTCGGGCACAAATACAGGCGCCGCATCATTTCAAGAGCTCGATACTTATCTTACTCAGGCCGCTGCCGGCGACACATTTTCGGGTGCCGTTCTGCTCGCCAGAGACGACGAACCCATTTTCAAAAAGGCCTACGGCCTGGCGAATCGATCTACCAACACGCCAAACAGAATGGATACCAAATTCAATCTGGGCTCGATGAACAAGATGTTTACCGCCGTCGCCATTGCTCAACTGGTTGAACAGGGCAAGCTGTCGTTCAGCGATCCAATCGCTAAACTCCTCCCGGACTATCCGAACAAGGCCGTGGCCGAAAAAGTAACGGTGCATCACCTGCTCACACACACGTCGGGCATGGGGAACTACCAGAACGAAACCTTTATGGCGAACCTCGACAAGATGAAGTCAGTTGCGGACCTTCTGGCCCTGATTACGAACGAGCCCCTCGCTTTCGAACCAGAAGCTAAGATGGCTTACAGCAACTCAGGCTTTGTCGTTTTAGGAGCAATCATCGAGAAAGTCTCTGAAGAAAACTATTTCACCTACGTGAAAGAACACATCTTTAGACCGGCCGGGATGGTGAACACTGATTCCTACGACAAGGGCGGCAACATTCCCAACATGGCGGTGGGCTACATGCGAATGGATGCGCAAGGAATGCCTGATCCCTCGGTTCCTCTTCGTGAAAACACCTCCGTGCTGCCGGCCAAGGCCTCGCCCGCAGGAGGTGGTTACTCTACGGTTGAAGACATGTTGAAATTCAGTCTCGCCTTGCGAACCAACAAGCTGCTCAGCAAAAAATACACAGATATTTTGACAACGGGAAAGGTGGAAGTGGGCGGGCCAGACAGAAAGTATGCTTACGGGTTCGGAGACAGCGTAATTGATGGCCGGCGTGTTGTCGGACATAACGGAGGCGCCCCTGGCATTGGCGCCAACTTCGATATGTTTCCAAAAAGTGGATACACGGCGGTGATTCTGACGAACTTTAGCCCGCCGGCGATGATGCCGGTAGTTAAGAAGCTGCGGGAGTTCATTCCCACATCGCAATCCTCGATTGCCAGGGTGCAACTCAGCCAGTCCGAACAGGAAGTGCGTAACCTGGAACGTGAGTGGCTGGACGCTTACGAGAAACTCGATTCGGAGGCGATGAACCGTATCATGGCTGATGAATTCAGTTTGACGCGATCCGACGGTTCAGTGCAAAGGAAGGCCGACATCATCACTGAGCTCAAGGCGGCGCGCGAGTCGTCCCGGCCGCCAATGAAGTTTTCGACTGAAGATGTGCAGTCTCGTGTTGAAGGAGAGAAGGTGATTCTCAGCGGAGTTGTGGTTATCCAAAGCGCGACAGGTCGAAGCATGCGGGCCCGCTACAAGGATGCCTATCTCAAAAGAAACGGACGCTGGCAGGTCGTTGCGTCGCAGATGACACGCATACCGTAGTGAAGCTGAGCGACGCATTTGTTAGCTTTAAGCTGTTGGATGCTCCCGTCGCAAGAAGCATTTCGGTTCTTACTTGCGAGAAGAATCTGAAAATGATTAAGGAGTGTTGGCGTCCCGTACGGGAGTCGAACCCGTGTCGCCGCCGTGAAAGGGCGGTGTCCTAGGCCACTAGACGAACGGGACGCAGTTGGCTGTTAGTGTTTACAGCGAGTGGCTTAACTTACCGTACCCCTTCGAAGAGTGTCAAACGCGAATGAGTTTGAACAGTAGGCTCGACGTTGCGCAATGAAAGCATCATTACTTCCGCTTCGTTTTGGCAGGTTGGTGTGAACTCTCAGCCGACGGATTTGCTGACTCGATGTGGACTGTTCTCACTCCATGAGCGATCAATCGGGACGGTAAATCACGTATTAAAGGTACGCGCAGCAAGAGCCGAACAAACCAGGGCACCCGAAGTTGTTGATTTGATCTGAGCGCCGCAGTAATGACTCGCTTCTGCCCTTGTGCCTGAATCCACTGGATGACCTTCGTCGGAAACTCCCGCTGCTTTTGAACTTCAGCCAGGGCGTCAGTCGTCAGACGCCCAGCCTTGAGCGGCTCAGTCAAAACATTTGCCGCCACCACGGCGTCCTGTATTGCGTAGTTGATTCCCACGCCGCCCACTGGAGACATCACGTGGGCCGCATCCCCAATCAACAACAGGCCCGGCTTGTACCAGGTCGGCACGCGGCTCGACTCGACAGAAAGGACCGAGACTTGTTTCCAATCCTGCAAATGATCAATGCGGTCGGGAAACGCCGTCATCAGTGCCGCGATCTCTTTTCGGAGAGCTTCCAGACCAGCGGCGCGAATCTGGCTGTAACTGCCCTTAATGATGATGAAACCAGTCTGCCACTCGGTTAGACGATCCAACAAAACCAAACCGTGACCGCGACCTAAGTATCCCAGCACGCCTTCAGGATCCTCAGGCTTGCGAGGTATGCGAAACCAGAGAATGTCCATCGGAGGCGAAGTCTTGATGGGTTCAAATTTCGCAAGTTTTCTAATTCGCGAAGATCTACCGTCCGCTCCGACAGTGAGCGTGGCGCGAACTTCGTGCCAGCCATCATCTGCGCGATAACGCACGCCGCGTACGATTCCTTCCTCCTCGATTAACTCCTGAGCGCTCGCACCCATGAGCAAGTGGAACCTGGGATATTGCTTTGCTTCATTCGTGATGAATTCCAGAAAGTGCGCTTGGGGGACCATCATGATGAAAGGGAACTTCTTTTCTACGCGCCTAAAATCAGCAACTGTAATCGGGCCGTCAGGCGTTGCAATAGTGGCCGTATGAAGTTTGCTGTGACGCAGCTGCAGCAGACGTTCGACAAGACCTAGTTCGTCCATGACGTGAAGAACGGATGGATGAATGGTGTCTCCACGAAAGTCTCGGTTGAAGTCGTCGTGCGCCTCAAGCAGGGTGACAGGAACTCCCTGGCGTGCCAGGAGCAACGACAAGATGGCTCCTCCCGGCCCCGCGCCAACTACGCAGCAGCTTGTCTCAAATGAAGGGACCATCTTGATAGACTCGTCTACGAGGTTAGAGGAAGCGCGATCCACGAATCAACACGAAATAGCACTAATAGTGATTTCGTGTAAGTTCGTGTAGTTTCGTGGATCGTTCTAATGGGTCACACCTGTTCGCATTACCTGGAGATTTGCGGCGCTACATAGCGGACGAATTTCAGCTCCGCAAGTTTCTGCAGGTTTTCAATTGGCAGCCGCCCGATAACTAACTTGGCGCTCTTGGGATCGAGAATGACTTCGAAACCAAGTTCCTTAAGTTTGGCTAGTACCTCGGGTGATTTGTCAGTTAGCCAAATCTGTATTTCAGCCTTCTCTCCACGAATGAACTTCACCTCATCAGCGCCTGGCTTGGAGTTGATCTTCAGACGTTCAACAAC
>JBHENP010000114.1:0-7242 GCA_046261995.1 Pyrinomonadaceae bacterium
CAACCGAATGGAGATTGGTTTTCTATTCGCCTCTTTTCATCGTGGTTGAGTGCGGTCGCTATCGCTCCCGGTTCTGTATAAGGGTCGCGCTGCTTTGTTGCACTTCAAGTTGAATCCACCTTTCATCGAAACTCGGAAAGACTTTCGGTTACCCCACCGCAGCGCTGGTGGGTTCTGGTTGGAGGTCCCGTCCTACCGCTCGCCCGCGGGTTTCCTCATGCGAATTCGATGACCAGGCGCTGGAGTCGGCCCCGTGGCATCTACAATCCTGTAACCTGCGGGAACTTCAAAAAGATTACGTGCAGGCTCAGTGCGATCGATGTTGGCCAGCCGATAGCTGTTTTCACCGAAGCGCGGATCTATATGTCGAGTCATCACCACGATCTGCAAGTCAGGCGAATACCAATGCTCGCTGACAATCTCGATGGGACGCTCGTTGCCAATCTCCCCTGCCGGAATAGTCACAGTGGTCTTGGTGCCCTCAGCCTCGACTCCGCCGATGTTTTGTTTGCCGAGAGATTCTGTTCGCGAGTTGGAATTGTTCTTATCGAGCAGTCCCATCGCAACACCCGCCTCCGTCATCTTCTTATCCATTACGCCGTCCGCTTGTACCGCAATTCGATAAGGGCCTTTTGCGTGAAAGTCACCTGCCTCCCCTTCTGGCGACGGTGTTTTATATTCGAACTTGAAACGCATCGGTAGCATCTTCCGGGCAATCTGTGCGCGAGGTTCAAGTACATAACTCACTGCCGCTACGGGATCGCTGATATGAATTGTTTGCGATGGTGCGCCCTCGTTTGCAAAAGGACCGATCGCCTTCAACGCGTGTTCCCTACGAGTGCGGCCATCACTGTCCCTGTAAATAAAGCCGCTTGACTTGTGGACGATGCGATTGCCGTCGCTTAAGGTCTGGGTGCTCTCCGTGATAGCTTCAGCTGAGTAAGGAGCGCCTTTAACCAGCTTTCCGCTAAAACTCATTTCCGACGCCAGGAAAACAAAGTCCCCTCCAGGCGGCACCGGCGGATGCGGGTGTTCCTGCATCAGTCTCTCATGTTCGATCTTATCGAGAAGTATATGTTCAGGTACTGCGCGGTCCGGCGCAGGATGTCTTTCTTGAGCTGACATAACACCCAGCGTCCCAATTGCCGCCAGAGCGATTCCGCCAAGTATTCCGAGTCGATTTTTCATAGCTTTCATTCCTTTTCAGCGGGCATAAGCCCGGTTTGATTAGTCCTCTTCTCCGCCCGCACTATTGAACAAAACGAATCGCGCGAGCCAAACCATCCGCACTTACCAACACATCAGCCTTCACTCTTTCGCCGTACCGTTCAATATTCACGGGTAAGCCAAACCTGGCCATTGCTGAACGCGGCAACTCAACCCGCACTAGTTCTCCACCGTCCTGCAGGTTCACCGGGCTTACATAGCTCAACGAGAGAAACCGAGTGGTTACTTCTCTCTGTTCTGGGTCGCCCGCAACAGTGCTATCCGTTTCCACTTCCGTTTCAGTAGTCACAGACGTTTCGTTTCTAATTGAAGCGCGTTTAGCCAACCTTCGGGCTGACTCTTTTCGCCTGGGCGGATAGAACGCCGCCGTCTGCTTTGGTGTGGACTTGGATTTTGGATGCTCCGTCACAACCGTGGCAGCTAAAGGAGAGGTCTGCTCTTCGCTGTTATTGATTGCCTCAATAGAATGCTGAGACGGTTCCTCAAGTCGCGACCACATCCCGGCTATTGCGAAGGCGATCAAGAAAACCGCAGCGGCAGCCGCACCCCAATAGCGCCATCGACTCGCCGCCCGCGTTCGTGAGAACGGCATGGTTTGACTACGAAAAGCCTCCCGCACGTGTTGTTCGACCGCGGCGGATGCTGACACCGACTTCATTTCCGCAGCCAGTGCACGCAGCCCAAAAGTTAGCCTGCGCTCAAGTGCCAGCCTGAGCGCACAGGCCTCGCAATCGCCGCTGTGGGCAAGGGCCTGTTCTCGGACGTTTGCCTCTATCATTCGGGCGCGCGCAAGATCGTTAACTACGGTTTCAAAAATTTGGCAGTTCATGCGAAACACCTCGTCGACTTCGCTGTGGAAGCTGCGTCTTCCTCGCGCACAGGTCGCAACTTCTCAATTAGGAGTGCGCGGGCTCGATGCAGCCGCGAACGCACGGTTCCAATCGCACAACCAAGAATCTCTGCTGTTTCTGCGTAACTCATTTCCTCTAGATCGCAAAGCACAACCACTTCACGATAACGTTCAGGCAAAGCCAGCACGGCCCGTCTGACCCCCTCTATCGCCTCCGTGCGCGACATCTCATCCAGGGGGCCCACCGTGGTCACTAATACCTGACCGCATAGGCTGCCGTTGTCCGGAGCCTCGTTCATTGATACGTAAAAGCGTTCGCGCTGCAAACGGCGCAGTACGTGATGACGGGCGATCCCCATGAGAAAAGCGCTCAAAGAACCGCGGGCAGGATCGAAAGTGTGGGCCTCACGAATCAGAACCATGAAAACCTCTTGGGTAATATCCTCGGCTAGCTCCTGAGAACCACACATCTGCAGCGCAAAACGATAAATACCCGGCTGCCGCCGCCGGTACAAATCGGCGAGGGCTTCTTCGTCTCCAGCACGCATCGCCTGGAGCAGTTCAGTGTCGCTGGAGTTGTCAGGTGTCATCCCAGATATTGCCGGCGGTTTGCCTTCACTCTTAATTCGCGCGAGCTCTGGTGAAAGTTCCACAAATACTCCCCGGCGAGATCACTGGGGTTCATGCGACTTTGCCCTCTTTACATCTTTGCGTGAATAAGTCCGGGGTAGTGGATCACGCAAGACGCAAAGAGGGCACAGTCGGAAAGAAGAGCGCTTTAGAAAGTGGGGAAGGATGTAACTTAACCGACTACTTTAGACTCTTCCTACCTTTACACCAGCTTATGATTTTTCCGACGATTGAATTAAATGGCGGGCCTTCTACCTTTTGCTGGGCATAGGCCTGGGAGTAGATAAGAGAGTTGGCGTATTCGGCAAGCTGCTTCGAGTCGAAACTAGAATCAATCACGTCTTTGGTATCTGGCGACCAGATTACCTGGTAAACATGGGTGGTGCGATCATACGGCGCCGCGCCGTACATCTTTCCCAGAAACTCCTCGGCCCTCTTGTTGTCACCACGCTGTAGAAAAATCAACGCCACATTGAAGTAAGCATCTGCCACCCACTCGGGCGGGTTGGTCTGCCAGGCGTAACGCTTCACGTAATCCTCATACTGTCCCTGCGCCTCCACCAGCACACCGTAATCTTCCTGGAGCTTCTTCTCTCGCTGAATGTAGAACTTGCGATGATAATAACTGCCGAGATAGTACTGAGCGGTGGCCGCCTCTTTGGTCCTGGGAAATCGATCTCTTACCGCTCTATATTCAACCGCGGCCCTATCGGTGATGTCGTTGTTTTTGTAGTACACGTCTGCCTGGGCCAGTATTGCTTTGGGATCTGGCGTTCGGCTTGTCCTTAAGGTCCGCGGCTGCGCTGCCGCCACAACGGGCAGCGCCGCGAGACAAGTCAGTAACCCAAGCGTCAGCACCGCGCAGTTTATATGCAAAGACTGAGACATCTTCATCCCTCCTTCTGCGGCGTCGTGTCATGCGGCAGATATTTCTTGGCCCAATTGTTAAGGTAATGAACTCCGGCGAGCGCGCCAATTAGTCCAATAATGAAAATCACAACTGGCCGATCGTAGGAGAGATTAATATCTTTGAAGGCGATTATCTGAATCTGCCCGGCCCAGGCAATGATGGTGATGACAATACCAACCAGTATTGTGATCCCCACAAACACGGCGACGCCTTTCCTGTCGATCACACCTTTCTGACGGAGATATTCGAGATAAAACTTGAGGCCCGTGCCGATTAGCACCCCGAGAAACATTGCTCCCAGCAGACTGCCATCACCAGGTCGCATCTTTAAAACAGACTCCTGTGTCGAGGGGGTAATTGTCCTCTCGTTACCGTCGTCATACTCAATGTCAAACTTCAGTTTCGAACCATCACCGAAGCCCGCAATCCAGTTGGTAATTGACATCGATCCAAGTTTCATCTCCAGGGGGATAGTCTCTTTCCGCCCAGGCTTGATACTCAGAAAAGGCTTAAAAGAGATTGTCTGGGTCCTCGGGTCGATCTCGGGCATGACTTCGCCTAGCGGAGCTAAATCAACGCTCGTAATCAGACTGGCAGGCACCGGAATAATCCTGATCTTGTGGACGTTGACGGTGTAATCCAAGTACTCATTGTGCAGTTCCAGGTTGTAAACGGAACGAGAGCCGGCAATAAACGGCTCATTCTCCGTGCTCACAATCCTAAGCTTGCTTTTAGTGCGCTCACCTACGAACAGGTCGATGTCTCTATTAACTGCGGTTTGATCCGCTTCATTCTGGAATTTCAATCTTATCTTGTAGGTTTTCGGCTCCGTGCCTTCCGGAATCTTCACGAGAAAGGTATTTACTTCCTGGTTGTAGTTATCACGAAGGCTTCTTTCGCTATTCTCCCACCGGACTTCGATATTCGAGTCTTCAGGTGGATCGTGTTTGGCAAGCTTAATTACTTTATCGCGAGGCACCACTGCATTCGCCGCCGTCTTCATAGTAACCTTGAGCTTCAGATTTTTATTCCCTGCGAAAGCTTGCTCTTTATCGTAATCAGCCTCAATCAGGTAGTGCTCGTTTACGACTTCCAGAACCTGAGCCGATACTCTTTCCGCTGCCAACACCCAGAACAGAACAATGCCGGCGAGAAGAAAGGTGAGTGGCGAATGTGACTTCATGGGTGGCTCCTTTGCTATGAGGAGAAACCGCCAACCGGCGTTGAGAGCGGTTCCTGAATACTCCGAACCAACTTTTGTCGAGAACTTGGGTGCGAGGCAACAGAAACCGGTCTCCGCTGTAATAAGAGGAAGCGTCCAGACTAACGGTGATTCAAGCAATCCGAATACCTGCAGCAGAATCTTACTCTCAACACAAAATGGCGGTCAATAATTGTGTGAGTGCAGATCAACGGGCAGCACTGCTCAGTGCCGACCCCCGCTTGTCGAACACTACTATTAATAAACGCTTCATGATGTGAGTTGAATGAACTCAGGTGAGCGTTGGCGAAGGCTGAGCCAATCTTCAAAGATATCCGGTGACTGAAGCCAGACAGTTAGCCACTGGGCAATCTCCATGGCTTCCATGCGTTTCTGCCTCTCGACGGTCTTGCTCCGCGCGAGCCCCAACGCGTCTTGTTTGAACCCCAAAGTCATCTCACGCAGGCGACCCAATTGCTCTTGCTCACTATTCTGCTCAAACTTTCGACGTAAGGTATCGAGCTTTTTAATTGAGCCGGACGCCTCTGCCAGACCTGAGAAGTTCAATTCCTCCGGCGGGATTAGCGCTAACAATTCGCGCTCACGCCATTCAGTATCAAAACTCAACACTTCCGGATGACGCAATACCGCACCTTCATCGGCGAGTGTCCGCGCGATTGATGCCGGACTGTCCAAACCCCCAGCGCCGAATTTTTGCCTGATTACTTCCTGAATTTGCTCTAGTTCGCGCGCACCAACCGACTCGCAATCGAGAGCCTCCCAGACTTCAATCATGAGATCTTGCTTAGTGCGTGCCCGCCAGATGTTCGCTTTCATCTGTCCTGTTTAATCCACATTGCTCGAGATTAGGGACTATCACTCAACTACAGAACAGGAAGCGGTAGCGACCTGGCCGTCTCGGTACCTCTAACCAGTTTGAGTCTGTCGCAACGGCCAGGTCGCTACCGCTTCCTGTTCTGTAGTTGAGTGCATTTCGTCAGACAGACTCAACTGTGGTAGTGATACTTCAATTGAGCCAAAAGTTCAGAGTCCAAGCTTTTGGTTGCGCATACGGCGCGGACAATTTAAAGCTTGATCCTCTAACTGGATGAACCATGTCCCGAGATTAAGCATGTTTCGTATGATTCACGATCGTGGGATAAACTCCTAAGCTCTATGTAGCCGGTAATTTAAAGGGACAAGTTTACCCCATGAACAGCAGATACATTTCAGTCGCGTACAACTGTTGATGTTTGTTTCGAGTTCAACCGAAGATGTTTCACTGCCGGTTTCCCGGCTGAGCGCGGCTGCGGTTAGAGCTTTTCTCTCAGAGGTTGCTCAGGCTTTCGCACGGAAACCATTCCGACCGCATTCGCTTTTCCGCGGCGGTCATGCCCAGACGCTGGCAAGTTTTGCCTGGCCACGTCGCTTTCGACTTCAGGCGCCCGACGACGAGAATCGTCTATTTGAGGTCGCCCCGAAGACCCAGGTCCTGGCCCATTGCCGTTGGCACGCTAATCGGGCGCAACATCCAACTGTGGTGCTCTGGCATGGAATTGAGGGTTCGAGCGGCGCGGTTTACATGCTCGCTACCGCTCGGAAAGCTTTTCGTGACGGTTTCAACGTGGTGCGAATGAACCTTCGCAACTGCGGCGGCACGGAACATCTAACTCCAACGCTTTACCATGGCGGACTCAGCGAGGACCTGCGCGCTGTCATCACGGAACTGATCGAACACGATTGCCTGACAAGACTGTTCCTCATCGGATTCTCATTGGGCGGAAACATGGTACTCAAACTCGCCGGAGAATACGGGGGCCAGCCGCCCAGGGAAGTCATTGCCGTTTGCGCCATCTCGCCTTCAGTCGATCTTGATGCCAGCGGCAACTCCATTTGCGAACGCTCCAATTGGATCTACCACCGGGAGTTCGTACGCCGCCTGAAGGAACGCATAAGACTAAAGGGTAAACTCTATCCGGAGATTTACAATACCAGCGACCTTCACCTGATCCGCACAATCACGCAGTTTGACGAACGCTTCACTTCGGTGGCCCACGGTTTCGCCAACGCCGCCGACTACTACGACAAGGCCAGCGCCCTGCGGGTGATGAATAAGATCAGGGTACCCACCCTGATTATTCACGCGCAGGATGATCCATTTATCCCCTTCGCGCCGCTGCGCGATCCTTTAATCGGCGCCAATCCATACATTCTCCTGCTGGGACCCGAGCGTGGCGGCCACGTCGCATTTATCGCCGCTAAGCGATCCCCAGCGGATCCCGATCTCTTTTGGGCTGAGAATCGAGTGCTTGAATTCTGCAAACTGGCGCAGCTTTATTCTTAACATTTGAAGTCATGTGAGCTGATAGCCCTCCGTTTGCGGCAACGCCCTGTCTCGTCTAGAATCAGAGGACTCAATATGTC
>JBHENP010000115.1:0-7109 GCA_046261995.1 Pyrinomonadaceae bacterium
GACCGAGCCCAATTACCGCGATCGCCGCGATGCTCAGAGCAACCGGCTTGAAAATTGAAATTAGTGAAATTCGCATTTACCTTCTGTCTCCTTTTGAGTCACCTTATGTGATTAGTTTAGGACCCGAGGCGAGGGTCGCGTTTCGCGCGGAGACCGTAAACACGAGCCAACCGCAATTGTTACCGAAATCTGGGAGCAGCAGTCTCGGCCAGATAGAAGCACCTAATAAGATCTTTGGATCTCACTCTGTATCAAATCTAAAATGGTAATTGACCTAAGCTTCCAGAATCTGACCGTTTAGGAGTAAGTGGACCAGGACAATTGGTTTCCAGAAAACGGGTTTCGCCTGAGCCGGTTCAGGCTGTCCAGCGCTTAACCGAAGAGTTGTCATCCACTAGTTCGAGCAGCTCACGAATCGTCTTGTTTAGTGTCGGGTGTACGAGGCGAGGTGCAAGCTCTGCCAACGGTGTTAGCACGAACTTCCGAAGATGAAAGCGGGGATGCGGAAGAATGAGGAACTCCGTGTTCCGCGTAATATCCTTGTAAAGGAGAAGATCGAGATCGATGGTGCGCGGGGCCATGGCGGTTTCGCGCGTGCGGCCAAGCGCATATTCCACCCGCAGCAACCGGGACATCATCTGTTCAGGTGGCGGAAGTGCATTGGAAGGGAGCTCAGCAACCATGTTGAGAAACGCCGGTTGCGAGAATGTCTCCACAGCTTCAGTTTCATATACGTTTGAGATTCTACTAATTCCCAAGCCGGCATCGAGCATTCCACGAATTCCCAGGAGAAGATTACCTGCACGGTCACCCAGGTTGGAGCCGAGACTGACGTAGACATTTGAAACAGGCGGGGAATTGAGCATTGAACTTTGGTCTTAGTGCTTTGTACTTAGTACTTAGTACTTTGTTTTTGTTCTGTACTTTGATTATCAGATTGCGACTACTGATTCCGTGCCGCAGCATTCTATACTGCGAAGCTCGAGCAAAGTACAAAGTACAAAGCACAAAGCACAAAGTACAAAGTACTAAGTACAAAGCACAAAGACCAAAGTAAGAAACAAAGACCATCCCGTTGTCTCAACTATCAACATTACTCTGGCTGAAGTGGAAGTTGTTTCGGAATTCACTAAGGTCGTCAAAGGCAGTAGCCAACCGAGTAGCGTCAATTGTCGGTATGCTAGCCGCGCTGGCTCTTGCACTGATCGTCGCGTTGGGGTTGGGTTTAGCAGCTTTTGCTCTGACATCGCCGGCGATAATTGTCGAGGCCACTAAAAATCGACCAAGGGCTGGAGGCCTTCCCTCGGCTGAGTTCCTCTTCTTTTCCATCTTTGCCTTCTGCTACCTGATGTGGGCGACCTTGCCTCTCAGCATCGGCAGCAACAGACAATTTGAACCGGGACGCCTGCTCATGTACCCGATTAGCCTGCGCAAGCTTTTTGCCCTCGACTTCATCAGTGAGGTAACTAATCTTCAGTCCATCTTTGCAATTCCCGCAATCATTGCAATCGGTCTGGGCGCCGGTCTGGGAAGTGGAATGCTTAGCCTTGCATTGATTGCGACGATACCAGCAATAGCCTTTGGAGTGGCGCTGGCGAAGTGGCTTTCCCTTTCGCTTGGCTCACTCATTCGCCGACGGCGCACGCGCGGCGAAACTGTATTAGCGTTAATTGGGGTCGTGGCCGGACTTGGCGGAGCGTTGGTCGGACAACTTGCACCTGCCTTGCTCAGGCACGCTGAATCATTCAGGGGGCTACGGTGGACACCCCCGGGCGCTGCCGCAGTGGCACTGACTGGTGGTCTACGCCAGGGCGCAATGGGAGACTACCTGCTGGCACTGGTCACGCTTACGGGTTACACCCTGCTTCTGATCGCGGCTACGTATTGGATCGCGCAACGCGCAGTCCTTGGCGGAGGAGGAGAGCGTCGACCCCGCTTAGCGAGCCTGGCGAAAACGGAGGTCTACACAGGGTGGGAACTTCCCTTGGTATCGCCGCAACTCTCAACGGTGATCGAAAAGGAGTTGCGTTATGTGATGCGCAATGCCCAGCTACGTATGATGGTCTTAATGCCTTTAATACTGATTGTGGTGAGACTAGTGAATACAAATCGTCTGAGCGAGGAGGTCACACAGGGTACGCCATCATTTGCGGCCGACTTCATGACGTACGGCGAAGGCTTGATGGCGGCCGGCGGTGTGTTGTATGTGTTCCTCATTCTCACGGGGCTATCGTGCAACCAATTCGCTTTCGAAGAAGGGGGCATGCGGTCGCTCATTCTGTCCCCAGTCGATCGCCGCACCATATTATTTGGCAAGAACATCGCCCTAACCATCGTTGCTTTGCTATTCTCGGGCGCTCTCCTGGTTATCAATCACCTGGTGTTCCGCGACCTCACGCTGCGCGCTCTCTTGTTCGTGGCCCTCTGCTTCATTACGTTCGCTGCGACCATGTCCGTTATCGGCAACTGGCTCTCCATACGTTTTCCAAAACGAATGAAGTTCGGCAAACGCTTGAATGTGTCGGGCGTGGTCGGACTGCTAATAATTCCTCTAATTATTGTCTTAGCCATACCGCCGCTAGCGGCCACTGCAGCAGGGTACTTCACCCAAGATCTGGTCATCAAATATGCTACACTGGGCTTGTTCGTCATTTTGTCAGTTTGCTCGTATTTGCTTCTAATCGATCTGCAGGGACGATCGTTACAGCGGCGTGAAGTGGAAATACTCGAAGCCGTCCGCGAGCCAACAGACGATTAAGTGGCACAGACTTTAGTTCTGTGATTGGCAATTGTCTTGAAGCTCTCGAGCGATGCTACTTGAATCACAGACTGAAGTCTGTGCCACCAACTAATCCAGCGATGTCGCCCTGCGGCATCCGGGCGGGCAGAGGTTAGCGGCCCCGTCACTACACAAATGGCTCGCAGAAGATTTCGAAGTAACCAGCGGCACGAACCGTCTACCGAACGCTCCTTCCAGGAGTACATCCTCTCCACAACTGCGCCGCAAACCTCGAGAGTCGAACTGCTGCGGCTAGTGCGCGGCGGCGAAGATACTTTCCTAGAACTTAAAGTAAAACTGTCGAATTCGGAAAAGATTGCCCAGGGGATAGTTGCACTGGCAAACACGGGCGGTGGTGTCATAGTCTTCGGCGTCAACGATCAGATGCGCGTGGAAGGCGTGGATGATGCCGAGGACGTTCAGCAAGAGCTGGTGCGGATCTGCCGCGAAGAAATCTACCCGCCCCTCGTCCCCTTTATCGACCGCATTGCCTTCGACAATGGCCGGCGCATTGTGTCCCTCGATGTGGAGGGAAAGCGGCGCCCCTACCGTACCCGCGATGGGCGTTTCTACCTGCGCATCGGTGCTGAGAAACGCGAAGCTACGCGCGAGGAACTGGCGACGCTTTTGGACGATGCGCGACCGTTGGGTTATGAAAACGTTTCTGTTATTGGCGCCGCAATCCAGGACATTGACGAGGCACATCTGTGGAGTTTCCTTCGCGAATTCACCGGAGACGCCTTTGACGAAGCCACCGCTTCCGGCTATCCCACCGCAGAAGTTCTTCAGCGCGATCTACTGCTGGCAACGACCAACGGAATCGAGGTTGTACCGACCACCGCCGGGCTGCTTCTGTTCGGGCACGACGCGAGGGTTAGCGAATTGCTGCCCCGCTCGACAATCACTGCGACACGATTCGCAGGTGATTCGGTACAGGCTGCTGTTGTCGAACGCGTGAAACTCAGCGGCAATCTATCCACACTTTACGAATCAGCTCTCCGTTTTGTTAATCGCTATTGTGATTTGTGGGATGCGCGTCCGCGTGTTTCCCGGGCGGCTGAGGACGAGAGTCCTGTTCCGGCCCGTGCAAATTATCATCGAGGGGCTTTAAAGGAAGCTGTTGCTAACATGCTGGTGCACCGGGATCTGGCTCTCAGGGATCAACCGACGCGTCTCAATATCTTCGACCGTACTATTGAGTTGGTAAATCCCCGCCGGACAGTTGGGTTCTCTCCGGTGGCCCAGAAAGCAATCCGCTATGGATTGCCGGAGCGGCTTAATCCCCAAGTCTGTGCGGTTTTCTCCAGTCCTGCCTATGCGTTGGATCTGCCCACTGGTGGATTACCAATGCTATTGCGTGAATCGCGCATGTTCTCCGGAAAGCGCACCGAGACTTATGCTTTCAGTGATGAGTTTCGGCTCCGGCTTCATGGAAGCTAGTCATTTTCATTTTTCATTTGACAGTTTTCGTTGGTCTTTTGTGCCGACTGTTTCGTGTCCGTTCGTGTGATTTCGTGGATCGCTTTCCCTCTCAGCCAACAAACGATCCACGAAATAACACGAATTCCCACGAAAGAGATCAGAAAAATGACCAATGAAAACTGTCAAATGACGAATGAAAAAATGAATTCGTCCTTCTCCCTCCTGACTTTAGACGCTCTGTCCGGCAGCGAAACCAGAGGCCCAGGCCCACTGGAAGTTATAGCCTCCGAGTTGACCCGTCACATCTACCACCTCACCGATGAAGTAGAGTCCGGGTACCGTTTTTACCTCCATTGTTTGCGATGAGAGTTCTTCCGTCGTGACACCTCCTGCTGTCACTTCCGCCTTTGTATAACCTTCAGTCCCAGAGGGAACGATCTCCCAGCGATTGAGCCGTTCGGAAATGTCCGCGAGCTGCGCGGGTGTGAAGCGTTTCAGTGGTTGCGACGGAGCGTTCAAGGCGCACCACGCATGCGCAAAACGGCGCGGCAGAAACTGGCTCAGGAAGTTTGCCAGCTCCAGCTCTCTGTTTTGCTGTTCGCGCAGGAGCGTGCCGGCATCGTGTTCCGGCAGCAGATTGATGGCGATCGAAACGCCGGGCTGCCAGTAGGAAGAGATCTGTAGAATTGCAGGTCCGCTCAGGCCGCGCTGAGTGACCAGAATATTTTCGCGAAACTGTTGGCCTTGGCAGCCAACCAGGGCATCAACTGAAATGCCACTTAGAGTGGTTAACTCGCTTTGCGTCCGATTCGATAAAGTGAACGGGACAAGCGCCGGCCGCGGTTCCTGAATCGCAAGACCAAACTGCCGAGCCAGACGGTAACCAAAGTCAGTAGCCCCAAGTGTAGGAATTGATAGTCCGCCAGTGGCAACGACCAGCGATTGTGAGGTGAGACTGCCCCCCGCAGTTTCAACTTCGAACTTTGCATTTTTCTTAACGTTGCGGACCGTCGCGCCGCAGCGAATCTCAACACCTGCAGCTTCGCTTTCGTGGAGCAGCATTTCGATTATTCGCCGTGATCCCTCGTCGCAGAATAGTTGTCCGAGTTTCTTCTCATGGTAGGGAATGCCGTGTTTCTCCACTAGCGAAATGAAATCCGATGGCGTGTAGCGAGCCAGGGCAGACTTGCAGAAGTGTGGATTGGCGGAGATGAAATTGTCAGGACTTGTATTGATGTTGGTGAAATTGCAGCGGCCGCCCCCGGAGATAGCGATCTTCTTGCCGATGCGTTCAGCGTGCTCGAGCACCACCACGCTTCGGCCGCGCTTGCCAGCTTCAATCGCGCAAAGGAGACCTGCCGCTCCGCCACCGATAATTACAACATCAGGGTTCATTTCCAATTGCCAATTGCCCATTGCCGATTCAAGTTGCGTGCTGAGTGCTGAGTACTTCCCGCTGAACTCGAATTATCAGGCACTCCAAAAACAAAAGGCAGCGAACCTTACGGTTGGCTGCCTTCTGCTCGCTTATGCTTCTCCCCCTAGCCCTTCGGTGCGTTATAGACCGAACGCGCCTGAATGACGTACTCCTTGTCGTCATAGACGCCGTCGCCGTTCACGTCCACACTTACTTTGATCTTGTGCTGTTTGCCGTCGCGAATATCACCCGGATTGAATGCCAAACTATATTGACTGCGCAGCAGCCCGTTGATCGAATTCAGGATTCCGGGAATCTCTCCTTCCCAAGTGTAGGGAAAATAAGCTCCACCCGTTTCCTTCGCGAAGGTCTTGAGAGTGTTGTCGGCCTGAATCAGAGTCAGCCTTCCAGGCATTCCGGAAAGGCTGTCGACAGCCGGCAGCGAATCACCGTACCTCTTGTTGAACATGTTGGCGGTACCAATGATGTAAATTGGGATTCCGGCGTTCTGCGCTATCTTGCGGGCGTCGCCGTAATTAATCTTGCTAAACGTATCGATTCCAGAAGATATCAAAATCAATGCACGCCTTCGTCCCTGAACCGTTACCAGCCCGGAATAATCCGACTTTTCAGACTTGGAATCTTCCAACACAACTGAGTCACCACGTCCGCCGATTAGTACGAACTTCAATGCATCGAAAAGATTGCTCTCT
This sequence comes from Pyrinomonadaceae bacterium, assembly GCA_046261995.1. Lineage (GTDB taxonomy): Bacteria > Acidobacteriota > Blastocatellia > Pyrinomonadales > Pyrinomonadaceae > PSRF01. The sequence goes on from JBHENP010000115.1 coordinate 6,332, forward strand.
CTGAACGCCGGCGAATTGCGCAGCAACAGATTTATGACCTCATTGATTCGTCTGGGGTCGTTGGTGAAATCCGTTAACGGCGTGGGACGCATGTCGTAAGCAACTACCGAAACGAAGTCATCCGGTGGTTTAATAAACTGCGAGAGAAACATCGCGGTTGGACGCAGCACCTCAAAAGTTCCCGGATCGAACCCGCCGCTGCCGTAATAACCAAACATCTCAGACCACTTGCTGTACTCAAGGACCATTGCCACCGTGATGGGGGCTTCAGGAGTAGAGAAGTTTGTAATCACCTGTGGATTCCCGTCGGAGAAGACCGCAAAATTCTCTTTCTTTAACCCGGTAACTATCTGCCCGCTCTTCTTGTGGTAGACAACCGTATCGACATTGACGATTTGGGTGCTAATCGTCACCTTGTCCGCTTCCTGCGGCTTGCCGGTCAGGTCCGGCGGCAACGGCTCTTCCTGCTTTTCACCAGGTTGGACAGTTTCACTCGGTCGCTTGTTTTTCTTTTGATTAGCGGCTGGGGGCTGGCGGCGCGATTGCGAAAACGCGAGTTGGGCAAACGAGCCAAAGAGCAATGCGGCGACCAGCGTGACAGCAAATAACTGATGGGAAGATCTAAAGTGCTTCATAACCGTGATCCTTAAAGAACGTCAAAACCATCAACAAAATCAACACGAACCCATTCACCCGGCGGCAATCACGCTTGCTTCGGTGGTGCTGATCTCATTGCCAAGGCGGGTCCAAAACCACACAGGCACACCCAAACCGGGAA
>JBHENP010000116.1:0-7063 GCA_046261995.1 Pyrinomonadaceae bacterium
GGGTCGGGCAGATTATGCGCTATTGAATGCGGCTTTCGAGGATTGTCAGCAAACGAAAGAGGGTGCCGTGACCGCCTTTAACATCGCACGGAGCATACAAGCTCTCATGCTGTGAAAACTCCAGAAAGCCTGAACAGTACTAGGAAGTACGCTGAAAGCGTAGTTAGTTTCAGCCCAGGGTTGCTGCAACCCTGGGACCTATGTACCAAAGAATCGTAACGCTGAAAGCGTTGGCGAATGGCTGCGCAGGCGACTTCGCGAACTCTTTCAGAGTTCGCGAGGGTATGGTTGGAACTGGAATCCCAGGGTTGCAGCAACCCTGGGCTGGAATTAGCCAACGCTTTCAGCGTACTTCGTGGCACCTACGTATCAACTGCCAGTCGAGGCAGCCGGCGCGTTTGACCATCAATTTCAGAGGAGACTTCGCCAATTCGTCTGGCACCCATTCTTTGATAGAAGGCTGCGGCATTAGGATCGGCGGAAATCTCAACCTCAGAGATGTTTTCCCCCGCGGCTATATGCATTGCATGAATGAAGAGTTCTTTACCAACACCTGTGCCGATGTGTTTGGGAGCAACCCACATATGTTCGAGTTCGGCTTGCTGATCTCCGACAACAAGAGCGTAGAAACCTATAATCTCGCCTTCACGCTCTGCCACATAGACCTGATTGTTGTTGATGAAATCGGACGATATAGTGAGGTCCTCTTGCCAATGCTCAATCCAGTGCTCGGGATAACCCCAATGCCGTTTGGCGTCGTGGGCAATCTGCGTCAGCGTGGTGGCTTCCTCTGTTGCTGCTTGTCTTATTCTCAACGAGTTGATTCCGTGGCGGCGTTTCCCGGATGGAGCTTGAAAAACAGGATTTATTGTTTGTTTTCAGAAACGGCCTTACTCAGCTTCTGAATAAGCTCCCGAGTTTGTGCGGCAAACTCACCTTTCGGTGCAAGACGCAAGTACTCCTGATATTCAGCAAGCGCTCGCTCCTGCTGGCTTACGCGCAACAAGATGTTGCCGGCGAGTAGATGGGCTTCGGCAAAGTCGGGCTTCAGCTGGAGAGTCCGCCCCACTGGTGGTCCGGCCTTCGCCACATCACCCTTCTCCCAGTAAAGGCGTCCTAAAGTAAATTGGCCGTGCCAAGACTTGTCATCGAGTTTTAGACCATCGAGCAATGTTTTCTCTGCATCATCGTAACGTTTCTGACGCCAGTAAACCTCACCCAGCGAGAAAAGGAGCGGGGCACTGTCGGGCTTGAGCTCGAGCGCCCGGTTCAGAGCTTCCTCGGCTTTTTCCCACTGGCGACTGTCCATGTAGCTTGTGCCAAGCATGAGTTGAGCCTCGAAAAAGTCAGGATAGGTGAAAAGCGCTTTCTTAAGATGGCGTATTGCATCGTCGGCTTTCTTAGCGACTAGCGCGGATCGTGCCTTTGCGTAATCCACTCTGGCCGTTTCAGGAACCCTCGAATCAATCACGTTCGGCAATCCATCCGAAGGCAGCGACGCCGTATCCCGGGCTAGTTCGAACATGAGGAAGGTCTTAAAAAGGACCTGGAGGTCCGCCGTTTGTCTCGCCACGCGGAAACCTGGTGCTTCCACGATCACTGTATAGTAGCCCCTTGGCATGCCGGCAAAACGAAATCTGCCACCATTGTCGGTTGTGATCTGCTCGATTATTCCTCCGCCGAATCTCTCCAGCCTGACCGAAACGTCGCGGGCTGGTCCATTGTCGGTGTGGACCTGCCCTGAAATCTCGAAGGAAGGGCTGGGAGCAAACGTGTCACGATCCCGCTGGGCGACAGCCGGAACTGCCAGAATCAGGGAAGCGAGAGCAAACACCAGACGTTTCAACTTGGGAAGCATGGCTTGCAAAGCATGGTTTGCAAAATTGTCATTCAGTAAACAGCCGGGCGGCAGGTGAGTTTGCCGCCCGGCTGTTCTTCAAAAACCCGGGCATTAGAACTTGTAACCCAGAGCAAACTGGATTAGCCGAGCCGGAATCGCAGTCGTGGTGATTCTTCCAAGCGTCGCCGGTGTGGCAACGTTCACCGTCGACGGTGTCTGGAAGATTGGATGGTTCCACAGATTGAAGAAGTCCGTGCGGAATTGGAACTGGTGTCTCTCCTTTAGCGTGAATCGTTTAGTAACAGAAAAATCCCAGTTCTGCTGGAATGGCGCACGGAACGCATTTCGAGGCACAGTGCCGTAAGCCGTGGCCCCAGAACCTGCTGCGTTTGGAACATCGAATGCTGTTCGAAAACAGGCCGGATTAAGATAGGCGTTAAGACGATCCTGAATCCTGCCGGGAGTGTAAGCTTGGGCCGCTGAGCTGCACAGGCCGCTAAAGGTCCCAGTCCCACCTCCCAAATTTCCAAAGGCGCCGCCACTGGTGCTATCCGTCACCGAAAATGGCAGCCCATTCTGGTAAGTAATGATTCCGCTGATGCTCCAGCCTTTGAAGACTTGGTTGTCGAAAAAGCTGTTTTGTGGCACCGGGAGATCATATGAGTAACTGACTACGAAGCGGTGCGGCCGATCAAAGTCACTCAGGCCTCGATTCCGAACCGGATCGTTGTTTAGGATGTTCGCGCCTCCCTGGCCGGCACGCGTGGCATTCAACTCGTCTGTGCTTTGCGAACCGCTAACGTTGTCGATGTTTTTCGAGAACGTATAGGCCGCCTGGAAATAAAGGCCCCGCTGGAACCGCCGCGACAGGGTGAATTGACCCGAATGATAGGTCCCCATTCCGGTGTTTAGCGTATAACGCGATCCTCGTCTGCGGGACAGCCCGATTATCTGGTGGCGCAGTTCTTCGTTATTGGCCGTATTGGCCGTGATGGTATAGCTGACGCCGTTGCTATCCCTTACGACAATCGGGTTTGAAGGACTTGCCAATGTCGCTAAGAAGGGATCGCTTATTCCCAACCCACCAACGTAGCGCGTGCCGACGTAGCCGGCCTCAGCCGCCCAGCCATTCCACAACTCACGTTGCAGAGTCAGGTTGAACTGCTGAGTGTACGGAGTGTAGGCGTCCACTGGAGAACTGGTAAACGATGCCAGGTTAATCACGCAGTTGGTTGCCGTGCCACCGTAGTTCAGGCATTGTTGCCCGTTCTCGTTGATGAAGATCGGTCCTACATTAGGATCGTTTGGATCCAGCGGTCCTGTTCCGCTGATCCGGCGGAGTCCCGCGAAACGCGCCCACTGGGGAATAAATGCCGTTGCAATCGCGCCACCCGATCCCTGGCCAGCAAAGGGATTGGCTAGCTGGAAAGACGCTGGATTGGCATTATTGCTGAGAGGCTGCACGGTAAACGGCGGCCCCAGCGCCCCCTGCAATATGTTTTGGTTCGACAGTCGCTGGTAATAGATACCATAACCGCCCCTAAGCACCGTCTTCTGATCGCCGTAAACGTCCCACGCGAACCCCACACGAGGTGCAAAATTGTTCATGTCTGCGCAGTGTCCCAGGGCGCAATCGGGGACACCAGGTTGCCCTTTAAAACCTGCGAGATCCACCTTCTCAGGGAAGCGGAAGGGGTTACGACCTTGCGCGGCTACAAGCGGGTCGTAAATGTTCTGGCGGTAAAGCTTGTCGTGGCCGAAGCTCATAACCTCCCAGCGCAACCCGACGTTAAATGTCAGCCGCGAAGAATAACGGTAGTCGTCTTGAACAAAAGCCGCATAATCGGTGGCCACAAAGTTTCTTGCAGCGTCTCCGAAGGCGGATTGAATCGCGGTAACCCGTCCCTGCAAGAAATTCTGGAATGCAGTAAAGGTGTTACCGGCTCCGCTCGTGGCGCCAAAAGTTATCGCTCCCCGAACGGCAAAGTTGTTAAATCGATTGAGCTGATACTGGCTGCCTTCTCCGCCGAAACGCACGCTGTGTTTACCGAATGTCCAGGAGAAGGTGTCTGCCAGGTTGTATGTATTAGACACCGTGCCCCGTTCGTCGTTCACCCCCGTTCCCAGCGAGAAGAGACCGGTGATGGAAAAGAAGTAGATTCCGGGTACCTCGCCAGCATTTGGTCGTGTAGCTCCAACATCGCCAACTCCTATGGAGTCAGTGGGCGCGAACGAAGAAATGAATCTGCTGTAACCCGCGCGCAGTTCATTGATCTTGCTCGGACTAAAAATGTGCGTGTGGCTCACAGAAAAGAAGCGATTGTTCTGAATATCGGTGCGGGGGAAGGCCAGACTGGCGGCAGTACCGTAGGGCTTTATCCCATTCCCGTTGTCCCAGAACCATCGTCCTGTGATTTTGTCTTTGCCGTCGCGCATGATCCGGTCGTAGGTAATTGTGTGTTGATTGTCCACTACCGGAATGATGCCGCTGATCGTACAGTTGAAGCTGCCGGTAGGTGAACTGGCGGTACCGCAGCCGCTTGAGCCTGAGCGCGGAATCAGAAACTCTCCTCCGAAAATATTGCTCTTCAAATTCAGAATGTTCACTGCAATGGGGTCAATCTGTGCCGGCGTCAGACCAAAGGCAGGTGCCAATAACGCCGCCGAGGTCGTCCCGTCGGGATTTCGAGGAAAGGCCTGAAGGATGGGATTCAGAACAGCACCAGCCGTATCAATGCCATTACGGCCTCGCACTCCCTGGTAATTAAAGAACCAGAAGCCGCCGAGCTTGGGGATGGGGCCGCTGGCGCTACCCCCGAACACGTTTTGCAACAAGCGACCTTTCTTCTTACCCACTGCATTGAAAAACCACTCATTAGCGTTCAGTGCATCGTTACGATGGTTCCAATAGAGCTCGCCGTGGAAGTCCTTTGTGCCTGATCTCAACACGAGACCTAACGCTCCTCCTCCTTTACTTCCCGAAGAGGCGTCGTAAAGCGAAGTGGCAACCTTAAACTCCTGGATGGTACTGGGATTTGGAAGAGGAATTGTATCGAAGTGTGCCAGGTTAAAGTCGTTGACGTTGATGCCATCAAGAGTCACGCTGTTGTTGGTCGTGCGTTGGCCGTTGACGTTAACGTCTACATTTCCGCGGCCCGAGCTACGCACGTCGGTTGGCTCAGCCCCTGTTCCTGTTGACAGCGATAAGAGGAATAGGACATTCGGAGACGCGAGGGGAAGGCGCTGGAGAGTCTGGGCATCTAAACTTTGACCGGTAACAGCACTGGCCGGATTGATTAGCGAAGGCGTGGCCTCTACGTTGACCGTTTCCTCAATCCTTCCGGTCTCAAGGGTCACATCCTGGCGCGTCGTTTCAGTGATTCTTACCGCTACTCCTTGAACAATCGCCTTTTTGAAATTGGTTGCTGCTATTTCCAGCCGGTAGGTACCTGGGGGTAAAAGTGTCGTCGCGAAGGCACCATCGTCATCGGTGGCAACAGTGCGCACTGATTTGCCGGTGCTTTCGGAGATGATATCTACGGCGGCGCCTTTGACGAGTGCGCCTCCCTGGTCAGTAACAACGCCCGTAAGACCTCCGGTTTGCGTGCCCTGTGAATAGACGGGCACAACAAACAGAAGGCTCAGGATGAATCCGCTTGTCAGCACGCGCAAAACGCTTCGCATAACAGCTCCTCCTTTTGGGAATAACTTCTAGTTGTTGTGGCTCGAAAGACTTCTTGACCTTGAACGGCGTTAGAAGAAACAAGTTTGCTGTCGCCTCACGCAAGCAACATTCCAACGTAATCTTACAGACCCGTTCGCCACCAATACTGCAATTTCAGGGACTTTTCTTCCTTTCCGGAGTTTTCCCCCGCACGCGTGCTAACCTCCGAACCCTAGAATTTTGGTTCACTTTCCAAATTCTTGGATCGAGCTGGTGCCCTGCAAGCCAACAGGCACCGACTATCTGAACCTACTAGAACATGAAGGTCCGCCCTGCAGAGAAGTCAAAACCCACGAACAAAACCAAGGAACTACAAAGGGATCTCAACCGTGATATTCTCGGGTGTCACCCCTATGGAAAGTATCGTCTTCTTGGAGCGGAGCACGCTCAGAGTGGAGTTTCGTAAGCCCCACTTTGACCATGAATGGATCGATTATGACGAGACCGAGCCTGCGGAAATCACCGAGCGGCTGCGTGACGCCACAATTGCGATTTGTAACAAGCTGCCTTTACGCGAGCCGGAGTTATCGCGACTGCCACAATTGAAGCTGGTTGCCGTTGCCGCCACCGGTGTCGATAACATTGACCTGAGCTATTGCAAGAGCCGCGGCATAGCCGTCTGCAACACGCGAAATTATGCCAAACACTCATTGCCGGAACATGTGCTAATGCTGATGCTGGCCTTGCGAAGAAACCTGGTCGCATACATGCAAGATGTCCGCGCTGGGAAGTGGCAACAAGCAAAACAGTTCTGTCTGCTCGATCACCCAATCCGCGATCTCTACGGCAGTACTATTGGAATCATTGGTTACGGGTCCCTGGGCAAGGCAGTGGCGGCGCTGGCTGGGTCGATCGGGACGCAGGTGCTTGTAGCCGAACGAAAGCACGCAACCACTACTCGAGAAGGACGCACAGAGTTCGGGGAGCTTTTACGGCGAAGCGATGTGCTCACGCTCCATTGTCCCTTGACCGAGGAGACCAGGAACCTAATTGACTCAGCAGAGTTTCAAATGATGAAGCGTGAGGCGATCCTGATTAACACCGCTCGCGGTGGTCTGGTAAGGGAAGAGGCTTTAGTCGAAGCACTACAGGCTGGAGAAATCGCCGGCGCTGCCTTTGACGTACTGAGTGAAGAGCCGCCCCGACAAGGAAACATCCTGCTTGACCAGAATCTTCCAAATCTGCCAAATCTGATAATCACACCTCATATTGCGTGGGCCAGCCGTGAAGCAATGCAGACGCTTGCGGATCAACTTATCGACAACATTGAGGCTTTCATCCGAGGCGAACCCAGGAATCTTGTCGTCTAAACCCGCAGCACCGCACAAAAAGGAAGAGCCGCCAAAAAGCGGCTCATACCGGGCTAAACCTCTCACCAGCAGCATTTAAACCTCACACCTCCGACGAAGCTGCTTCGCTGGCTCCCGGCGTTGGCGTCTCATCGTGATGCTCGGTTGTGTAAAGGCGAAGGATGTCCTGTCCCTGACGGGATCTAGGAT
>JBHENP010000117.1:0-7042 GCA_046261995.1 Pyrinomonadaceae bacterium
GGCTAGTCTACGCGCCGTTCTTTCGCCAGAGTTCGACGCCACCGCCGCAAATAGAAATAAAGTCGTTGGCGGTGCTGCCACTGGAGAACCTCTCCGGCGATACTTCTCAGGACTACTTCGCCGATGGGATGACCGAGTCTCTGATTACCCACCTGGCTAAGTTCAGCGCGTTGCGCGTGATTTCCCGGCCATCGGTGATGCAGTATAAGGGCGCGCGCAAGCCGCTGCCGGAGATCGGCCGCGAGTTGAAAGTGGATGCAGTGCTGACAGGTTCGGTCGTGCGCTCTGGTGAACGCGTGCGGATCGCCGCGCAGTTGATCCACGCAGCTACGGACCAAAATTTATGGACCGGCAGCTACGAGCGGGATCTGCGTGACGTGCTGGCGTTACAGAGAGAAGTGACGCGAGACATCGTCGGCAAAATCAAGATCAAGCTTGGGCCGCAGGAGCAATTGCAACTCGGAAGCGTCCGTCCGGTCAACCCGCAAGCTTACGATCACTATCTCCGCGGACAGTTTTATCTCCACCGCCAAAACAAAGATGACAATCAGGCCGCCATCACGGCTCTGGAGCGCGCCGTGGCTACAGATCCAACCTTTGCGGCGGCGCATGCGGAACTGGCCCAGGCCTACGTATGGAAGCTCTTTTTATTCGCCCCGGATGAGGGGCAGTTGGCGGAGAAGGCTTTTGTGGCGGCGGAGAAAGCGCTCGCGTTAGACCCGGATTTAGCCGTGGCCCACCTGGCCCGTGGCCGGATTCTCTGGACGCCCGCCAACCGATTCCCTCACGAGAAGGCAATTCGGGAATATCACCGCGCACTGACTCTGAACCCGAGTTTGGATGAAGCGCGAAATCAGCTGGCGCTTGTCTATTGTCACATCGGAGCTTTTGACGAGGCGCTCCAGGAATCGCAGGAAGCGGTCGCGACCAACCCCAACAATAACCTGGCGCAATTCCGAATCGGGGAGACTCTGAATTTTCAAGGGAAGTATGAACAGGCCCTGTCCGTGCTGCGCACCATCCCTCAGGAAGTGAATCCGGCGTTGGTCGAGCACCAGATTGCTTTGGCTCTATTCAATCTTGGGAGGAAAGAGGAGGCATCCGCCTCGATTGAGCAATTTTTTAAAAATTATCCGGAGGACAATCGCGGCCTGTTTACCAGCCTGCAGGCGTTACTAGCAGCTTCAGCCGGGCAAGAACAGACGGCGGAGGACAAGATTAAGTTGGCTGTAAAAAGGGGAAAGGGATTTGGTCACTTCCATCATACGGCCTATAACATCGCCTGTGCTTATGCGCTCATGGATAAATCTGAGCAGGCAATCAAGTGGTTGGAGGTGGCGGCTGAGGACGGGTTCCCGTGCTATCCGCTGTTCGATAGAGATCCCAATTTGGATAACCTTCGAAAAGATGACCGCTTCGTCACGTTCCTCGCGAAGCAGAGGCAGCGGTGGGAATATTACAAAACCATTTTGTGATAGAGAATCCAGTAAGCGTTCCGATGGTTCTTCGAATGCGGTGAAGTAGGTCTTGCCCCGAGTTTCAATTACGGTGGTTCGCTTCTCTTTCACGGCTGCGAAACGGGGCCGACTCCGGTACAGGACGCCAAATGCAATCCCATTTCAGCCAAGCATTTTCTTTGCGCAAACAAACGAATTGGACTTGGAACTTGAAATTTGCGCGCTGTCGTCACTGGTTCACACTGCCGCTGCTTTGCTGCCGGAACCGCTGAATGAGTTTCTTAATTAGCTCTGTGTCTTTCGCCTCGGGTTGAATTTTCAAGAACAGCTCCAGTTCATCCGCAGCTTCCTTATATCTCTTGAGCTGATTGAACAGTAGCGCCAACTGCCAATGCGCCTCCGGCGATTTCGACGCAGCCAATCGATCCGCTTGCTTTAGATAAGTCTCCGCCTCATCCAACTTCCTTGTCTGACGTAACAACATTCCCAGCCACAGATTCGCGTTAACCGATCTGTGATCAATTGCGATCGCCCGTCTCATCGACTCGACCGCTTGAGACACTTGCTGGAGGTGGTATTGGGCGACCGAGAGCAAGTGCAGGCTCTGATAAGCTCTCCTGTTGACCTCGATTGCTTTGGTCAGTACTGGAATTGCCGGCTCATACTCCTGCCGTTTTATGTACTCACTACCCAGCAGCTCAAGCGCGGCAAAGTAAGATGGAAAGAGCTCGATCGCTTTTTTCAGCGTCTCGATGCCTTCATTTCGCTGCTCAGGTTTCTGCAGCTGCGCAGCTCCGCGCTCATATTCTTTCTGAGCCAGCTCTGGAACTTCCTGAACGAAAACTGCCCCCGCAGTTGCTGTCGAGGTAACGGTCTGGTTTGTCGCCAAAACAAAATCCACCTGCTCGAAAGCACGCGTGCGTTCGAGTTGGACTCGTTTGGTTTGGCCGATGTAGCTGGTCCCATAAGTCTGGACTCTGACCTGGAATACTCCACTCGAGAGTCTTCGGAACTGAAAAAGCCCGGAACCGTCTGTTTTCGTTCTTTGAATTACGGAATCTACGTCATTGAGAAGTTCGACGTGCAAATCGGAAATCGGCGCCCGGCGATCGTCGGAAACGTGTCCGCTGATTGAATTGGCCTGCTGTGCAACCAGGACATTCGATGGACTGGTTGCATCAACAGAACCCCAAGGCAATGTTAGGAAGATAGCAACGAGTAAAATCACCGAAACCGTCCCCTCGTCGGAAATTAAGTCGGATGATTATGCTCGTCGCTGGCGTGGGAATCAATTTTGGAAAACAGCCGGTGTAAGCCTAGCGGCTTGTCTTGATGTCATAGGCCCATAACGTCCCGAGATCGCGAATGTAGAGCCGCCCATTAGCAATGACCGGATACGCAAACGACCCCTCCGGAAACGGCCCCGCCTGTTTCTTCTTTGGCTGAGCCGGCGGAGTGAATCGGCCCTTTTCGCGATATGCCTCCGGGGACGCCTCCACCAGCGCGACATCTCCATTGATGCCGTGAAGATATAAATGCCCATCGGCGTAGGCTACCGACGCCCAGCCAAAACTCTTGTCCTGCCATTTCACTTTACCCGTTGTGAAGTCAGCGGCGACCAGGTTCTGGGCCACTTCGGTGCCGTAAAGGGTTTCACCAACCAGCACCGCCCCGCCTATGCCGTTCGGAAGTCCGCGCTCAAAGTAAACCTGCTCGGCGGCGACTCCGCCCGGGTCCGACTTTAAACGGACGAGACCGCCACCAACGCCAAGAGCCCCGCCGTACACATATTCGCCACGCGCGACCGGGGTGAAATACTGTGCAGGACCCTTGGCAACTTCCTTGTAACGCCAGAGGAACTGGCCTGTCTTCGCATCAACGCCGACGAAACCCTTGGTCAAAGACTGCACATATTGTTTTCGCCCGCCAGCATGAATGACGATGGCCGAGGCATAAGCCGCGGGATCGCCACCGGGGACCGCCGATTTCCAGATAACCGCGCCCGTCTTTTTGTTAAGCGCCACCATCGTTGCCTCCGCGCCACCGGGAGTTACGACAATGACGTCGCCATCAACCAACGGAGACTCAGCATAGGCCCATTCACCTGGTTGGCCCCCGAAGTCTTTGCGGATGTTCTTCTGCCATCGAATCTTGCCGCTCTTGACTTCCAGGCAGGCGAGGTCACCGTCCGAGCCCAGCGCGTAGATGAAGTTTCCGTCGACCGTCGGAGTGGAACGGGCTTTAGGGTAAGGCGGATTCTGATTTGGGTTGCCGACGTTGCCGACGCGCGTGGTCCAGATAGGCTTTCCATCGTCAGTTGAGAGAGCCTGAACAAACTCATTCTCCATGCCACGGTTGCTCATCAGGTAGATCCGCTTTCCAACGACTGCAGGCGTCGAATAGCCGTCTCCGATATCGTTCACCTGCCAGAGCAGTTTCGGTCCACCTGCCGGCCATTGTTTAAGGAGGTTGCGCTCCTGCGATGTGCCATCGCGTTCCGGACCTCGCCACTGTGGCCAGTCGGAAGTAGAAGCAGCCATGTTGGCTGACCTCGTAACGAACACGGCTGAGAAGCACAAACCAAGCACTGCAATGGTAGTTAGAAATCGTGACTTCACTATCTTCTCCTTCTGTCTATTGTGATTGCTTTCGGGTATCGCACCCTTCACTGGTACGATCAGTTTCACTAGATGTTCCCGTTTCGGTAGGCCCAGTCGCCGCCGTCCACTTGGCCCTAATTCAACACAGGATCATCTTTTACTCTCGAAACCATTGAATCTCACGCATGAGACTGAACGGAGTATTAATTGTGATTCCCGAAGACGCATACATACACGAAGACGCTTACATACAATAGAGCGCCTTTCCCTGGTCTGAGAAAGCTGGAGAGCAATCGGTTTATGGGCCAATCGACAACAATGATGTGGTGATAACGTGACGAGCGACGTAACTACTGGGAGCCCCATCATTGACAGCGGCGCCGCCATGCTCGGTCAACGGGGTGCAGCCCGTGATGCTACTCATAGCCGAATTAGCCTAAGATTAAGCACACTGAAAACGCGCTTAGATTAAGCGTGCAGTGGGAGGTTCAAGTGTCGTGGAAAGAATGTCAGAGGTCTGCCGCTGGTACCGACCGACGTTCTAATAGAAAGCAATCTTTGAAGCGCGTATCGAATGGAGCGTGGGCTTGTGAGGTAAGATTCCTGGTTCCAACATCCAGCAGTGAGATAAGCCAAGTCTTTGGAGTGATTCCTGAACAGCGAACAGCCTGGTGTGCAGACGAGGGAAGGTAGTGCGGACTCTGGCGAGCTTTTCAGGAGATATCACTCTTTTCATAAATACTTACAGGCTCAAGGGATAAGTCCGCCAGCACAGACCTGGCCTTCACGTGCGCGAGCAAAGTTTCCAGATAGCATTCCATGTGGTGCAATGGATCAGTTGGTCTTTCTTTCTTCCTGATTGATGCAATGATCTCTTCCGAGAGAGCTTCATACTGTTGCCAATCTCTATACATCAGACTTTGCATACTGCCTTCCCGAAATGACGTTAACTGTCTGGCTAAAAAGTCGAGGGTCCGTTCCGGAAAGCTACTGAGCGAAGCCTTCTGGCCTGCCTGAACCAGCGCCAGCAATTCCGAGAGATCGTGGTACAGAATTAGGGAGCTTTCCCGTCTGCTCTGCCAATCCTGGAACAACCTGGCATCAGTTAGGCTCGCGTCAAACACACGGGCAAGATTAATCATGCATTGCTGAAAGCAGTTAGTGAGTACACCCTGTGCGTGTAGGAGGGTACCATGCGTCTCCTGGTCTCCCCGGTCGAGGCTCATATGAGCAATTTCACCGTTGAAGATCCGGCGGACCTCGTGGTTGATTGCGTAGGCCGAACTATCAAGCGTCTCGCTCAACGAATAGTCGATCCCCTCCAACTGCAGCGCATGGTTTTCGATGAACACGGCCAGCGCGTACGCTTCGCCGCGGACGGTGTTGAGAATGGCCACCACTTCCTTGATTCCACCCAGGCCACTCGGGCCAGCGACCAGACTTAAATAATCCAGCAGGAAAACGAGATCAGTTAGGACTTTACCTACCGCTAATCGCACTGCTTCGTCACTGATTGAGTTGGTAAGGACGGTTACTTGCGAGTGAAGGTTGGGGGACTGAGAATACGAGTTCTCGAGACTGCCCTCAACCGGACTTATCTTTGGTCCGGGGCTGTTGAACTGGGTGTTCGATTGGAGGATTGTACTCACGGGTGTTGGTCTCCCTTTGACGCGGCGGATAATGGCGGAGTCGATTAGTTTGGCGCTCACCTGGGTTGATTTGGAAAATACCGTGTGTCCGGTACTCAACCCTTCGCCAACCGCAGCCCTGTGTGCACGACGTATGCCAGACGCTGCAGCAGCTAGAGGAAGCGGCAAATCGCTAATGGTTTGGTCGTGAACTATTCGAGGGCGGTCAACCGTTCGGGCAGATTGAAGGCACTGACTCATTAATTTGACCCAACCAAACGCCTTACGCTTTCTTTGACCTTGATCAGGTTTCGTCCCAAAGCTGGTTCGCCGCACAGTTGATCATGTTCCAGAGTTCCTACATCCATAATCATAAGGATAGCGGGTGTTTAGTCAGGCTTTAGAGTTAATTGAAGGAGTGGCCGGAGAGTTGATGAGTGGCAGGATGACTTATTCTGGAACCCGAAAGCCGGGCAACTCAACCTCCTACAGAAAACTTAAGGATTCGAGAATTCTCTTGGTTTCTGAATTCTCGGGTTTGCTGGTGTCATGCATTGTAGTGTGCCGCTGTTTCTGCGACTGCCTACTTTCTGTTAGAGTTCCTAATCCAGAGCGAGCGCTGGGCGACACCTGCCACGAAGGAGGCTAACGCCCATTAACTTAGGCAATTGTGTTGACCTGTTAAGCCGCGGCTGACCAACCGCAGATTTGAGCGTGGCATCAAACCCCGCGGCTGCTCAACCCCTATTTTGAATGATTCTTTAAGGATTGTTGAATTTTCATGCGAACTACTTGTTATAGAAGTTTATTTTTGATGTCGGCACTGGCTGTTCTTGTTACCCTGTCGGCTTTCACGGCCTTTGGCCAAACGCCCTCGGGCGCCGATGTCGTCATGGTGCTCTCTTTTGAAAATACCTCTAATCGACCGGAATACAATTGGGTTGGCGAGAGTTTTGCGAACTCGGTGGCGGAACTGCTAAACAAGCCGGGCCTCATTGTCGTCTCCAATGACGAACGCGAACTTGCCTATCAACGCTTACGCTTGCCTCCCACGGTGATTCCTTCGCGCGCTACTGCGATCAAACTGGCTCGGGAGGCGAAGGCTACGATGATCGTGATCGGAACTTATTCCGTAACCACAGCGCCAGAAGCCGCCCAGGCGGGTGAATCCAAAGCGGATGATAAGTCTCCCGCCGAAGCCTACGTACAGGTGACTGCGCGCGTGATCAAGGTCAACGAAGGACGGACGCTGGGCGAGGTGCTGGACGGCGCCTGGGCCACCCGCCAGTTTGATTTTGGAGGACTGCTTACCACACTACAGAATATACAGGGTCGAATTGCCTATCAGATTCTCTAC
>JBHENP010000118.1:0-6967 GCA_046261995.1 Pyrinomonadaceae bacterium
CTCTTGACTCGTCGGCCTCAGATGGATTGTTGGGCGGCGTGTCATAGGAACAGTGCAGGCTACCTTTTATCGAAACGCAATCTTCTAACGCGCCCGGTATTCAACAAGAAACCTGTTACTTGATTCTGCCTGTTGCGGGTAAACCGGATGCCCCCAGTTCCCGCTGCGGAAAAGGCATCGGCAAACTGTCCAAGCATTGGAGTCTCGCCATCCACGTTTTTCCTACGGACAGCCAACTTGTCGCCTTGCAAGATGATGTTGTATGTCGCCTCTATTTCGTTGCTATAGTAAGCGCCAGCAAACTCAGTAAGTTGTTGTGTCGTGTAAGTTGCCGATTCGACAGAGTCATGGGTGAAGGCCAGCTCACCGTTGACTACGGTCATCATTTGTAACGGAGCACCCGGTAGCCGTGACTTGAAGCTGATTTCCACCCTGTCCGGAGTCCCAAGCATCAAAAAACGATTGTTGCCGAGTGGCGCTAACTCACTCTCGCTTGTGCCCCTTGAGTAAATAAGCTTGCCGTTCTTTACATACAATCGTCTAAAGTTGTTATTTGTCGAACTGAAGTAAGAGCCAGCCACGGCAGCTAACTCCTTTTCAGGGACCCGCACAACTTTCGGCACAACTTTCGGCTCTGGCAACACGATCTTGTTTCGAGTCTCCTCAGTTTGTTTGAACTCATTAACGACGCTGGATGTGCGAGAATTGGCGCTTTTGCAATTTGCTTAATAGCTCTGTCGGCTTCGGGGGCGGCCCAAAACGCCAATACCGGATTCGCAACACCGGCATCTCCGATCACTAGAACTGACTATGATGATGACAGGGACTATGGCTGGATTGGTTTGGCTGGTCTGTTAGGGTTAGCGGGATTGTTGAATCGTGGTAAACGCACGGTCGTTCAGAGGGATACCGATACTCGCACCAAGCGAGACAACTGAGCCGAATCATGGGCTGGTGGGCGGGTGCATCGGTCTGACCTTTGCGGTAGTATCCTAATCTGAGATTTGGAATTTGGGCTTTGGCACGTGCCTTGTCCCAGTGCTTGCCTGTCTGCCTTGATTAGCATAGAGTCTAACTCACCTAACGGTTCCGTCAATCAGTCCAACCCACAACCGAAGAAAGGTCGCCACGGGCTATGAAATCCCCCAAAGGCCGTATTCTCTGTACAGAGGATGATGCAGATACTCGCGAACTGATTGCGTATGAACTTACACAAGCTGGTTATGAAGTAATTTGCACCGACAATGCAGCAAAGGCTCTCGAGTTAATCAAACGTGAGCGGTTCGATCTTTGTCTTATGGATAGCTGGATGCCGGGGGTGTCCGGCGATGATCTCTGCAAACAGATACGGGAGTTTGACTCGAAGACACCCATTCTCTTCTACACAGGTGCGGCCTATGATGCAGACAAAGCCCGAGCGTATGCGGCTGGAGCCCAGGGCTATCTCGTCAAGCCGTCTACGGAAGATGAATTACTCGACGAAGTTATACGGCTAATTGCTCAATCAAAGTTGATTGTTCCCATCACAATCATTCCTCCAGTCTATTGAGTCCTGGGCAATCCTCAGTAGGCGTGGAGGGGAGGTTCGCCCATGTGGCCTCCCTGTTGGCGCATTAAGATTGCGGCAACGCTAAGCCGGAAACAGGCAAAAAGACAGACAGCGGGTGAGACATGGGCCAAGATCGGGTTTGATCGTCAAATTGTTGCTGTTGCGAAAGTGCAAAGTGCATACGATTTACTCCGATGACAAAGGACTAAGGAACTTCGCTATAAAAAATCACCTAAAGGTTGTTCGCACTTGGGAGCTGCACAGCCCCCGAAATAGAAGCCCAAATGACTTTGGATGAGGTCATGCCAAAAGAATCGCAAAGGGCCGCTGATGACAGCGGTCCAAGCGCAAGCGGTTCTTAAGGCTGATTTTTGGACTGGGCGGGACTCGAACCCGTAACCTACGGAGTACGTGAACCGCTCTCCGATCTTAATCCGTCGCTCTGCCGTTTGAGCTACCAGCCCAGTTAAGGAATTATATGAAGAAATCAAAATCAGACAAGCCGTCAGAGGAATACGCACGCTTTGAAACACTCGCAAAGGCTCTAATTGCTGTTCCTAAAAGTGAGATAGACAAACGACAGGCAGAATACGAGAAAAAGAAAGCCGCGAAGAAACGGAAAGCCGCCTAACCTACTAAACGCCGAACACAGGAACGATCATGGTCAGCAAAGTTACCGATGTCCAACATGTCGTCAAGACTGGCATTGCTAACCCTCGTCAGGCTTTTCCAGCCATCAAGGCACTTGCCCAAAGTGATGACTGGGCAGAACGCGAAGTGGCCGCGACCGCTTTAGTTGAGATCAGCAAAAGAAACCCGACGAGGTGGTTGCTGAAATGCTCATCTGGAGCAAGGACGGCAACCCTAATGTTCGACGGACAGCCAGCGAAGGGTTGCGCGGCGTCGCCCGGAAACACGCTGCACACGTGATTCCTGTTCTCGAAAACCTCAACACAGACACCAACCTATACGTTCGGAAGTCGGTAGCCAACGTGCTGCGAAACGCTGGCAACTATGACCCCGATTTCGTGCTGGATGTGTGCTCACGCTGGGCTACGCTGGGTAACGCAAACACCGATTGGATCATTAAAGATGGTTTGCGGAAACTAAGAATTACTCACACTACCGAAGTGGATCAGATTCTCATGCATCGATAATTCGATTGGGGGTGTAAATGTCTCGACTGGTTCTCGGTACGATTTGCGGGTTCGTTTATGGCCGCGTTCAAGGAAGTGTTTCGAGAGGCAATACTACAGCGTGTGGGAAGAATGAACCTTCGGCGTTCACAGGTAGCATGATCAAACTGGAAATAAACAAATTCTAAGCGGGACGAACATTATGGTGGCTCTCAGCGACTAGCAAAATTAACTATTCAGTTATCCGCAACCTGGCCACACACAAATCGCAACGCATCAATTTCTCTACGCTTGAGAAGCTGTGTGCGGCCCTGGAATGTGAGCCCGGCGATTTACTCGTCAGATACCGAGGGCGTTCCGACTAATTCCAACATTCAAGCTGCGGCCAAGTTGTCAGCCGGCTCTACAAGCGGTGTGATCTCGCACAGCCTGCCTAGCCTTCCGCAATTGTCACCGAACAAAATGATCCAGAGACAAGCCCAAAGCGTAGGTGTCCCTGGTAGAACAGCCGAGATTTTCTTTCGTGTGGCGAGTCTAAAAAAGGGAATCTTGACCGAAGAATCCAAGTTGCCGTTTGGCCTGCGCCATGCGCTCGATCTTGCTTTGACACTTGGCGCAGACCTTCCGGCCGTCGTGCTTTTCGGTTAGCTCTCCGATGGGCGTGTAGGTGTCGCAATCGGCGCAAGCCTGCATCGTGCATTTACATTGAACCGCGCAACACTCTCCGCAGAATTTGATCTCGATCATGGCGTTACCCATCTAACGACTAAAGGTTTCCTCTGTGAAGCTGGCCCAGCTGAGAGAACCTTCCTGAGAATGAAGCGGTTTCTTTTCAGCTCGATCGCAGATCTATCGACTTGAACGCGATGCCAGCCTGAACGACTGGCCGGACGTTATCGCAGTGACCCAATAACCTAAAGCGCTGGCCCCGTCCTGCAAAGAAGTGACCAGCCCTTTTTAACCCCATCACCATTTCGAAATCGAGACGAGTTTATGAGTCGTCAACTTATCACGAACAGGCCGCGCCTCCCATTCCTAAGCGTCCAGGTTTACCAATCGTTAAAGGCGGGCGCTAATACTCAAGCCGCAATCCACACGAGCGGCTACGAGTTCCGGCGATTCAGGCGGAGGAGGAGCGGTAGTTTCCACTTCGGCAACCTTGCGCGTATCCCAGTGAGGAAAGGCTTTTTTGCGAGCGGCCTCGCTTTCCTCAAAGTCGCCGTTATAAGGTTTTGCAGTCTTAAATGGCTCACTCTCAACGCGTTTGACTTCGTTCGCTTATGTCTTATTCCGCTTGCGGTTTAGCGAACTAGCCGTCTGATTCCGTCCATGTTAGTTTCATTTCGTTTAGAAGCGTTTGCACAGTTTTCTGCACAGGATTCTTTATAAGGCGAGGTGTTGACTTGTGGGCCCACAACTCAAAAACAAAGAGCGGTAGGTCCTGGGTGCTTGCCGCTTTTTGCTACGCGCCTTGGATAATAAATCACACCCTCACCTCTGGCGCGTCCCTTGTCCCGCATGAGTTATGAGCGTAAGATTGCCAGCGGTTTCACTCTCCTAAATTTTCCCGGCGGACATGAGTATTGGTTAGTCGTTTGCAAGTGGAGACGCCTGCTAATACTGCCGTCCTGTCAGCAACTCACAACTGTTCAGCGAAGGGGAGTGTTTCTGTGACCATTAAGGAACTCGAACAAATTGAAGATCGCGCACGGCGCGGGCTACCTATTGATCCCGAACTCATACTAACCTTGACGGCTTACCTTCGTAACGTCTTACAGGAAAAAATAAACGCTGAAGCTATTGCTTCTGAGGCGCTCAAGAAGGCGGGCCTGAAGTCCCGGTATCACGCCCGCGCGGCTTAGGTTTCTTTTGCCCAACAGTCCGACTCCAAGTAATCCCAACGTGGCGGGCTCTGGGACGGGCTCGGAGAAGGTGTAACGAACTGCACGCGTTCCAAATTGTGGGATGTGGCACGCGCGATTCCTGAGCCATTTAATGTAATGTCAAAAACCTGTTCGCAATTGAATTATTATTAGGCGGGGCGCAAGGAATAAACCCCATCAATTGACCCTCCATTGTAAACGGAACGAAAACGAGCCAACGTTAAACATATGTTGTGCCATACGTGAAATGCTGTGCTAATCGTCGCAGATGCCGATTTGCATCGTCTCCTACCTCGACACCAGGCCTCAGACATACCGTCGAGGTTGAGGCAGAGAGTCTCTACGAGTGTTGGCGGTTTGCGCAAAAACCTTACTCCATTGCCACTCGGTTAACATCCATCTTGGGTGATAGGAGCAGACGAGGGGCCTCGTTCTTGTCCGTGGGCGGAGACGTATTTCTTCTTGGCGGCGCCACCATTGAATCGCAAAAACCGAAAGGCCAGCGTTTTGGCACTGGCCTCGTATCGGTTGGCGGAGGCTTTCGCCTCTGTCGGTTACTGTCCTCACCCCAGCAACCAAGCGCCGATTGATGGCATTCTAATCACACGCGTGGAACTTACTCAAGACAGACTCAACCTGTCCGACGCCGGACCCGGAGGGATCAATCGGGGTGAGTCCCGCCCCTAGTGCGTTGTCGATCTCGTCCAGTTTTCTTTGCTCGAACAAACTGATTTCTTCGTGCGTCTCAGGTAGAGGCTTACCCCATAAGACGATTTCGCAGACCTCGCGTTTTTTGAGGTTTTGCAAATGGATGTTGCATAGAGCGAGAGCTGATCTCAACCGAGAGGTTGACGTGGAATACTTCTCTAAACCCAGGCTCTCGACAAAGTCATCTATCGTCTTGTCATAACCCGAAGTAGGGTACTCCTTCTCGATCTTTTCTAATGCTTGATCTAGAGGGAAGGTATCGGGTCCGCCAGCGAGTTTCTTGAAGCGTTCCGTCTGGACCTTATGAAACCTGTGTGCGCGCTCCTTGAGTTCTTCGCGAGCGCGCTTGGCTCTTTCTTCTGTCGAGCTAAGAGGTACACGAGTTTGGCTGTTAGACTGACGGGTCCAGGCTGCTTGACCATCAGCCCCTCCCTTGGCCTGCTCCTGCTTCGACCTTTCGTAACGCTTGACCTCAGAATGCCTCGTATACAGATAAAACCAAATGTCTGCTGCGTAGACTCGCTCGTCAGTGAATTGCTTCGTTGGATGGGAGTTGTACGTCAGCGCGATTATTTCCCGCTGATGGCCATTCAATCCGCGTAAGGGAACAACGAACTTAGTTCCACAGTACCAACATTTCGTCGGCAACACATCGGGGCACTCAACGGCTGGTCCTGTTGCAGTTGGGACGCGAGAATGCAACGCGAAGCGACACCAGGCACACCGCAATGCCCGGATCTGAATGTTTTCGAGTTTCGCTACTCTCGCGGCTAGACTCATCAATCCCACTCTTCCTCTTCGCTCACATCGGCACCCCCCGCTCTCTCAGCTTCTTCCCGAGCCTTTAACGCTGCTTCGAGTAGGGCAATCCGATTCTTCAGATTGAAAAGCTCGCGGGCTTTAAGCGTGTAATCAAGAATGGTCCGTGCGGCGTGGACTTCCGCTGAGGGATTACCACAACTAAGATTCCGGCGAAGACAGGAGACGGCCTCGGTGCTTGCTCCTTGCAACGAGCCTAGCGCATCATCAAAAACCTTATCCTGGGCCTCACGGTATTTCTTCCGAAAGTCATCCCGTTGCAGCCAGCGCCAGAGAGTAGTCTCGCTAACGCCAGCGGCTTTAGCTGCCTCGGCCATCGTAGGATGAGCCAGCAGTGCGACGATTGCGGCCTCAGTCTTTCGATCCAACTTGTCACCGTGCCCGCGCCCTTTCTCGTCAGCCGCTACGTCCCTTTGAGGTTGTCTGGCTGTATTCGCTTTCATCTGGTTTCACCTGCCGTCAAATCATGCCGAAACTGACCGTTGCAAGTATGGCACAAAACAGCCGCTGCGTCTGATAATACCTCCAATTGTTGGTGTAGTTGCTGGTGCAGTCGCTGGTGTAGTTGTTGGTGTAGTTGTTGGTGTAGTTGTTGGTTTGGCTGCTGGTTTGGTTGTTGGCTTGGCCGGGGCTGGCAGTCGCCATTGGTGGGAGCCGTAGCGATCACAACTTCCCACAGCGCCCTTTGCCCTTCGGCCTCGAAGGCTACTAACTCTCGTGCAGTGCGCTCGCTCTCGGGCGTTACCGTGGTAACACTTGCGAGGTTGGCTACGACCTCTGCCGCTCCTATCAACTGCCGGGCTCGACCCTTGCTCAACTGTTTGCTCGCACTCTCTGAGACGAGTTTTCTCTGCGCCGGTCAGGGGTAACAG
>JBHENP010000119.1:0-6606 GCA_046261995.1 Pyrinomonadaceae bacterium
CCATACCCCGAATCATTGAAAAACTGCCTGATCATCTCTTTATATTTGAATCCGGCATGGTCCGAGCCGATGGCGATTCTCATCATTCCAACCAATCCATTTCAGCCGTTTTGGTTCAGGAAACTTACAACGACGGTATAGACCACGCCGGCAATCAACCCCGCCACGAGCGGCGTCACCGTCCACGCGAGAATGAGATCGCACACCGTGCGCCGATTCAGACGTTTCGGATCAGCGCCTGCTATTCCAGCAATCGCCTCTGTTGAGACGTGAGTGGTGGACACCGGCAGACCGAGGTTTGCGCGCCGACCGACCAGCATCGCCGTCGTGAGGTTAGCTTTAGCGGCTGCCGAGCGGTCATTCCAGCAGCGGCTTGACAGCGGCTTCAAAAACAGCGCGGTCCCGCGCGCCAATGATCTTCTGCCGGATGCGCCCTTCACGATCAATGATCAACGTCGTCGGCAGGCTAGGGATACCGCCCAGCTTCGACTGAGCCTCTTCGCCGCCGAGCAGAACCGTGTAGTCTTGCCTGATCTCGCTCTGAAATTCTCTGATGCCGTCAGCGGTGTCGTCCCACGAAACTCCGACGACGCTCACTCCGCGTCCTTCCAGCTCACGCTGCATCGCGCTGAGGTCAGGGATCTCCGCGCGGCACGGCACGCACCACGTCGCCCAGAAGTTCAGAAGCACGACGCGGCCTCGCAGACTGCTCAAGCGAAGCGGCTCACCCGCCAATGTCTGCCATTCGATGTCGGGCGCGAGCGCAAAGGAGTCGCTGCCTTTTACAGCGTCAGCCATCTTTGCATCGGGGGTCGCCGCTGTAGTTGGTACTCTGATCTGCGCTTCGAGATTTGGGATGATGGACGCCAGGCGCGAGCTTGCCAAGAGCGTCGCCCGTCCGCTCGCGACGAGCGCTCCGATGGGCGATCAGCACCACGCCGGAAAAGACTTCAACCTTGTGCAGATGTCGGCGAAAACGTCCGTAGAAGCCTAAGAACTGGTTGATGCCGAGACCGGTCAAAAGAAACGGTACGGCAAGACCCGCGGAGTAAAAGGCCGAGAGGACCAATCCGCTCTTCCAGCCGCCGCTGGTCGCCGCCAGACCAATAATGCCTCCGAAGTCAGGCGCACTTTCTCCAATTCCCACGGGAGTGCTACGAGCCTTCATTTCAGGAGATTGCTGATTCACGGTACTGCCTCCAGATGTGCATGTCATGGCCAATAACATTGTCGCCAGTGTAATAAAAGTTTTCATAAGATATCCTCCCACCGCGAGGTGCAGTGCCTAGATCAAGCGAGTCACGACGAGATATGTCCCCACGGATATTATCCCCGCCGCAAGCGGCGTAATGGTCCAGGCCGTCAGCAATTCGCGCACAGTGCGCGCGTTCAAGCGACCTGTTTGACGACCGGCGATACCAGCGATCGCGCCTGTCGATACATGCGTGGTCGACATCGGTAAACCGAGGTTCGCACCTACGCCGACCAGTAATGCCGTCGCTATATTGGCCAACATTCCTTCGTGGTGATCCATCAGGAGAGGCATTGCGAGTCTTGGCGCTAGACTGCTCCACGCGATTCCACTTGGAGCAAAAAGCAATCCCGCCACGAGCATTGAGCCGATGATGGCGTGTATGGTTGAGACGGGAAGGCCCGTCAGCGTAGCGAGTGTAACCCAACCCACGGTGCCGCAGATCACCGATACCTAAATGCCTGCGATGGGTTTGCGGTAACGATTCCGCTGTGAACAGCCTTATCAGCCGCTCGGCGAACAGGCCAGAGACCAACGCGCCGGCAAGCGTAGTGGCCGCGCCCCAGAGTATCGCGGTGCGATAACGCGTAACTCCGCTTCCCGCGAGGGTCGCCACCCCTTTCGAGACGTCGTTCGCGCCGTTAGCCGCTGCCAACGTCATCATAAGGAGGAAGGATGAAAATTAACAACACTTCAAGCGATCTCCCTAAGCAGTGGCAGCGACCTGGCCGCCGCAACTCGATCCGGAGCCTGCCGTGCAGCCGAAGCAGTGCGGACCCGTCATGATGCGGCGCTGCGCGAAAGTTTCCGGATGAAAATCAGTGATCGTTTGCGGCAGCTCCGGCGCGACCCCCAGTTCGAGCATCTGGTTGAAATCGCAGTCGTAAAGTCTTCCGGTCCAGTCAACACTCACCATAGTCCGGCACATCAAACCTTGAACAGTTCCTGGATTGAAGGCCGCGACCAGTTTGCGCATGTAACGTTCCTCGTTACCTGAGCGCCGTAGATAATCGAGAAAGCGCTTGATAGGCATGTTGGTAATTGTAAACAGGCGATTAAAAGAGACGCCATACCGGTTTATCAATTCACGTTTGAAGTCTGCTTCAATGCTTTGTTGCGGCGGCGGTAAGAACGCCCCAACAGGGTTGTAAACTAAATTCAAAATGAGCCTGCTGTTCACAATTCCGTAACCGACCGCATTTAGGCGGCGCAATGCTTCAATCGACTTCTCGAAAACGCCGCGGCCACGCTGCGCATCCGTTGGCTCTTCGAGGAAGTAAGGTAAAGACGAAACCACCTCGATCGCATTAGCGCCAAAGAACTCCGGCAAATCTTCCTGACCCGTTTCAAACATCACCGTCAGGTTGTGCCGCACCATCACATGCGCCCCGGCCGCACGTGCTTTAGTGACGAGGTAACGAAAAGAAGGATTCAACTCGGGAGCCCCGCCGGTGATGTCAACTGTGGGGATGTGAAAGCGGCACACTGCATCGATGATTGCCTCGGCAGTTTCTCGCGTCATGATCTCCGTGCGCGACGGTGAAGCGTCCACGTGGCAATGCTTGCATGCTTGGTTACAGAGTTTGCCGACATTGACCTGCAAAGTATCGACCCTCGCCGAGCGCAGCTCAATTCCGAGTGCCGCCCACTTCTCGTCGAAATCGACATTCGTGCACGGCTGCGATTCTGTACTTGGCTGAATGACCGGTAGAACACTTGACATTACATTGATACCTTCTTAACGGAGTTATGAGCTTGTAAGCCGTGAATGAGTGCGGCCCCACCTCTCAGCGCTGACGCCATGTGAATCGCCTCGGTCATTTGGTCCATATTCGATCCCGCTTCCAGGCACGATTGCGAAAATGCGTCAATGCAGTAGGGACATTGCAATGCGTGTGCAACCGCAAGACCAATAAGCGCCTTCTCCCGCCGCGAGAGGGCCCCTTCTTCCTGACAGGCGCCATACCAGGTCATGAACTTCTCAAACAGATCAGGACGGTGTTTGCCGATGTCTGGAAATCTTTGCAGGTCTTCTTCATCGTAATATGCCATTGTGCGATACTCCCGGTTCTATGCCGCAACCAATCGTTGTAGTGATGGCCAAAGCCCCACGCGCGGGCGACGTGAAGACTCGTCTCGTGCCTCCACTCACAGAAGCTGAGGCTGCTGACCTCGCCGCCTGCTTCGTTCGCGATACTGTTCTTAACGTCCAGCAAATTGTTGAAGACGTCATGGTCGCGTATGCTCCCGCTGATGCACGCGCCGATCTCGAAATAACGCTTCCATCAGGGTTGCTCTGGTTTGAACAAAATGGACGCAACCTCAGTGAACGTCTTGATTCAGTTGCGATTCACGTTTCATGCCTCGGCTTCCGGCCTTTTATTATTCTCGGAGCCGATAGCCCTACTCTTCCAACAGCTTTCATAGAAGAGGCATTCGAAACTCTTGCCTGTGGCCGATTTGAAATCTCACTAGGTCCAACCGTAGATGGCGGTTATTACCTTGTCGGACTGAATAGCGCAGTTCCTGGATTATTTCAGAACATCGACTGGAGTACTCCGGTCGCTTATAAGCAAACTGTGGTCAATGCCGCTGGTTTGAACCTTCGTCTACATGCGCTACCCATGTGGTATGACATAGATACGCCAGCCGATCTCTATCGTTTAGGCGACGAAATGTGTTTCCATGACGAAGTGACACGACAGCGAGCGCCTAACACTTATCGCTGGTTTATCGATCACCCGTTACCATCTTTCTAAATATCCGCACGGTTCGATTTATTCCGAACAAGCACCATGTTTAATTCTTTGCCACTCTGCCGTACCGGTGCATACCATCCCCCTAGACGTCCAGGACTCACGCCGAGCCAGTAGAGCAACTGCAACGCGATCCACCGAATGAAGGTGCCTATAAACCTACTCCCTGCAAATCGGCGTCCGGAAGTGATAACAGTTGAAGAGAGGTGAACAAACCGTCCCATTCTTTTTAGACGCCGCAGTAACTCCAGGTCCTCAAATATCGGAAGCGGGTTAAAGCCTCCGCTTCGTTCGTATGCTTCACGTCGAACGAAAATCGCTGAGTCGCCGTAGCACAAGCCAAGACGACGAAGCTGCGGGTATAGCCACGTCATGAATCTCGCTGCGGCTCCCGGTGCGTCAAAATGAATGTTGAAATTTCCAGCAACCACCCGCTCATCACGCAGAGCCTCAGCAATAAGATCAAAACTCTCGGTGGGAACAATCGTATCTGCGTGCAAGAACCAGAACACATCGCCTTTAGCAACAGCTGCGCCCCGATGCATCTGCACCCCACGTCCGCGTTCTGATGCGATGACGTGTGCACCGCAGGCTTTCGCAATTTCGCATGTTTGGTCGACACTTCCACCGTCAACGACGACTACTTCCGTGCCCGGCGACAAGCGCACGACTGCCTTCAGAGTCGCGCCAATAGAGTGGGCCTCGTTAAGCGCGGGGATGATGATCGAAACCGTCGGGGTCTGATTTTTCTGGCTTGAACCCATACCTGAAATACTCGAAATATTATTGCCGTTACGGAAGCAAGCGATCCTTTGCGTTCGCTGAAATATCGCGTGTTGGCTTACCATCCCCAGGAAGTTCCCAGCTTGGACGTTGCTCACGGAAAGGAAGCGCGAGCACGTCTGTAAGCTTAACTTCTTCTGGATTGCCGTATGCCGGAACTCCGATTGTGATCTCTTTCTGTGGCACGTTCAACATGAGCGTTCCATGAAGCCAATCCCAAACGGTCAACCCGCTGGACCAGTTCGAATTTGTTTCCTCTTCAATGATCGAATGGTGGATGCCATGCATTCGCGGCGTGACAATCCAGCGGTTCAGCCATCGCTCCATACCAATCGGCAGTTCGACATTTGAGTGATGAAACATAATCGACGGAAATACAAAACTCTGCCACACCAAATATGAGATCGGCGATGCGCCGATGATGATCACCTGAGCCGCACGCCATGGCACTGAAAGGGCCAACTCGCCGAAATGAAAGCGTAGTGCTGTCGAAGCATCCAGGTCGAGGTCGACATGATGAGCTACGTGAAATCGCCAAAGGAACGGAACTCGATGCGTGAGGTAATGCCAAACGTAAAGCGTGTAATCCAACAATACCACGGCGAGCGCAACCTCCAACCACGAGGGCAATCGCAACTGTTTCAACAGGCCCCACCTGCGCGCTTCAACAAACTGGGCGAGCGGCAGGATCGCCGGCCGCTCAAGCAACAGCAGCGCGCTAGCGCCAACAGCGGCAACTGATAGATTGCGCACCTCTCGCTTAAACTTAGCCTCAGCCATGTGCCGACGCAGCGGCCGTCGGCGCTCCAACCATGCTAGCGCGCAAAACGCGCCCGCAATTAAACCCGCGCTGAGCCAACTCTTCGCAGCGTTCATTTATCACTCCCTCAATAGCCGAGATCTTCTAATTGCGCCGTCCTTGGCCGTTGACTTCAACTCGTATTGTTGGCGGTCAACAACATGCAGTTCCCGGATCACAGCAATCAGTACTCGAAATCTGGGTTACCTCGTAATCATCGCCTTTTGTTTCGCGCGGATGGCGCAACGCGGGTCGCCTGCAATCAAATGGAGCGGCTTGTTCAAGGGGCACGCATTCAAGTGGCGTGACCGGAATGATGTCGCGCACATAAGGTTCCTGTTTGTAAATCTGAAAAGTTTTGTCGCAGACTGCCATTCTCTTTCCGCGCTCCAACACGTGACCGTCGTCATCGATTACCTTACGCCAGGGACCGCGGTAAATGACACCTTGTTTGCGCTCCCAACAAGGCCCTTCCTTCCCCTTGTGCGCCACCACGGTGATCGAGCGAAATTCTATGCCCTGAATTGTCCGCCAGGGCTTTTCGTCACGCTTGACTATCTCCATGCCGTAGAAGCCCGCGCGGTCGAACGCATCAAGGAAAGCGTCTTCACGATACGCGCCAGCGATACAGCCCGACCACAGTTCCGGATCGCGCTGCAACTCAGCGGGAACATCTTCATCGCTCACGATGTCGCTGATACAGACGCGCCCGCCGCCGCTCGACGCGAAACATCTCATTGAAGAATTGCTCTTTATCTTCGGGGCGAACTAAATTCAGCACGCAGTTCGAGAGCACGACGTCAATTGATTCGTCGGGGATGAGCGGGCAGTCCTCTTTGACGCGGGCGCAGTACGCGTCAAAGCTGGCGAGGTCTGCCCTTGAGCGGACTGGGTTATCGGCGAGGTACGAATCAACGAGTCTGAGGTCGAGTCTCAAGTCCTGAATGCGGCCTTTGCGGAACTCGACGCTGTGGTAACCGATTTCGTCACCGATCTGCCGTCGGTACTTTTCCGCC
>JBHENP010000120.1:0-6544 GCA_046261995.1 Pyrinomonadaceae bacterium
ATATTGAAGGCAACGTTGACAACAGGTTTGTCGTTCATGGCAAAGTCGAGTGTCATCGTTGAAGCGAGATTAATGTTCAGGTCGGAATGATGAGTTAAATTCGCTAGAAACTGAATATCCTCAGGTAGCGGAATCACGCGGGCCCAGTTACCAGGTTCAGTATGCACCCAGGCCGGCCGGGCATATATTAGTTCTGGATAGTTGCTGCGTACTTTGTCATACCGGCGACCATCGTCTACCGGCATCGGACGGAGCAATACTTGGGGATTCCCTTTGACGCGCCCGGCACGGATCAAATCCATTAACACCGCAACGTGTTCCGGATCCTCCGGACAGCCCCCGGCATCCCCGCCGGAGTAGCAGATGAGAGGTCGCGCTGGGTCTGCGCCCACCTTGCTGAAAAACTTCTCGCGAGGCCAGATCAGACTACCATCTGCATACGGGTCAAATTGAGGTGTGCCGACCACGTGAACTCGCTCGTGAGAAACGTCTGGGTAATACTGCAACAACTCCTGGCGCATGTGCTCGCTCCACACCAGATAGTCATCAAAGGGCGCGGCAATACGGCCCTTGCTGGTTAGATTATCCCAACTGAAGATGAATGTGGCTGTCGGAATGCCGAGTGATCTAGCCGCCAGCACTGGCGGAAGAATCTCGACCGGTCGTTGGTGGGAGCAGAAAAGTACGGACGGCTTGATCCTTTCGAATAGCTGACGGTAATGCGCGACCTCCGGCAAGCGGCTCACGGCCGAACAGTGCCAGCGGTCGAGCATCCGCATTCGACTTGGAGCAGCTGCGGCGCGGCCGATGAGTCGAGCGGCGTGGGCAGCCGCCCGTCTTCGCCAAGACCCCACGACCGGCTGACCGCGCATGTAGCGCATGGGCCGGCTGTCAACCCAATACATCTGGGCATAGCTTAAGGACCTACGCAGAATAAAGGAGAGCGGCTTGTCCTGATAGGAAATCAGCGAATGCCATTGCGCGTGTCCGTTCAGCGTGGATCTATAGTTTGGTAACAAGTTATCCGGGATAATATGCAGCGTATGTATAACCTGCCCCTTACCACTTGCTTGCCGAAGAAATTGGCCCAGGACGAAATTGCGCACGCCCACGCCGTCCGGAGTCAAAAGAACAACATTACCCATGAATTACTATCGCCCCTGTCTTTGCGATTGGATTATACGACCACATCATTCGTATCAATTCGACGGATACTGAACGGGTCTTGATTTACCCCGTTGGTGCCTAACTCTGTGGTAAACGAACAGGCGAAACCAAGATCACGAAGGCTTTGAACGGTCAACGAGTTAAATGTCTTACTCTGACCGTATGGGTACGTGAACGGCCAGAGAAGCTGTGGGTTTAATCGGCTGTGGAGCAATTCGGCGCACGTTTCTAAGTCCGCGCGCTGGCAATCATCATTCATCAGCGCCAAGGCCACATGATTGTGCGAATGGCCGCCGATCAACATCCCCGCCGTTTGCATCTCGCGCGCCTCATCCCAGCTCAGGTACAACTGGCGAGCAAAGTCGGTCTCATCACCCAGGTACTCGCCAAACAAGTCATCGAGAAGCCGGTCGCGCAACGTTTCCGAAAGATCGAAGTTCAGTAGATACTTAAAGGCCGCAACCTCGGGCGTGTCCCAACGATAAGCGAGCTCGGCTTCTGCTATCTTCACCTCAGCGCTAGTTTCTGGGCTTAACTCCGCCAAACGCCCCAGGAACGCTTGCCGGTATTCCTTGAAGTCTAACGCTGCCATCAGGAAATGATTCTTATGAACGGAAGCGACGAGTCCTTCCAAGCAAGCCGTGGGGACGAAGAAAAGTGCTTGGATGTGCCGCTCGGCGAGGACGGGCAAGACGTCACTATAGTGATCCTTTAATCCATCATCGAATGTAAGAAGACATAGATCACGTGCCGGTTGATACCCGCCGCCAAGAAAAGCTAACGCAGCCTCAAGTGTCGCCATCTCATAGCGTTCGCTGAGCAGAGATACCTGGCGTCGAAAGTTGTCCGTAAGCATTCCCCTGATGCGCGGAAACCGTGTGCGCGGCAGGTCGCGGACATAATGATAAGCGACGACTATCAGTTGAGTAGGCATGGCATTCAGTTGAGCACGAGTAGAAGATGATGCGAGTTCGAAAGGAGGCGACTCCTCCGGCAATTCTACTAAACACCAATTTGTCGCCGCCAGACGGGAAATAAGACGGCCTCACGGCCGGATGGCCCCATTCGGAAACCCTCACCCACCTCGTATCCGGCGTCGATAAAGATCTTCTGGGGGGGGCGCTCCTCTTGCTTACACCAATCTTCCGTGCACCAATCTTCCCGATACGCCACCCAGAAATGGTCTCCGTCCAAATCGGTAATATTCTCGACTGACACGGTTGGGGCAACTTCTCTTATATAAAAGGGCAAATTCGATTTGCTAATGTCTTTTTCAACCAATAAGGGTTGGAACTTTCTTTCGCCGATCAAGTCTAAATGGAACCATAAATGGTAGACCGTGGTGCCATCAAGGGCATAAACTTTAACTTCGTCGGTCGGGTTAGGCTCAGCCTCGACCAGGCGGCGGGCGACGACGTCCCACTTGTGGAAGTCGCCCCTGTTCCTCATGAGATATCCGCCCCAAACTGACCACGCCAACACAAGGAACACCATCACGGCCTTGAGCCAGTATGGACGTAGTCGGTACACCGCGACGGCCACCAAAATCATATAAGGCGCCGCGACGATGATTAAATGACGCTCACCCCAAACTGACTCCGGGAATACTTGACTCACTAAAAAAGAGAGAACAATGGGCAAGAAAGAAAACAGGGAAAGCCACCAGAACATGGCGACTCGATGTTCGTCGCCTTTCTGAGGGCTTCTAAGCACGCGCCCAGCCCATAACAGTATGGGCGTGCCGAATAACAACAGCCGGGAAAGTGTGCCCCACCTGGGGATAAGAATCGGCCCGTTGAGGAACGCGTAGAACGTGGAGAGATGCCCCAGACCCGGCCGCCCAATCCAGCTCAGGTTTTCCCTCAACCCTTTTTCGCTCGCAACTTCAGTAACGGCATAAGCCCATGGGATGAAACATAGAACGATAGCCATTACTGACACTGAGAACAGCGGTAGTTTCCGACGATCCCAGAGGACCAAGATAAGAAATTGCACCCCGATCACCAGCCAGCCGTAATAGTGCGTATAAACGAGCGCCAGGTTGACCGCGAACAAGGCGAGCAGGGTCTTCTTTTGATCACTAACATGATTGAGAAGTCTGACGAAAAGCCACAAAGAGCATAAGGCGAAGAAACAGTAATAAGCTATACATCCGTAGCCCTTGAGAGTTACTAATCAGATACGCGTTGACAGCCATTAAGGCTAACGTCAAATTTATCTCCGCGGCGCGTAGCTTTAACTCTCGACACAGGAGAAGGAATGGCACAAGCGCGGCAATCGAGGTTAGAACTGGAAACAACCTGATCCACTGTAAGGACTCCCCACCGATGCTGATCCATAGCTTTAGCAACACGTAGAATAGCGGCGGATGAACAATGTCCTTTATTGCGTAAGCAATGATGTCGTCCCAATCATGGCGGGCTACCTGCACGCCGAAGATTTCAGAGCCTGCGAGCTGTAGGATGTTGTGCGTGGTAAGGTCCCGAAGCCGGGCCGCGATGAACAACCCGACGACTAGCATAAACGCGACAGAAGCATATTTGGTAAAAATAAAACCGTCTATCTCGTTTGCCTTTATTGGGGACTAAGTGAGCTTCATCATCCTGAAGGCATAAGTGACGTCGAGCAGTGTGCGGAATCGCTACGGGCATTACCACCGATCGCACCGCGCCGCCCTCGGGCCGGGCCGACGTTAGTTCTTCAATTGGGCCGGTCTTGGTCAGCGTCGGCCTTCGTGACATACCAGTCCAGGACTCTGACAACATCTGTAGCATTACCTGAATAAGCCATAAAAGAGATGCCCGTCCGTCGCCGGTCTAT
Organism: Pyrinomonadaceae bacterium; assembly: GCA_046261995.1. Classification (GTDB taxonomy): domain Bacteria; phylum Acidobacteriota; class Blastocatellia; order Pyrinomonadales; family Pyrinomonadaceae; genus PSRF01. The sequence continues at coordinate 3,988 of JBHENP010000120.1, forward strand.
CGGTTGAAACAGGACCGGAATTTGCGATGTGATCTCGCTGGACAGAAAACCATGTTGAGTCAGCACTTCATAAAGTCGTTGGCTTGAGCAAAAGAAGTCAAGCGCTGCGACGCCCTGCGATTGAGCATCGCTGAGGACTGCCCTCAGCAGTTCTCTTTCTACATCTGCCTCAGATATTAGTTCAACTATGCGGCCCACGCGCGCTGGCAGGTCGCGTACTTGTTCCACGCGGTAGATCGCGAGACCGCTGAGCCGCCCCCTGTGACGCGCTTCAAACAGGCGATAGTTAAACACAGGATGGCTCGCATAGCGCCAGTTAAGAAACTCCGCTGACCGGCGAGCGCCCGCGGCCTGAGTCCCCCAAACCGTATCCCACAATGGTGTGGCATCGTCCGAAAAGCAGACCACCAGCCTGACGGCGGTAGCTTGAGGTGGCTCCCATTCTCTCGGCAACGCTCCTGCCGGCCATTCCAGCTTACCGGTCTCCGTCAAAGCTCCCGCCGCCTGCACATTCAAGACACAGACATACCTTGCGAGTTCTCCAAAATCCATCCATCCCATGCGTGATAAGAGATCACGAGCGTCTTGATTGGGACCAACGTTCAAGGTCACATCAAACTGGCGTGTCACCTCGCGCATCAGCAACGGCCCTAGTCCGAGTCGCCGTTGCTTCAGATCAACCATCCAATTTGCTAACCACGCACCGCGCACCACCCGGCCACCCAAGCTAACCTCTATCGGGATATACCCCAGACATCCTACGACTTCCCCGTTGAGCAGCGCGAGTTTGATTTGGTACTCGTCTTCCTTACCAGCCGGCGCTTCTCCGAACTGCCAATGAAAAAGGTCCTTATTTATTAACAGCACGTAGTCGGGCCGATACATCCGCGCAAAGAACGCCCGCAAGGATGGCAGATGATTAGCTCGGCAATCGACAAAGGAAACTGCCATTTACACCTTGACCCCGTGCATACGTAGAATAGTTTGAATCAGCGTTACATTGCGCATTTGTAGAGCATCTTCGACCGGGAGGGCGATTTTGAACTCGGACTCTAAGGCCATGACCAGGTTGAGATGATTCAGCGAATCCCAACTGGCGATGGTTTCTGGCGACGACTCCTCCGACAGCGCCTCGGGAACGATGCCAAGAACCTCCGAAATTGTTCGGTACAAGTGATTCTCAGCGCTTCCAGTCATGCTTTCTCCTCTTCAGCCAACCTGATGTAGCTCGGCCACTGCCATGAAACGTGATCTAAACTCAGTTGCCACCGACTCTCCACGCCCTTGCTGCTAATTTGTGTGAAGCCATGCCGCGAAAAGAAATCAGCCGCGGGAGCATTTTTCGCAGTAGCAATAAACTCGCCTTCAATTTCGGTTGCACCCTGCGTTCTGGCCCAGTCCGCTAAAAAGGAGAGAAACGCCGTCTCCACCGTACGGCCGATCACCCGGCAGCTCAGCAACAAGGTGTCGAGGTATGCAATAGCGCCTCGCATCTGCGCAATCGCTACGCCAACAATGCCATGGTCTCCGAAGCGGTCAGCAACTCGCAGATAAAATAGACCGCATTTCGGGTCGGCGACCATTTCCGTCAACTGGACGGCTGAGTGTCGCCGGGTAGTTAGATTAAACTGGTTCGTCTTATGAAGGAGGTCCATGACCCTCGGAAACGCAAACTCATCGACAGGGCAGATACTCACAGCCATCTGCAGATTCTCGTAGAATTCTTGGAGTGAAGTGGCCGAGTTTTCCAACTCGCGCCGACCCACCTGTTGGCGATACATCTCGCCACGGCGACGATCCTCCTCGGTGAAGGATAGTTTGTCAAAGGCACGGCTCTCCAGTAGAACCTGCGAATACTTCAATGGATCGCCCGGCACTTCCAGTGTCAATACTTGTGGAAACGTCTGCTTCATCAGCTCGCGCTCTGCCGGGTTATCATCAAAGAAAACCATACTGTCGAGGCCCATGTTGAGTTCCTCTGCAAGCTCCAACATGTTCTGAGGCTTGTCTTGCCAGTTGATACGGGCACTTGCGAAGTGTTCCGGTCTCAACAACATGTCCGGATGCGAGCGAAATACTTCTTCGACATCAGCCCCGTTGTTTTTGCTATTAATTGCGAGAATCACGCCTTGACGATGCAGTTGAAGCAATACTTGCTGAAAGTGACGAAATGCGCTGCCGGGATAAGTGTGACCCAACTTGATACTGGCCAAGCCGTCTTCTCCGATCACCCCACCCCATAGAGTATTGTCCAAATCGAGTACCAGACACTTGCGCGGCTTGCCCAGAAGCGCCTGCACAAAGGCAGCTTGCGCACGAGCTAAGATTGGTAAGGCTTGTGCTGAGAGCGGCGCTCGCCCGAGATGCCACATTTTATCGTCAAACCAGTTTCGATAACCGATTTCAGAACACAGTCTCTCATAGTCTAGGATGTAGATACCCGGCACTGCTTTCACAGCATCAGCTAGACGCTCATTTAATGAACGTATCATCTTTGTCTGAGACCCTGGCGCCATCGCTTCATAGATGCCCAGCAACTGATAGGCCGGTAAAGCGA
>JBHENP010000121.1:0-6475 GCA_046261995.1 Pyrinomonadaceae bacterium
CGACAACACCACTGCCAATGGTGAAGACAGGAATGTTCGTCCAAGCGATTTTTGTGATCTACTCCTAGCCATTCAAAACACCTCAGGCCACGGCTGCCAGATGCCCACGCTCGCGCGAACCAAACTCCTGTTCTACCCACACGTCGACTTCATCGTGCCGCTCATTAACTGCAAGTTCGATTCGCGCCATCGACTGCTGTAGATAAGAACGATCACCCCGCCGCTTCGCAATCAAACACAAGTACGATGTCAAAGTAGCCTCATCTACTTCTCGCACCCCATCACGCATGAAAGCACTCAACAAACAAATGCCTTCGCGCAGCGCAGGTTTGTCTTGTACTCCAGGTATCGCACGAATACAGTCAAGCAGCTTCGCCACCCAAGCCACCGCCTCGCGCGACGCATCCGGCACACGAGCGCACAATATGGCTACCTCTTCAGGTGCGCTCGGCATATCCATCCACGTATAAACGCAACGAGAGCGCATCGGCGCCGACAGATCATGTCTAATGTCATTTGACAATAAAACGACTACCGGCCATCGCGATGGATCTCTCTCGCCGACATCCCCGTAACGCGGCACGTGCGCATAACCACGACCGAATAACTGCAACAACATGTCCTCAGTCGTATCCTGGAGCTTATCGATCTCATCCACGATGAGGATCGGCACAACCCCTGTACGCGCGGCAAACTCAAAAGCTCCCAAAGCTTCGCCAAACATCAGATAGTCCGCGCCCCATTGCTTCTCACGTGCTTCCTTCAAATCCATTCCCGAAGCAATCGCCTGGCGCACCCACTGAGACTGACCTTCTCTGTCCCAGCTATAAAGCACATCCTCGAGTTCCAAACCTTCCATTCCCTGTAAATAAAAAACCGGGAGGTTACAAGCGATCGCCAGCGCTTCGGCTAAAGCCGTTTTCCCTGAGCCCCGCTCCCCTTCGATCAAATGCGGAGCACCGCTCTTAATTGCCTGCGTCAAATCGCCGAGGACTCTCTCCTGGACCATGTAACCGGTTCCCGCCAACATTCGAGCCAGAGCCACAGACCCGCCGTCCGTAACAACAGTACGCGGGTTAATGCTTGGCTTATCTGGATTCATTGGATTCATGTGTAGCCCTTATCGCGCCGCCAAATCCCCGCTCACCACTGCCTCCGCCACCCGTCGCATTTCAGGAGTCATGCGTGAGAACGCCGCTTTGATCCGTTCCGGATCACCTGACTGAATCAACTCCGCCAGTTCGCGTTCAGAAATACCCGTCGTCCGACGTGGCTGGTCCGCATCAGAGCGTTCCTCAACATCACGCCCCGATAATTTCGCCAAGGCGTCTACACCCTGAACCGCCTCCGGCAATTCCGTGATCATGATGTAGCCCGAACTACCAGCCGCTACCTCCACAAAGCTGTTACCATCTCGACCGATCAGCGCCCCGTCCAATTCTTTTGTCACCCGTTCGCCATAACTACCGAATCCATCACTAATCACGATCGGCCTTCGACCCACCGAGCCTGCTAAAGTTTCCGCGATGTTCAATCCCGCCTCGCCCAGACGGGAGAGAGCGCGCGACCAACCACTCGACATCTTCCTCTTCTTGCCACGGATTCCTACGCCCCCATCAGAGCCAAGAAGATCGCCGGTGATTTTTACAAAGCGCCCAGACTCCGAATCAATAAACCCGACTAATGAAACAAAAGCCCGGTCGTACTCCGCCCCTCGCAACGCACCGACCAAAACAGTCCCTCGAGGCATTGACCAGCCCTTCCCCTTCACCTCCCGCGTGAGTTCAAGCCGCACCAATCCACCAGACCGCAAGGTATAAAGCACCCCAAGACTCTTGACAGGCAACATGCTCCCAAACGAAGGCAACGCGATGCCGCTCGGATCCTTGCGTACCTCCGCGGCCCCTTCACGACTGACAGCGCCACTCCGCGGATCTGTCGCCGGCTTTGCATCTTCACCAATCCTCACCGAACGCTCATTGTTCCGCCCCACAACGGCCGCTACCGTCCGCGCAACAGTCTGCTTTGCCTCACTATTTCCCGAATTTTCAGTATTCGTGTTTGCCTGGGCCGAATTAACCGTGCTTGACAGATCCCCATTGATAACTGGCGACACCTGCGTCACGGGCACATTCGAACCGGGCGCTATTCCCATCGTTGGTGGCAACGTGCCCGGCCTAACCACCGACCCATCGCTCAACGTGATACCTGGACCACTCACACGAGCTTGCTCAATAGCCTGTCGCGTCATTCCTTCTTCAGATTCACCGCCTGAATTCGTCGACCCATTACCTCCATTAACCGGCACCCTCGCCTTTCGTGTGGCTCCCTTGCCTATCACAAACCAACCGGCGATCGCGGCACAGGCAACGATCACAATCAACACACCAAGACCAATAACAGCCCGACGGCCACGGCCCTTTCCCTGTTTTTCGCCGCGCTCCTCTTCAACCCCGGCAACCATGTCGCCTTCATCGACCAACACAGCACGCCGTTCCTCGTCGCCAACAAACTCACGTTCTCCATCACCCTCGATCTCGTCATCAAGCTCTTCGAGAACCACACGCCCATCCCCGTGAAAACCGTTGCCATGACCCGACTCGCGATCCGCGCTTTGACTGTTCATGATTAAGCCTCTTCTCAGAAAATAACGTTTCACCCACAAACTACTTTCGCCCCGCGGCGGTTCCTAATGCTGCCGTAGCCGGCTCGTCAGCGGCTTCCGTCTGACTAACCGAAACTCTCAGTCGCTGCAAAACACCAAGCACCGGCGCCTCATAAACGATCGCATAGTAAACAACCTCGCCCTTCTTCAGCTTTCCTTCCAGAGAAGTACTTTCCACATACAAACGCTTCACCTGTTCCAACTGAAGGGTCTTTCCGTTATCGTCGAACGTCTGCACATACACTTCCGGATTTCCCTGGACAATTCGTAGCACGCCCTGAGCGTCGTTCCTTACAGCAATGACAACCATCCGAGCCTGAACATCCAAATCAACAACTGGCGCCACCGCCAAACTAAGACCGTGGTTCGACTTCGCAAACGCACCCATCTTGTTCGGATTCTTAATCGCGTCCTTTAAGGCTCGGTTTGCAACTTCCGATAGCTTGGGCCGTTTCTTTGAAACCTTACCGTTACGAACGCGCTCATCCGCGCGACTGCTATCAACGTCGGCAATCAATCGCGACACCTTAGGAACGATCAAGTCCCCATCGTCGCCATCCTCACCAAACCGCATCGATCCGTTACTGTGTTTCGCAGCAGGCTCTCGCCCGTCAAGATTGACTGCCAAACCCGCGGCTTTGCGAGCAGCAACCACCTCATCACGGTTGTACATCACTACGCACCGATGCGCGTTTTGCGAAAGCTCGCGCACTGGATAAATCAAGAAAGTGACCACAATCCCCGACTGCATCTGCACGCTGATCGACGCCGACGGACCTCGTGTCGCCGAGCCCGCAGGCGGCGCCACGAAAGCAGCCCCCGGCCGCAATACAAGCGAGCGCTTGCTTAACTTCGCAGTCTCTTCATCAAACAAGACCAGCTCCGAATTACCTGGATGAATCATGAAAAAGGAATCAGCCGCGGGAAACTCAATGACGTTCACTCCGTTCTGCGCTAACCCCAAACGGATAATTGGATTCTGATTTCCCCGCACAGTGACATTAGCCTCTCCCGACATGTACTCAGGCTGCGAAGGATTCACTAAAGCAACAGGTACCATCGCCGCCGGTGAGGGAGACGGCTTCGCCGCCGGCGGCACTACCCCCGCAGTAGGCTTATGCCCCTGAACTGCTTTTTGAGGCTGCTTACGTTGCCCTCGTTGCTGCGCCACTACTAAGGCAGAGAACATCAACAAAAACAAAACCACTCTCATCGCCTGAGAGCGCCTACGATTCCCGTGCTTAAACATGAAAGACTCCATTTCTAACTCGAGCTAGATTCGTTTTATTGGTTCTGCAGAGCGGTCACCGGTGTAGCCTGCGTCGATTTCGCCGCACCTGAGTTCCCCGCGCCATTCTCCTGCCCAACACCTTTGCTTACAGGATCATTCAACTCCTGATAGTCCAGTGAGGAAACCAAAAACCCTGCCCGCAGGTTACGATCCGCTCGACCCTTATTGTCAGCGACAAGCTTGATCGTTAACCGCAACTGCCTCGCCTCTGTCACCGTCACACCATTGACCATCTTGGTAATATCCTGCTTGCCAATGACGTTCACCGTGTAGCCGTCATTCTTATCAACGGACACGTCCATCGGATTCCAGATCGTTTGCCAACTCTCCGCTTTCTGCTGGTCTAACACACCCTTTTCCCGCATCCACTTGGAAAACTTCACCGCAGAGTCCGGAACCATCATTGTCAAAGCTCGCTCAATGTCCCGAGGCCTGGTTGCCGGATCGACCTGATATACCGCCTTCACGAATTCTTTCGTGATGTAAACCTTATCCTGCTGTGTCAGCCTGTCGGGGCCGAACTCAACCCCTTCCTCTCGGCCATAATTGCGGTTGTTGATTGAAAGCACCCGACCGGTTCCGCCGTCTACAACAATCCTGTCCGGCCGGCGCAGGTACTGATAAATATTGCCGACACCACTCGCCACCAAAAGCATGGCCATGATCATCATCGACCATGTTAGATTCAGTATCGTTTGCACATCAGACGAATCTCGATAAACAACTGCAGGACCTGAAGACATTCCTTTTCCCCCACGCGCCCTTACTTCCGGAATCACCGGACGCGATCCGCGCTCTCTCCCATCCGCCTGAGATCCTGGTTGCTGCGCAAAACGTGGCTGCCGCATCTCCGGCACATCAAGACTTAATTGCACGCCTCGATCCGACTCCAAGTCGGCCAATAGGTCGCTTAACTCTCCAGGGATCTCATTCCCAGTAAGTACTGCTGCTCGCCCATCGTTATCTCTACTCATAATTGGCTTCTCTTTTCCGCGGTTGTTTCATCAAAATCTTCAAGGAGACACGCGCCTCTTTCTGAAAAGGGAAAAGTTTAAGTACTCTCACAAGCTACTATTCGCCGCCCGCACCAAGATAGAAAGACTTCTCAACAACATGGTGAACTACCTCATCCTCCCCAGCATTCTGACTAGTTCCGCTCGCTTCCACGCCATCCAAAGGCTTTACAATCTCACCTTTACTGACCAAATAACGCACGCCGGAATGCACGTCAAAAAAGACTGTTTCAAATGCCGCGCTATCTCCTCCGTTCGCATCAGCACGACGGGCGATAGCCACCTGCTTACCACCACCCTGACCAATACCAATCTGCTTTACTCCCGAGAAAAGCATCGTAACCGGCAACCCTCCCAGCTCTCGCAACTCACTATCAATAATGCGCTGGTCACTCAGCGCGATAGCCATTGGAGGTGATTGCAAAGCCCTCGTTCCTGCAATTAGCTCAGGGTTAAAAACACCCGCAGACGTTACCCGTGAGAAAACCAACAGGCCCCGCTTCACATACGAGACCGTCTCCGCGTACGGAGGAACACCGCTCGTCTTAATACCGCGCGGGTTGATAACTTTGCCGCCCGAAGTCCTTATTGTTCGGCCCGTGCGATAACAATCAACGGCGTTCTCACCCGCGTTGTAACTCGCGAGCACCAGGTCCAGCCGCCCGCCAAATTCACCAACCAGCTCCTTCACATATCGCGCGGCCGCATCAATAGCCGCAGGCCCATCATGAGGATTCGTTAAATTGAACCGCCTCGCCGTACCTGGCATGAACTGCATCAGACCGCGCGCCCGCGCCGGCGATACCAGCTCAGGCCGAAAACGCGTCTCTAAATATGCGATCGTCCATAACACCCGAGGATCGACTCCATGTTTACGAGCCGTCGCGGCAATGAAAGGCTCATATATCCGCGCTCTTTCCCTCATTCGCGAAGACTGCCTTATCCGCAGGTGTCGGCGTTTGCTAACACCTGCCCTCCTCTTTGGACTGCGATCGCTGACACCTCTCGATCGTGGCCGCGCTACTTTGACTTGACTTGTTTGAGCATTAGCTTCCGCCTGCCACAACACCGCAGCCAGCGCTAGTACAGTTAAGTTAATGGGAAGATGTCTTTTGATTTGCATAAAGGATCGAGCCTCCAGCTCCGCTCAAGTTCAACTCTTGTGCAAGAGCGATGCCGCGATACCTCACGCCTAAGAAGGAGCCAGGATCTCTTACTGACGCTTAAAAAGTTTTTGGCACAGCCTTTGTAGTAAGCCCGAACCGACCAGCCGCCTGAGGCGACAGAGGAAACCTCAAGCGACTAAGCGAAACCTGGAAACCTGATTCTGAAAACCTGAATTTCTTTGAGGAGTAAATCATGAGACCTGACACCTTCCGCAAATGGCTTCGCTCACAAGCGAACACGGTGGAAATCGATCAACACATTCTGTCCAGTTCACGCGCAGCTCGTACCAGCCGCCGGCTGATTCAGGCAAGCGTAATTCTTAATGCACTAGCGCCGCTG
>JBHENP010000122.1:0-6317 GCA_046261995.1 Pyrinomonadaceae bacterium
ACTATCGGCAGTCCCAGGGTCAAGGATGGAGTGATGACCTGCACCGTCTTCGACTCGACAGTGGCAAACGTAGTACGGAGAGACTCGTGGCGAGTAACCACAACTTCCAGAGTCTGGTGCAAGGCATCCACATTGAGCGCACCGCTCATTCGCATGGCTTTTGGAACATTGTAAAAAGGACTGCCCGGCTTCAGTTGATCGAGAAACCAAAGACGCTGCTGTGCAAATGATAAAGGAATTAAATTCTGCTCCGAACGCCGGGGAATGACCTGCAATTTGGCATCTTCTTTGAATTCGCCTCGCAACCGCTTTTCAAGCAGCGCTTGCTTCGCCGGCGAAAGTTTTGACCGCCGCTCGGAAGCGTCATCTTTGGTCGATTCTGTAGACATATTAGCCATCCGTTAAACTCCAGGCTTACCCCGCTAAATTACCGGCCTCGTCTTCACTCAAATCCTCAATCTCTTTCGTTAGGATGTCTTCGATCATCAGCGCCAGTTTAGCGACCGTTGGCTCTTCAAACAGACTGCGCAACGGGAGTTCCACTTGAAAGGCCGCCCGCACACGCGAAACGACACGTGTGAGCAGTAAGGAGTGTCCTCCTAATTCGAAAAAGTTGTCATGAACACCGACCTGTTCGACCCCAAGCACCTCGCTCCAAATGCCCGCCAGTATTTCTTCCACGGGCGTCAGAGGAGCTGACGTCTGCTCCGCTCGTAGACGTTCCGGCGCGGGCAAAGCATTACGATCCAACTTACCGTTGGCCGTCAAAGGCAATTTATCTAGGAAGACAAACGCCGACGGCACCATGTACTCCGGTAACTGCTGCTGCACAAAGCTGCGCAACTCATTACTCGATACAGCCTGCCCGTTTTGACTAAGCGACTCCTGCCCCGCAACCACCGCGCGCCGTTTCCCGCCATTCGACTCTGTATCCAACCCACGCCGAACGGCATACAGGTTGAAGCGGTCTGTTCCCTTTAATAACTCCTCTTGTTCTGTTACCAACTCATATCCGTGACCCTCCAGAAGAGCAACGATTTCGACCAGACGTCCTTCGCTTTTTTCTGCTCGTCCGTCATGAACCTCCATGACGAGTTGCTGAATCTTCTCCCAGTCATTTTCTTCGATACCCTTAAGCACATCGAGTTCGGCTCTTTGCACATCGATTTTCAGCAGATCAATTCGCTCGATGCTTTCTTCCCTAATGACATCTGAAAGCCTCCGCATTCGACACTGATGTGTTTCGCTGGTGAACCGGCCCTCGAGTAAGTCGTCCGCCTGGTCGAAGATCTCATTCACGTCGGCGGCGCCGCTTTTCTGTTGCTCCCGGCGCAAATACTTTTTAACGACTTCAATTTCTTCTTCGGTGTCCGCGTAAGCGCTGAGTCCGGACATCATGGAAGATCGCGGATAGAAATTGAAGGTATCGGTTTTCTCCTCCTCCGCCAGGCCAAGTTCAAAAAGCCTGACATTTGATCCGTATAAGTCTGTGTTGATGCGCAGGGTTTCGAAAGTGGGAGCCAGCGGCTCAAAGGCATAAACACGGGCATCCGCATAGTTCTGTCTAATAAATAGGGTGAATAGACCGATATTTGCACCAACATCAAATACACAGGCATTTTCCGGAATCTTGATTCCATGGCTTAAATAGCTCTGTTTTTCAAAGATCTCCTCGTACATATAGTCCGTCTCAATTTTGTTCTGATGGACTATCGAGAGACCGTTCGGCAACCTGTAGCGCGCGCGACCTTCAATCGTGTTGGAGGAATACTTACGGCTGGCAACGATATAAGCGACCAGGCGTAAGTCGCCGGGCTGGTCCTCTCTGGCGATGACGACCACTTGGCGAACCCCGGCATGCGCTCTCAACACCGCTTCCACCTCACCCAACTCTACACGGTGTCCCCTTACCTTCACCTGCTGATCGTGCCGTCCCAGGTACTCGATATTTCCATCCGCAAGATACCTTGCCAGGTCGCCCGTCTTGTATAGACGCGCCCCGGTATCCGTTCCGCCTTTCGCGCTGAACGGATCATTGATGAAGCGCTCTCGCGTCTGCTCCGCCTGATTCAAGTATCCCGCTGCCACACCCTCGCCTCCAATGTACAGCTCGCCCGGCACACCCACCGCCACCGGCTCCAAACGCTCATCCAAAATATAAGCCTGCGTGTTCGCAATAGGTCGGCCCACCGGCACGGTGGCGGTCAGCCCTGCCATCTTCTGCTCGTCCATTTGATCCAGGTGATTAGTCAGCACGCCAACTGTTGTCTCCGTAGGGCCATAGTGGTTGATCAAATGGCACGGCTGCTGCCCCATGCTCGCTCGCACCTGCCTGATCAGCTCCCACGTCAGTGCCTCTCCCCCCATCACCAGATACCGCCGCGGCAGCACCTGGCTGCCGGCAGTGCTCGACGCTAGCAAAGCGCTTAAATGCGACGGAACGATCTTGAGCACATCAATACGTTGCTCTGTCATGTAGCGCCCGAAGTGCTCGGCATCAGTCGCCACCTCATAGCTCACCAGATGCAGGCAACCTCCCGATGCGAGTGCCGCATAAATGCTTGTGTTCCCTAGATCGGCGCTGACGGTAGTTACACTGGCATACTGCCACTGAGCAACATCGGCGCCTTCGCTGCTATCTCCTTTTAACTGGCTACAAATCGCTTGCGTGTAATTCACCAAATTGCGATGCCTGACCCCGACTCCCTTCGGCACTCCCGTCGATCCCGACGTATATATTACATAAGCCAAATCTTCCGCCGTTGCGGACGATTGTGGGTCAAGTTTCGACTCCGCAGCGACTTTCTCCCAGTCTTGATCCAACTTCAAGACATAGCCGCTATACTGCCGCACCTTTGACGCCACGCTCTCTTGCGTAACCAGAGCGGTACTCCCAGCGTCCGTCAACTGATGGAGCAGTCGCGGTCCGGGATGCTCGGTATTCAGCGGCAAATATGCGGCGCCGGACTTTAGAATGCCCAGCAGACCGACCATCATCTCAATCGAGCGCTCGACCAACAGTCCGACGATGGATCCCGCACCAACATCCAAGCGGTGCAGATGGTGCGCCAGTTGATTTGCGCGCTCGTTCAACTCTCGATAAGTGATCCGCTCGTCTTCGAATACGACCGCCACCGACTCGGGCGTGCGCTCCGCCTGTGCCTGAAACAGTTCCTGGACGCACAAGTGGCGCGCAAACGGAACGGTTGTCGCGTTCCATTCCGACACCAGCTGCCGACGCGCGCGCGCGCTGTGCAGATTAAAGTGGGTAACCTGCGCTTCCGGCTCGCTGGTAGCGCTCGCTAGCATTTCCGCATACTGCTCTGCGATCCGCTCGACATCCTCTCTCCGGAACAACTTCTGGTTATAATCAATTGTCGCTTCGAGCCCTGTTGCGGTACGAACGCACGTTAACTTGACTTTGAAAGCGTCGGAAAAAACGTATTGTTTGTAAATTGAGAATGTCGGTGCCGTCGTGTCGCTCTGAGATGCTCTTTCCTGGAATTCGAACCCAATGGGGAGATCCAGACCAAATCCAGCGCTTCCACTCTGTTCTGGGATGTAATAGTCGTGCCATTCGCTAGCTTCGCGAACTGTTCGAGTAAGGACTTCAACGATGTCGTTAAATTGCTGGCCCCCTTCAAACCGGCAAACAATCGGCAGCGATTTGGCAAACGGCCCCATCGCTTCCTGCAACTCTTCGTACTCTCTGCCATGACTGACGTTGCTCACAACGATCTCCGCTTGACCGGTCAGACGCCATAACAAAGTCTGCCAGCAAGCCAGCAGGACGATTAGATTTGAGGTGTCGTACTCGGCAGCAACCGCATCGATCCTCACAGCTATCTCGGAACGAATCCCGCACACGACAGTCCCAGGGACATTGGCCTCATGGGCGGCAGGTTTGGCTTCGAAGGGAAGCGTCACAGCGGGCAGAGCAGAAATGTCCGGTTTGCGCCAGTAGGCTTTACCCTGCTGGGCCGCCTCGTCATCAGACTCCAGCAACTCGTTTTGCCACGCGGAGAATCGGACGTATTGGAGGAGCTCGCCAGAGGCTTCGTCATCCTTCCCGCGCTCAGAATAAAACCGATTCATTTCCTGGACGATATTCCTAAGCGTCCAGCCATCCGCGCATAAAGCCGGCATGCCGAGGATTAACACATGCTCGTCCGCAGACAGAGTCAGGAGAGTTGCGCGCATCAACGGCCCCCGCTCGAAGTCGAACGGACGACTTCTCTCTTGCATGAAAAGCTCTTCGATCCTGTTTTCTTGCGTCTGAGGCTTGTTCTCACGAAGGTCCACGTCGCTCCAGACTGGTGTACTGGTCTCGATTACGACCTGAAGAGGAATCGCCATTCCGGGCAGGCAGCGATAAGCCGTGCGGAAGATTTCGTGTCGCTCGACTACCTTGGACAAAGCTTTTCTTAGGTTTTCCGGACGGAGAACGCCTTTAAGCCGAACTGCGCATTGCGCGCAGTACGCTGGGCCTCCCTGCTGCAACTGCCAAAGATACTTTTGTTGCGGGGAGAGCCGGAAACCCTCGATAACTTCGCTCTGCATATCTCAGAATCTCCAATCGTCAAAGCCAAATGTTCCGTTCGCTGACACGCACGAGGCGTCTATTTAAGATTGCACGCGGGTATCACAGCTCTTATCTTGTCGCTAAATTATGTGAGATGCGCGGACTTGCCGGATGAATTACCCCGCGGGAGAGCCAAGAATATCTTTCGTAATATCAGCCGACCGGTGATTCATGGGAGAGGTCGAGGACGACGACATTATCGAACTACATCTGAACTCATCTAATGGAACTAAGAAGATTCATTAGAAGAAAAGCAATGTACCTTACATCCTTTCAAGCCCCGGTATTCAACTTCTAATCCCGATGTCATCGGGTTTAATCTGAGTTCCAAAGCAACAGCTTCTCAGCATTCGGGTACGACTAAGAGCTACCGAACATTTTGGGGCTAAACTCGAAATTACCTCGGTTTATTTTGCCGTTGACCCGTTAGTTGATGGTTCCGCCATGCCTACCAGGACGTTTCGTGCACCGACAAATGGTTTTCGTCCGTGGGCCATCAGCATGTTGTCAAGCATCAGTATGTCTCCCTCCTGCCAGCGGAAGACTGCTTGTTCGTGTCGGTACACGTCCCTAATTTCATCCAACACATCATCTTCGATCGGTGAACCATCACCGTAATAAGCATTGCGCGGAAGGTTGTCCGAACCAAACGATGATTGTAACGATTCGCTTATATCCGATTCCAGACTCGAGACGTGAAAAAGGTGCGCTTGGTTGAACCAGACCATTTCGCCCACCTTCGGATGCCTGGCGACCGCCTGGCACAACTGGCGGGTTCTCAAACGATTGTTGCTGGTCCACTCGAACTCAATGCCAGCCTGCCGGCAAAACGCCTCGACATCCGATTTGTTCTCGGTTTGAAAGACGTTTTGCCACGTCAAGTCCAAGCCATCGCCGTAGTTTCTGACGTACATCACTCCCTTGTTTTCGAATCGCTCCCTGATTTTCGGGCTAATGCGCTTATAAATCTTCCGGCTATCGGCAATCGGGGTTTCTCCTCCCTCCGCGGCGGATTTGACGCATAAGAACCAAATTTTCATCGGCCAGCTGGAGGAATAAGACATCTCGTTATGCAGTGGAATAGACTGATCGGGTGGATATTCAGTTGATGTGTAAATCCTGCCGCTTACTTGTGTGCGCGGCGTGGAACGGTAAGAGTATTCCAGCAACTGTCCCGAGATTGCCGCGATAAATTGCTCGAACCCGGAATCTGAACCCAGCTCGAAACCCCGGAAAAGCAGCGCGCCATGCTTCAGCAATTCATTCTCTAGGAATTCCTTATTACTGCCCGCCCAGGTTACGAGATTGATGCTCTCTGTATCAGGCTGTATTACTAAAGGATAGCTTTGTCCGGGGCTAAGGTAATTGGTCTGCACCAATTTTTCCTGAACTACGCTGACAGCCTTGGGCGCAACGCTCATCAACTTCCTGAGCTTAGACCCTTTGCGCTCCCCTTGTTCTGCAGCTTGCTGTTGCTTGTCCGCGTCGATCAACACTCCCTTAAGCTCACTTAGTTGCGCATCAGGCCGGGCCACGATGGTGCTTAATAAAATTTCAAAAGAATTCGACATTCGGGTGATCGTCCCTGCGTCGAAGAGATCCGTTTTGTAGGTCCAATATGCACTGAGACCCTGCTTTGAAATCTCCATAAAGAGAGCCAAATCGTACCTCGCCATGCCACTGTCGTACTCGAACCGACTGAGCGTGAGTCCGGGAAAATGCAAAGGCTTTGGCG
>JBHENP010000123.1:0-6083 GCA_046261995.1 Pyrinomonadaceae bacterium
CTCCAACACCGGCGTCTACTCCCGGACCCTGCTCTATAGGAGCCAGCCCCAGCCCGCTTTTGATTCCTAAGAACGGCTCCGGAAGTGTGACTGTAACTCTATGGTCCTTCAGCGGTAATGGAACTATCACCGCCAAAGGCAACGCCGGCGCTCGCATAACCGTTTCACCATTAACTCAGCAGGTTACCGACAGCACGCCGGCCACTTTTACCGTAAACGTGATGACCAGCAACGGCAGCGTTAACTTCTCGTCGCCCTGCGGCTCAACTAACGTCAGCGTCAAAACATTCTGACCCTTTCGGGACCTCCGGAACTCGAAAACAAAATGCGATACCACATAACAAACAGCGCGGCCTTGAAGCAAAATCCCCGCTCCATGAGCAGGACTCAAACCGGCTTTAGCCTGCTCGAGCTTCTTATCTCGATGGCTATAACTGTGATCGCTGTAGTCGCCGCCGTTGGCCTCATGACCAAGTTCGCAAGAGCTGTCGGGGCATTCACCGAAGTCAGTACGATGGAGGAAGCCAGGGGTACCTCTGAAACTCTACTTCGCGCCGATCTCGACGGCGCCGGACACAATCTAACTCGCCCTTCTCCACCTCTCGCAGGCACAATATTCGCCACCCCGAACTCGTTTGATTTCTACACATGGTCTAACGGTACTATCACTAAAACCGGCGCAACCGGATGGGATAATCCTGCAAACATTACTCACGCGCTCGCGAGCGGACTCGGTTCCTTTAGCTTTACGCCCCCAGCAAACGGAGGAAGCGCATCCATTTACGGACCCAACGGCGACAGCTTCGCCATCGTCATCGGATTCGGCAACCCCGACATCGGTGTATGGATGGGCGTTTACGTCAATGGCGTGGAAGTCGCCGCCACCTGTTGTCATCCACCAAACGAGACCGTCTCCCCACATCTCTCCGGCGACTCCTACACCTTCAAGATAGAAAACGGACCTTCGCAACGCGTTGCCAAGCTTTACAGAGTGCGCAATGACGTGCCCGCGCCACTATGGACCAGCAATGCGCCAGTGCCGTCTTACCCGATTGCCTTTGCGCTTAACATCTACAGCCAGAGCCAATCATTCACGAACGTTAAGATCACCGGCGCGCCACTAATCGCTCTTTCCGGCAACGCCACCGAGTTTCCTCCACTGCCTTACGACATCAACACACAACTTACCGCGCCTATTACAACAACTGGCGGCGGCTCCGGCGTCACAGTCGTGTCTGGCGACCACTCAACCGATGCCGTAACCACCGTCGCGGATTTTAATCAAGGCTCGACTGACATCGTCGCGCGCGCTCCGCAGCGCGGCTCCTTTAACAAAGGAGACTACGTGCTCATCATCGACTGGGGAAGCCTCGATCCCTCGAGTCCTGGTGGAGCGGCGTCATCCCTTTGCATGATCTCATCCGTCAGCTCAACCACTGACAAGATAACTCTCTCGATCGAGCGAGTTCGTAAAGACAATCCTGCTTGGGCTCGGCTTTGGTCCACTGATGCCGATCACGCACACAGCTTCGCCGCCGGCTCCACACTGACAAAGCTTCAAGCACCGGTCTCCTATGCCATGAGCAGTGATTCCCGCTTAGTCCGAATGGAAGGGGACCGCGCCTCCACCCTCGCTTTTAATATCCGACGTGCCAACTTCAATCGTTACGTCGAATTCAACTCTACCGCGATGATATTTCAGGTAGACATAACCATCGCCGCCGAAGGCATAGAAACAAACGCAACTACTTCAGACGAAACGCGCGGCACTATCGAATTCAGGTCCAGGCCCCGCGCACTGAACCTTGCCTCCAACCGACTCAACTGAAGCCAACTCAACTGAAGCAGGGAAACAGGAGCTTTCATGTTCATCAAACGTAATCAATCGGCACAACCCCAGTCCCCATGCGGTCTCGCTTTTGACCACAGAAACGGGCAGATCGTTATTGCCGAATATGCGGCCACTGGCGGATTCGACATCTACCGCGCCATCATCGGCGAGCGCCGCTCCGTCAATCTGGCGAGTACCGATCTCCGCACTACTCTCACAAAAGGAAATGCCCATACCGACGCGCCTTCCCTTCCCGTCAGCCCGGACGACACAGAAGAAGTCATCCTCAGGGCAATCATCGAACGAAGTCAGGGCGACCAATCGCACTTACTCGCTTTCACCCGCACTCCGGACGCTCGGATCGTTGTCACCCAAGTTGAAGCACTCGCCGTGTCAGAGATCATCAGGCGCACCGAGCAATGGCTCGACGACCAGCAACCCGAGCATACCCAACCACAGGAAAAGACCCTGCGCGCCGAAACCAGAACGCGCGCAATCACTCGCCTCTGGCGAGCGAGCCAGGGCGACACGCAACTAACCGGGACAGCCGCCGTGCTCGTCATCAGCAATGACGACTACGCAATTGGACTCTGGTCTGAACAAACCGGTCTCGTATACGAAACCGAAGAGTTGTTTGAACCCGGCGCCCCCACTGAAATCAAATGTCAGCACGCCCGCGACGTGTTCACCAAATTCGTTGCACCCGCCAGCCTCGCTAAACTCAAACTTCCCGAGGTCACAAACGCCGTTCTTTCGGCAGCAGACGGCTACGCTGACTCGATGCTTGCTTTACTGAATGAATCCCCGGAACTGGATGCAATACTCATAGAACCCGTCTCCATTAACATTGGCGACGGCACACGCCTGGATCAACCTACAGCCTTTGCTATCGGTTCACTCCTAGATCACGAAACAATCCCCGCCTGCAACCTCGCAGTCACTCCGCAGATGCGTCTCGATGAGATCGAACGCGAACACGAACTCCAGGACAGGACCTCCAACACCCACAAAGCCCGCGCGGCTGTATTGGCGATCCTTATCCCCCTCGTAGCAGTGATTGCTTTCGCTATGGCAGCCTGGATCGATAACGGCATTGAAAACGTCAGACTGAAATCCCGAATCGACGAGGAAACACTAACCGGCCAGAAGCTGGCCCAGGCCAACTCCGACTATGAGTCATCCAAAGCTAACTTCGCTGCTTTCCGCTCTCTGCTCGATAACTTAATAACTCTTCGACAACGACAACCAGCTGCACACCAATTACTCAGCGATCTCAATCAACGCTGGCCACAAGACCCCAGCTGGTACATCTCGGAAATCAACGTCAAAGGCGCAAACGTTGAAATCAAGGGGAAAACCAAAAACGAGCAGGCCATCACTTCGTTTGCCAAGTCACTAGAGTTCAGCAACGGACTCTTCTCCGGAATACTTACTCGAAACAACGTCGAGGGAAACTCGCCCAATTCCGCCCCGCAACAACAAAGCCAGACCCCGCGCTCAAGCGTAATCGAATTTACGATTCTCTCCGCTTATGCGCCGCTCGCCACCCCAGGCAAAACAGCGGCAGCACCGGCCCAACCGCAGCAGATGGGCTCCCAGCCTCTACCAGTGCCACCACCGTCCTTAACGAATGGCCCACAAGTAGGGCCCAAACCAGTACCGGCCGCTTCCGGAATGCCGTCCGGCCCGATACCTAACTTGCCCGTACCACCGCAGTCACAGGGAACAAAGTAATGACTACACTTCAACAAAAAAACGCTCGACGCAGAAAGACAAAGTCAAGCGTTAACATGCTCGCCGCTAAGCTCAGGGACCGGGCTCTGCAAGCAGGCACTACGAAGCTTTTGGTTTTCGCCAGCCTGCTCTCGCTCGCACTCGGCGCCCTCGTTTACTACCAGTACGTCACCCCGCAAGCGGCCGCCAACGACGCTCTCAGAGAATCGCTTGCGAACAAGCGCAAACAAAACGCAATCGCTCGCATGGTCCAGGAAACAAAGCCGCAGTTCCTCGATCAGTTTCGCCGGCTTATTAGTAACTACACCACCGCGCGCGAACTATTACCAAGCGAGACGGAAGTCTCAAACGTGCTCGACGCTATTCAACAGATGGCTCGCACCAACCAGGTACGCGTGACTATGTTCGACGCCTCCAAGCCCGGCGCGAAATCCACCAACCCAACGACCCAAACAGCTCCGCCCCCGGCAACACCAGCCACCGCAACCGCGCAACCAGCCCTGCCGCAAATCAGTCTGAACGAGCGCGTGATGCCGGCCCAGATACAGGGCACACATGCCAACGTCGCTCGCTTCCTAAGCGCGGTGGCGAAGTATCCAAGAATTATTTATGTTCGCGACTTCTCAATCACGTCGCTGAATCGGCAGGAAAGCGTCAACCTGACGCTCGTAACTTACGACGCTCCAACCTCCGGCATCCTCCCGCCAATTCCTGCGGAACTGCGCGAAGAATTCCAAAACCAAACCGCGCAACTCGCGCCCAAATAAGCCCCAGGCAAAAAGACGAAGGAAACTGACGATCATGAACCGTACCAACCAAACCCCGCGCTCAACCGCCGCGAACCGACTTAAGGCACTTCTCGCCTTGCTCGCTATCTTCGCTATCACCGCCGTTATCACTTTCGGCGGACGCCGCGCCCTCGGCCGCAGTCTTGACGCCCAGCCTACACAGGCCGAGCTCCTACAAGCCCGTGCCGACGCAGTCGCCGCGTTACCGCAGCTACCCAAAGACACCGAAGAAAAACTCGCCGCGGCCCTCTATCCGCAGCTTGCTCCGATCACTACCGCCTTTTCCGATCCACTGGTTGATCGTGCAGGAATCGATCAGACAGGCCAACCGAGCGCGGCACGCCTCGCCCCAGCCTCAATGACAGCAGCGCTACCACTCACACCGCCTGTGCCGGAAAAGCTTCCGCGCCTTACACAGTGGCAGCAATCAGTACGAGCCGCTAACGCTGGCGGACTGGTTCCACCCTCAATCACCACCGCATACCTAATCTCGGAAGTCAGCCCCACTGGACGCGTCAACATGAAAGGCTCACAAGGCGCGTGGCTTTACATCGACGCCGAAAAACGTCAGATCCCAGCCAACATCGGCGCGAAGTTCTACGATGGTGTTCTCGTTTCAATAGACCCTGATGTCAGTACCGGCGGTGTCGTCTTCCGCACGTCGACGGGCCAAACGAAAATGCTCCACTGGGACCGTCAGGAAGATTTCACCAACGCCACGCCTGCCGTCCCGCCCACAGCCGGTAGAGGCGAGCAAGTCAAACCGCAACTACAGCCACAGCAATACAAACCCGTATCTCAAAATAGTCCGCTCACTCAACCTGAACTTCAATCGTCAACTTCCAGCAACACGCCGATCGCAGGGATCGCTGCCAGTACATCAGCGCAGACTAGACCAACGCGTGAAGACTACTCCGATCTCCAGGTCGCCGTGCGCGACCGCTATCGCGCGGCATCAACAACTGCTCCAATTCAGCGCTCAGCTCGCACCAGCAACTCCATTCAATCAACGAAAGCTGTTCAAGCTACCGAGGCCGCAGCTTCACCCGCACAATCCGATAACCTGGTTATAACTCCAACCTCTAAACCTGAACCAACTAAACTTACGACTCCCGTACAAGCACAACCCGAAACAAACTCCTTCTCCACCGGAGCGCTACGCGGTAATAAACTTAACTACGCGCACGCTGTCTACGGTAATTACCCCGCGCGCGTAAAGAGCGCCCTCTCGTTAAGCGCGCTTCACAATAACACCTTCAACTCGGACGATCCCGGCTCGTTTAATCCCCAACCAGTCGCAGTAACAACGGCTCCACTAACTAAAACATCGGTTGCCTCTGCTACCGAACAAACTGACGACGAGCCAGCCACCGGAAGCGAAAACCCGTCTACCCAAAGCCCCACAGCAGCATTGGAAACCCAAACACAGCAAAAGGATCAGCTCGCAAACCCAACTTCAGAGCCTTCACCAGCCAAGGCAGTACCAGCAGCAACGCCTGCGCCGGGATCACAACGCAACACGCTCTGCGACCCCGCTTATCGAGGCGAAAGCATCACCATCACTAACGAGTCCAACAGACCGCTTTCCCTCTTAAACCTGGTTAACCGCCTCAACGAGGCCTACGGCGCAAATATCGTTCTTGACTACGACGTTCAGGAAACTCCGGTTCGTCTCACTATCAGTAATGCGCCCTGGACTTCCATCCTGCGCACCCTGCTCGATTTGAATG
>JBHENP010000124.1:0-5513 GCA_046261995.1 Pyrinomonadaceae bacterium
AGCCCAGATGCCGAAGGCAAACATCCCGTTAAGGCGGTCCAACATTGCGGCCCCTTGTTCTACGTAAAGCCTAAGCACCACCTCCGTGTCAGTATTCGAGCGGAAGGTGTGCCCGCGGGATTCCATTTCTGTGCGTAACTCCTGGAAGTTGTAGACCTCGCCATTGTAGGTAATCCAGTAACGCCCATCGGCCGTGCTCATCGGCATGTGGCCGCGCTCCGAGAGGTCGAGAATTGAAAGCCGCCGAGAACCCAAAGCAATTCCAGATGCGAGATATTGTCCGGCGTCGTCCGGACCACGATGCGCCAGTGAATCACGCATCCTTAGCAAAACGGATTCGTTAACCGGATACTCTCGGTCGCGATAAACTATGCCGCAAATACCACACATCAGAGAAGTTCCATCCTTTTTCACAACGCTCGGCGCGCCATGAGAACAGCAAACAATTGCTCCCAACGCAGGCGGACCTGCTCCCACGAGGAACGCTCGGCGACACGCCTACCATTGGCCGACAACCGTCCCGCTAATTCCGAATCGTTCAGCAGGCGTTTTATTGCTTCGACCATCATCTTGTCATCGTCATCCGGCACCAGGAGACCGGTTTCACCATCTTTCAGCAAATCAGGAATGCCTCCCACGGCCGTCGCGACCACCGGCAATCCCATAGCGCAGGCTTCCACTACCGCCACTGGCATGTTGTCAATGCGGTTCGTGTTTATGTAGATGTCGGCCCCCTGACCCTCGCGCACCTTCTCAGCCAAATCGAGAAAACCCGCGAAGCGGACAGCTCCGTTAAGTCCTAACTGGCTGGCCAACTGCCGAGCTTCCGCCTCAAACCCTTTATCTCGCCCAGCCATTACGAGGCTCGCTCCCGGTATTGTTTCCCGCAGACGCGCGAGCACACGAACGGCCATTAAGGGATTCCAGAATGGGTGAAAGGTTCGCATCCAAAACAGGCGCGGGCTGACCTTTCGGCGAAGACGGAACGGGTAAGCGGAGAGATCAACAACATTAGCGACTATCTGAGCCTGGAAACCGTATGTGGCGACGGCACGGGCAAGAAATTCGGACGGCGTAACAATCACATCGGCTCTTCCTAAAACACGTCGCGTCCAGTGCGGGAAGCGAGCCATGAACTCCGGCAATGCCCCACCGTGCAGCCACATTACCACGCGGTGGCCGAAACGACGGCCGAGCCAGCTGGCAATGTCCTCAGCAACAAAACTGAGGCCGCCATAAACTTCCACGATCAAGACATCGATATTTCGTCGTTGCCGGGTAAGTGTAACGACGATATCAGCCAGCCGCCGATACTTATTAAGTAGAGGTGAGAAGGAGACAACAGAATAGCTCGCCTGCTCGAACAGGTCCGCCAAGATCTGCCCCTGCGTGGTGATGTAGCCCGGATTACGGCCGACCATATGACCGACAAAGCCAAGGCGGGGACGAATGGACGGCTGAGAATCTTCGTTCATGAGTTAAAACAGTGGCTGCGTCGAATGAGTAGTGTCCGGCAATTGTCCCTCCGGAGAGTTTATCACCGCATCATATACACGTGAGATTTTCTCAATGACTGGCCCAGGGCTATAAACCTCCTGCACTCTGCGGTGGAGTTTTTCTCCAAGGCTGGCGCGGCGCTCAGGCAATCGCAAGAGTGAGACCAATGCTGCGGCGAGTTCATCCGGCGCTGCTGGAGGGACAAGGATCCCGGCTCCGCCCTCCTCCAACACTTCCGCACACTGTCCTACTCGAGTAACCACAGCCGGTAATCCGGCCATCCCGTATTCGAGCAAAGCGAGTGGAAGTCCCTCCGAGGCTGAACTCAAGACCCCGATGTCACAGGCCCGCAGAAGCGCCGGTATATCTCGCCGTTGGCCGAGCAAGGAAACATGACCGCCTAGTTCATGTCGCGCAATATCTTTCTGAACCAGCTCTAGATAATTCTGATCGCTGCCGGCCCCAACGAGTAAAAGATGTGCATCCCGTTCCTGTTGGATCACTAAGCCCATAGCATGCAAAAGCGTGCGATGGTCTTTCTGCGGACGGAAGTTAGCAACGCAAACAATCCTTCCACCTGCCTTGCCCGGCAGGGCGTGCAACACTTCGTTATTCTTCGGTTCAATAACAAAATTAGGGATGAACCAAACGCGATCAGCGGGCACATGCAGTCGGTGAAGTGACCAATCCGCCAGAGACTGGTTGACCACGATCACCCCGCTGACGCGCTTAGCTGCCTGTCGGTAGAGCGGCGCTGGGCGTTCTCCCATTTCTTGGCCGCCGAAGTGGTCATGCCAAATCACCGCCGGATGCGGAGGGAAGAGCGAAGCCACTGCCGCTAAGAACAGTGTGGTTTCATGCGCATGAAGAATGTGAACTTGATGCTTTCGTATATAAGCGATTAATTGCTGTATGGCTCTTGGATCGAATCGCCCCTTGCGCGTGAGCCGCAATCGCCCAACATCTTCCGCCACGAGATCGGCGAGCGGACCTTCGCGCCGAGTTGTGCACAAGTGCGTTTGGTATCTCTCGCGCTGCAGTACGTTAACGAGGTCGACTGCCACCCGTTCTCTGCCGCCGGCGTCCAGAGTGTCCGTCAAGTGCATAACATTAATGCGGCTGGTGAATGCGGTCATCGGCTTGCGCGTTGGCGGTTAACAGGAGGAATTGCAGAACACTCGTCGATACGGTTCAACTCATACCACAGTGATCGATCAGGACGCGTTCCAAGCGCGTCTTAAAGCTGTCGAGAGACAGCCCTTCTGCGCGAGGCATTAATTTCGCTGAAATCATTTTCATGCGTTCAGGATCTTCCAGCAGGGCGACTAACGCGTTAGCCAGCCCAGGTGGAGAGGGCTGAAATTGCACACCGGCATCCTTTTCATTCAATATCCACGGCACCAGACCGGCCGCAGCGGCAACTGGGATTGCTCCATGCGCCCAAGCCTCTGCGATAATCTTAGGCCAGCCTTCAAGAACTCCCGGCATAATCGCAACGTGCGCTTCCGAATAATGCTCGCGCACGTCGGCGAAGGGTAAAGCGCCAGTGAATAAAATGCGGTCTGCAATTCCGCTTTTCGTCGCTAGCTCGCGCAGTCTTGTCGCCTCCGGACCATCGCCTATGAGTGTGTAGTTCCAATCCAGATCGGGCCGCAGACGTCTTAATTCGCCCAGCCCTAGAATCGCCAGAGCAAACCCCTTCTCCGGCTCTAATCGTCCCACGGATAGCAGCCTCCAGGGAGGGCCGGCTGCCCTGCTGAGCCCCCGCCGAGATTCCGCTAACTCTTCGTCCGACATCAAAGCCGGCAGGAAGCTTAACAAATGCGACCGAAGCGAAGGCCCATAGACGAGAACCGGATGACGAGGACCGGAGAAGTTCAACAGCCAGCGATCAACGCGGGAAGGCAAGCGCTCGCCTTCGTAGGGCCCGAAGAAACCGGCCCACTTGGTGATGCTTCGCTTACTCATCAATCGCGCTTGCAGATTCCCTAACAGGGCTGGATGCCCAGGGCTGCGCGGATGAACCAAATCGCTATGTCGAATGACGCTGTTAATGTTAAGCGCCAGACCTGGCAATTGCCATAGCCGTTTCAGTTGAGAGCGGAGACCATCAGACCAGCAGTATGACACCTGACGCCAGACAATGTTGTCTCGACCGTACGGAGCTTGATTGCCACGCATCTCTCCTTCGGCGATAGGCGCGCAAATCTCTACTTGTGCGAACAAATCAGCCCAAACCCTCATCTCACGAACGTAAGGTTCGTACGCCCAAGCCGCGCCGTCCGGTCCGATCCAATGAGGCACATGCGTAAATACACCCAGACGTTTATTAAAGCGCGCCGATTCGTTTGGTTTACTCATTACTACTGGGTCCATGCCCCCTGGATCAATTCCTTTGCTTTTGCCGGACCCAAGTTGAAGATGCAGTCGATCACCGAAAGTCCGGGAACGAACCTGGCACCCAATTGAGGGTAAACTACTCGACTGGAGTCGAACTCTTGCCAGATAAGATCGATGCCCTCTTTAGCAAACTCTTCCGCGCGGAGATAGTTATGCCCTCCCCGGCCGGCAATGTAGCGGCTGGCCCCCAGGTAATGACAAGTTTCCACGAGCCGACCTGTCGGATCACTGGAAGTCACGGGAATTTCCTCAGCGCGAATAACCCGCACATGATTAGCTTCAAGTAAATGCATGAGCGCCAAAAAGATCTGGTAATTGGCCTGGTCCAGACTATCGGACGCTCCCATAATGGCAGCAGATAAAGGGGGCCAGCAATCCAGGAAATGGGGTGCCTTCCTGTAACACTGCTCGACCGTTTTAGTAATTCGCACCCGCCAACGTGGATCAGCGATGATCACCTTATCAATCATAGTATCGTGCTTGGCGTGTACGGGAAGAGTCAACCAGAAAGGTTCTTCGGCGGCATTTTTAACCCTTGTTCGATTTTGATAATAGTTCTTCCGGTACTGCACGTGGTTCAGCCACACGAACGCATCGCTCTGCAGTACCTTATTGAAATATCCGATCCAGGGTAAAAAGTGAGGCTGATGAATACTGACAATCACACGATTAGCCTCGTCAACTCGAAACACTCGGCGTACTCTCGTCCGATTTGCTTACCCCGCACGCGCGCCAAATCTCCAACAATATCGTTCTCGAAGAAGATGCGGTTCTTTTGCGTTCGGTATGCATTGATCGCCGCGACTTTCGCTTCAACGTCTTCCCGGTCGACCGTAATAAATACATCCATGGAAAAGTCCAAACTATTCCAGGGTAGTTCGTAACCGAGGATTGTGGTGTATTTGAAAGCCCGGCGAGACTCGGCGAAAACCACTTCGTGCGATTGATGAATATCCTGGCTATTTGGGATGAGGACCAAATCGGGTTTCAGGTCCTTGTTCAAGTCATAAAATAACTGCAGTATATCGCCCCGCGCGTCGAATAGGTTACGCGGGTTAAAGTTCCGCAGAATGATCCGGTCCTTGTCGAGGCCCAGGATTCGTGAACTCTCCTGAAATTCCTCCATGAAAGTATGAGAATCAATAAGCGGTGGGAGCGATAGCCCTACATAGTAAACTTCATTGTTTCTATGGAGATGATGAATCGTCGCGCCGGCCCCGAGCTCGACATCATCGATATGCGGAGCGATGGCAATGACTCTCAGACCAGCTAAAGAAAGCATCTGTTTGATTCCTTTATTACTTAATTTGCTCTCGTTCAGCTTGCAGCCTGAAGTTCTGCGCAAGGTCAAGGATTTGTCGGCTGTCGCCCATCATTTCCAAACTATCGTGCTGCCGCCCTGATCGTGTAAAGCCAAGACGAGTGTAAAAGGAAATAGCGCTAACATTTGTATGATGCACCTTTAAAGTGATGTTCAAGCATCCTTGGTCTACGGCCTGCTGTGCCTCTCTAGCCATTAACAACATACCAAGACCTTTACCGCGCTCCTCAACGGCCAGAGCAAAACGGTGAATATGTAGCGCTCTCTCTTTCCGTGAAGCAATCAGGAATCCGAT
>JBHENP010000124.1:5523-6071 GCA_046261995.1 Pyrinomonadaceae bacterium
GCGTAGCAGAACCCAAGAAAGCTCCCACTTACCAGGTAGATCCATGAGCCACTGGGCCTCACCCCAAGGCTCTCCCAACATGTCAGCGTCAATCCCTTCGAGGTGACGCAAATAATCCATGAGCTTGCTCTTCGACAAGTTCAGAAGCTCAAGGTCTAGACTGCTGTGCTGCATGTTGAAGAAGACTCGGGGGAGAGTTTTGGGCGATTACGTTGGATCAACCGAGTGCTTATAATCCAAATGCTACGGAAACAAATCAAGGACTTGAGGTCGGGAACCTATGGCTCAATAACATCTGTGATCTAATGTCAATACCCCTGTCCTCCCAGATGAAGCGGCGCGCACTCACACTCTTGACGCTCAGGAGACCAATACCCAGGAAGAGACCAGTGACAGCATCCAAACCGGAAACTGAAAGTCCAATGACTATGAAACCTATGACCCCGACCAGGGGAGCGCTACTACCATACAAGCGCCAATATGTGAACCCCCGAAAGAGCAAGGGAGCTAAGAGTAGGATTAACCCCGCGATACCAATTGTTCCAGCC
>JBHENP010000125.1:0-5189 GCA_046261995.1 Pyrinomonadaceae bacterium
GACTTAGGCGGTCGCTGCCAAGTCCAGCAACTAGCAATTCTTTCCTGAACAAAAGGGGCATGAGTAAAACGGTAGATGTCATCGAAGGAGTTACTACGCGAAGGAGCACCACCTCACACTCCGTCTCCGACAAATTTGCACGCTGGTCACAGCCCATCTTTTTGTTCGCGGCAGTAGTACTCGGCCTGCTCCAGAGTTGGGTCAATCGTCATGCGATGCAGAGCGACGGGATTTCATATCTGGACATGGGAGATGCGTATCTGCGGGGCGACTGGCAGATGGCCATCAACGGCTACTGGAGTCCGCTCTACTCGTGGCTGCTGGGCGTGGCTATGCGGGTCATCAAACCTTCGCCGTATTGGGAGTTTCCGGTCGTCCATCTGGTCAACTTCATCGTTTACTTAGGGGCTCTCCTTTGTTTCGCCTTCTTCCTAAATGAGGTGATTCGTTATCAGCGAGGGGCTGTGGATAGGGTTGGAGGGGGTTGGGTGGGGTTACCGGAGTGGGCGTGGGTGGTGCTTGGCTACACGCTGTTCATGTGGAGTTCGCTGGAGCTGATCACGCTGCGATACGTGACACCCGATCAATGCGTGGCCGCGTTTGTATATTTGGCTGCGGGCTTGATTGTGCGAATCCGACGAGGGGTAAATGGATGGCTGACGTTTGTGATGTTAGGAGGAGTGCTGGGGTTCGGATATTTGGCGAAGGCGGCGATGTTCCCGTTGGGGTTTGTCTTTCTCGTGGTGAGCCTGTTCGCCATGGGCGACTTGAAGCGGGCGATTTCGCGCGTGGCTGTGAGTGCGGCTGTGTTCCTGTTGGTGAGCAGTCCGCTACTGATCGCGCTGTCGTGGTCGAAGGGGCGGTTGACATTCGGCGACACGGGGCGCCTCAACTACGCCTGGTATGTGAATGACATCCCTGGCGTCTATTGGCAAGGGGAGCCTGCGGGCAGCGGGACACCGAAGCATCCGACACGGAAGGTGATGGACGCGCCGGCGGTTTATGAGTTTGGGACGCCGGTCGGCGGTACGTACCCCCTTTGGTACGACCCGTCGTACTGGAACGAGGGCCTGACTCCTCGCTTTGATCTGCGACGACAGATCGAAGTCATAATATCTGGATTTAAATCCCATTTTTATTTTCTTTTTCCCCTGGCATTGCGCGGCAGCATCGCTATCGGGTTGTTCATGATGTTATACATGTCAGGGAGAGGGCGGCTGATCTTCAAGGTCGTCGCCGCGAGTTGGTTCCTGGTAGTGCCGGCGCTGTCCGCTTTCGCGATGTATTCCCTCGTCCATGTTGAAGAGAGGTTCATCGGGTCATTTATTGTCCTGTTGTTCGTCGGCCTGTTTAACAGTGTGCGACTGGCGGAGTGGCAAGGAGCGCGCCGGTTAGTGGCGTGTGTGATGATCATCATCGTCGTGATGTTCGGTCTTACAGTCGGCCTGTCAAGTGCTAGAGCGGCATACGTGTCAATGCGGCAAGTTATCAACGAGGAGTCGTCTAATATGAACGTGCAGGTGGCGGAGGGGTTAGAGCAGATAGGCGCGCAACCCGGCGATAAGGTAGCCGTACTCAATACGTCCATCGGACTTCCGGGCTATCTGGGAAACATCAGATCCTCCGACAACATGAGATGGGCGCGGCTGGCGGGGCTGCAGATCGTGGCTGAGGTCTATTCGCGAGAAGATAAGAACAACTTTTGGAAAGTGGATGAAGCCGCGAGACGGCGGGTGATCGGGGCATTTGCCCAAGCCGGTGCAAAGATGATCGTGGATGATGAGGTACCGGATTGGGCCGCGGCGGAGGGTTGGCAGCGGATCGGGAATACTCGTCACTATGCTTATTTCCTGCCATAGCAAATTGGACTTTATCGTGAGCGCAACATAATTGGGCGTACTACACAGTTTGCTCAACGTCTGCGCCCTTCAATTAAATTAAACAGTATTTGAATAGTGGAGTTTCAAAGTGGAAGCAATTAGTCCCCTCCTTCGCCAATTGCCTACCTACGAGAGCAGTCGGTCAACCTCATTTCGGTTGAGCGTGCTGGTGCCGGTATATAACGAGCGGCACGTCGTTGAGACGAGTCTCCGTCGAGTGCTGGCGCTCAAAGATGAACTTATCCACAGCCTTGAAGTTATCGTAGTCGATGATTGCAGCAAGGATGGAAGTTGGGAAATTCTCGAGCGCGTCGCCGCCGAAGACGAACGTGTCATTCTGCTGCGGCATGACCACAATCAGGGCAAGGGGGCTGCGATCCGGACCGCCATCTCACATGCCACGGGTGACATCAGCGTCGTCCATGACGCCGACTTAGAATATAACCCTGAAGACATTCCGTCCCTGCTTGTGCCATTCGCTACCGAAGGTGCGGATGCGGTGTTTGGCTCGCGGTACCTTTCAGCGGCCTATCGCCGGGCCTTAATGCACCGGCACACTACCATCAATAAGACACTTACGTCCGCGAGCAATTGGTTGACGGAC
Source organism: Pyrinomonadaceae bacterium (assembly GCA_046261995.1). GTDB lineage: Bacteria > Acidobacteriota > Blastocatellia > Pyrinomonadales > Pyrinomonadaceae > PSRF01. The sequence continues at coordinate 2,485 of JBHENP010000125.1, forward strand.
CTGAACCTGACCGATTTGGAAACCTGCTACAAGGCGGTTAATACCACACTGCTAAAGTCAATTCCTCTGCGTAGCGACGACTTCCGTTTTGAGGTCGAAATCGTTTTCAAACTGGCTAAACGCCGGGCGCGAATCTTCGAGGCGCCGATCCGTTACCTGCCGAGAACTCAAGAGGAGGGTAAGAAGATCCGCGCCCGTGATGGCTTACTGGCGTTAATGGCGATGCTTCGATTCGGGCTCATCGATGATCTATACAAAGAAGATGAATATGGTTCCCACATCCTTACGGAACTGGACCGCGCGCGGCGATTCAACCTCTGGATGGGCGAAACGTTGCGGCCGTACATTGGCGACCGTGTTCTGGAAATTGGCGCCGGCATCGGGACTTTGACCAACCAGTTCATTCCCCGCGCTCTCTACGTCGCGTCGGACATTAACCCGTATTACCTCAACTACCTGCGTTCGTATTCCTTCGGCAAACCCTACCTGCATGTGATGAAAATTGACGCGGGCAACCCGGACCACTTTAGAGGCCTGGAGGAGCAGTTCGACACGGTGGTGATGATCAATGTACTTGAGCACGTTCCTGACGCTCAGAAGGCGCTGCGGAATTTATGGGCGACGCTTCAACCGGGCGGACGCGCGATCATCCTGGTTCCGCAAAACCCAGCGTTATACGGCTCATTAGATAAGGTACTGGAACACCGCGAGAGGTATACAGTTACATTGTTGGAGGAACAACTCACCAATGCAGGCTTCCGCGTCGCCGAAGTAAAAAATTTCAACCGCTTTTCTGTCCCGGGATGGTGGCTGAATGGTAAGCTGCTGCGGCGAAAAAAATTCTCTCGCATACAACTTAAGGCGATAGATACCCTACTACCGGTTCTGAGACGGCTTGACGACCTATGGCCTTGGCGCGGGCTCAGTATCATAGGCATCGGGGTCAAAGACTGAATCGCGTTAACGACACCTGTGGTTCAAAGAAATGGTCCTTGATGGATTCAGCTACCTGCTTGCGGCAGACACCTTCGCCCACGGTCGGCTGACCAACCCCCCATCCTCTGTGGATCCACTTAGAAAGCAAACATATCCAGCAGCCAACCTATGCTTCGAAGTATCCTCCGGGTACAGGTGATCAAACAGGAGTGGCATGCTCCTTTGCTCCTCTGGGGTGTCATTATCGCCATCGCAAATTACCAACGTGACGAACTGGAAGAAGGCTTTTCACCCTGTCGAGAATTATCCCCACGTTGTTTTTCACTATCCGCCGCTGTATCACTTAACCGTGCGATTCATGGCCGCGACCACAGGCAATCTGCTCAGGGCCGGCCGGCTGACATCGATTCTTTCGCTTGTCGGTAGTTGCCTGGTAATAGCATTACTCACGGCGATGTGCCTCCCTCCAGCGCGCAGTACGGTTGCTCGGTGGCTTGGTTCCTTTAGCGCGGCGACGCTCATCTTCACGACTCCAGCTTGGACGTGGGCGTGCCTCATGCGAGTGGATACGTTGGCGATTTTCTTAAGCGTTACAGGCCTTGCTTTGTTCATTATGGCGAGAAAGCGGCCAATGCTGGCATTTCTATCGTTTGCCTGCTTCGTAGCCGCCATCTACACTAAGCAGACAATGGTCGCCGCGCCGGCCGCCTGCCTATTGCTGGCTTTTGTGGAAAAGCCTCGCTTCTCGGTGCGGCTGCTAGCCTTTGCCATTGTTGCCGGAGTGGCGGTGCTCTTCCTGCTCCACACCGTCACGGATGGCATGTTTCTACGTCACATCATTGGCTATAATCGGAATCCCTTTTTCCTTCGCCACGTGTTCAGTAAGTGGATAGATCACGCCTCAAAATTGACCGCTCTGCTCAGTTTTGCCGTCATGTTTCCCATTGCCCTGTTTTGTCGTCGAGTGGGGAGCGCGTCCGCATTGTTGCAACGTGTTCGACTCGCCCTGAGCCGAAGTGCGTTTGAACGATGTGTCGTTGTGGCAGCAGTCTATTTTTGGTTCGCGGTCGCTGTAGTGACTGCCACGGTCGGTAAGCAAGGGTCAAATTACAACTATTTTTTCGAAATAGACCTCGCAGCCAGTCTCATTTCCGGACTATTTCTTGGATGGCTTGTCCGTCGCGTGTCGTTACGGCCTCAAAGTCCCTATTCCTTGCTCGCGCTTTTCGTCATTCCTTTATTTCTTTTGCATTCGGTAGGCAATCTTATGAGCCTCAAAAAAGCCAGAGAAACGTTCTTCCAGCCAGCTCCTAACCAGTCAGAAAAGGTTCTCCGTTTCGTGCAGGAATTGCCCGGACCGGTCTACTCAATGGATATGACAATCCTGATGCAGGCCGGCAAGGAGATTCCTGCAGAGCCTGCCATCATCACCGCGCTGGCGATGAATAAACAATCGGATGAAGGCAGTTTTGTTCGCCTCATTGAACAAGGCCAGTTCCAGGCAATAATTCTTTACTATCTAGACGATCGCGTATTTTTTACGGAGTCGGTCGCCCGGGCCGTGGAGCAGCGATATTATCTGGGCAAGGAAATTGGTAAGTATAAAATTTACCTGCCCAAATAAGCGTGCTACGACAATCCTCTGTGAGAGGTCGAGCCAGAGCTACGGCTAAGTCATTCGGAGTGCGTTTTCACATGGCCACATTCACTTTCTACCGGATGAAGCTTCTCGAAACCGTTTACAGCGACGAAAACGGTTACCAGGTCTA
>JBHENP010000125.1:5199-5475 GCA_046261995.1 Pyrinomonadaceae bacterium
ACCAAGTGGAGGTCGCTATTGAGGAGCGAGCGAACGAAGGGAAACAGGAGCGTGGCCACGAACTGATGCCTCGGCGCGGGCTGGCGATCATGAGCGGGGCGGGCGCGCTACTGCTCTTTCTTCTCACCTACCTTCTGTCGGTTGATCGAGTCGTGGGCATGTTCGTGGACGACGCTTGGTATGTGCTGCTCGCTAAAGCGTTGGCAACGGGGCAGGGCTATACGCTTATCAACTCGCCATCACCTGGAATTCTGCCGCTCTACCCGCCGGGCTTTC
>JBHENP010000125.1:5561-5959 GCA_046261995.1 Pyrinomonadaceae bacterium
GCCCGCCACTGGTCTTCTTCGCGACCACAACGGTAATGGCGGAGTGCGTTTTCATGTTCAGCCAGTTGTTGGCGATTGTGGTAATCGAGCGGTGTGTGCGCGTGGGGAGAAGCGGCCGTGCCTGGCACTATGCACTGCTAGGCGCAGCGCTTGCGTCATTTGCTTTCCTGACGCGCTCGATCGCCTTCGCACTAATCGTTGCAGCGTTTGTGTACCTGGTTAAAGAACGTCTCTTACGGGCGGCGCTCACCTTCGCCGTGGGAGTGGTTTTGTTTGTGGGGCCATGGATGCTCTATGTGCGCATGCACGCCCCGACTGCGGAGCAGCGTATGGAACAGGGCGGCCTAATTGTCGAAGACTACATGACCCAATCCTGGCGGATTCAAGCTGGCGAAGCT
>JBHENP010000126.1:0-5848 GCA_046261995.1 Pyrinomonadaceae bacterium
TTTCACCTTAAGGGCTGCGAGCACGTATCACTCCATCTTTATTCGCGTGCGGTGTGGTGATCAGGCTTGCACTCCCACCGCTACGGTTACTGAGGGAGACCTATTTCCGGGTGGTATGGCTTCCTTTGGAGTGACGAGTGGACCAAACTCGGTAACGGTTGATCATGTTAATGCCGGAACCGGGTTGCAATCCTTCACGGTGGTCAACGCTGCGAATGTTATAGTGAATATACCTGCCTTCACGCCCGGCACGTTCGATCCGGTAACGGCAACCTTCACCGTAATTGATCCGAGTCAACCGGTTGATTTCACCCTAAGGGCTGCGAGCACGTATCACTCCATCTTTATTCGCGTGCGGTGTAGCTCAGCTCTCAACACTTTCAGCGGGCGGGCGATTGCCGTCAATGCGACCATTGCGGGAACAAATGCCACGCTCGTCGACACGGGTCCGCTCCCAGCCGAGGGCGGCTCGATTACAGCCACGCCCTTGTTGTCAGCTAATGTGCTGGGGGGCGCGCTCACAACTGGGCTTCTCAACGCAACGACTCAGGGTGCTGGGGACCAGAGCCGGTCGCAAGCCACTGTCGAAAATCTGTTTTTGACGGTGGGTGGTAACATTATTACCTCCGACATTGTGGCAGAGAGTTCCCAATGCACGTGTACCGCGAGTGGACCGATTTGCGAGGGTAGTATTTTTGCCAACCTCCGCATCAACGATGTCTCAATCGGTATAACGGGTCAGCCTAATCAAACGGTTAATCTGCCGGGTGGTGGATTCGTCGTCATTAACGAACAGACGGTGACCGGGACCGGACAAATGAGGGCCATTACGGCAAACGGTCTGCACGTCATCATCCCTGCAGTGGCGGATGTTATTATCTCCTCGGCATCCTCCGACATCACCTGCGGGACATAGTGCAGCTCGCGAGGTGAGAGTAACTAAAATAAAAGGTGTGTGGCTAAAAACCACACACCTCTGGGAAGCTGTGCTAAAGGAGCGCTTGCGCAGCGGGCCTTGAAAACGAATAAGGCAACGGATGATAGGCACAGCGCCCTTTTTCAGCGATGCGCCTTTTGCTCCTTCCGTGAACTCTGAGGTTGTGAAGAAAATGCTCTGCTCAAACTCTCACTGAATCGCGCCTCTGAACTTATCTATTTCAGGCCGGTGAATGCTGTTCTGCCGCTTCTTACACGGAAATATCGCTGTTTGCCGGGTATGCCTGCCGCAATTCCAGAAGATGATTTGTGTGGAGGATGAAACGCGATGAATAACACGAGAGAGAGACTTAAGTTACCGGCCATGGGGCTGATCGCCGTTGGGCTGGTCAACGCGCTGATCGGGGTGCTCGCGGTCCTACAGTTGCTGTTCAAACTCATCAATGCAGAACAGACCACGAGAGTCTTCGAAAGCGAAGCACGGAGGCTGGGCTACATGTTCGGGTTCTTCTTCTGGCCACTTCTCATGTTCCTTGGCACTCTCATCTCGCCGCTCGTCATCTATGGCGGTGCCCGGATGTACGCAGCGAAGAGCTACGCGATGGCACGCCTGGCCTCGCGCTTATTCCCGTCACCTCTTGCTGTTTCGTGCTCGGCATTCCGGTCGGCATCTGGTCGCTCATCGTCCTGCGCCGACCCGAGGTCAAAGCCGCCTTCGGGCAGACGCAGGACGGCGTGCTTTTTGAAGGAGGGAAAGATTAACCATGTTATAACTGAATTCACCGTGGAACTCTTCCTCCTTTTCTGAAAATGGCATGGACCGTCACCTTCCCGACTTCTTAAACCAGTCTTGATGAGGAGGAACCTTGAACGTGAGTTGCTGGCACGGGTTCCTCCTCAGCTCACTTAGTCTCTAATTTCCTGTTGCCGCGAACCAGCGCGATGGGTCCGAAGTGGGGTGGACCACGAAAATAATCGGTGCAATGCAAGGCTGCGGCAATGAAACCGTAGTCTTGACATCCGAGTTGCCGGCGGTGTCAGCCGGAAACGGCTCGGTTATCACGTTTACAACTGTCGGGTGGTTGTTTGCGTCAATAGACTGACAACTAACAATCGCGCGAAAATTAGGGAGCGGGTTGGTGAAGTGAAACGCAGGATCCGGGAGCACCAGTCCTCTCGTGCGCAATTCGAGCTCACCATTTGATTTCAGGTGCCCGCGACCGTCGGCGATGATCCATGGCAACCCTCCTCCGGGCACTCCGCGAATCGGGTTGGTTGGCCCAACGTAAGGGCCAGTGACACCAGTCATGTTGCTGAACTTTAAAACGGTTCCTTGATCGTCAGCGTCTTGCGGAGTGGCCAGAACAAAAACACTGACGACGACCAGCATGAAAACTGCCGCAACTTTTCTTGTCATTGTAAGTTACCTCTTCGTGGTTAGACACTCGCTTTAACTACACTCGCCCCTAGAGAGTTATTCAAATCTTCCGCGAATGGGAGAAGCATAGATTTGGCGGGTTTGGCTTGTGTGCCTGTTTCCCGTCACAGTCGGGGGGACCGGTCTTGCTGTGGCAGGGTGTTAATGGACGCCGAATTAGAATATGCTATTGGCCTTCTTACAATAGCCATTTAAGAGAATTTGAGGAGTCCACTTTAACGGAGGTGCTGGATGTCGAAGAGAGGTAAGAATTTGGTCCTGGCGACAATCTCGCTCAATCGTTCGACGCGGACGCCGCTTTACCTTCAACTTTACCGCGAGCTGCGCGAGGCTATAGAAACTGGGCGATTCCATCCCAAGGCTCGACTGCCTTCATCCAGATCGCTTGCCGAGGATTTGGGGCTTTCACGTAAGACAGTTGTCGATGCGTTCGAGCAGTTGACGGCGGAAGGTTATCTGGAGTCCAGCATCGGATCCGGAACCTACATTACTGGAGACCTGCCTCAACCAATGCTTGGTGCGCAGGTAAGGAAGCTGAAGCCAGGCAATCCTGCGGTCGCGCCCAGGACGGCCTCCCGCCGTGGCCGCAAGATTGCGCGAATCTCACCGTTTTTTCCAGCCGTTAAGCCATTGCCGTTTCGTCACGGGCTGCCTGCACTCGATGCTTTCCCACTTAAGCTTTGGACACAACTCGCGGGAAAACGACTTCGTAGCCTGCCAAGCGAGCTGCTGGGGTACGGCGACCCGAAAGGCTACCGCCCGTTACGCGAGGCGATAGCGTGGTACCTCGGCACCTCGAGGGCGGTACGATGTGAATCTGACCAGGTGGTCATAGTTGCCGGCTCACAACAGGCGATTTACCTGGCTGCCCTCGTGCTTCTCGACAGGGACGATTCTATGTGGATCGAGGATCCCGGTTATCTTGGCGCGCGCGGCGCATTTCAAATAGCCGGAGCGCGTCTCATCCCCGTCCCAGTAGATGAGCAAGGTTTGAGGGTCAGCGAGGGGGTGAAACTGGATCAAAATGCTCGGCTGGCTTACGTGACACCCTCCAATCAGTATCCCTTGACGGTCACAATGAGCCTATCCCGACGTCTCGAACTTTTGGAATGGGCCCACGCTACCGGTGCCTGGATAGTCGAGGACGACTACGACAGCGAGTTTCGCTACAACAGTCGGCCCATTGCCTCTTTGCAGGGATTAGACAGATACGGTCGAGTGATTTATCTCGGCACATTCAGCAAACTGCTGGCGCCCACTTTGCGTATCGGTTATCTTGTGCTGCCACCCGAACTGGTGGACGTGATCTCAACCGCCAGCAGTCTTATCACCCGGCACCCGCCTTCACTTGAGCAGATTGTCTTGACTGACTTTATCACGCAAGGGCACTTGGCGCGTCACATCAGGCGAATGCGCACGATATACATCGAACGGCAGGCAGACTTGATTGAAGCTGCCGAGCGCGAGCTGGCTGGGGTGCTTGAAATCACGCCGCCGGAGGCCGGCACACACCTTGTAGGATGGCTACCCCGGCGTATAGATGATCAAATCGCCGTTGCGAAGGCAGCGGAGCGCGGAGTGGAAGCCAAAGCGTTTTCGACTTACTGCATGGAAGTAAGTGGGCGGGGCGGCCTAGTGCTCGGATACGGAGCGTTTACAAAGAGTCAAATTCGCGCAGGCATGCAGAAACTTGCCACAGCCTTAAGTAACTGCGAAACACAAAAGTAACGGCTAACATGAAAGCTTTCAAGCGAAGCGGAGACACATAGGAAACTAATGTGCTGCAATATGCTGCAAAGACTGTACGTTTCCCCCATTTCCGCTCTCTCATTTCGTTGAGAACATTTAAGCAAAAAGATCTCCAGACGCTTAAGTCTATAGAACTCAGAGAGCAGACCCAGGCGTCGGCAATCGGCTTTTCTGCCCATAGCCCGCCCCCTGAGCCGCCGCGCCTCGATGCCGTGTGACTGTCCAGCGCCGCAACCACCGAAGTAACTTTGCTATTGACAGAACTTTCTGGTCAGAGTAGATTCCGCAGCGCAATTCTAGGGCTACCTCTCGTTCGCGTGCGTCTTACCTCGTAAAGCCCATGTCGACGAAGAATGTTTGGGCCGCTGGGAAGTTCTCAGTGGCCGTAGACCGAAGACTCTGCTCCCGGTCAGGGCAGTTTGTATTCACCCGCAACTTTAAAACGCTGAATTCTCAGAGCCTGCTTTTCTTGCACACTCGTTAACTCAAGCCTCAGGCTTGTTGGCACACCTCGCAGAATTCCAGCGATGGAAGGCGGCGCCTTAGTGAAAGTGCTGATGGAGTGGCTTCCGATCGTGATTCCGCTTGTGGCCCTGCTCGGCGGTGCCACCGGTTGGTGGCTCCAACGGCGGAAGCTGAACCAAGAGCGCTATCGCGAGCTGTTGGAAAGATTCCTTCTGCCGGTTGATGTAATTCTAAAACAGAATAAGGCGGCGTTTGACAAGTTGCAGACGGGGAATGAACAGGAGGTGCATCCGCTTGAGTATTATCCGGAAAGGTTGAAGATGTTTTTCGATTCGCTGCCGGATAGCGATCAGCGGAAAGTGTTCTGGCGAAGCGAAATCGACGAGATCCAGGCCCGAAATCAGAAAGCAACGGGTTTAATAGAGGGCTACATCAGTAGTACGCTTCTAAATCCAGCGTTCGTGCAAGCTTCAATCACTCTGCTGGATCACATTAACGGTTGGCGGTCGAAATGGAATTACGCGCTTAGCGGGATCCCGATCCCGGCTGCGCTCGAGAATGAACTGTTGGCGGATGTCTTTCCTCAAGCGTTCGAAACGGAACTAGCCAGCCAGATCCAACAGATTCGCGCGGTGGCACAAACCAGAGGTGGCCGCAAGCCGTGATCGAGGCCGGCGACTGCCAGGCCGCCGAGAGTCAGTAGTTCATATCGTTCGTGGCCTTCAGCGTTTGAGGACGGCTGATGACGGAAAGAACACTAAAGCGGCTGCGGCAAGCCAGCAGACCCAGACCTTCACTGTGCTGCTTGGCCCGGTCTTAACCAGACAGCAATTCTTTCGAGCGAGTGGTTCAGCGTCAGTGGCGAAAACATCCGTCAACACACAAGCTGCCCCATTTTCTTTCTCTTGGGGAATCGCGGCCGTCGATGCTGACTGGGACGACGAATCCGGACAGGTGGAGCTGAGAATTGAAACATTTGTTAGCGCATCTGGCACCAACAATTCCGCCGCAATCAATGGGTTCGGATTTCAGGTAGCAATTCTCGCTGCGGTTGCCTATACAATCACCAAACGATCCACGGGACCACTCCAACTCGCAAGCCAGCGAGGCGAAGCCCGCTGATGACGGTTCCTTGCAACGCACGTTAGGCGGGGCGATCCACAATACCGCTCGCAACGCTACGAGAACCAAAAACAGCGCTTCTAAGTACCCACGTCGAGCTCGAAGCTGTTCTGCGTACTGGGCGCCTCGGCGGCGAAC
>JBHENP010000127.1:0-5766 GCA_046261995.1 Pyrinomonadaceae bacterium
CCCGTAGGAGGTACAGTTCAGCCATGGAAGCGACCGCTTTACAGCCGCCCGCTCAACTTGATTCTCTAAGTGTCAACACCATCCGCACCTTGGCGATGGACGCAGTGCAGGCGGCAAACTCCGGTCATCCCGGAACGCCGATGGCCATGGCTCCAGTGGCTTATACACTCTGGAACGATTTTCTTCGTTTTGATCCCGCCGACCCGATCTGGCCAAACCGCGACCGGTTTGTGCTGTCGATGGGCCACGCTTCCACGTTACTTTATAGCTTGCTACACCTGACGGGAGTTAAAGCGGTAAACGCCCAGTATGAGACGACCGGTCAACCCAGCGTTACGCTGGACGACATCAAGAGTTTTCGCCAGCTCGACAGTCGTTGCCCGGGACATCCCGAGTATCGTTGGACGTCTGGAGTCGAGACCACGACCGGTCCGCTGGGCCAGGGGATCGCCACCAGCGTCGGCATGGCGATCGCTTCGCGGTGGCAAGCCGCCACTTTCAATCGACCAGGCTTTGATATGTTTGATTACCGCACCTATGCGCTGTGCGGAGACGGCTGCATGATGGAAGGCATTTCTCATGAAGCCGCGTCGCTGGCCGGACATCTTAAACTCTCGAATCTCTGCTGGATTTACGACAACAACAAAATAACTATCGAAGGCAATACCTCGTGGGCCTTTACCGAAGACGTCGCCACTCGCTTCATCGGCTATGGATGGAACGTCACTCGTGTTGGAGACGCAAATGATCTCGAGATGTTAAAACGCGCCTTCCAGGTCGCTCAAAAAGAAGTCGAACGTCCGACGCTGATCATCGTCGATAGCCACATCGCCTGGGGCGCCCCAAACAAACAAGACACGCACGCTGCCCACGGCGAGCCGCTCGGGGAAGAAGAGATTAGGCTCACCAAACGAAACTATGGCTGGCCCGAGGATGCAAAGTTTCTCGTGCCCGATGAAGTGCTGGCAAACTTTCAGAACTCCGTTGGCGCGCGTGGCAAGACCCTGCGCGACGAGTGGTTCACAAAGTTAACGGAATACACAAAAGCGTACCCGGAGCTGGCGGATCAGCTCGTGCGAATGCAAAAACGCGAACTGCCCGACGGTTGGGACAAGGACATTCCCACGTTTGCTCCCGACGCGAAAGGACTCGCCGGTCGTGATGCTTCAGCGAAGGTGCTCAACGCAATAGCCCGAAATGTGTCCTGGCTAATCGGCGGTGCGGCCGACCTGGCGCCTTCTACCAAAACTCGACTGACGTTTGACGGCGCGGGCGACTTTCTGGCTGAGACTCCAGCCGGCAGGAATTTTCACTTTGGCGTGCGCGAACACGTGATGTCGTCAATCCTGAATGGCCTTTCACTTTCGAAGGTTCGTCCCTACGGATCGGGCTTCTTGATCTTTTCCGACTACGCTCGCGGAGCAATCCGGCTCAGCGCGATCATGGAGATTCCAACCATTCATATTTTTACGCACGACTCAATCGGGGTCGGCGAAGATGGTCCAACACACCAGCCGGTAGAGCAGCTTGCGAGCCTGCGGGCGATTCCCAATCTAATCGTGCTGCGCCCCGGCGATGCGAATGAGATTGTCGAGGCGTGGCGCGTTATCATGCAACTCAAGCACGAGCCGGTTTGCCTGATTTTGAGTCGCCAGGCGCTGCCCACGCTGGATCGCACGATTTATGCAGGTGCGGAGAACACTAAGTTTGGGGGCTATGTGCTCGCTGATTCGGCGGGACCGGACGGGCAGCTCGATGTGATTCTAATCGGTACTGGCTCCGAAGTTTCACTATGTCTTGCGGCCTACGAAAAACTGGTTGCCGGCGGGGTGAAAGCACGGGTCGTTAGCCTTCCTTCCTGGGAGCTTTTCGAACACCAACCCCAGGACTACAAAGACAAGGTGATCCCGCCGACGGTGAAAGCGCGCGTTGCAGTCGAGCAGGGCGCACGATTCGGCTGGCAACGATACGCCAGCAGTAATGACGCGATTATTGGGATGAGAACATTCGGAGCCAGCGCCCCGCTGAAAGAGCTGACCAAGAAGTTTGGTTTCTCAGTAGACGACGTGGTTAAGGTCGCCAAAAAAGAGATCGAAAGAGTTAAATAACCTCGGTATGCACACTGCTATTAGGTTCCGGCCTTAAAGGAGCACACTTATGAGCAACAGCCTTGTTGAAGTAATGGCACTGGGCCAGTCGATCTGGTACGACAACATACGTCGAGCGATGCTTGTCAGCGGTGATCTGAAAAAGAAGATCGACGAAGATGATCTGCGGGGCGTAACCTCAAATCCTACTATCTTTGAAAAAGCGATCACCGGTTCAACAGACTACGACGAACAAATGCGGTCCCTGATCAACGCCGGCAAGAGCGTAAAAGAAATCTACGAAGCTTTGGTCATCGATGACATCGGTCGCGCAGCCGACATCCTGAAACCTGTCTACGATAAGACCGACGGTGTGGATGGTTACATAAGTCTGGAAGTGAACCCGCGACTCGCTTATGACACGCAGGGCACAATTGAAGAGGCCGACCGCCTGTTCCATACGCTCGCTCGCAAGAACGTGATGATCAAAATCCCGGCCGCGCAGGAAGGTCTACCCGCGATCGAAGAAGCGATCTACCGCGGCATTAATGTGAACGTCACAATGATCTTCTCGATTGAAAACTACGAGCAGGTGGCCAACGCTTTTATCAAGGGACTGGAAAGGCGCGCTGCTGAAGGCAAACCAGTCGATCACATCGCTTCGGTGGCCAGCTTTTTTGTCTCGCGAGTCGATTCGATGATCGATGCTGATCTGGAATACCGCGCGCGTCACAGCCCGGCTGAAGAGAAAGCCGATCTTGAAAACCTCTGCGGGAAGGCGGCGATCGCCAACGCCAAGCTCGCTTACGAGCGATTCAAAGAGATCTTTCATGGTGACGGGTTCGCTGCTCTAAAGGCCAAAGGCGCACAGGTGCAAAGGCAACTCTGGGCGTCTACCGGAACCAAAAACCCAAAATATTCCGATGTCTTATACCTCGACAACCTAATCGGTCCAGACACGGTCAATACAGTTCCGCCGGCAACGTACACGGCCTTCCGCGATCACGGCAAAGTGGCCCCGACGCTGGAACAGGGGCTTGATGAGTGCCGCAACGCAATCTCTAAACTGGGCGAACTGGGAATCGATTTAAAGGAAGTCACTGCGAAACTGCAGTCTGATGGACTGGCCTCTTTCGTCGGTTCTTTCGATACCCTGGTCGAGTCCATTGAGGCAAAGCGTGACGCGCTTGTTTCCGGAATCCATCAACGGTTAACGGCTTCGCTGGGGAAGTATGACGACGCGGTCAGCTCGGCAATCAAGGAAGCTGACAAAGGCGATGTTGCTCGCCGTATCTGGCGCAAGGACGCGTCACTTTGGAAAGAAGATGCGGAGCACCAGAAAATCATCAAGAATGCGCTCGGCTGGCTTACCGTGCCGGACGTGATGATCGGCGTCGAAGAGGATGTAATTGCCTTTGCCGATCGCGTCCGCGGCGTGCGCGAGTTCAAGCACGTAATGCTCTGCGGCATGGGCGGCTCGTCGCTCTGCCCGGAAGTCCTGCGTCAGACCTTTGGCCCTCAAGAAGGCTATCCCAAACTGCTGGTTCTTGACTCGACTGATCCCGATGCCTTCTGCGACATCGCAGATCAGATCGATATTACCAAGTGTCTTTTCATCATCTCGTCGAAATCGGGAACGACGACCGAGCCGCTGGTTTTCTACAAATACTGGTACGACCAGGTCGGTAAGCGTAAAGAGAATCCGGGCGAATGCTTCGTCGCGATTACCGACCCGGGAACGCTGATGGAGAAGATGGCGACGGATGATAAGTTCAAGCGAATCTTTCTGAACCCGGCGGACATCGGCGGGCGCTACTCGGCGCTCTCTTATTTCGGCATGGTGCCAGCCGCGCTGATGGGACTCGATATCAAGAAACTGTTGGATCGCTCGGAAAGAATTGTCCACTCTTGTGCCTCCGTCGTGCCGGCAGCCGATAACCCGGGCGCGCGGCTTGGCGCGATTATCGGAGAGTGTGCGCGGGCCGGGCGCGATAAGCTCACAATTGTTGCCGATCCGAAGGTTGCATCTCTGGGGCTTTGGATAGAGCAGTTGATTGCCGAAAGTACCGGCAAGGAAGGCAAAGGAATCGTTCCGGTGGCCGGGGAAACACTGGGGCCGCCTTCAGTCTATGGAGACGACAGGCTGTTTGTCTCAATCTCGGTAGGCAAACTCGATGGTGAAACCGACGTGAAGCTAAAGGCGCTGGAAGCTGCGGGCCATCCGATTGTTTATCGCACGCTTACCGACACTTACGATCTCGGAGAAGAGTTTTTCCTATGGGAATTTGCCACGGCGTTTGCGGGCTACCGCCTCGGCATCAATCCCTTCGATCAACCGAATGTGCAAGAGTCGAAGGATGCCACCAAAGAGTTGCTCGAGAAGTTTGCCAAGGAGGGTAAGTTGCAGGAACAACCCGTCGTGGTCACTGACGACACACTGAACGTTCACGCTGACGAAACAACACTCGCAGTGCTTCCCTCCTCTTCCGTCCTGGAGGCGCTGCGCGCGCATCTCGCGCGTGCCGGTGCAGGAGACTATATTGCGCTCCTTAACTACATTGAAGAGACGCCCGAGAACGAATCGATAATCCAGGAGATGCGCACGCATTTGCGCGATGCAACACGGTGCGCCACCACCACCGGTTATGGTCCAAGGTTTCTGCATTCTACTGGACAGCTACACAAAGGCGGCCCCGACACGGGTGTCTTCATTCAGGTGACCGCGCCTGACATGACCGATCTGCCGATACCCAATCAACCTTATACATTCAGCACCCTGAAGCAGGCCCAGGCGCTGGGTGATTTCCGTTCGCTCTCTTCAAGGGGTCGGCGCGCCATTCGCGTTGACCTGGGAGCTGATACAACTGCGGGCCTACGTCGTCTGAGGGACCTAATTGCCGAAGCCGTGCCCCGCTCGACTGCAACCACGAAGTAGCAAACCTAGCAGGCGCTGATATGAAAACAGCGAAATTTGGAGTGCGGCGGCAAGGCTTTGCGCGACGCCGCTTTGGATTCTTCAGGTCCATAGGGCTCGTCAACCCAAAGCGGCGTCGCGCAAAGCCTTGCCGCGCACTCCAAAGCGGTTTTTCCAGCAGCCTGCAAGAACTGCTCTGTTTTAACTTCTGAACCGAAGGACACAAACATGTCTACTCCCGAACAAAGTACAAAGACAGCCAAGATCGGCATGATCGGTCTCGCCGTAATGGGCGAGAATCTGGCGATGAACATTGAACGAAACGGCTTTCCCATTGCTGTTTTCAATCGCGACCCGGCGAAAGTAGATAACTTCGTCGCGCGAGCCCAGGGCAAACAAGTGATCCCGACCAAGTCGCCTGAAGAATTTGTGCGTTCACTCGAGCGACCCCGCAAAGCGATTCTGCTCGTCAAGGCCGGCGATCCTGTGGACTGGACGATCGCCCAAATCAAACCGTTTATGGACCAGGGCGATATCATTATCGACGGTGGCAATTCCTATTTCGTTGACACCGAACGGCGAGAGAAGGCGCTGAAAGCGGAGGGTATTAACTTTATAGGCTCGGGAGTTTCGGGTGGAGAGAAGGGAGCGCTGTGGGGCCCAAGCCTGATGCCAGGCGGTGACCGCGATGCTTACGAGCAGATCCGTCCGATTTGGGAAGCTATTGCTGCCAAAGTGGACGATGGACCATGCGTGACCTATATC
>JBHENP010000128.1:0-5673 GCA_046261995.1 Pyrinomonadaceae bacterium
CCCTCACAGTCTGTTCTGAGAAGTCTCAGGTCCAACGGTTCTAATTCGATCCTAGACAGAGCGCTCCTAACTTATTTCCCGGCACCCGACTCATACACAGGAGAGGACGTGGTTGAGATCAGTTGCCATGGCTCGCCAGTTATTCTGCGGCAGGTAGTTGATCTCGCTCTAGGGTTAGGCGCTCGACTGGCTGGTCCAGGTGAGTTCACCTTGCGCGCGCTTAGTAATGGAAAATTGAATCTGAGTCAAGCGGAAGCTATTCGCGACTTGATCAACGCGCAAACCGAAGCAGCGGCGCAACAGGCGCTTCGTCAACTGATGGGAGAACTATCGGCGCGGCTTCAGGGACCGCAGCAAAAATTGATTCAGACAATAGTTCAACTGGAGTCAGCCCTGGAGTTCGTTGAGGACGACCTGCCGCAGCTAAGGAAGCAGCAGATCGGCACAGAGTTATCGGATGTTGCGACGGACCTTTATAAGCTGGCTTCCACATTCGAAGTGGGCCACTTGCTGCGCGACGGGCTAAAAGTAACCTTCGCCGGACGCCCGAATGTCGGTAAGTCCAGTCTGTTCAACAGGTTACTGGCTTCCGACCGCGCGATAGTGACAGAAGTTCCTGGGACTACTCGGGATACTTTAACTGAGCGTATCAGTCTTGACGGCGTTCCGATTGTGTTGACAGATACTGCCGGTGTACGTGATTCGACGGATAGAATCGAGAGCATGGGAGTGGAGCGCACGCGTCAAGCAATGGCGGACGCGGATTTGCTGGTGGTCGTTATTGATGGTTCAGAGGATCTCCGCGCCGAAGATTTTAGCGTGCTCTCGCAAGCAAGCACTGCACGGCATATTGTTGCCTTCAATAAGAGCGATGTACCGTCCTTCGACATCCTGGAGAAAGCTCGATCCAGCTTTCAGGCGAGGGGCATCAACGTATCTGCGGTCACGGGATTCGGCTTGGAAACACTACGTGCTGCTATACTGGAGCCATTCGGATCTGTTGACTCCTCAAACGCGGGTTTTTTGATCACAGATGCGCGGCACTATGATCTGTTACTTCGCGCACGCGCTGAGATTCAATCGTCGTTGGATTTGCTGCAAGGCGGGGCCAGCGAGGAGCTGGTGCTGATTGGACTTCACAACGGATTACGATTTCTGGGCCAGATAACAGGCGAGACTACGACCGATGAGATCCTATCGGAAATCTTTGCAACGTTCTGCATAGGGAAATAGCGATGAGTTTTGATGAAGTCTTTGATGTAATCGTTATCGGTGGTGGGCACGCCGGCTGCGAGGCCGCGTCGGCCGCGTCAAGACTAGGTTCGCAGACGGCACTCGTGACGATGAACCTAGATCTCATCGGACAAATGTCCTGCAATCCGGCGATCGGTGGGATCGCGAAGGGACATCTCGTGCGGGAGATAGACGCGCTTGGCGGAGTTATGGGACGGGTCGCGGATCGGACAGGCATTCAGTTTAGACTGTTGAACCGTTCGAGAGGCCGCGCTGTCCAGTCTCCACGCGCTCAAGCGGACCGCTCAATGTATCGCAAGGACATGAGGAAGACTCTCGAGGGGACTCCGAATTTACACTTGCGGCAGGGAACGGTGCTGGATCTCGTAGTTCGTCACGGAAGAATGGCTGGGATTGAATTGCAGGACGGTCGCAGATTTGGCGCGCCGTCGGTAGTGATAGCAACCGGAACATTTCTCAACGGTGTGGTTCATACTGGTCGTCAGACGTACAAAGCCGGAAGGGCTGGTGAACCTTCTTCGATCGAACTTGCGGAAGCTTTGAAGCGCTTGGGTTTCCCAGTGGGGAGACTAAAAACAGGGACCCCGCCACGACTCGACGGCCGGACTATTGAGTGGTCCGCCTTCGAACCTCAACAACCGGACGAGAAGCCCGTGCCCTTCTCGTTCGCGACCGATGAGATCTTGCAGCCCCAACTGAATTGTTATGTAGGGTACACGTCACCAAACGTCCACGAAGCCATCAGACAAAACCTGCATATGTCTCCCTTGTACTCCGGGAAAATCCGGGGCATCGGACCTAGATACTGTCCCTCGATTGAGGACAAGGTAGTAAAGTTCGCGGATAAAAATCGCCACCAGTTGTTTCTGGAGCCCGAGGGTCACGATACAAATGAGGTTTATCTGAACGGCTTTTCGACCTCCTTACCGGCGGAACTTCAGCAGGAGTTGGTAAGGTTAATTCCGGGGCTGGAGGAGGCGAGAATCATCCGGCCGGGGTATGCCATCGAGTATGATTTTGTCGATCCTCGGGAACTAGGCCCGGATTTGCAGACGACTCGAGTTTCAGGCCTCTTCCACGCCGGTCAGATCAACGGCACAACAGGCTACGAGGAGGCGGCTTGTCAGGGGTTGATTGCCGGGATCAATGCAGCTCTAGCTGTTCAGGGACGACAGAGATTTCGGTTACGGCGCGACGAGTCTTACATAGGCGTTCTGATTGACGATCTCATAAACCAAGGTGTGGATGAGCCTTACCGAGTCTTTACCTCTCGAGCGGAGAATAGACTTGCTCTCCGTTACGACAACGCAGATGAGCGCCTCGAGCCTTACGGCCGGGACCTGGGCTTGGTGGGTGACTCCGATTGGGAGCGATTCAATCAGCGAAGAGATCGAATTGTGGGACTGGGTAGGATCCTGGAAGAAACGCGAGTCAAACGTTCAGACGCCGCATATGCGGCGATTAGTTGTAGGCTTGGCGTGGATCTGGGGGATTCCGTGACGTTGGCGCAACTTGGAAAGCGGACCGGCGTCGGGGTGGACCTCATCCGGTCGGTATTACCTGCGGGGATATCTCCTGGTATAACGGATTGCGAGATTGAGTCTGGATTGGCTGACTCGCTTTATGCCGGATACATAGAAGCGCAGCGGCTCAACTTGCAGCGGCTGCACCAGCATGACAGCCTTCAGATTCGACCCGACTTCAGTTTCCGAGGGCTGAGTGGACTTTCACACGAAATGGTTGAGCGTTTTGAGCGGGCTCGACCTCTCACCTTCGGGGAAGCTCGCCGGATACCCGGTCTAACCCCCGCCGCACTATCAGTGTTGCTTGTGCATTTGACGGTTCAGCGGCAGGCGGCCTAATAGTTTCACGTGTCCCTTATTCGCCATCAACTGTTCCACGTGAAACGTTCTATAAAACCCCGCCCGCGCAATGCTTTATGGCGTCTCCGTAACCTTTTATGGTAGTTTAACCGCAACAAAAGGAGACGTCGACCACCCTGACAATGGCCAAGACAATCGCAGTCGCAAACCAGAAAGGCGGAGTGGGAAAGACTACGACTGCGGTCAATTTGGCGTCAGTCATCGCCAGCGGAGGTATCCGGGTATTACTCGTGGATGCGGACCCTCAAGCAAATGCGACCTCGGGAGTAGGAATCCCTCGTGGGAGTTTCCGAAAGAGTCTCTATCACAGCATTGTCTTGGCTGAGCCTATGAAAGGTGTGATCCTCACCACGGAGATCAGCGACCTTCATATTGCTCCGGCGAACAAGGACTTAACGGGAGCTGAGGTTGAGTTGGTCGACATGGATAGGCGGGAGTTCAAGCTTCGAGAAGCATTGGAAGCGGTGGATAACGACTACGAAGTCATCATAATCGACTGCCCTCCTTCGCTTGGCCTTTTGACGCTAAACGCACTTACTGCGGCGAAGTCGCTGTTAGTACCCATTCAGGCTGAGTATTACGCCCTTGAAGGAGTGACTGAGCTCTTCGACACGCTCGCTCGAATTCGGCGGCTGCATAACCCCACCCTTATGATCGAAGGCCTTCTACTGACGATGTATGATGAGCGCACAAATCTATCTGCGGCGGTGGCGTCGGATTTGAGAGACTTCTACGGTCAACAGGTCTTTCACACCGTCATCCCCAGGAATGTACGGCTCGCAGAAGCGCCCAGTTACGGAAAACCTATAATCTTGTATGACAAACACTCGAAAGGCTCGGAAGCCTACATCGATTTAGCCAGGGAGATACTTGCTCATGACGCGAAAGCCGCTGGGCCGGGGGTTGGGCGCACTGCTGTCGGCTGAAGAAAGAGGTTCGGGCGAAGAGCCGGATGAGATTGCGATCGACTCAGTTGAGCCTAGTAGTATGCAGCCGCGAACTCGATTCGACGAAGCCAGATTGGAGGAGCTCGCGAAATCGATCAGAGCGAATGGCGTGGTCCAGCCTCTCCTGGTGAGAAGGAAGGGCAGCAACTACGAGTTAATTGCCGGCGAACGGCGTTGGCGGGCTGCGCAGTTGGCGGGTTTGACCCATGTTCCGGTGGTCGTGCGAAATGTGCCAGACGAGAAGCTATTGGAACTGGCACTGATCGAGAATATCCAACGGGAGGATCTAAACCCCATCGAAGAGGCGCAAGCCTACAAAAAACTGATTGATTCCATTGGTCTGACACAGGAGACACTCGCCGAGCGCGTTGGCCGGGACCGATCATACATAACTAACTACCTGCGTCTCTTACGCTTGCCTCAAGACATACAGGGGCTGATCGAAGGGGGCAAGCTATCAACCGGCCACGCCCGGACGCTTCTGGGAACAAGCGATAGCGACACGCAACGCCGCATTGCAAGAAGAATTATCGATCGAGGCTTGTCCGTTCGAGAAACAGAACGACTGGTGCGGGAATTAGAAGGGCCTGGAGCAAAGCCGCGGGTCGCAAAGCCTAAAGACAGTGACCCCAACGTGCGAGCAGCTGAAACCAAACTACGTCGGCATTTAGGAACGCAGGTGCGTATCACTCAGAATCAAAACGGCCAGAGCGGACGCATAGAAATCGAATTCTACAATCCTGCCGACCTCGAGCGCCTGTTTCGTTTACTATTGCCGGTTGCTCGCCCGGCAAGCGGCTGACCTCAGCCCCTGTACACCGTACAACTCAGCCCAGCCTCTCGCCCGCGGGTCGCTGTACACTGTACAGCGACCTGGCGTTGGGGGGTCGTGCAAGTGACTCGGGGCCGCCGGTTTGTTGTCTTGACGGCGTTTTGGACTGGGTGCTAGACTCGCAAACTTTTGAAATGCTGGTGTTTGCCGCCGACTGGTGGGGACGGACTTCTTAATTTATGGGCTTGATTCTCCTAGGCTTAGCTGGGAATTCCATCCAATTAGTGCCGGACGGCACCCTCATTTTGCATGCGGCCATCATCATCATCATGGTTGTGGTTCTGAACCGCACCCTTTTTAGACCTATTAATCGCATTCTGGAAGAACGTGATCGCCGAACCAGGGGAGTTCTTAGCGAGGCGGAGCGAATGCTGGTGAGCATTGATCAAAGTCTCCGGCAGTACGAACAGACCTTGCGAGGTGCAAGGGTTGAGGGGTACCAGCTCCTAGAGCGTCAACGAGCTGAGGCAGTTCGTGAAAGGGAGCGGCAGATTGCTTCCGCCAGGGAGTTGCTCAGCCAGCAAACATCTACCGAGAAGCAACAGATAAGATCGCAAGCCGAGGTTGTTCGTACGACGCTCTCGAAAGAAGCGAGAAAAATAGCGTTGATAATTGCCTCTCGGATTCTGGGAAGATCAGTTGCCCGCGAAGGCGAGTGAGGTTAATAGTTTTGGACGGTGAATGAGTGTTATGTACCCTTTCGCGTTTGCCACATTGAGTCTAGAAGCCGGCAGCGTCTGGTGGAACTACCCGGGCT
>JBHENP010000129.1:0-508 GCA_046261995.1 Pyrinomonadaceae bacterium
ACTCTGAGTTCCTCATTACTTGTCCCAACTGCAACCAGAGAGGGTCTTATCCGGCGGAGCACTTTCAAACAGCGTCTATGACCTTCAGCTGTTCAACGCTGAGAATGACCCCCTTACCTTTCGTCTACTATTCTCCTGACCAATCGTGACGCTACTGATCGTATTCTCCAGCTGAATTCCATGAGCTAACCGCATGCTAAAATCTTGGCGACGTTGAGAGTCTGCCGGCGCACGCCTGCGTGATATATCGTGATCGTCGCTATCGAGAGTTCGCATGCGTGGAGGAGATGAAATGCCGGGTGATATTCAGATTCGACCTCTTGAGATTATCGGGGAACGGGAGATCCAGGGGTTGAGCGAGGTGCTGATCGATTGCGTGGATGCTGGTGCGTCGGTAGGCTTCATGCTCCCGATGTCCAACGCCAAAGCGGAGGCGTTCTGGCAAAGCACGTCCGCGAGCGTAGCGCGCGGCGAGCGAGTGGTGCTCGTCGCTGAAGAGGCAACGGGA
>JBHENP010000129.1:543-5325 GCA_046261995.1 Pyrinomonadaceae bacterium
CGTCGGCACCGTTCAGGTCATTTTGGATCAACCGGAAAATCAGCCGCATCGCGGCGACATTGCAAAGATGCTTGTGCATCGACGAGCACGTCGGCGAGGTGTGGGTGGAGCGCTGCTTGCAGCCGCCGAGCGCAGTGCTCTCAACGCCGGCAAGACGCTGCTGGTGCTTGATACAGTCACGGGGAGTGATGCCGAGCGCATGTATGCGCGGCAAGGCTGGCAGCGTTGCGGGCAAATTCCGAATTACGCGCTATGGCCCAATGGGACGCCCTGTGCGACCACTATTTTTTTCAAGTTCCTGCCGGGCTGACGCGCTCATCGTTGGCCATCACTCCTAGAGGCCATGAGATCAGTATCACATCGCGTCGTCATCAACTCGCCCTTTGATAGAGCCCGCCGCGCTTGGGAACACATAAGGCTGACATTGGGAGAAGAGTTTTGACGAACAAGAGGTGCGACGGGTTTGGAGCCGCGAGTCTGGGTGGGGGTAGCACAGGGAGCTCAATTCGTAATCGATTCCTTACGACTCAAGATGCAGAAATACTCGCATGCGGTCCAGCTCCGCCTGGAGTTCGCGCTTAAACGCGCGATCACGCGGTGCCAGAGATGCGACATAACCGAACTCCGATTTAAGCTGACCGTTCTTCACTGAGAGGTTGGCCCAGCCAATCGCGCGGTCGCGCCAAAGCAGCGGCAGCGCGTAATAGCCGAGTTTGCGTTTGGTCACGGGTGTGTAGGCTTCGAAACGGTATATCCATCCCCACAACAGCTGGAAACGCGCGCGGTCGTGCACCACCGGATCGAAAGGCGCCAGGAACCGAACAGTGTCGTGATTCAGGTTGTAGGGGCGTCCCTCCGTGGTAGCGCCACTCTGGATGAGTGGATCCTCCGCGGGCCAGTACCAATCCACGCCATTAACGCGTGCATGGGCGAGACGTTGTTTCGCGCGCTGCAGCGCCCCCGGCAACTCTTCGCGCCACTGCGGCACCGCATAGCGTAGCCGGCGCCCATAGAACGACAGGCTTGAACCCGGCAACGGTGCGTAAATGCGAACAACCGCATCCACCAGCGCATCGATCCGCGCCTGACTCTCACCCGTATCGGTTAACCCGGCCTCGTGTTGGTGCGCGGTGTAGAGACGAATTCCCTTCTCACGCCGCGCAACACGCAACAGACCGCGATAGTGCATTTCGTCCAGTTGATACGTGGTGGCGTTCGACGAGCCGCCCCAATAGTTCTTTACCGTGCCGTGCGAGAAATGCTCATCTACTTCGCGCGGGTGTACCGCACCACGTTCACGTACAAACTCGAGCAGGAGTTGTGTTCTCGATATTTCCCTTTCCCCTTTTCCCCACCCGATGCGTGCGTCCGACCGCGGATGCATTAAGGCTCGTAAAGCGCGCGTAACGAAACCGTAAGTGACGAAGACGTCCTCTTCGATGTCGAGTGTTGCGTAGCGGCGCTCGAGGTCACCGGCATGATAGTTTTTGACGCGATGACGCAGGATTAGATCCTGAGCGCGCGCCGGCGCTCGGATAGGATCGGCCTGCACAAAACCCATCGTCTGGAGCGCGCGTTTAAGTGAAGTGGGCTGGAAGAAGTTACGCGCGACGGTAAACCGCCGCAGGTCGTCAAGGGTAATTAGCATGACAAAATGTTGTTGCTCTCAATGTCATGGGACTTGATAGACTATCGTGGTCTGTATACCACTCAAAATACCGAAATTCGAAGGTCGGGAAGGGCGGTTTACCCCCGCCCGGTTACAAGTTGATAATCTGCGGTTGAGTGTTACAAATGCAAGCGGAGTAAACCGCCCTTCCCGACCTTCGAATTTCGGTATTTTGAATGGTCTCCAGTTAGAATAGCCGCCTTTACGGCCGAGACACCGCCCATATGCGGCTTCAGTTATAAATTTGTCGGACCCTCTTCCCAAAGGAGCAGGCGAATGCGAAAGAAGATTCTCTGGATTCTGATACTTACCGGTGCGGGATTCTGCGCTGCAATTCAAACCGGTTCCATTCAAAGCGTTCATTCGCAGGGGCGAGGTGAAACCCTCACTCCGGAAATGATCGCGCGGAGAAACTCCCTCGAGAAAGAACTTCAGTCAATTGCTATCGTCGAGCGCAAGCTCATGGTGCCGATGCGCGACGGCAAGCGGATGGCAGCGGACGTCTATCGCCCCAGGGACACGTCGAAAAAGTATCCCGCTATCTTTGTGCGGACTCCCTACAACTTCAATTTCTGGGACGTTCGCAACGGCCTGCCGCGCGATATGACGACCCAGGTGGACGCCGTCAAGCGCGGGTACGCTTACGTCGTGATGAACGAGCGCGGTCACTTCTTCTCCGAGGGTAACTACGACATCCTGGGCGCGCCGCTTAGCGATGGAGATGACGCGCTGACCTGGATGGCCAAACAGCCCTGGTCCAACGGGAAGGTTGGCACGATTGGATGCTCGTCGACCGCCGAATGGCAGTTGGCTGTGGCGGCGCAGGGCAATCCGGCATACGCGGCGATGATCCCGCAGGGATTCGGCGCCGGTGTGGGACGCGTGGGACCGTATTACGAGCAGGGGAACTGGTACCGCGGCGGCGCGGTACAGATGCTCTTCATTGCGTGGCTATACGGTGAGCAGAACCAGGTGCGGCCGATGTTTGCGCCGAACATGTCGCAGGAGGATTTGATTCGCGCGTCGAAGTCGTTCGATCTGGCGCAGCAATCCCCTCGGGTAGATTGGTCGCAGGCACTCAGGCATCTTCCTGTTATGGACATCATGAAGGCCGTAGATGGGCCAAAGGGTATCTTCGCCGACGAGATGCCTGTTGATTCAGGGGGTTCGATGATCAAAAGGGCGCCGAATGATCCTGCGTGGTACCGGGGCGGATTGTGGCACGACCACATGAAAATCAATGTGCCGGGATTCTGGTTCATGTCCTGGTATGACGTCTCGGCAGGGCCCAACCTGGCCGCCTACAATCATGTGCGGAAAACGGCCCGTTCTGAGATCGCAGACCAACAGTACGCGGTGATCGCGCCAACCCTTCACTGCGCCTACAAGCGCGCGACGGAGAACACAATAGTCGGCGAGCGCAGCATGGGAGACGCGCGGCTTAACTATGACGAGCTGACATACGCGTGGTTCGATCACTTCCTCAAAGGCGAGATGAACGGCATTCTCGAAAAAATGCCGAAGGTGCGCTACTACACCATGGGGACCAACAAATGGCAGACATCAGACACTTGGCCGCCCGCCGGAGCGCGGCCGGTAAAATTTTTTCTGGCGAGCGGTGGCCAGGCCAACACACTTCATGGCGACGGGGTTCTCGTGGATGCACCGCCGGCGACGGATAACGCGGATAAATTCGACTACGACCCGATGAATCCGGTGCCCTCGTACGGGGGAAATGTTTGCTGCACCGGGAACGCAGTTCAGGGTGGCGCCTTCGACCAGAGCAAGATGGAGACTCGGCCCGACATTCTGGTTTACTCGACCGAGCCGCTGAAGCAAGGGATCGAAGTAAGCGGGCCAATTGAGGTCACACTCTATGTCTCTTCGGATGTTAAGGACACGGACTTCACGGTGAAGCTAATCGACGTATATCCGGATGGGCGGGCATACAACCTTGACGAGACGATCCAGAGACTGAGGTACCGGAACGGGTACGATAAGCCTCTGGCATGGCTCGAGCCCGGGAAGGTTTACAAGGTAGTGCTACAGCCGATGACCACGAGCAACTATTTCGAAGCGGGCCATCGAATTCGGATTGAAGTGTCGAGCAGCAACTTCCCGCGTTTTGATCGGAACATGAACACCGGCGGAAAGAACTATGACGAATCAAAGGGCGTTGTCGCACACAACGCCGTCCATCACTCCAGGCAGTATCCGTCAGAAGTAAAGCTAACCGTGGTAAAGAAATGATTCGGGGGAGCTAAGCGCACGAGGCAAACGGCGTAGCCGAGAAATCACTGTTGAACTTAGTAGCATTCGGTGTCGTAAGTCCTAAGGAGGTGAAGGACAATGTATTGCTCATCTTGCGGTGTCGCTGTTGCGCAGGGCTTAAGCTACTGTAATTATTGTGGCGCAAAGTTGAATGGGGGGACAGCCGATAACTTCACCATATCATCAGAAGTGAAACCTGAACTCCTCGTATCGGCGATGGTGGCAGTCTTCATCCTGGGCCTTGCAGCTATCACGTGTTTAATCGGAGTGATGAAAGTAGTACTCGACTTGAATGTAGGGCAGATTCTCGCCTTCACGATGCTGAGCTTTCTAATAATGCTTCTAGTCGAAGGCGTGTGCATTCGGCTGCTATTCCGCCGTAAGCGAGGTGCTGAAGAAACAGGCGCTACTGCGCTATCGAAGAATCAAGCTACGAAAGAGCTCGACCCGGCACAGGCGCGATCGCTGCCAGAACCCATGGGGAGCGTGACCGAGCACACTACCCGCGCGTTTGACCCGATCTATACCGAGCGGCCATCAAAATAACGAGTCGTTCTCACGCTCAAGGGACAGAAATTCGCAGGTTGGGAAGGGTTGGTTTACCCCCGCTTGCGGATAACACTCAACCGCACAAGAACCACTTGCGGTAGAGACTGTGTGAAAGCTAAATAGAGTGGCCGCGAAATCATTTCCCTCTGTCGATATGCACTCAACTACAGAACAGGAAGCGGTAGCGACCTGGTTGTCTCGCTACCACTAACACAATTTGAGTCTGTCGTGACGGCCAGGTCGCTACCGCTTCCGGTTCTGTAATTGAGCGATACTCTCATTGGTTCTGTAGT
>JBHENP010000130.1:0-5102 GCA_046261995.1 Pyrinomonadaceae bacterium
GAGTACACCGTAATGTCGTGGCATTGATCGCTGTCCTTCGGTTCTGGCTCTTTGCCGTGGGTGCCGCCGCTACTCAGCGCGTTGAGAACGCCGGTCCGTGGATCCATAAACAGGCGAGGACTAGAGACGACTGCTGCATCCTGCGGCTTCGCCAGCGGTACCTTAATTACTTCAATCCTAAACAATGCCGTATTTGAATCCTTATCCGGCTTCTCGCCCGAGCACCCGGCCAGCTCTTCGCTTTGGCGGACGAAAGAAGTTCCCGAGACGTAGATGTAGACATTGTTCTTGTCACTTGGATCGACCACCAGCGTGTGCGTGTGAGAGCCGCGGCAAGTTTGCACCGCTGCCACTTGCTTCGGCTTTCTGATGTCGGTGATGTCAAAGATTCTCACGCCGCGGAAACGATCTTTTTGCGCAGGCGGCGGAGGCGCATTCTTCTCTTGTCCAGCGGGCAATGGAGATGGCTGGGGAGGCGGCGGCGGAAATCCTTGTGTACCGCAATCGAGCCGGCCGTTCGGCATTTCTACCGACATGAAGAGCAGGTTTTTGTAGACCGAAACGTCGTTCTGCCCACCCGGACAAATCATCGAAGTTAGCAAGCGGGTTTTCGCCGGAGTCGAGATGTCGTAGATATTCAGGCCATAAAAGTTCCCCATAAACAGGCGATTGCCTTGAAATGCCAAATCAGAGTTTGCAAAGGCGAGTTGCGCCGTTGGCAACTGTGCCGACTTCGGAAGGTTCGATGTGTCGACGCCGAGTAGACCAAGGGTTTTCTGGACGTTTGGATCGTCAGGATCGTTAGCGGCGAGTTGAAACGCATCGGGCTTTTTAATCAACAAGACATGCTTGATGCCTATCGCGGCTTCGCCCGCGTCGTAAATGCCAGGCGTCAGTTTGGCGCGTGGGTCATTGGCATCAGAACCCGTCATTCCCGCTGGTAGCGGATCCGCCTTCTCAGGAGCAAACGGATTTTCTGGCTGAGGGGGTTGTGTGTCTGTCTTAGCAGCCTCTTGGGGCGGCGATGGGGATGGCGTTTGCGCAAGGGTCGCGACGGCAAAACAAGAGCACAGAACAAACGAGGTTATTATCCCGACATGTTGGGATATCGTGTGGGTTCCAACGGAAGCTATTAATAAACGGAAAATGATCTCGTGGATTCGATTCATCGTTGATCCTTGTCAAAAGGCCCGAAGGGCGGTCAGTGAATAGCCGCGGCCGTCAGTCCGTGGTTTAAGTGCAGTTAAGAAAGTTGAGACCCGCAAGGCCGACAGTTCAGCGCAACGCCGGGGTCCCGTTAATAGAATCATTTGATAGAACGTCGACCCATCTCTACGGTTTTTCACCCAGCATGTTTTGCATTACTCTGACCTCAGCGCGCTGACCGCTATCGACGTCTGTCGCGAAATTGAAAAGTTCAGCGTCCTGACCGGCGCCGGCAGTGTCAAATAATTCCCTCACCATAACCAAAGCGCCATTGTGATGTTGAATCATCCCCGACAGGAATAGATGATCAAACCCTTTGCCCTTCGCTTTTCTCAACGCGTCCAGCTGCTTTGCTGTAAGCATCCCAGGCATGAGCATGTTATGACTCGGCATGTCCCCGCCATGCGTTTCCGGCCTATGCGACCCATGTGATGTCGCCATCGAAGTCGGCTGGCCCCTGGCCTTCAGCCACTGTTTCATAAACCTTATTTCGTCTGATTGTGACCTGCTGATTCGCTCGCCCAGTGTTCGGATCTCCCTGTTCTCGGTGTGCGATTGGATGAGCGCCGTCATCTCAACCGCTTGGGCATGATGCATGATCATACCCTGCATGAACTGCACATCTGCCGGCGACGGCGGCGGGAGTGTCGCCCTCGTCGATGGCGGGAGTGTCCGGGTCGGCTGGCCTGGCGCACCAGGTTGGACCACGACCGGCGTCGCAGGGTCAGCCTGCTGTGCGCAGACTGGAAGCCAGAACAGGCACACGAGGGTGGTGGCGGCCACGAGAACTCGTATTACTGACTGGAGATTACGCTGGTCCATAAAAATAAAAAGACTTCATCGGCGCGAATGGTTAAGCATTGAGGGTTTCACGACCGGCTGCTCGAGTCAGGTGTGCGTTTTCACGGTATTGTCAACTTAACTCAAGAAGCAACAAAATTAGGCACTGAGGCAAGATGAATCGCCGTTCGTCATTTGGTTCAATTAACAGTGGCCTCGACGCAAATCGCCTCTTCCCATACAGCTACTCTCGATTTCATCAGTGCTCGGTAACCGGTAGCTCTGTACAGGTGTCTACCCACTCGGAAGTGTGAGGCGATGATTCCGAAGGCCGAGAGAAAACGCTGGGCATGGCCCGATGATTTGAATCGCCTCATAAGCCGCTCTCGCAATCTGGTCAGCTGATGTGAATTTTCCGCCTCGGTTGTTTTGATACTTCTGCTGGACGTGTTCGATCGGCATCACTTCAGATCTCGCCGCACTGTAGCTCTTCAGCTTGTCTGTGATGATCACCCGTGGGACATACCGCAATCCTTAATAGCTTGCGAAAGAACTTCTTGGCAGCTTTCGTATCTCTGCGGCTCTGGACCAGAATATCTAGCACGTCGCCATCATGATCGACCGCTCGCCATAAGTAATGGATTCGCCCGTTGATTTTGAGAAACACTTCATCCAAGCGCCATCGGTCGCCAGGTCGAGGGGAATTGTCCCGCAGCCCGTTGGCATAAGTCTGACCGAACTTAAGGCACCATTTTCGGACCGTCTCATAGCTGAGGGAGATACCGCGCATCGCTAACATTTCTCGACATCCCGGAAGCTCGGGGTGAAGCGAAAATATAACCAAACGCAATGACTGATGATCTCGGTAGGGAAGCGATGACGATGGTAGAGAGAGACGGAAGTGTGCATCCGTGCAGTATGCCCCAGGAATAGCCTGATGCCATCTTCGGAACGTATTGCTCTTCATGATTACTTCCATGTTGTCGCGGCGCGTATAAAAACAGCGGGCGCCAGCCACTTGCTTACGTGAAGGTATGCTACAAAGCCGCGATTGTTTGTCGCAACTCTGAAGGAGTTGCGACGGCTTTGCAATCGACGGCCCGCGGCGCAACTCTTTCAGGGTTGCGTCTTCGAGAAATGAGATGCGCTTCCCAGGGTTGCCAGAGCGCAACGCTACCACCCCGTGCGGGCTGCCCGCACGGGGACCCCGGTCCTGGGCTGGAATTAGCGAACGCTTTCAGCGTTAATTGCTTCGCGCAGCAGAGTTCCCAGAAATTGTAAACGCTTCCAGCGTTAGCGTTGCACCTTAATCCCAAACATAACGCTCATCGTAGGCGATGCCATACGCTTTTAGGAAAGCGCGGTACTCGTCCTGAAACGTCACTCGTTTGTGATGCTCTTCCTGGTTTTCGATATATCTATTATATCTATTAACTTCTTCCAAATTAGATTGGCTTACAGAAAATGCCCGTGACCTCCTTGCCAGTGGAAGTTTGCGAATGTTGGTGAAAGCTCCTTCACCCAACCAGATGATGTTCGTTTGATCTCTTTGACGACTGCCGCAATGGAATGCGTTCTCGATAGTGCAAACAGTGCGTGAACATGATCCTCCACACCGTCGACGATCAGTGTTTCGCAATCCTGCTCACGCAACATTTTCGCTAGGTACGCATGCGTGTCAGTTCGTATTGTTGTTTCGCTAAAAAAGGGGAAACGGTTTTTGGTTGAGAAGATGAGGTGCGTCCAGAGACGTGAGAGGGATTGAGCCATGTGAAGGTGGCCTCCTTTTGGTTTTCGAAAAGCTTGCTGATTTTACCACGCTCTGGCAGCTTACGCTGAAAGCGCCGAGGCATTTCATCGTTTCGCCGATTCATATCCCTACAATATTTCACGCAGGCGTTCGTCTGCAGGAAAATTTCAAGACGCTGGATACAGGAAAATCTTAATACTCTTTCAGCGTTAAGTTGATTCGCGCAGTGGTCCCAGGGTTTCAAAGCAAACCCTGGGCTGGAATTAGCGAACACCTTCGGCGTAGAGTCAAACCCTGGGCTCGAAATAGCGAACACCTTCGGTGTAGAGTCATTTTGTTCATGTCGAGTCTTGCAGCTAAAGTACTCTTGTCGGTTCTACGGCTCGCGAACTTCAACTTGCTCGCATTGAGGCGGTCCGATGCATAAGGATAGATTCGTGGTATATACAGACAACTCAACCTTAGCAAAACACACGAGAAGATAATGAGTAGACTTCGGTCCAAACTAGAAACTAATCGCACACTAAAACACCTTCACATTCTTTTGCGCCTAGCCGGCAGAAGCCTGTGGTGTCCGATATGCGGCCTGGCGGGTGCGCTGTTGTTAGTGTCATTCCCAGTTCACGGCCAGGATATGGCCTGGCCGCAGTTCCGCGGGCCGGAATCAAATCCTGTGGGAACGCATCCGCGCCTCGCCGAACGTTGGTCGAAGACCGAGAACGTGGAGTGGTCGCAAGAGATCCCAGGGCGCGGGTGGTCATCGCCAATCGTGACCGCCGGTAGGGTGTACGTAACCACCGTAACCACGGAGGGCAAGTCGAAGCCACCGCAGATCGGCACCGAGTACAGCAACGAATACGTCGCGGAGCTAATAAAGCAAGGAGTGCCGATGGAGCAGGTGATCAAGCGCGTGACAGAACGCGACATCGAGCTACCGAATGAGGTGATGCTTCACTACTTTCTTTATTGCCTGAACCTGAAAAGCGGCAAGGTGGAATGGAAGAGGGAGTTCCACACCGGGCATCCGCCCGGCGGGCGCCATCGCAAGAACAGCTTCGTTTCAGAGAGTCCGGTGACGGACGGGAAGTTAGTGCACGTTTACGTGTATGTGGCGAACCTGGGGTTATGGGCGTTTGACCTGAAGGGCAAGCTCGCCTGGACCACGCCACTTGAACCGAATCCGATTTACCTCGACCTCGGAACGGGGAGTTCGCCAGCGCTGGCTGGGAACCTGCTGGTTATCGTGAGCGATAACGAGAAACAGCAATACATCGCCGCCTTCGACAAGCACACAGGCAAGCAGGTCTGGCGCACGAATCGGGACCTCGGCGGTAAAGGACAGCCAGCGCAGCGGTCAGGATGGGCC
>JBHENP010000131.1:0-5078 GCA_046261995.1 Pyrinomonadaceae bacterium
GGCAAAGAAGAATGCGTGTTCACCCATGATGTCGGTCGCAAACCGGGCATCGGCCCAGGCATGTGTTGCTGCGTCCTTATTTTCGGAAGCGGGTAAGATGACAGGCTTTTCGTATGGCTGCTCAAGTTGTTCACCGCCGCCTCTCGTATAAACCTTTAGCTTGGATTCCTTCATTGCAACAGTTCCTTGAGACATTGTTCTTCTCCTTATCGGTTAGTAAGCACTAGTAACAGATTGAAACCCAAGTGCAAGGACACGGTAAGCCTGATAACTGGGGCGCGAGTCGATGACGCTTGCCTCTCGCAAAGAAGCGAAGCCTGATCTATGTCGAATTTGGTGTTCCATCCGTCTTCCTCCAGGTAAGAAATGTTCTTATGCACCCGCCGAACGGTTGTTTTATGAGGAGAATACACCGTTACCACAATAAGTCAAGTAGTCTATTGATTTATTATGTTTCCCAGCAAAGAAATGTATACTGCGGGTGGAGGAAACAACTCTTGAAGGCTACAAAATTGGGGGAACGCTTCTTTGAAAGCACTCGAGGCCGAATCGTCACCTTACTTCGTGGAGGAACAAGAACCGTCAACGAATTAAGAGAGGAACTGGGCCTGACCGATAACGCTGTACGCGCACATCTGCTTTCACTCGAACGGGATAGGCTTATTAGACAGAGCGGCATACAGCCAGGTCACCGCAAGCCGCACTTCGCCTATGAATTAACCGCCGAGGCAGAGCACCTTTTTCCCAAGGCATACGACGCACTGCTCAATCAACTAATTTCCGTATTGAAGGATCGACTATCGCCGGAGGCTTTGGACCAGATTCTTCGGGAAGTTGGCCGTTCGATCGCAGACGGCACCGCTTTGCCAGCGAACAAACGAACCTTAGGGGATCGTTTGCAAAAAGCTTTGCAAGTTTTGGAAAGCCTGGGAGGAACCGCGAACGTCGAGAAAGATGGTGACGGTTTCGTTATACGCAGTGCAAGTTGTCCTTTGGGCGCGTCGGTTTCTATTCATCCGGAAGTTTGTAAACTTGCAGAAGCTCTCGTTGCTACGATTGTAGGCGCGCCAGTTCGGGAGCACTGCGATAGAGAAGAATCCCCGCGGTGTCGATTCGAAATAGCCGGAAATGAAGCAGCCGCAACGAAAGCTGATGGCAGTCACCCAACTCTTGACCAGCTTCGATGTTTATGAAGATGAGTCGGAAGCTATTGATAGCTTTGGGCCTCCACTTTCTGAGCGTTTTCGCATCTCATCCCGGCCAGCGGTCGTTTAAATCTTCAACCAATCACGAGTCCGAATCGCCAACGCATGAACTATCAGACCGCTTCGCAACCATTCCCTCGGGCTTCCGTTTTTCCAACTTGGCAAACAGTTTTTTGCCCTCTCCTACAACGAGCATTGGTTCACAACAACCGGGGCAACTATCGAATCTTTGCCGATACTCGACAGGTGATGAAGGCTTTGACCATCTCAGCATTCACGAAGTTCCCTCCGAAGGAGTTCAACTCATTCAACCAGAAGTTGTAACCACTAAAGTCAGCATCCAGCAGCTCGTTTGGATTTCTGCGTAGGTAACCAAAGTACTGCATTAGCACGAACGCTTTGTTGAACTCGGCCTGCGCGAGGTCAGCATCCTCCGCCACCGACCTCAAGACCTGCGCCCGGGTCTTCCCGCCAGAGGCCAGCTCGCTCACGAGTTGATCGCGTTCGCCCAGCGACAGCACGCCGCCCGCGTTTGCGTTCAATGCGTCCACGAACTGTTCTGCCGTAATCCCCTTGCGGGAACGCAGTGGTGAAACGAGGGCGCGCGACGAACTCGCTGGCGAATGCGTTCTTGTTGTTCTCCAACTGTTGCTCCCAGCCAAACGTGCCGACCACGACGCCCTGCCCGACGCGCTGAGTGTCAGGCAGGAATTCTTGCCGCGTAAGTGGCACGGGCGTGCCGGGCATATCGCCGTAGGCGGCCTTGTGCATCCGGTAGACGAGGTAGCCCGTTTGTTGAAATTCAATCGAGAGGAAGAGCTGCCGAAACGTTGATTCTTTTATTCTCGATGCACTGCGGATCAAAGCCGCAAGAGGTGATCTCGTTAGTCCAAAACGCCAGGCCGTTCGTGTCCGGCTCGCGGTTGAGAAAGTCGCGGTACTGCTGGCGCACGAAGAACTGTGCGTCGTCTATCGGGTTGGGTGATGCGGAATCCCCTCGGCGGTGATGGCGATTCCTTTATCGAACCCGGCGAAAGCGGCGCACTCAGCGTCGAATTGCTTAATATTGGGGGAGCCACGGCGACAAATGTGAGCGCCACGCTGACCACCTCGACCCCGGGCGTCACAATCACGCAAGCCACCTCGACCTACCCGGACATCCCACCCTCAGACAGCGCGGTGAACACGACACCGTTCACCTTTAGCTTGCCAGCGGATGCGCCCTGCGGGCTATTGGTCAACTTCACCCTGACGGTCACGTACGCCGGTCTGGGCAGTCCACAAGTATTAAACTTTACCGTTCAGACCGGAGGTCTGTTTACTGTTAACGGCGGCTTTGAGACCGGCAACTTCACGGGCTGGACCACGCCGGTGATACCCGGCAGCAGTGGCAGCTTCCTGGTCAGAAGCGGTACCGCTTTGCCCTTGAGTGGACTGACAACTGTCGGCCCGATGTCTGGGACGTTTTATGCAGTAAACGATCAGACCGGACCGGGGACTCACGCCCTGCTACAGACTTTTCACCGTGCCGGCGGGAGCTTCTTCGGTGACTCTGTCGTTTGATATGTTTGTTAACAACTATGCCGCCGCCACGGTTGTTAATCCCATCGGCCTTGATCATCGGAGTGGACCTAACCAACATGCCCGCGTAGATTATTCTGAGTGCCGGAGCTTCGCCGTTCGATACCGGCGCTGGCGTCCTGCGGAATTTCTACTTAGGCGCCGATCCGGGTTCTAATCCGCACCCGTACATCCATTACGACTTCGATATTACGGATCTCGTATCGGCGGGTGGAACATTTCAAAATGCGCTTCGCCGTCACGAACAAACCAGTTATTTTTCAATTTGGGCGTTGACAATGTCAGCATCACCTCTGGATCTGGATGCGATGTCTCCCCGCCTACGACAATGGGCTTAACGGGTGAATACTACGACAACATCGACTTCACCAATCTGAAGGTGACGCATATAGATCCGACAGTGAACTTCGACTTCGGCGAAGGTTCACCCGATCCATCAATAGAACCTGATACCTTCTCGGTACGCTGGACCGGTCAGGTGCAGCCGGAGTTCTCCGAGACTTACACGTTCTATACAGTTTCCAATGATGGGGTCAGGCTCACGGTCAATGGTCAGGTGATCATCGACAATCTGACGGACCACGCACCGAATTGCCTTGACTGTCTTTATCTCGTGGCTTCCCTCTCATAATGGCTCAAAGTTTCTGCCTCAAAGTGGTCGTGAAGGAACTGCTGGGTGATCGCTTCCCCGCAGTCCGAGAGTCGCATCAGTTCTATCTCAATTTCCGCGTCAAGCCTTGGCGTCGCTCCTTTCGCCGCGTTGCGGAGCATAGTGATAACGGCTGATTCTCCCCGGATCTGTCGCCTCGGCGCCGTAGGTTTTTTCGAGGTTTGGTATTGCTAAGGCAGGTATCCGCAGGCCTTGAAAAACTTCCGCCCAAGACTCATCCGGTAATTCCACGCGGATCGTGGGCTCCGCTTGGCTCGTCCTTAGCTTTGGCTTTGGCAACGCAGAGCCTAAATATTTCGCTCGCCTTTCAATCGCGACCAGAAGATCAAGCATTTATCTAATCAACCTCTTGTTAGACCCCATCGCCCCACCGTGTGTCCTTAGTCAGCAGCTCCATTATTCGATTCAGCGCTACTCGGGCATTAGGATCGAAGTCGGCCCGCTTCTGTAGCCGCTTCTGAAGCTCGAGGATTCTGTCGGCCCGTTGCTCGTTGGTTCTGACGGGCAATACCTTCGGCTTTTTTGCGGCAACAAGAGCCGTGAGATCGGGATCACCGTCTCCTAACTGTTGGCGGAATCGCTGAATGGACCGGATCGAGATACCGTACTGACTCTACCACCAATGTTCAGCCACGTTCCTAATTGCTTTTTGTCTTCACCTTAACTGTATTGGAGTAAGGAGAATTGCCAGTTGTGTTGTAGGCACTGACACGGTAACGGTAGAAGGTATTGGCCGTAAGGCCCGTGTCCGAGTAAACGGTTATGTTTGCTCCGACTTGAGCAATCTGGGTAAAGTTTGTGCAATTCGTACCTGTGCAACGCTCAATCTTGAAGCCGCTTTCGTTGCTCGAATTGTCCGTCCAGCTCAGATTGATCTGACTAGTGGATACGTCCGTACCTGCTAGATTGCTTGGAGCCGCCGGCGGCGAAGGGGGCGGAGCCTACGGGGTGGCGCTCGCCTGGTTCGAGTTGGCGCTCTCACCAGTGGAGTTGACTGCCGTCACCACATAGTAGTAGGTCGTCCCGTTCGTCACCGATGCATCCGTATAGCTTGTCGTCGTCACCCCAGGGGCGATGGTCGTGTATGGGCCGCCACTTGTAGTTGAGCGCTTGACGTTGTAGCTAGTCGCTCCTGACGAAGCCGTCCATGAGAGCGCGACCTGCGCATTGCCTGCGGTCGCCGTCAACCCTGTTGGCGCAGCTGGAGGTGTAGGTGGAGCGGTAGGGGTGGCGCTCGCCTGGTTCGAGTTGGCGCTCTCACCGGCGGAGTTGACTGCCGTCACCACATAGTAGTAGGTCGTCCCGTTCGTCACCGATGCATCCGTATAGCTTGTCGTCGTCACCCCCAGGGGCGATGGTCGTGTATGGGCCGCCACTTGTAGTTGAGCGCTTGACGTTGTAGCTAGTCGCTCCTGACGAAGCCGTCCATGAGAGCGCGACCTGCGCATTGCCTGCGGTCGCCGTCAACCCTGTTGGCGCAGCTGGAGGTGTAGGTGGAGCGGTAGGGGTGGCGCTCGCCTGGTTCGAGTTGGCGCTCTCACCAGCGGAGTTGACTGCCGTCACCACATAGTAGTAGGTCGTCCCGTTCGTCACCGATGCATCCGTATAGCTTGTCGTCGTCA
>JBHENP010000132.1:0-5012 GCA_046261995.1 Pyrinomonadaceae bacterium
GCTTGAAGCGCACGAACGAGTAGTTGAGCAGCGTCTCGATGGGCGTGAAATGCCCGTCCGCGTCGCGCGGGAAGGGCCCGCTCACGCAGAACTTCGTCGGGGTGGGGCTTGGCACGAGTCCGTCGTGCGGGTTGCCGCCCGGGAACGTCTTGCCGGTCAGCAGCGCGAAGTCGAGGATCGTGTGCGGGAAGTCGGGAACGTGCGCGACCTCATTCTCCAAGCGGAACTCAGTGTCGGTGGGGACGACGAGCGCGAAGCCCGTCCGGTCGCCCGGCAGGTCGAGGCCGACAGCGGTGATTTTCGCCCCGTAGGGCGAAGTGTTGCGAACGTTGAAGCAGGCGACCGCCAGCTCCGTGCCCTCAATGGGGACGGGTCTATCCGCGGCCGCGGTCGGGCTGCTCAAACGGGCGGTGGCGAGGGTCGGGTAGTTGATCCCCTTAATGTTGTGGGCCTCGGCCGCGAGCGCCGCGGCGACATACAGGAGGGCCAGTGCCAACGTCTTAAAGCCGATTTGGTGTCGCATGTCTATTCTCCTTTCAATGATTCTCACGTGTCTGTCGGGAACCGGTGGGCGGGCGGCTCGCATCCGCCTTCACCACCTCATGCGGAAACCAGGCGGGGATCGGCTCAAGCCGGGGGGAATTTTTTTCGGGCCGAACGGGGCGCGGCGGGGGCGCGGAACAGTGCTATGATTGGGCGCACCGGCGGCCGACTGCCGCCTGCCTAAACGGCAGCGTTACAGATGTCCGAGCCCTCACCTTCCCCCCACGAAGTGACGCGCCTGCTCCTGGAATGGGGCGGCGGGAACCGTGCTGCGCTCGCCGAGCTTATGCCGCTCGTCTACGAGGAGCTGCGCCGCCTGGCTCGCCATTACATGAAGCGCGAGCGCTCCGGCCACACACTGCAAACGACGGCTTTGGTCAACGAGGCCTACCTGCGGCTTGTCGATCAAGAGGGCACGCGATGGGAAAACCGCGCGCACTTCTTCGGTATCGCCGCGCGGCTGATGCGAGAGATTCTCGTCGATCACGCGAGAAGCCGACAGGCTGCCAAACGCGGCGGGGCACAAATTAGGCTGTCGCTTAGTAAGGTTGACCGCATCGCCTCCCGGCCCGATGTGAACTTGATCGCGCTTGACGAAGCCCTGCGCAGGTTGGAAACCATCGACACGCAGAAGAGCCGGATCGTTGAACTTAGATACTTCGGTGGGCTGGGCATCGAAGAGACGGCCGAAGTCGTCGGGATATCACCGGCGACAGTCAAACGTGATTGGAGCATGGCACGGGCGTGGCTGCGGTCCGAGATCGGCGACGAGTAGGGCGAGACGATGACTCCCGAACGCTGGCAACTAGTTGATGAACTGTTTCACTCCGTCCTGGAGCGCGAGCCGGCGGAGCGCGCCGCTTTCCTCGCGGAAGCCTGCGCCGGTGACGAGGTGCTGCGAAGAGAGGTCGAGAAGCTGATCACCGCACACGAAGAGGATGGTAGTTTTATTGATTCACCAGCGTACGCCAACCCAGATTTACTCATTGACGATCAAACTGTCTTGAACGTCGGTCAGCGACTGGGCCATTACAAAGTAATTAGCCACATCGGCAGCGGTGGGATGGGCGAAGTGTTCCTGGCCGAAGATATCCGGCTGGGCCGTAAGGTGGCACTGAAACTGTTGCGCACTGAATTCACCAGGAACGAAGAGCGGCTGCGTCGCTTTCAGCAAGAGGCACGCGCTGCTTCCTCTCTGAATCATCCGAATATCCTCACGATTCATGAGATCGGGCAAGGGGCATCTTTACTCTACATGGCGACTGAGTACGTTCAAGGCCAGACATTGCGCCAATGCATCTCCAGCGGCCGGATGACTCTGGGCCAATCGCTTGAAGTGGCAATACAGGTGGCGAGCGCGCTGGCAGCGGCGCATCAAGCGGGAATAATTCACCGCGACATCAAGCCGGAAAACGTAATGCTGCGCACTGACGGCTACGTCAAAGTATTAGATTTTGGACTCGCCAAGCTCGCCGAGCCGAAAGCAATCGACAGTGTAGCTGCGACTCTGCCTAAGGTAGAGACGACACCAGGCTTGGTGATGGGTACGGTAAGTTACATGTCGCCGGAGCAGGCGCGCGGTCTGGCTGTTGATGCACGAACTGATATCTGGAGTCTCGCAGTGATAATCTATGAGATGGTCACTGGCCATCAGGCATTCGAAGGGGAAACAGCCAGCGATGTCATGTCATTGATACTACAAAAAGAGCCTCTTCCGCTTACACATTCCTTGCCGGAGGTTCCGGGTGAGTTGGAGCGCCTTGTCAGGAAGGCGCTGCGTAAAGATAAAGAGGAGCGGTATCAGACGGTCAAAGACCTGCTGATTGATCTGAGGAATTTGAGAAGAGAGTTGGAGCTTGAGGCCGAGATGGAACGCTCTGCGCCGCCGGCAACGAGCAGGGCGCTGGGCAGCGGGCAGTCTGCCGCCGCAACAGCACACACCAGATCCAGCGCTGAATATATCTTCACCGAGATCAAACATCACAAGCGGGGCACAGCGATATTCATTCTGGCAACCCTTATTATTGGCACCGCCATTTTCGCCTCCTATCACTTTCTCAATAGCAAAAAGACGGTCAATTCATTGGCCGTCCTGCCCTTCGTCAACGCGACCGCCGATCCCAATACTGAATATCTTTCCGACGGAATCACTGAAAGCTTAATCAACAATCTTTCTCGGTTGCCTCGTATGAAGATCATGTCGCGCAGTTCAGTGGTTAGTTATAAAGGCAAGGAGACGGATGTGCAGACGATCAGTCGGGAACTCGGAGTCGAAGCGGTCTTAATGGGAAGGAT
This sequence comes from Pyrinomonadaceae bacterium, assembly GCA_046261995.1. Lineage (GTDB taxonomy): Bacteria > Acidobacteriota > Blastocatellia > Pyrinomonadales > Pyrinomonadaceae > PSRF01. The sequence goes on from JBHENP010000132.1 coordinate 2,839, forward strand.
CACACAACGTGGTGATGAACTTTCCATTAGCGTTGAACTAGTGGATGCGCGGGATAATAGCCACATTTGGGGTGAGCAATACAATCGCAGGCTCTCTGACATTCTGGCCGTACAGGAAGCAATCTCCCGCGAGGTCTCAGAGAAGTTGCGCGTGCAACTGACGGGCGAAGAGCAAAAGCGACTGAGCAAAGCTGCAACTGAGAACCCGGAAGCCTATCAGCTCTATTTGAAGGGGCGCTACCACTTGAGTAAGAGGACGGATGAAGGGCTAAAGAAAGCCATCGAATACTTCAATCAGACGATTGAAAAAGACCCCGCTTACGCTTTGGCTTATTCCGGACTGGCAGATTCCAACATGTATATTATGCGGCTCGGTTTTTTGCACGGTCTTTCTCCCAGGGATTCCTACCTGCGAGCAAAGTCGTCGGCGACTAGAGCCCTGGAAATTGATGATAATCTCGCCCAAGCTCACACATCCTTGGCGGTGGTTAAGATGGAGTACGAATGGGAGTGGGCCACCTCCGAAAGAGAATTCAAACGAGCCCTTGAGTTGAACCCGAATGAGGCTGAAGCTCATCATCAGTACTCGCATTATCTAACGGTTATGGGTCGCACCCATGAATCCCTTGTCGAAAGCCTTCGGGCCCTGGAGATCGATCCGCTCTCGCTCCCCTTGAACGCGCACTTAGCGTGGCATTACGTCTACGCGCGACAGTACGACCAAGCCATCGAGCAATGCCGGAAAACTATCGAGATGGACCCGAACTTTCCTCAGGCACACGATTTCCTCGCCGGAGCTTATGAGCAGAAAGGGATGCATCAGGAAGCCATCGCGGAATTCCAAAAGGGCATCAGCCTTTCGGGAGATAGCTTGCACATCAGAGCGGAGCTTGGGCACGCCTATGCGGTGGCGGGCAAAAAGGAAGAGGCACTGAAGATAATGGATGAACTGAAAAGGCTATCGAAGGAAACTTATATCTCTCCGTATGATGTGGCCATGATCTATGTGGGACTTGGTCAAAAGGATCAAGCGTTCGATTGGCTTGAAAAGGCCTATCAGGAACGTTCCGACTGGCTGCGTTACCTCAAAGTTGATCCGCGACTCGACCCTCTTCGCTCAGACCTGCGATTCCCAGACCTCGTGCGGCGCGTCGGACTACCGCAGTAATGAGCAAAACGGTGTTCCGCGGTGAACCCTGAACATTGGCAGCACAGCAAACAGCTCCTTCAATCGATTTCAGCAAGGGCGCGGCCGGTTAAGTGCGCTCTTTCGAGAGATGAGCAAATCAGCATGAGCAAGTCGGAACGCTGGCAGCAAGTCAAAGAGGTGCTCCATCAAGCTCTGGAGTATGCGCCGGGCGGGGGCGCGGCGTTTCTCGCCGAAGCTTGCGCGGGCGATGAATTGTTGCGGGGCGGAAGTGGTGTTCCCCCGTCCGGTATCGTCGTTGACTCTCTAGATCACAACAGTATGAGAAGCTCATCGATTTCGGATTTCAACCCGTCTGGTTGAGTGACAGCCGCAGGCTACTATTTCAAAACAAGATCTTCCTGCTGGACAGCCAATCAAAAAAGGTTCATGAGGTGCTGTCGGTCACGCCGCATAAAATAGGCTATGCAGTTACACTCTCCCGGGACGACCGCCAGATCTATTTTAGTCTCGTCACCACCGAGCAGACATCTGGCTGATGAACTTAGTTTAAGAATCGTGCAGTGAGGTTAATCGAACTAGACCGGAACGCTGCCGGCAGTTACTCGATCAAAAGATGACGCTAAGATGACGACATTTTGTCGCGAGACATAACAGGACGAAGCATGACTTTGACGGCTGCGAGTCCGGTAAATATTGGTTCATCTCGTTTCGTAAGATCAGGTAAGAGGCCTTCGGATGGACTTAAAATCCGTTGCGCGGTAACGGAAAGCAACGGCGCGCATTGGATGGCGTCGCGCGTCCATTAAAGGTCCAATAAGCGTGCCCGTAAGTCCTCAGAGTGCGGTAAAGTGCTATCCATGCCGCTAGGTTCCTTTGAATTACAATAGGTCGCTTTTCTTTCACGGCGTAACACGGGTTCGATTCCCGTACGGCACGCCAAAGCTAGAATCACTGTTTCCTACAGTTTTGATTCTCAGACCCGCGTTCTTCACCGTGACGAGTGATGACAAATTCGTTCGATCAC
>JBHENP010000133.1:0-4735 GCA_046261995.1 Pyrinomonadaceae bacterium
AAGCAATCTTTGCGTCGAGTGTCAAAAGAAGGCGGAACGTGGCGATCGACTAGAGCGTGAAGCGGCGCCTGTAGCCGTCGTGGATCTTCCGCTCGGCGCCACCGAAGATCGTGTGTGTGGAACCATTGATATCGAGCGCGCGCTCCGGGACGGGGCAAAAACGTTCGAGCCAGGACTACTGGCCCGAGCGAACCGTGGGCTTCTTTACATCGACGAGGTCAATCTTCTCGACGACCACCTGGTTGACGTTTTGCTTGATGTAGCCGTAACAGGCATCAACAAGGTGGAGCGAGAGGGCATTTCAATTGAACACCCTGCACGATTTGTGTTGATCGGTTCCGGAAATCCCGAGGAGGGAGAGTTGCGCCCCCAGCTACTGGATCGGTTTGGTCTGCACGTGGTAGTGAAAACTGATCACGATCTCGATCGGCGAGTCGACATAGTAGAACGCCGCAACGCCTTCGAGAGTGATCCCGAAGAGTTCTGCGCCAACGTGGCCCAGGATCAGTGGCAACTTCGAAACAAAATCACTCGCGCGCAGAAGAACTCTGGTTCAGTCATAGTTGAACGTCCGTTGTTGCGTCAGATTGCGCAGATCTGCACTGCGCTGAAGATCGACGGACACCGCGGTGAGTTGACGATCACTCGAGCCGGACGTGCGCTGGCGGCATTCGAGGGCCGCAAAAAAGTTACGCAAGACGATGTCCGTCGCGTCACTCCAATGGCCTTGCGCCACAGGCTGCGGAGGGATCCGCTTGAAGAACCGGCCAGCACCGAGCGAATTCAGCGAGCCTTGGAAAAGGTGTTCGCCGAACAGCCGGAGAAGCGCAACGCCGGGTCGGGCAGTGGGGGTCAAAACGACGGCGCTAGATCCGCAGGGCGGAACTCGGAGAGCGAGGCTCGCAATCGAAGCGCTGCCGGGCTTTCTCGCTCACGTGGAAAATCAGCTGATCCGAATGGGGGCCGTGGCTTCGATTCACCAGAAGTGCCCTCGTCATCCTCGGCTGTAGGTCTTGAGTTATTTGAGTTCGGACTTAGTGGGCGTGCGGGAGCCGCACGACGTCAATCAAAGGCAGCTAACCTTAGCACCAGTCGGGATGCCGGATCGAAGCAAATTTGCTCCGGCTCTCAGCGGGGAAGGTATGCGCGGGCGGTCAGCTTCAGAGGAGAGGGCGGCAGAATAGCGGTTGACGCCACTTTGCGGGCGGCGGCAGGTGCCGCGTACAGGGTGCCGCGTGCCAGATCTTGTCCCTTAACGGCACCTGACACCCGGCACCTGACACCTTATCTTCGTTACAAGCAACTGAGCCGAAAGGGCGGAAGGCTTTTCATTTTCGCGATAGACGGCTCTGGAAGTATGGCAATCAACCGCATCCGCCAGGCGAAAGGAGCTGCGCTCAGCCTACTGAAACAGTCGTACATTAAGCGTGACCGCGTGGCTATCGTAGGGTTTCGTGGTACGTCAGCGGAAGTGCTCTTACCGCCGTCAAGGAGCACGCTTCGCGCACGGCGAGTTCTCGATTCAATGGGAGTTGGCGGCGGAACGCCACTCACTGCCGGCCTAATCCGCTCGCTGAAGGTAGCAAAACAAGATCGAAGCGAAAGTGAGATCTTTCTTTTGGTTTTCACTGACGGCAACGCGAATGTTGCGGCGGGATCAAACGGAAGTGCATCGCAACTTGAACGTCGGGCTGAATGTCGGGAAACGATCGAGAGAGAGTTAGCGGGCTTGGGTTTAGCATTAGGAAAGGCCGGAGTAAAAATCTTTGTCGTGGACAGTCACGACCCCTATGTCTCAAAGGGTGAAGCTCGAGCCCTGGCAGAGAAATTGGGTTCGACTTATCTAACCGTCAATCAGAGTAAGTTTGAGAAGACGAAGTGAAACGCCTGGGAACTGAAATTAGCCATTTGTCGATTGCGCACATTGTTACTACAATGTGCTCTCATTACGCAGGGCTGATAAATATGAAGCGCGCTATTACTTTAAAACCGCGGAAGAGTACTTCCGCAAAGGCCGTTGATCGCGACAACCCACCTTGGTCGGAAGAAATGCTGGGACCGCCGGTCATCCGTCGGGGTCGGGGGCCACAGAAGACGCCAACCAAGGTGCTTACGACCATTCGTCTAGATGCGGACGTGATCGCCTTTTTCCGGTCGCTAGGTCCCGGATACCAGTCGCGCATCAACGACGTCCTTCGTCGCGTTAAAGAGCGAGGTCTAACCACCGCCTCAACAGCGACCGCTCGCAAGCGGGCGGCGCGTTAGCCTCGATGCGCCTTTGAAAAAGACGCGGGCAGGACGTTCCCTGCGGGTGATTTATGTTCCGGACCCAGAGCCGGACAGCGTGTTTGTGGTCACGGCATATGAACTACGAAAGAAACCGCTCACCGCGTATCGACGGCGACGCCGTCGGAAAGGCAAGAGATGAAGCAAAGGAAATTCCCGCGAGCCTGGGATGAGGAGAGAGTTCGCCGCGTGCTCGCCCATTACGAGCAGCAGACCGAAGCAGAGGCGGTCGCGGAGGATGAAGCTTCGTTTGAGGATACAACGCAAGCCGTCATGGAGGTTCCCAGGGAACTGGTTTCCCGCAGTTCGGGAGCTCATCGCAAAACGCCAGGCGCGCCGCGACCCAGAGTAGCGCGAGACTGCGCTGCTGGTCTTCACCGATGGTCACGCGAATGTCTGCCAATAGAATGCTCGGCGCTGGTTAACTTGAGCGTTCGGCGAATCGCGCAAGTTGAGATGATTCGTTTGGAGTAAATAATGAAGAAGAAAAAGTCGGCGACCAGAACTGTGGTGCCCAAATATCCTCGGCACTCCCTTGAAAAAGGACTGCGCATTCCAAAGGCGATCCTTGATCAGAGAACTTGGTTTGGCTCATGCCTTGAAGAAACCCGTCGTACTCGTATCTTCCAATGAAGGCGAATGTCCCTTTCGACTTAAAACATATCCGTGTTATTTATTACGACGTTACAGACCCCTTCTGGGGAACAAAGCTCCTTGACAAAGTCGCCGAGAACATTCTTTCGGCAATCCAATCCAGAGGAAGCCGTCTTCAGAGGTGAAGAGCCAAAATAGGCGCGAGAAAACGGGAGTTTCATCTAGAGTCGAGCCGATGGAGTATTTCACGCTCGAACGGTAGAATGAGCGGGTGGGCTACAACTTTGTGGAACCCGAAAAAAGGCGGGGGCCAATCTAAGCAAGCAGGGCGTTTCATTCGAAGAGGCCATTACGGTTTTTGGTGATCCATTGTCAATGAATATGGCAGATCCAGACCATTCGCTGGGTGAGCATCGGTTCATCGTGCTTGGTATGTCGGATCGTTATCGATTGTTGGTGGTCTCGTACACCGAGCGGCCACCGCGAACGCGAATCATCAGTGCTCGGCTAGCGGCTCGACATGAGCGACGACAATATGAAGAAGCGTAAAGGGAAGGCACGACCGCGGGGGTCTGACAAAGATACCATGCGGCCAGAATACGATTTCTCCAAAGCGGTCCGCGGCGTCACTGCAGCACGGTATGCAGAAGGCACTAACGTGGTTCTCCTCGACCCGGACGTCGCAGAACTCTTTCCTGATTCTCGCGCAGCGAACGAGGCATTGCGCACAATCGCTCGCCTGATGCGTACGTCACCGCGAAAGCGGCCCGGCACACGCACGGCATAACTTCCACATCAACGGGAGCCGCCTATCAACGTTTCTTGATTGTTGGCGACCCTTCTCTGCTGCGGCGGGCATGCGATTGTTAAGCCCGAACGAACAGCCGCACGGGCTTAGGCCTCCTACACGAGATGCTGACGAAAAAACATGCCCGATAGCCAGTCGAACCATCTAGCGGACATGAATGCCGAGAGCGGTTTGAGTCCTCTCGAACGTGATCGCCGCGTGCTGGAACTCTACGATCAGCTTTTGGAGATTGAGCACCGCTTGATTCCTACCGGATTACATGTGTTTGGACGTCCGTCTGAAATCGCAGAGCGCGCGGACATGCTCAGAATGATCGCTTCGTTTGACCGGCCCGAGGCGAGTGTACGCGCCTTGCCCGATCTGGTGAGTGAGAGTCTCGGCCTCGGGAGTTATGACGCCCTCCTTAAGTCCGCGGCGTTGGACCAGGCGCGGCTGGCGGACCGGGAGCGGATTGATAACGTAGTCTCCGCGGCGATTAAGGAGTTTCTCCAGGGTGGTTCCGAGGTCGCAGTATCTTTGCTGGAGCGTACCTCGAATATTGATCGTCAGGATTCGCTGCCGGTGTTCGCGCTGCTGGAGCAGATCTCGAAGCAGCTGGAAACTAATAACGAGGTCGAAGCTTTGCTCCGCGCGCTGCGAGGTGAGTTCATCGAACCCGGTCCAGGTGCCGACATTGTTCAAAACCCTGCAATCCTTCCAACCGGAAGAAACACACACGCGGTTAATCCTTACACCATTCCTTCGACGATGGCTTTTGCCCGCGCCGAAGCGGTTGCCGGGAGCTTGCTCGAACGTTACCTGGCCGAGAACGGACGCTATCCCCAAGCCATAGCGTTGGTGTTGTGGGGTCTGGATAACATCAAGACTCAAGGTGAAGGAGTGGCCCAGGCGTTTTGGTTGCTGGGTGTTCGTCCGTTACGCGATGCCCTAAACCGGGTTACGGAAGTGAAAGCGATTCCGCTTGAGGAATTGAAACGTCCGCGGATTGACGTCGTCATGACTATCTCCGGAATCTTCCGCGATTTGTTTAGTCCGACCGTGTTGTTG
>JBHENP010000134.1:0-4693 GCA_046261995.1 Pyrinomonadaceae bacterium
CCAATGATCCATTACCCGATTCGGACGCTGGTGAACGCTGGGATCACCGACATCATAATTGTGACAGGTGGCAATTCAGCTGGTGACTTTCTGAAGCTGTTGGGAAATGGAAAAGCTTTTGGACTGAAGCACCTGAACTACACCTATCAGGAGGGCGAAGGTGGAATCGCGGAAGCCCTCGCCCTGGTGGAACATTTTGCGGCCGATGAGCCGGTTTGCGTGGTTCTGGGTGACAACATCATTGAGAGCAACATTAGTTCCGCGGTGCGTGCGTATCGTCATCAGGGCGGTGGTGCAAAGATCCTGCTGAAGAAAGTCCCCGACCCGCAGCGTTTCGGCGTTCCGGAGGTCGACGGTCGGCGGGTCGTTCGTATTGAAGAAAAGCCAGAGTTCCCCAAATCCGAATTTGCAGTCGTTGGTATCTACATGTACGACGCTGGCGTCTACGAAATTATTCGTACTCTGAAACCATCGGATCGGGGCGAGCTGGAAATTACGGATGTGAACAATGCGTACATCGACCGAGACGAAATGACCTGGGAAGAGCTGGAAGGCTGGTGGACTGATGCCGGCACCTTCGAAAGTCTTCTGCGGGCTTCAAATCTGGTGGCTGAAACTGGCGCAAACAAAATGGAGCTGAAGCATGGAGTCGAGATCGGTGGTTAGACCTAAGGGTTTCGAGGTCGGTGAAATCAGAGACGTGGTTATTCGCGACTTGAAAAAATTTCAAGATTCGCGCGGCTGGCTGGCGGAGCTTTTTCGGCACGACGAGCTGGCCCCTGAGTTTTATCCAACCATGTCTTACATTTCCTCCACTTATCCGGGAGTGACTCGCGGACCTCACGAGCATGTAGATCAGGCCGATTTGTTTTGCTTCCTGGGACCATCACATTTCAAACTGCGCCTGTGGGACAATCGGCAAGACTCCGAGACTTTCAATCGGATTATGACGGTGGTCGTCGGAGAAGACAGTCCTAAATCCGTACTGGTGCCAGTCGGCGTCGTTCACGCTTATCAGAATGTTGGTGATGTTCCCGGCATTGTCATCAACTGTCCCAACCGGCTTTATATGGGTCAAGGCAAACAGCAGCCAATTGATGAGATCCGCCACGAGGACGATCCGGAAACAATATACCGAATGGAAGAGTAATGATTTTTGATTTTTGATTGGCGATTTTAGATTTTGTCTTGCGGTTGATAGTTCTTTACCCGACAATTAGTACACTCAATCGCCAATTAAAAATCAAAAATCAAAAATCAAAAATTCCCATGAAGATCGTCCGCGTTATTGCCCGGCTCAATGTAGGTGGGCCGGCCCGGCACGTAGTCTGGCTCACGGCCGGATTGCAGGGAGCGGATTGGAACTCAGTACTCGTGGCGGGCACCGTTCCTCCTGGCGAAGAAGACATGAGCTACTTTGCCGCCGAGCACGGTGTAGAGCCGTTGCTCATCGCAGAGATGAGTCGCGAGATATCCTTCAAAGACGCGCTCACGATCTGGAAAATCTACCGCGTGTTTTGTCGCGAGCGCCCTGACGTAGTGCATACCCACACGGCGAAGGCAGGCACCGTAGGAAGAGTTGCAGGATTTCTATATCGCTGGTTAACACTCTCGACACTGTTGGGACGGCCGCGACAGTGTCTATTCGTGCACACCTATCACGGCCATATCTTTCACAGTTATTATGGCCCATTCAAAACGCGTCTGTTTCTTACCATAGAGAAGGTCCTGGCGCGGCTGATCACTGATCGAATCGTGGTTGTTAGTACACAGCAGCGGCGAGAGATCCATGCGCGGTTCGGGGTGGGCCGCCCAGATCAGTTTGTGGTGATTCCGCTTGGGCTCGACACTCACAGTTTCGCCGATTGGCGGAACCGTCGCCAATTGTTTCGCGATGAGTTGCGTGCTCAGAGTGAGGAACTCCTGGTAGGAATTGTGGGCCGCCTGACCGAAATCAAGAACCATGAACTCTTTCTGAGAGCCGTGGCGATCTTGAAAAACAGATTGGCGGATGAAAAATCCCCTCGAGTCAGGTTTGTTGTGATAGGTGACGGCAGCTTGCGAGACAGACTCGAAGCCCAGGCCCGGGATTTAGGCCTGGTTGAGGATGTGATCTTCGTGGGCAGCCGACGGGATCCGGAGAACTTCTATGCCGCTCTCGACATAGTCGCCTTAACATCCCTCAACGAAGGAACACCGCTGACGCTTATCGAGGCCATGGCCAACGCGCGTCCGGTGATTGCCACCGCAGTTGGTGGAGTGGTCGATCTTCTGGGCGAGACCATAGAAGAACATCAAAACGAGCGGTACCTGGTCTGCCCACGAGGTCTTAGCATTCAGTCAAACGATCCGGCCGCGGTGGCAGCGGGATTGTTGCACCTGATCGAGAATCCTCAACTCCGCACCGAGCTGGGCAATCGTGGTGTAGAGTTTGTCGCGAGTAACTTTTCCCGGGAGAGATTACTGGACGACATAAAAGCTCTTTACAAAGAGTTGCTAGAGCGCAGAGCGATTCAAGTTGAGGTAGACTCATCGGAAAATAGCCTCGAGTCCAGAATTTAGGTTCAAAAGGAGCAGACAATTTGCGAGTATTGATCACCGGAGGCGCGGGATTCATTGGATCCCATTTGGCCGACGCGTACCTTCATCGAGGGGACGAAGTCTTCGTCATCGACGATTTATCGACCGGCACCTTCGAAAACATTCAGCACCTGAAGACCAATCCTCGCTTCCGTTACACGATAGACAGTGTACACAACCAGCCGGTGACCGCGGAGTTGGTGGACCAATGCGATGTAGTGTTTCACCTGGCGGCCGCGGTGGGCGTGAAACTCATAGTGGAAAGCCCGGTAAGGACCATTGAAACGAACGTGCGTGGCACTGAAGTAGTGTTGGCGATCGCCAACAAGAAGAAGAAGAAGGTGCTGCTTGCTTCTACCTCGGAGGTGTACGGCCTCTCGACTGACGTGCCCTTTCGCGAGGATGGGAATCTGGTTATGGGGGCCACCACCAAGGGCCGCTGGAGCTATGCGTGCTCGAAAGCGATCGACGAGTTTCTCGCATTAGCTTACTGGCGCGAAAGAAAGCTGCCCACGATCATCGTGCGGTTATTCAATACCGTCGGTCCCAGGCAGACCGGCCAGTACGGCATGGTGATACCCACCTTTGTAAAACAAGCCCTGGCCGGCCGGCCCATTACCGTCTATGGCGACGGGGAACAACGGCGTTGCTTTGGATATGTAGGGGATGTAGTGGGAGCCCTGATCAAGTTGATGGACCGTCCGGAGGCCGTTGGGCAGGTTTTCAATATCGGTTCGAACGAAGAGATAACGATTCTGGATCTAGCCAAACGCATCAAAGACATGACGAAATCCGACTCAGAAATTGTCTTCGTGCCCTACGACGAGGCTTACGAAGAAGGCTTTGAAGACATGCCACGCCGCATTCCAGACATCACGAAGATCAAAGACCTTGTCGGCTTTCAATCCCAAATGGGCCTCGACGGCATCCTTCAGAGCGTAATCGAATATCAGAGCGGCCGGCCCCCAGCCAACGACTGAGACTTCCCGACTTGATTTGACGCCTTCGATCGAATAGCTTTTCGACTTGCACTACCGTATAGAACAGTTCTCGTTCGCTTTCTATCATGCCATTTAGCTCGCTAAACCTTCTTTCGGTTGCTTTAGCATTTGGACTTGCTGTCGCGCTGACGCCGTTAGTCCGTGCGGTGGCCCGGCGACTTGGTATGGTGGCCAAACCAAACACCGATCGCTGGCACAAACAGCCGACCGCCATGCTGGGTGGGGTGGTCATCTGGGCGGCGGTGATAGTCAGCTACCTGGCGTTTATTCCAAAGACGCCGATCGGGTGGAGGATCATTATCGCCGCCACTTTTCTGTTTTTAGTCGGCCTCGTCGATGATCTGATCCACACCAAACCGTATCAGAAGTTGATCGGCCAAATTATGGGGGCGGCATTCATTATTTACTACGGTCTGAGTCTGCCCTGGACCAGCTCGTTGCCCCTGAACATGGCCTTGACCATCTTCTGGTTAATTGGCATCACCAATGCGCTGAACCTGCTGGACAACATGGATGGGCTCGCTGCCGGCATTGCAGTGATAGCTTCGTGCTTTCTCGGGTTGAGCTTTTTGCACACCGGACAGGCAACCGAAGCTCTGATGGTTCTCACATTCGCCGGAGCGCTGCTCGGCTTTTTGATTTACAACTCTAATCCGGCGTCGATCTTCATGGGTGATTGCGGGTCGCTGTTCGTCGGATTTTTTCTGGCCAGCACGGCTTTAGTGAACGTTTCCGGAGGGCGGTCAAGAAGCTTTTTACCCGTGCTGGCGGTACCCATCCTGGTGTTGTTTATTCCGATTTTCGACACCACGTTTGTCACCGTGCTACGAAAGATCTCCGGCCGGGCTGCCTCGCAGGGAGGTCGCGATCATACTTCGCACCGGCTCGTAGCTCTGGGGATGTCGGAACGCCACGCCGTTTGGATGCTCTACGGTTTGGCGGCGCTCTCCGGGATTCTCGCCCTCTCGGTCCAACGCATGCAGTTGGACGTAAGTCTGGCCGCGATAGCCGGCTTCACGATCCTGTTGACGTTGTTGGGTGTCTATCTCGCCGGAGTGAAGGTTTATGACCAACCCGAGGACATGACGCTCAGGGATAAGTCTCCCTTTTCC
>JBHENP010000135.1:0-4308 GCA_046261995.1 Pyrinomonadaceae bacterium
GTATCCTAGCACGCCGCCTTTATTGATGCATCTCTCTTTGTTTTATGAGGGCAGGTGCGTGAGAGGGAGTTCCCATGTCCAACAAAACTCGCCTTCTTTCCGCAGGGTAGCGAAGCATGCGCGCTGCCTATCATGCGCAAATTTGTTTTCGCCGCGATCCTCTCTACGGTCGCTTTCTTCCCAGCGTTCGCACAACAAAGGGTTAGCAATAATGCCAGCCTTGCGGTTGACGGTCGCGTCGTCGATGTAAACGGCGCGGCGCTGCCGGGCGCGACCGTCAGCTTGCGGCAGAGCGCCGGAGGATTCGAGCGCACCGTCACGACAGACTCGCGCGGCTCTTTTCATTTCGCTGATTTGACGCGAGGGCAGTACCGGATTAGTGCCCGTATTTTGGGATTCTCTGATGTTACCGAGGAGATCGCGCTCACGGCCAGTAAACAAGAGGTCGAACTCACTCTCCAGCGCGGCACCATCAGCGAGACACTCCTGTGCCAGTCAGCGTCGTCGAAAGAACGGAGCTAGAGTGCCGCATGCCAAACACTATCGGCGATCTCTTCCGCGACCTGCCAGGCGTGAGCACCGCTAATGAAGGCCCATTCCAGGTACGCCCGCGCATTCGTGGTCTCGAAAGCAACCGCGTGCTCGTGCTTGTGGACGGAGAGCGTCTCAACAACGCTCGCATCTCGACGGCGAACTCCGGCATCGAGGTTGGACTTATGGACGTGGATCAGGTCGAGCGAGTGGAGGTGGCACGCGGTAGTGGTTCTGTACTCTACGGTACGGACGCGCTCGCAGGCACGATCATCCCTGAGTAGAGATCTTTATCAAATCTCGTTGCCTTCCAGTATCGATTTCCGACAACGAAAGACGATAACAAGAAAACGCAGGTCGGCAAAGCCTGTAACCTGTTCAGAAATGGAATTAAAATATAACTATCTGGAAAGAGTCGCAACCATCGCAACGGGAACGACGTCATAATCGTATTAGACGACTTAGTTCCATTCTAAAATGTGAAATCCCCCGTGAGCTTGATTTGATAACTAACCGATCTTGAAAGGCTCCTCACCTGGTCTCATGGGATTTCCTTTCCGTTTTCCGCTTCGCTGAAGTCTTGCAACCAGTCGCGAATCTCATCACGAACCTTCCGGAAGACAGCCATCCGAGAGTTGTGGTCGCCGACTGAAGCGGGCGGGGGATCTTCAAAGTTCTTGTGAATGCGCTTCGCTTTGCCCGGAAATACCGGACAAGTCTCCTTCGCGTTATCACACACGGTGATGATGTAATCGAAGTCTTGGCCGACGAATTCATCTACCGACTTTGAACGATGCGTGGAAATATCAATACCAATTTCCTTCATTGCCTCGACCGCCTCAGCGCGGACTGAGCTTGGAGTTACGCCTGCGCTCTCGACCTCAAATCTCTCTCCTGCCTCATAGCGCATTAGACCTTCAGCCATCTGGCTGCGGGCTGAGTTACCCGTGCAGAGAATTAGAACTCGTTTAGGATTGCTCATCTTGCCTTTTACCCTTTTAGTGTCGAGTCGGATTTGCTGTGATAAAGCAAGCGACTCACGATAGTCCGAGCAGCGCAGCAATTGCGAATGCCCACGTGACCGAGTGGTTGCCAACAACGAGTAGTGCGCCGAATCCTGCCGCCGCCAATGACATCTGCATCCAACCCCAAAAACAACCGCAGCCAGTCCCAGACGAGTTTGTGACGCGTGCCGTCATTCATCTGCACCCTGCCTTTGGTGCACGACCTCGACGGGACACAACGCGTTATCGACGACGTAGTGTGAAACACTACCAGTCAGCAGTCTCTGGACGGTTACGTGACCGCGCGAGCCAACGAAGATGAGGTCAGCCTTCCAATCCTTTGCTTCCTGGACAATGGCTTTACCTGGCTCTCCTTCACGGATGGAGGTTTCTGTAGTCAGATTGTGGTCGGCTAGACGTTTGGCAGTCTCTTCAACGAGTATTTGAAAACGATCCTTTATCTCCTGACGAGCCTGCTCCAGGTTTCCTCCAGCGTCATACCAAAGCTCCTGAGCTGGCGGGACAAATTTTCCTACAGCGTGCAGGACTCTTACGGTCGTATCTGGGGGCCATAGCCTCCGCAATACTTCGTTTACTGCTTCTTGCGAAGGGGCTGATTCATCAATCGCTAAAAGTACCCTCACGGTGTTCTCCTTCTTCACCGTGCGGAATCACAACTGATTTCGCATCTTCTGAAAGAGTTGGGACCAGCCATTTGAACAACATCGTAGCCGCCGCAGCTCCCAGTAACTGAACGACTATGAAACCTGGCGCATCAATGGGCCGGATCCCGGCAAAGCTATCGCTCACTGACCGCGCCAATGTCACTGCGGGATTGGCAAACGCTGTTGATGATGTGAACCAGTAGGCGGCAGTTATGTAACCACCGACCGCAAAAGGAACCATCGCCGAACGTCTTCGAGCACAACCCCAGATAATTGCCATTAGGCCAAACGTAGCCACGAACTCACTGAAGAGTTGAGTGCCTCCGTACCTTGTTTTGTGAGACGCAAAGAAGACTGGCAGTTCGAACATCACATTAGCGGCCGCTACTCCCGCGAAGGCACCCAGGACTTGAGCCGCGACATATACCGGAACTTCGCGCCACGGCAATCCGCCTTGAGAGGCGTCTGCTAGTGTAACTGCGGGATTAACATGTGCTCCCGAAATGGGTCCGAACGATAGGATCAGCGCCACTAAAGCCGCGCCTGTAGCCAAGCTATTTGCGAGAAGTGCTATTGCGACGATTCCGCCTGACAATCGCTCGCCCATGATTCCGGAGCCCACCACGGTAGCAAGTAAGAGAGCTGTTCCCAGCGCTTCGGCGACAGCGCGTCTAGGCAGATTGCTCATCTCGACTAATCATCCTCGTCTCGAACATTCGCTTGAGCGAATATAGCTAAGAGGTTATTCCTGCGTGTGAATATATGTCAAGGCGAATGTTGAGTATGTTAGTATTCGGTCATGGTGAATAAGATTCGCAAATTCGACATGGAGCTATTCTTTCGGGCCTTGGCTGATCGGACGCGTCTACGTCTGCTGAATCTAATGGGCGGCGATGAGGTCTGCGTCTGTTTCTTCGTTGAAATTTTCAACGTAAATCAGCCCAAGATTTCTCGTCACCTGGCTTACCTGCGCAAGGCCGGAGTAGTCGCCGCTCGGAGAGAAGGCACATGGATGCATTATAGAATTGTCGAACCAACGAATGAGGATGCAGTTGTCGTACTGCGTGCGGTTAGGGCATTGCTCGCTAAAGACCCAGAGATGCAAAAGGATCGTAAGAAACTGGTCAACGTATGTTGCGCATCCAATCCTCCGGCACATCTTCTGAGTGCGCCACGACCAATTTCGATTTCAACAAGCTGAGGGGTATGGTTCAAACTCTCACGTACAGTTGCGAAAAACTTCGTGGCGCTTGTGCCAACGGATTCGATCTATCCGAGAGTGCCACTTTGGAATTCTAAGTGGCCAATATGTGACCAAAAAAAACAGGACGTGGCGCATAGCAATGGTAAGGAATGGGAAAGAACGGGAAAACCTCGATTTTTCTTCGGTGGCTGCAACTTTTGAAAAGGCAAATACTTACGTTTTTGCCGAGCGTCTAATTCGCAATGCGGAGGCCAGGAGTTCGACCCTCCTCTGCTCCACCAATAACTCCCACTCATCAAGAACTTACAATCTTCATACCTCGGATGTCATTTCTTCCATGTGGCCATACGTGGACAAAAATAACCGCACCCGACGGCACTCTATGGTAAGCAATGGGAATAGATGGTAATACTATGCGATTTTCATTGATCGCATCTTCGACGAAAGAAAAGACTTAGCTTGGTGTTGCGCGATGCGGAGGCCAGGGGTTCGGGTTCAGCTTCACCCAATCAGCCGTCGAGATGCGCCGGGCGGATCATCCGACCGTAGGATTGCGATCGCCCGGCGGAGATCTTAGCGCCAGTCAGCTTTTCTCGCTGCTTATGATCTCCTTGACCTTTTTTGTCATCTCAGTCATCAGCGGCCCCGGCGTCTGCTTTTTGTCTGCATCCGCCGTGTTGCCTGAAGTCACCTCGAATTGGAATTCCTCCGCGTAGGGCGCCGGTTGATTTAAGACGTAAGCTCCTGTTACTTCGGAATAGATCTCACGCGCTTTTTCGGCGGTGTGTTTTCCCTTTACGATGTCATTCATGAGATTGAGTGCGAGTATGTTCGCCGCTTCCATGTCGCAACGCGCTGAGACTTCGCCTTTCGTTCTTTCAACGATGACGCTGCCGTCAAATTC
>JBHENP010000136.1:0-4263 GCA_046261995.1 Pyrinomonadaceae bacterium
GCCTCACATTGGGCGGCAACGTTGTAATGACGAAGGCGCTAGTAAGAGGAAGGATGATTTCTTGGGCCTCCAGATTTGGGCGGCAAAGTTTGTAATGACGAAGGCGCTAGTAAGAGGAAGGATGATTTCAGGGGCCTCACATCCGGCGGCAAAGCCGTAATGATGAAGGCGGTAGTAAGAGGAAGGATGATTTTCTTGGGCCTCACATTGGGCGGCAAAGTTGTAATGACGAAGGCGCTAGTGAATAGGGGTGATTTTCCTGGGCCTCAGATCCAGCGGCTCAGCCGTTTCGGAACATCAACATTCGCCTACCAATCGGAAATTGGCAATCGCCAATCGGCAATCATTTGAAAATCGTCTCTAGCTCGTGCGGCGGCACAACTTCAAGCTGCGCATAAGTGCAGTCGCTCGGCTTCTTGTCCGTACGCCACCTGCGAAACTGCGCTATATGACGAAAGCGGCTGCCCTGCATGTGGTCGTAAGCGACCTGGACCACGAGCTCGGGACGCAATGGCTGCCATGACAGATCCTTGCCGTGACTCCAACGACTCTGCGCTCCGGGAATGCGACGGCCATTGGCGAGTTCCTGCACGGCCCACTCTTTCCATGGATGATCGACGAGCGCGTCTTGGCGATATGGTGCCAGGTAGTCGGCAAGCTCAATGCGCTTTTTGTCTGTGAAGCTCGAGCACACGCCGACGTGCTGTAACGCGCCGGACTGGTCGAACAAGCCCAGCAGTAGTGAGCCGACAGCTGCACCTTCACCTTTCTTGTGCCAGCGAAAGCCGGCAACGACACAATCGCAATCGCGTTCGTGCTTGATTTTGAGCATGACACGCTTATTGGGTTCGTAGGTTCCGGCGATCGGCTTGGCGATGACGCCGTCCAAACCAGCACCCTCGAAGCGGCGAAACCAGTCCGCCGCTACTGTAAATTCGCTAGTTGCAGGGGTCAGGTGTATCGGCGGCACTGCCGATGAGAGCAGTGATTCAAGGATCCGACGACGTTCCTGAAACGGGAAGGTCCTCAGATCTCGCTCACCCTCAGAGAGAATGTCGAAGAGCACGATTGATGACGGGGTTTCCTGGGAAAGAAGGTTGACGCGTGACTCGGCCGGATGAATTCGGAGTTGGAGCGCATCGAAGTCGAGCGCGCCATCTCGGGCGACGACGATCTCGCCGTCGAACACGCAACGCGCGGGTAGCTGGGAGCGGAGCGGTTCGAGCAGTTCGGGAAAATAGCGGTTCAGTGGCTTTGCGTCGCGGCTCTGGATCAGGATCTCATCCGCATCGCGAAAGACCAGGGCCCGGAACCCATCCCATTTCGGTTCGAAGATCCAAGTGCTGGCTACCGGCAATTCACCTACACGTTTGGCGAGCATGGGCAAGATCGGCGGGTTCACAGGAAGCTGCATACCTTAATCTTATACACCGCGCCTTACACTGGCGACCCGACGCCAACTCCTCATTTGGTAACAGGTAAGTCGCGCGCAGGGCTAAACTGCTGGATGTGGTACAAACTCACCAGATACAAGAGCTGCCAACGAACGCTTTGAAACCCGGAGTCAGGCTCTATCGTCTCATTGCGAGAGAGAAGCTCCTGTCGCGGTTGTATTTCGGCGGATCTCGTGAGTAGTCTACGCTTTGATTGTTGGGACCTCTACTCTTGATTTGTGTTGGGAACAAAATCACTCAACACTGAATTAACAACTCACGCCGAGAAAATTTGCAGGTTGGGAAGGCGGGCAAAAGCGCAGCGCTCCCCTGCTAATGTATCGACTCTAGCTTTCTTCAAGACTACACTGGATTGCAGTCTGCATGAGTTAGAGTGATAGGAATGGCAAGCGATCCACGAAATGACACGAAGTAACTCGAATTAAGGACACCAGTTTCGTGCGCCTTCGTGTAGTTTCGCGGATCGTGGTTGCTTTCAGTGGTCGGTGAAGGCACACGTGTTTAGGAAAGCTCAATTCACCATTCACGGTTTACAAATGACATTTCCAACTTACGACACATCCCCAAAACCACAGCGACCTTATCACCCAGGCGCATCAACTCGCGCGCCCAATCAAACCCAGCGACGACTGCAGCGCCGCCACAGTGGCGTCTGTAATCATCTCTGTTCCGGCAAAACCTACACCGGCATCGGTCTCGACTTCGCCTCCAGCCTCGGCTTCTGTGCCGAGCATGCCGCCATCGCCGAGATGCTTAAAGCCCACGAGTCCGAAATTTCTCTCGTTGTCGCTGTCGACGAACACGGCGCCGTCCTCCCACCCTGCGGTCGCTGCCGCGAAATGATTTGGCAACTCAACCCGGCAAACAAAGACGCGCTCGTTATCCTCCGGCATGATCAGGCTTTGCTACTGCGCGATCTCTTGCCCTTCAGATGACCACGGGCCCAACCTGGTTCGGTACCCAACTCGATTTCGGAACGACAGCTCCGATGAAATCATACTTCAAACACTGATCTCGAACCGCCTCGGATGTAATCCATAACGGCTTCGTTTCGCTTCGTAAACACCGACTCGAAGAGCGCTGTCGTTCGTAAATCTGTCCCCGATTTGGCGCCAAAACGCGGGTACCGGAACATTCAGTCGGCGAGAAGAGAATAGACTCCAGGAGAGGATTGCGACTTGCAGAAGGCACCACGCAGCACTAGAATGCCGCGGTAAATCAATCACACGTTTGTTTATTGGAGGATGACATGAAAGCAAAAACTATTGTTTTGAGCCTGGTGGTCTGTTTTTTCGTAGCAACAGTGGGCTTCGCCAGCGACATGCAGATGGGCACCTGGAAGCTGAACGAAGCAAAATCAAGGCTCGCCCCCGGCGCGGCGAAGAACCACACAGTTGTTTACGAGGCCGCGGGTGACAACACGAAAGTCACGGTGGATGGTACCGACCGCGACGGTAATCCGGTGCATAACGAGTGGACGGGAAAGTTCGACGGGAAAGACTACCCAGTTAGCGGTGATCCCGGTTCAGACACGCGGTCCTACAAGGTGGTTAATGACCGAACATTGGCTATGACCATCAAGAAAGCCGGAAAGGTCACTGTCACCGGGCGAATTGCCGTGTCGGCCGATGGCAAAACCCGCACGGTCACTACGAGGGGAACCGATGCAGAGGGCAAGAAGTTCAAAAGCGTTGCAGTATACGCAAGCAATAACCCAGCCTCTTCCGAGGGGCCAACGTAACAGTGATGCCCTCCCGCCGGTTATCGACGGGAGGGCATTTGTATAGACGGATAGGCTCAGGAATCAATTCCTTTGCGATGAACGTCAGCCAACCACTGCCGAGACCGTCAAAACTCGGTACAAATAACGCTGAAAGCGTTCGCTAATTGGAGCCCAGGGTTGCTTCAACCTGGTCTACACACCTCCAAATAATCATTACGCCGAAGGTGTTGACCCGAATCGCAACGGTCGACTCGCGAACTCTTTCAGAGTTTAGATTTTATGAGGAACTGGAGCCCAGGGTTGAAGCAACCCTGGGCTCCAATTAGCGAACGCCTTCAGCGTAAATTCAATTTGGGGTTTTGACACAGTCCTGAAAGACCGGGCTAAATTCACTTAGCGGCTACGCGGCTCTTCCGTCTGACTGGCTGACCAGACTTAACGAACCGACGGCGCCGTTGGAGCTTGAATACAAGTTCGATTTTCTCTTCAAACGAAAGCGCGGCCAGAGCGCGGCGATGCGCCTCCTTTGCCTTGATTAGCTTGCTAATGTCCGGGTAACTCTTCATCGCTTGAATCGATACTCCTTCTCCTTCCATTTCTCAGCCAGACCATGACGTCGCAATACTGGCATAAGCGAACGCAAGTTCACCGCACGCTGCTCGAGGAACATTGCAATACGCAAGTAATCTTTGGCGCGACCAGTGTCCAGCATTATTGCCACCAGATGTTCCGGCCGCATGATGAAGGTGGTTACGCGCGCGTACTTTATCGGCTGAGCTTTGGCGACTGCTTCCTCTGTGAGGGGATTGAAGACGGGCAGAAATTGAACCGGCATGCCTTCAATTTCCACAAACTCGCCCCTCGCTCTGTAGCCACGAGCACAGAGATATTCATAGAGGGGATCAAGAATCGATAGTTCGGATCCCGACACTTCAAGTTGCACGAAGATATCCAGGTCTACGGTATCTATTGGCTCGAGATAGTAAATCGCAGCGACGGCGCCGCCGATAGCGTAGCGATGAACAATGCCAGCCTTCAGCATCCCGTTGAGTACTTTCAAAGTCTCTTTCATAGACGTCTTTGTGG
>JBHENP010000137.1:0-3809 GCA_046261995.1 Pyrinomonadaceae bacterium
ATGGCTGAACACGCATTCTTCTTTGCCCTGCTGATGCCGCCCGAAGTTGCAGGAAAAGAACGTGCTGAAGCGCTTCGTTTCTCTGAAGTGTTCGCAAACCTGCATCAGAAGATTGACACGAACGCTCCACCTGAGCGCGGCGACTTGAACCGGTTTGCGAATGACGTAGTGGAACAGATCAAGCCCTTCATTGAGTACAAAGCTCAAATGGCTGAGGCTCAGCGAAGTGGCACACTGCGTAGCCTAGTATGGCCCCTCTTCTTCGATCATACGCAGCATGAGGCTGAACGGTGGTCGCGACGCCTGGAAACGCTAGCCCAGGGAGATTCTGAGTTAGATAGGGCTGAGGTAACCAAGTTTTGGACGAACATCATGGATGAGCACGCACGTTTCGTTGCCCACCTGCTCGATCCGGACGAGTACGAGTTGATTGAGACGGCGATGAAGACGAGCCGCGTTTTTGCCGATCTGCATCAGGGAGGCATTGGGGGAGTCGTAGCGGCAATTGCTCATGAGCCAGGGACCGTCGCGAATTCTCTCATTCACAATCCGGAAACGGATGCAGTTCTGAGCGCGGCTGAAACAATACTGGATTTTAAGACGAAGACAGTGAGAGACGTTGAGGCAGCCCGCATCAAGAGCATCATTGATCCTCGTCTGGGCGATCACGTTCGTCGCGAGGCGTTGAAATTTATCGACGAGCTGAAACGGGCTGTCTAATCTTGGAAGTTGCTCTACGTGCCACGTGCCGCCGATTTTTACCGAGCCTGGACACAACCTTCATACGGCGGAGAAAATAGGCATCGACAATTTCCAAGCTGACCGTGGCCCAGAGCGCCAGTACGTAACAACGCCGCTGCGGGCTTTGGAACGAAAGTCAACGTTGCGAACGGGGGCGGACATCTGCATGCCTTCGATGACACCTGGAGGCATGCAGGGTGCTCGCTTGCGAGGGGAACGCTGGATGGTTTGACGGTGACATGCCCAGCCACCGCAGCCAGTTCGATGTGACCTCCGGAGCCGTACTCCGTGGACCAGCGCGGCGGGCCGGTGCGTTCTAGCTTAATACGGATCGAGGGCGAGGATTTTGCTTGTGGAAACTTAACAAGGTAATGACCATCGGAAGGCGAAGTGACTCTGAAACTAGAAATGGTGGGTTGGGTTGGGACAGCGCTTGTTATAGTCGCTTATGTCCCTAAAATCCGCCACCTCTACGTTGAGAAGTGTGCATGGGGTATCGGCATCTCAACGTAGTTAATCTGGCTCGTGGCCGGTGCGCTCCTTCTGATTTACTGCATTATTCACTCTCTTCACCTTCGTTCAAGGTATCAACATAGCCGCAATCGTAGCCACGATCATTCTAGCGCACAGAGGCAATCGAATTTGCCCCTACCACTTAGGGACTATTAAGGAAAGCAATTCGACCACTTGGCCGGTTCGGGCCAACCCGAGCGCGTCGCGCTATTGACGAGGCCATCAAGCCCACGCGCAGTAGCAAAAGAGTAAGAACCGATGCCAAAGTACGTAATAAAAAGTGAACGGATTGGCTTGAGTTATCGACCCCAGTTTACTTCGCTAGATTGACCCGTTGACCACCGTCAGTTGCAATATTGAACTGCAACACTGGACTAGTGCGAGACAACCTGCGTACTCGAGCTAGGATCTCACAAGAACGACTGAAGCGCCGCTGTGCCGCCGTCAATCGCTTCTCCCAGTACATACCTACCTTCAGCGTAATCGATTGCTTCATTACGTTTGTATGCCGATACTCAGTCAAGTTTAAATTCAGCCAGCAAAGCGTTACTTGCTGAGGAAAAGTCCAGATGAAAATGCCAGGGTAAACGAGGCAGGAGCGTAGTTCGGCGTAACGACGTTTCAGCCGTAGACGAGGAGCGCGAAATCCATACCTCTGGCTCAGTGAGTTTCTTCGCTTAAGGGAGTTTTTCCGGAAGCGTGAACCGGAATGTTGTTCCCTCCTTAAGCTTACTTTCGACACTCACTTGACCACCGTGCGCTTCGACTACCTCTTTTACGATGGCTAATCCGAGGCCCGTGCCGCCGTCCTTTTCAGGATCGGTCTCCAACCTCTCGAACACCTTGTCAATCCGCTCCTCCGGGATGCCGGCGCCGTCGTCGCTTATCCAACACTCAATCACGTCGTTCGCGGATTTTGTTGTCGCGCCGATCATAATTTTACCGCGGGGCGTATACTCGATAGCGTTGGAGAGCAGGTTCTGAAAAACCTGGCTCAGCAGATGGGCGTCGGCAAAGACAATCAAGTCTTTAGGCGTGGTGTTCGTGACACGCGTACCGGAGTGCTGCGTTAACGGTTGCAGGTCGTTTATCAATGCTTCGACGAGCGCCCAAAGGTCAACCTCGCGGCGCTGAAGTTGGAGCGACGTGATCGTGTCGAGATTAGCCTCTTCATGGAGAACTTTGACGATGAGCGCGTTTAACCGCTTGGCGTTGCGGTGGATGGTGTTCAGCACCATTACCGCTTCTTCATCCTTAACCGCGTCAGGGAGTTTGCGTTCGAGTACTGATGCTGCCATTGACATTGCGGCGAGCGGGGATTTGAGGTCATGGACGACAAAGGAAAGATGCTCCTCCCGGCGTTGCTGCACCTCCAGGGCCTTTTGCGTCGCATAAGTTTTCACTGCCAGTCCAATTGCCCGGTCAAGCACGCGGTTGACGATCCGCGCCGCCCACCCTTGCAGGCTCATCCCGTGACGTTCGGCAAGGGTCTGGATGGCGTCGCGCAGCACGTTATATTCCGTGACTACCTCCTCGACATCGAACCCGATGCGCAGCCGATCCAACCCATGAATCACCGGATTTTCTTTCAGATGCGCTTCAATGAGCGTCTCATCGCAAGCCGCCTCCAGCTCGCAAGCCAATTCCTCCAGTAGGTCGGGAATGTGATTGTTAAGGGTCGGAGCATCGAGATGCTCCGCGATAGGGAGGAGGCGGACTTCTGCGCGCCAGTGGGCGAGCAGTTCATCGTGCTTCTGCGTGATGAGCGTCGCCAGCTGGCCAAGATCGGTTTTGTTCATCCTTGCCCCGGAGAATGCGCCATCGTGCGACGTTTCGCTCTCGGCTGCCAAGTCTGATGCTTGAAACTTTGGAAACCCTCTCATCCGTTCGATATGTTCTCCCCTGGGAATAAGCTTGCTGGTTGCTTGCGGAAGGGGCGATTTGCAAAGCACATCCGCTGCAGCAAGATATTCCTATCGAGACGCCATCTCAACCATTCATGATCCTGCGATATGACACATACAAATCCGACAGGCGGCCTGCGGAAGTAGGATCACTCCGAGCCAGCAAGGTGATAATCTCATCGCGTCCGGCAAACAAGGGCTCCATAGCCTGTCTTTGCGCTGGGGTAAAGTTCGACGTGTTCCCCTTCTCAATTTCTGAACGTAAGGACGTAAAGAACTCGCTGGCACCTTGGCGCGCGGGCTCATAATCACCTCGCCGCGCGTCAATTACTGCTGAGGCCAGATTACTCTGCATCCTGACAAGCATTAACTGGTGCTCTCTCTCGTCCAGACTGCTGGTGGCTGCCCGAGCCTTGAGCCACATCGGAACGAAACCCAGCAGGAAGATGATGAGGGCCACGCCAGCATAAATGATAAAGCGCTGCATCACAGGACTTGACTTGACCGGTTTGGTTTGTACGTCTTCACTCATAGTGTCTACCTATGTACGGAGCGTGCGAAGGTTCAATGACGGTATTACGACGTGTGATTAGCCACAGCAGCGTCGTTAAGATAAGCCACTCATTTTCCTTTCAATCGCCTGTCTTCTGA
>JBHENP010000138.1:0-3684 GCA_046261995.1 Pyrinomonadaceae bacterium
GTAGAACCCCTGCAAACAGCCATTGCTGTTGGCGGGAGCGATGTATCTTCCTGCAGGCGCACCCAGAGCACTGAACCCTGAGCCCGTGCTGGAAACGCTGAAGGCCCGGCGCGTATTCAGAATGATGTCATCGGGCAGGAACGTGACGGTTCGATCGGGGTTCCTGCGCGCGTCAACACCTTCCTGTAGT
Source organism: Pyrinomonadaceae bacterium (assembly GCA_046261995.1). Taxonomy (GTDB): domain Bacteria; phylum Acidobacteriota; class Blastocatellia; order Pyrinomonadales; family Pyrinomonadaceae; genus PSRF01. The sequence continues at coordinate 191 of JBHENP010000138.1, forward strand.
TCATCGCGGGTCATTCCCACGAGTTGGACATTGCCCAGCGCGAACGGCCTGCCACTCTGAATACGTGCGGTGCTGACTGAAGGCATAAAAGTTAGTTAGCGACTTGGACCAGGTGTAGTTCAGCTGCAGGAGCAAACCGCCCGAGAAGCGGCGGCGCAGCTCTAGTTGCAGCGCATCGTACCAACTGTTTACATCGTTAGTCGTCAGCGTCACCGACTGAATGCCTCCCAAGAGTCCGATGCCGGGATTGACGACGAAAAAGTTTGGCGCCAAACCGGCGGCGAGCCCATTAGCGGCGAAGTTATTTTGCAGAGTTGTGGCTAAACCCACCGGGTTCGCGAAGTTTGCATTTAATGCGATGAGTCGGGCCGTATTGCTAAATTGACTCGACGTATAGAGCGCCGCATCGATGGCGCTGGCAGTCGGCATCCCGCTGAAATAGCCAAGCAGTATCGGGAGCGGCTGTGTACCAGAGCCGGCACCGAAATATGCGAAGGTATTCCCTCGTCCAGCGCTTTGATTTGCAGCCAGATTAGCCTGGGCCCGTCTGAACTCGTCCAGGAATCCGTTCTCGATAACGTTCACCTCGTTGAGGCCGTAACGCCGCCATAGATCCCGTCCACGAGTTCCGACGTACCGAGCTTCAACTACCGTGTCCTTGAAGATCTCACGCTGGAAACCGACGGTCCATGAATGGACCACACCGGTTTTCAACTTAGGATCGAAGCCCGACGCAGTGTCGCCAACCTGTCCTATGAAAGGATACGTCGGAGTGTTTGGAAACGAAGGAGCCCCTAAGGCGGAGCGATCTCTAAACAGTGTACCAAGAGGTAGACTGCCATCGTCCACATCGCTATTCAGCGTTAGCGTGCCGCCTGGATTAGTTCCAACGGCCTGGGTGATATTGCCCATTCCTTCGCGGACGAAGGCCATTGAGTAGCCGGCGCGAATTACGCTCTGTCCGGCACGACCGAACAGGCGATTAAGAACACCGCTTTGCCAATCCGGGCTCCAGGCGACGCTTACGCTCGGCGCGAAGTTGTTGTAATCCGTATCGAACAGCTTCTCTCCTACCCCCAGGGCGGTGAATTGAGTCGGGCGACCGGTAAGCGTACCGGGTCGGAAAAGATTGCCTTCACCTGAGATGCCGAACAGGTCGGCATAACTAACTTTGGCGAAGTTCTCGTTATCAGAAACCACGGCCTGCTGCGGTTCCCAGCGCACGCCGAAATTGAGTGTGACGTTAGGACGAAGTCGCCATGAGTCCTGCGCGAATAACGCATAGTGAGGCTGGCGGAAGCGTGTCACTTGCGGGCCAAGCAGTCCGTACGTGCCATCGTTCAAAAAGGCGGTTCGGTCTACTGCGATCACGCGGCCAGTTATCGTGGCGTACAGTTGCGCAGCCGTGGCGATATCCGTTGCGGATGCTCCCGGGAAGTTTCCCGAGACGAACAGATTTTCTGCCGGATCGCCCTCGGCGATGCCGAAACTAATGTTGGGAACGATCTGATCGTTTGCTTGCTCAAAGGTCTTGAGCAAATTGTAGTTTCCCCCAAAGTTAAAAGTGTGTGATCCCTTTACCCAGGTGACTGTGTCAGCAAAGTCGAAGCTGGGCGTGTTGCGACGGCTGGCGCCAAAGTTCACGCCGAAAGCCCTGTTGAATCTCTGCGGGAATTGTTGCACGGCAGAGGCATCTGTGACCCCCAGGTCGTTGAGGTTCAGATCAAAGCCACCTTGATTGGAAAATTGGTCGGGGGTAATTGGCCCGAAATGCGAGATACCGCCGAGCATGCCAAAGCGTGCTTCGTTAATGAGTGTTGGAGTCAGAGTCGAACGCAGCGCGGTTGTGTTGGTCCAACGTTGCGAGTTCTGACCAGCAGAATTCGGGAAGCCCGGAAATGCCGGATCGGTCTGGTTAAGGAAATCAACCGGCTTGCCGCCAAATTCCTGATAGTTCCAGACGTTCCACAAACTGTGTTTGTCCGACAGGTTATAGTCCAGACGCACGGTAGTAAAGTACCGCGTCTGACCGCCCTGCCCCACAAAACTAAAATCCTCACGATTGGGATCATTGGCTCTGGTCTGTATTCCGGCACCGCCGGTGGAAGTGCGAATCTGCGCCAGCAAAGCATTCGTTGTCGGATCAACGGTTGAGGTAAAGCCGTTCGCCGCGGCGAGCTGAAGCAGGTTGACACTCTGAACGCCCGCGCCGGTGAGGTAGCGAAACACACCAGCCTGAGCTTGCTGGCTGAGAATCACACGCTGCCGCAGTTGCTGCTCAGGCAGCCGGAACTCTTCGTAATTGACGAAGAAGAACGCTTTGTCGCGGCCGTCGAAGACTTTGGGGATTCTTATTGGTCCACCCACACGACCGCCATATTGGTTAAGCAATACGCGGGTGATGGGTACCTTTCCAGTGACCGGATCGGGCGCCAGGTTCTGATTGTTAAAAAAATAGTTCGCTGAAATCGTCGGCTCGCGATGGTACCAGTAAAGACTGCCACGCAGGTCGTTGGTTCCGCCTCGTGTGACAAATTTAATCTGTACTGCACCGTCGCCCGAGCTTTCAGCCCCTGGCGCGGCGGTCGAGATGGTCACCTCGCCTACGGCGTCAATTCGTGGGCGGACAAAAGTGAAAAAACCATCGTTTGAGCTGATCAGGTTATCTTGTACGTCGGTGCCATCCAACGTGATATTCAGTGCTCCCTTTGGTAGTCCGTTAACAGTTGAAGTCCGCGGACGGCCGGTGGTCTGCACACCAGGCAGCAAGGTGATTAAATCCAGCGCATCGCGCGAAGCCTGTGGTTGTTCGACGATCTGGCGGCCGGAGATCGTGGTGCCAACCGTCGCATTCTGAGCGTTTATTAACTCAGCGCCACTTCCGACGATAGTAATGGATTCTGTCGGAGCGCCAATCTCAAGGGCGAGGTTGACCGTTGAAGGCGACCCAACATCTACCTTCGCATCCTGCACAATAGCTTGTTTGAATCCCGGTGCAGTGACCGTGACGGTGTAAGTCCCAGACTGAAGGGCCGGCACATTGAAAGTGCCGTTGTCAGTCGTGACTGCTGTGAATTCCTGGCCAGTAGCGTTATGCTTAACAGTCACGGTCGCCCCACTGACGACGGCAGTGGTCGGGTCCGTGATAGTTCCGGCGATGGAGCCGGTCGAACTTCCCTGACCGAATACGAAAGCGTTCAGCGAGGTAATTGCGATCAGCAGCATCAGAAATCTCAATCCAGCATCTTTCATTTTTGTACTCCTTACTTCCAAGTTTTCTTCTCGTGGTTGCTTTTATCCGCATTTTCGGTATTCCGAAATTTCGCAAAGCGGAATTCAGTCATCACGTGACTGCAGTTGCGGATGTGCAACAGCCGTTCCCTGTGGTGTCAATGAAGTTGATTAACGTTGTGAGGGGCTCGGTGGAGTAGCGTTGGGCCAGGGCTGCGGATGTCTAGTTGTAGAATTTGGATAAACCCGGCGAGTATTGGCGG
>JBHENP010000139.1:0-3407 GCA_046261995.1 Pyrinomonadaceae bacterium
GCGAGTAGCTTACGCCGCCGCTATATCTCTTGCCCCCGGGGTTAAGTTGGGCTTCTATGTTCAGGACGTCGTCTACCGACTTATCATTTTAAGTTCAAGCCTCGCGGCAGGTTACTTTTGCGCTCGCTTGCTTGAAGGCCTACCCTGGCGTTCTCTCGGACTCTCGCTCCATGCCGGATGGTTTCGCGATCTCTTAGTCGGTTCAGCTATCGGAATTGCCTCCCTCGCTCTGGCCGCAGCCATCGCGTCGGCGGGCGGTGGGTTGCGGTTCTCATTCTCCGCGGCCGGCATTCTTCCCCAAGTTGCGAATACTCTCGCATTATCTGGAGTGCTTTTCATCGTCGCCGCGTTGGCTGAAGAAGTGCTGTTCAGAGGTTACCCCCTGCAGACGTTGACACGGGCCCGGCTCGCGGTGTTGGGAGTCTTGCTTACCTCTGTACCTTTCGCAGCAATTCATCTGCGAAATCCAAATGTGGCCCAGGGTTTCACTTTTGTGAACACGGCACTCGCGGGGGTTTGGCTTGCGGCAGCTTATCTGCGCACCAGGAGCTTGTGGTTTCCTCTCGGCGTTCACTGGGCTTGGAACTGGGCACTGGGATCGCTTTTTGGTCTACCGGTGAGCGGCATAACCCGAATCGCAACGCACCCACTTCTCCACGGTACCGATCTTGGCCCAGCCTGGTTAACGGGCGGCAGTTATGGCATTGAAGGCGGGCTGGCCTGCACAATCACCCTCGTGATATCTACCCTCTTTATCTGGCGCACGCGTTTGGTGTCAGCCACGGAGGAGATGAGAAGGCTAACTTCGCAAGAAAACCCCACAGAGACTAATCTCGTAGTATCCGCTGTGCCCCAAACGAATAATGGAGCTGTCGAGTAGTTATTCTTTGTTAACACTCTTCCCTTCTATCCCGTCTTAATCGGTATCAGGCAAGGCCATGACCTTGAAGATTTGCAGCCACCCGTTCAACCTTTTAGCCGAATCGAATGCCAGATGAACACCGGATCCCAGACGAGGCAGTGCAATGTACGAGGTTGAAGCCATAGACATGCCTCTCATAACCGGTCAGAGGAAACCGTCGATTGCTCCCATAAACATCGAAGTCGCGCCTGAAGCGATACTCGTGACGGCAGTCATCGAAGGCAACCACGACCAGTTCGCACAGCTATACGATCTTTACGCGCCGCTGGTGCATGGCATCCTGCTGGCGCGCGTGCCGCGAAACGAGGTTGACGATCTCGTGCAAGACAGCTTTTTGCATGCTCTCAAGAAGCTGCACACACTGCGCGATAGAGCTGCATTCGGACCATGGATAGCGATGATCGCCCGCAACCGTGCGATGGACTTTCATAGGCGATCGCACCAGACAATAGAAGTCACCGAGGACCTGCGTAGTACCGACATGTCCGGTTCCAAAGCAACGGAAATGCTCGAAATTGTTCGCTCGCTTCCAGAGGCTTATCGCGAAACGCTGGTCCTGCGGCTCGTCGAAGGAATGACCGGGCCGGAGATTGCTACTCGTACTGGTTTAACACCTGCTTCTGTGCGCGTCAACCTGCATCGCGGCATGAAGTTATTGCGCGAAAAGCTCGGCTTTGTGGAGGCTTATGAACGACGATTACTTGTGGGATCGAACTGGCGAACCAGATCCTGAGATTCAACAACTCGAGCAGGTTCTCGGCATGCTGCGCTATGAATTGCGACCGCTGAAACTACCTGCGCAGGTGCGAAGGGGCCAGCCGCGTACTTTCTTTCCTCGGATCGCAATTGCCGCTGCCGTGGCGACGATGCTGGTCGGCGGAGCATTCTGGTTGCTTCTGCACAGACAAGACACTTCGGTGGACCTTGGGTCCGCCTCGAACCGTCAGGCCGTCGAGAAATCGAAGGCCCCAGCGAACGCTGCGACTCCAACAAAGGACGAAGTCGTTGCTGAATCCAAAGTTATTAACAACGCGCTGGAGAACAAGCCAATTCGGAGCGGCGTCCACAAAGGTCTCATGGCCAGAAACAAGCAAGTCAGTCCCCTCAAACCCAGGGGCACTGAATTAACCGCAAGAGACCGTGCCGAAGCTCAAGTCGCCAAGGAGCAATTGCTGTTAGCCTTGCGCGTCGCTAGCGCAAAGCTGAGTCTCGCTCAAAGGAAGGCGCAAGGCTCGTATCCCGGGAGCCTGATACGCAACCATCACAAAGTAGGATGAACGGATCAATTATGAGAATACTTTTCAAGACAATAAAACTTGCTTCGCTCGCGCTGCTGCTTGGCCTCAGCGTCTCTGCGACGGTGCCTGCGCAGAATGCCAAAATTGAGCTGGGCCAACTCGATCATCTTGGGTCTAAGGCCAGCGAGACCGTGGATGTCAATATCGACGAACGGCTGATGCAGATCACGGGGAAGTTCCTGTCCGGCAAGGACCCGGACGAGGTAAAGATCAAGCAACTCGTCAACGGCTTGAAAGGAATCTACGTCAAGAGCTTTGAGTTTGAGCGAGACGGCGATTACTCACAGGCCGATATCGAATCGATTCGTTCACAGTTACGCAATCCCGCCTGGAGCAAAATCCTAAATGTAAGCAGTAAGAAAGAGGGCAGCATCGAGGTCTATCTGTTGACCAACGCGTCCCAAGTCGGTGGGCTGGTGGTTTTGGCCACAGATCTGAAGGAGCTGACCATCGTCAACATTATCGGTCCGGTGGATCTAGAAAAACTAAGCCAGCTCGAAGGGCAATTTGGCGTTCCCGAGCTGGGGATAGAAACGAAACCCAAGCCGAAGAATTGAGCCGGAACCATGAAGAGATTACTACTCTCAACAGTGCTGCTTACTGTGCTCTGGTCAGTCCCAAATCCGGTGGAAGCGAAGGGCGATGACTTTGGCGCCGCCGTGAAGGTAGTCGAGGAGTTTTATGGCGTCAAACACAAGGGCATTCCCTTTCTCGCGAAGGCTGGAATTAAGACTGCAACCGTCGCTGCACGTCTCGCCGGCGGATCCAAAAAAAGGTTGGCCGAAGCGGGCAGTGTGAAACTGGCGTTCTTTGAAGATCAGGAGTTCAACGCAAGAGGCGGCATCGCAAACTTCAGGGGTACCCTCAAAGCAACGCTCGCGGGGAGATGGCTACCATTCATCCAGGTGCTATCACTAAATGACGGGGCCCAGACTTATGTCTTTCTGCGAGACGCCGGCCCGAAGTACACAGTTCTGGTGGTGACGATCGAAAAGCACGACGCCGTGGTGGTCCAGGTCAATCTAGCGCCTCAGACGCTGGCAATACTGATGCAAAACCCCAACGAGATGGGAAAAGCAATAACTGACGACGCAACTACAACCAACGATCAAGTAAACTCGCGACGAGGCTACTACATGACAACCACTACTGAGAAAGAGACGACTGCTTCCAAAGCACCGTGAGGA
>JBHENP010000140.1:0-2537 GCA_046261995.1 Pyrinomonadaceae bacterium
TTGCCGGGAAATACCGGACAAGTCTCCTTGGCGTTATCACACACGGTGATGATGTAGTCGAAATCCTGGCCCACGAATTCATCGACCGACTTTGATCGATGCTTGGATATGTCGATACCAACTTCCTTCATTGCCTGGATCGCCTCAGGGCGGACTGAGCTTGGAGTTACCCCTGCACTCTGAACCTCGAATCTGACTCCTGCCTCATGGCGCAGTAAGCCTTCGGCCATCTGGCTGCGGGCTGAGTTACCCGTGCAGAGAATTAGAACTCGTGTAGGTTTACTCATCTTCAGTTCCTCTTACCTTAGGGTTCGGTTTACCGTGGTAGAGCAGCCGACTCACATTAGCGCGACCAATGCTGCAGTTACGAATGCCCATGTGACCGAATGGTTCCCGACAACGAGTAGCGCACCGAAGGCTGCTGCCGCTAAAGACATCTGCATCCAACCCAAAAGCAACCGTAGCCAGCCCCAGACGAATTTATGGCGCGTTTCTTCATCCATCAGCGTCCTGCTTTTGGTGCACGACCTCGACCGGACAGGACGCGTTATCAACGACGTAATGCGAAACACTGCCGGTCAGCAGCCTCTTGAACATTGCATGACCGCGTGAGCCAACGACGATTAGGTCAGCCTTCCATTCCTTTGCTTCTTGGATAATGGTTTTGCCGACCTCTCCATCGCGAATGGAGGTTTCAATATTTAGGTCATGCTCGGCTAGACGTTTTGCTGTTTCTTCAACAAGTGCTTGAAAACGATCCTTTATTTCCCGCCGAGCCTGGTCCAGGTTCCCACCTGCGTCATACCAAAGCTCCTGAGCTGGCGGCACAAACTTTCCTACTATGTGCAGGACTCTCACCGTAGTATCTGCGGGCCATTGCCTCCGCGACACTTCGTCGGCCGCTGCTTGCGAAGCCGCTGACTCATCAATCGCTAAAAGCACCCTCACGGTGTTCTCCTTCTTCACCGTGCGAAATCACAATTGATTTCGCATCTTCTGAAAGGGTTGGCACAAGCCATTTGAACAACAAAGTAGCCGCCGCAGCTCCTAGTAACTGAACGACTATGAAACCTGGCGTGTCTACTGGTCGGATACCGGCAAACCTATCGCTTGCTGACCGTGCCAATGTCACCGCGGGATTGGCAAATGATGTCGATGCTGTAAACCAGTAGGCAGCGGTTATGTAACCGCCAACGGCAAAGGGAACCATCGCCGAACGTCTTCGCGCACAGCCCCAAATGATTGCCATTAGGCCAAACGTAGCAATGAACTCACTGAAGAGTTGAGCACTTCCGTGCCTTGTCTTGTGCGACGAAGAAGACCGGCAGTTCGAACATCACATTAGCGGCCGCTACCCCCGCTCACCCACCACTTGAGCCGCGATATAGACGGGCACCTCCCGCCATGGCAATCCACCTTGAGAGGCATCCGCTAACGTAACCGCAGGATTAAAATGTGCGCCCGAAATGGGACCGAACGAAAAGATCAGGGCCATTAATGCCGCGCCGGTAGCCAAGGTATTTGCGAGAAGAGCTATTGCGACAATTCCGCCTGACAATCGCTCGCCCATGATTCCTGAGCCCACCACGGCAGCAAGTAAGAGTGCTGTTCCCAGTGCTTCAGCGACGGCGCGTCTTGGCAAACTGCTCATGCGTATCCATCATCCTCGCCATCGAACATTCGTTTGAGCGAATATAGAAAAGAGGTTATTCCCAGGTGTGAATATATGTCAAGGCGAATGTTGGGTTGTGTTAAGATTCGGTCATGGCGAACAAGGTTCGTAAATTCGACATGGAACTATTCTTTCGAGCGTTGGCTGATCGGACGCGGCTACGCCTACTAAATCTCATGGGCGGCGATGAAGTTTGCGTCTGCTTCTTCGTTGAGATTTTGAACGTAAATCAGCCCAAGATTTCTCGTCACTTGGCATACCTGCGCAAGGCGGGAGTAGTTGCTGCCCGGAGAGAAGCAACGTGGATGCATTACAGAATTGTCGAACCTATGAATGAGGATGCAGTAGAGGTGTTTCGTACGGTCAGGCTATTGCTTGCTAACGATCCTGAGATGCAAAAGGACCGTAAGAAACTAGTGAATGTGTGTTGCGCACCCAACCCTCCGTCACATCTTCTAGGCGCACCACGACCAATTTCAATTTCAAGCGCCGCACGCTGAATATAAAGCCGCAACGCGAACATAAAGATGGGGCTAAGATGGTGGCGGTATATGTTGATACGAAGCCAGACGAAGCGATACCTTGACGACCGCTAAGCGCGTAAATACGGGTTCGTATCGGTTCGTAAGACTAGGTGATGCCGCTTCCAACGGACTTAAAATCCGTTGTCCGAAAGGACGTGCGGGTTCGACTCCCGCCCTCGGCACCAGCCATATCTTTCCTTACATCAGTGGTTTGCATTTCGGTTATATCGCCGCATCCAGGCATCAAAAATCCGATGAAGCCCGGATGAAGCCCGCTCCTACCCGACTCTCCTGTTAAATGAGATTACCTTGCCCCACGGTTCGGTCAGTGTGTCTACCGC
>JBHENP010000140.1:2547-2843 GCA_046261995.1 Pyrinomonadaceae bacterium
TGCACGTTCTCAGCTCGAAGCCGCGTGGCAAACGTGTGCCGCAAGTCATGCCAAGTCAGGCCTCCTGATTTCGTCAGCCCGTAAACGATCCCAGCTCGCTTACATGCTTCCGCAAAGCCACGCCTGATGGTTGCACGGCTAACGCCGTTCTGTTCGAAAGTAAAAATCAACGCATCGGGCTGTGCGTCCTGCATTGCCTCAACTAGTGCCGCGCGAACTAAAGCATTCATCGGCACGCATCGAGGCTTCCTGTTCTTACTCTTCACAACCAACAGCCAGTTCGGGAGTATCTCAAC
>JBHENP010000141.1:0-1399 GCA_046261995.1 Pyrinomonadaceae bacterium
AGAACTTTGAAGATCCCCCACCCGCTTCAGTCGGCGACCACGACTCTCGGATGGCTGTCTTCCGGAAGGTTCGTGATCAGATTCACGACTGGTTGCAATACTTCATCGAGCCGGGAACAGCAAAGAACACCCTATAGACTGGGCAGCCTTTCAGCGGTTTATTTAGTTGTATTGGCAATTCGGCCCGGAGCATCCTTCGTGAGTATCTCATTGAGCGAATCAACAAGGACTGTTCAGCTCAATATTGAAATTCTGAGATTCATGGATTACGGCTTCTTCCGCTTTTTGATTTCCTCAAGCGTTTGCTCAATAGTGCCGCGCTGCTTGTCCTTTAATTCAGGGTAGCGAACCAGCCATTGATTCAATGCTTCTTCAGACCTGAAGAAGTTGATGACCCCTCAACCGCCGCCAAGAAAAAAGATCGTCGATTTTGGTTCCTGCGAGGCGAGTTTGCCTTATCAAAAACAACGTCAATTCTCGCTGTGCTCTCAGGCGAAGAATCGTTAACTGTGACCCTTTGAGAGTTCGCCGTGACAATCGCTTTGATTGAAAGACCTTTGTCACTTGGTATCATCACCATCATAATCTCGGTCCACACGGTCATTTAATTCCAGAACCCTGGGTCAAAGAGATGAACACTCTTCAAATAACCAGCTCTCTCTTTTACTTTCTGATCGCGGGCCTGTGCGAGATTGCCGGCGGCTACTTAGTCTGGCTTTGGCTGCGCGAGGGGAAAGGTTTCGGCTATGCGGCGCTTGGCGGAGTGGCGCTGCTTCTGTACGGAATAATCCCGACCTTTCAGCGCGCTCACTTCGGACGAGTCTATGCTGCGTATGGCGGAGTCTTTATCGTGCTCTCGCTTTTGTGGGGATGGAAGATTGATAAGATTGCGCCAGACAGGTTTGATCTCGTCGGTTCAGCTCTGGCGCTTGTGGGCGTATTAATCATTATGTATTGGCCGAGAGGCGCAGCATGAGCCAGGTCCCAGTCTCAGTCGGCAGTGCTTCTCGTGGGGCTTTAATTAGCCGAGGCCGAAAACTTGAATACTCATTAATAAGTAGTTCGGTCCGGGCTCCGCATCCCGCGCGCGGCGACCACAGGAAACAAGAAAACTTATTCTAGAGATCAAATGACCAAGTCCGAATCGTTGTGCAGATACGTGCCTAAGGAGTTGCGAAAGAATGGTCGGTCTAAATAGTTGAGCAAAGTGACTTTGGTGGAGCAGAAGGGATTCGAACCCCTGACCTCCGCATTGCGAAATGGACTACCGGCAAAAACGTAAGTGTTTGCCTTTTCGAAAGTTGCAGCCACCGAAGAAAATCAAGGGTTTTTACATTCCGTCCCATTCCTTACCATCGCGCCTACGTCCCGTGCTGTTATTTTTGTCCACGTATTGGCC
>JBHENP010000141.1:1409-2806 GCA_046261995.1 Pyrinomonadaceae bacterium
TTTCGAAAGTTGCAGCCACCGAAGAAAAATCGAGGTTTTACAATCGTTCCTATTCCTTACCATCGATTACACGTCTTGTGCTGTTATTTTGTCCACGTATTGGCCACTTGGCTTTGGATTTTGATTTTATTAGCTAAGACGCCTATTCGGAAGGAACTCTAGACTATTTTCAGCACGGTTTATGATTCAACGGCAAGACGGAACATGGCGTTTTCGGAAAGCTAAAACGCCGCCATCGATATCTTTCGCTAACGTGCGGACTACGTGCGAAGACTTGCGGCGGCTCCTAGGAGTAGACCAGCAGCTACGCGGTCCTCATGCGCCGTTGTGATTAGTAGATGTGTACCAACTTCGGTGCTCGACACGTGAAGATCTGAGAAAAGTGCTAGCTGAACATCTATTCCTTCCATCGAAAGGGTGCGGTCTCCGTGAAGCGGCTCAACGTGCTTCTGTCCAACGAACAGCGAAGCTTCCTGGCCGCCGTGATTCTCGTATACGAGGTGCAGAAACCGCTCTCCGTTAATTATGCAAACGCGCGCACGCACCAGTCGGTAGTCTGCCGTACTATCGGGAACGCGCCGATTGTGTCCGACAAACGTTTCTTCGAGCTCAGAAACTGCTGCGGGCGTACGCGCCCAATCCGGGGCCTCAGAATCGTGAATGCAGACTCGGTGATTTTCGGCGGCTGCCTCGAAAAGCGGGCTAATATTTACGCCGATGAATGTCGGCAGATAAAAAACAGAAGCAAAGATGACGACGATCGCGAGCGCGGTTACCGTGCCCCATGTCGGTATTCGCGGCAGGGACCATGGGATTAGTCTCTGACGTTTCGCGATCGTCGCCGCTTCAATGGAGGCCCTCAGACTGCGACTATCGAGCTTGACACTCCTAATTGCGCGCGACACAAGTTCGTTCTGCGAACGCAAAACTTCCAGCTCGCGGCTGCACGATCTGCAACCTTCCAGATGATCTGAAACTCGCCGCGTTTGTACCGCGTCCAACTCACTGTCGAGGTAAAATTCCAGAAATTCTTTGGTCTCGTGACAATCGTACATATTTAGTTCGGTCCTTTGCCGCGGTCTTGTTCATTTTGAGTCTTAACCAGCGGGGCGTCGGTTTGCACGTCGGAGCCGTTGTCGCAACTGCGTTCGGGCTCGACTTAGGCGAGACATTACAGTTCCCATAGGAACCCCAAGCGCTGTGGCTGCGTCCTTATAAGACATCTCCTCAACCACCACCAGGAGCATGACTTCGCGATGCTCTGCGGTCAATTGATCAAAAACTTCGAGCATCTCAAACTCGTTCACGCGGTCCAATGGTTCAAAACGAATGACGTTTTCAACCTCAGGTTCGTCGATCGGAACGAAAACTCTTTTTTCCAGGGCCTTCTTCTTAAT
>JBHENP010000142.1:0-292 GCA_046261995.1 Pyrinomonadaceae bacterium
CATTAGCGTCGCCCGCCGGCGCGCGCATGACGAAGGTCTCCTTGACTCCGAACGCGCGGGACGCGCACATCAACTCTTCACGGGTCCGGGACCCCGGCTCCCCCGTATCGTCCTGAACGCCGGTGAACATCGCGAAGTGCACCGTATGACCCTCGGCCGCGTACTTGGCGAGCAGAGGGGCGATGGACAAGTGGTCGTCGCGGTGGGTCATTACAACGAGGACGGTGTGTTTCGCCGCCAGAGCGACGCCGGTTAAGCACACGAGCAGACCGCCCGCCAAGAGCAATCGTAT
>JBHENP010000142.1:302-2483 GCA_046261995.1 Pyrinomonadaceae bacterium
TGTAACAGGCTATCGCCTCTCGCGTCTGCTTCAGGTGGGGACGGCCGTCGACCCTCGTGGTGATGAATATATCGCTCACGGTGCCGAACGGGCCAGCAAGTGTCTCCCCCATGTCGCTGCCGGAGGCGAGCACGCCGAACGGCAGCCGCTTGTCGGGCAGGTGAGTTTCGGGGTATGCAACATAGTAGAGCTTGCGCGGCTTGTGCTTCAGCAACGCCTGCTGCTGGAAGAGGCGCGTGACGAGGTTGCCGACCAGGATATGACGCGGATGTCCGGTCAGCCCGTCGGGCCCCCAGGTAATGATCACCATCGGCTTCGTCTCGTTGATTATTTGAATCAACCGTTCGGCCACCGCTTTTTCGTCCGCTCGTTCAACTCGCCACGCCGTGGCATTAGCGTCGCCCGTATGATTGAACGTAGGGACATATCTATCTCCTTCTTTTCCAATACGAAACGCCTAACGCCGCGCTTCAGCGGCCGGGCGACAACTAATCAAGCACTCAAGTTATCGGATGAGAGGCACGCTGGTTCCGGTCCGCTGCAAGCGCTTGTTCGGCGCCGCCTTTGGATTCCTCAAGCATCCTGATAAGAGCCCCATGGAACTCCGTGAGCGCTTCATTCCAACGTGTGTCGATGAGATATTCAACTTTTCCTTCTGGCTTTAGGTTCGCAATGAATTCACCAAAGTACGTTACGCCAAAGAGACCGCGCTCTGGATCTTGCTCTGGATAGGAGATGTGCTCCTGAATGTGTCGTAGGTTCGCAAGCTGCGGCCAACGCTGATCGAAAGCAGCTAAAGCTACGGCCGACTCCGGCAATTCACGCTTCATCGCGACAGCAACGTTGCGCAGGCGCTGACAAGCTACAACAAAGAAATTGAGATCGATCATCCGAGATTCGCCGGTCAACGAATCGTCGCTACAGCGCTTCGCTTCGAGAGAAGCCGCCGAGAACCAAAAGTCTGCGAGGCTACGCCAATACTGTCGCCTAACATCCGGAGGAAGGGCCGTGGAGGCCTCTAGCGGATTTTTGTATCGTTGTTGCTTACCCATGATATTCAGAGAAGGCACCGAACGGCGGCCTTCAGCTGCGGCGCGCGATCAGCATCCGACCTGAAGGGGAAAAAGTCACTTGAGAAACACGCTATCGCGCCGTCAGCTGCAAGGCTTTGTTGGATTGCGTCACATCAACACACTCAACCCGATACGGTGCATCTTGCACCACAACTTCATAAGACGGCCAGCCGAAATTACTCCTAACCGGTTGTTAGTGGACCAACATCCATGCCGTCATAAGTCTCAATACCGAACTCCACAGCGAAACGATATAACTCTTGGTTACGCGCGTAAAGAGAACCGACAGTGTGACGCTCCTCGCGCTCGACGTGAAGAAAAAGAAGTTTCTGGTCATCATCGCCGGGAGTAGGCTCAAGGAACCCGACGAAGCGGTAGCCCATCTGTTCGAGAACGGGTGCGGCTGCCAAGAGCTTCGCGCGATCAGGGTCTGTGAAGAAGTAGCCCCACAAGCAGATATCGTCGATGCTCCACTTCGCCACAGCGCGAGTGTGGTCGAAGAAGTCTTCAAGTTGGTCGCGGGAAATCATAGCTTCGTTTAAACGGGGCGCGAGGAAGCAATCCAACGACGGCCTTCAGCTGCGGCGCGCGATCAGCATCCAGCCTGATTGAAAGAGACTACCTGAGAAGCACGCTGTCGCGCCGTCAGCTGCAAGGCTTTGTTAGACCGCGCACGTTATTTGACAACACCTTCGACCATAAAATCAGTGATTAAGAACTTCTCAAGAGGCAAATTGGGTTGCACCCTGATAACTTTCCAACGCCATCTCTCGGGATTGTGCCGATCGAAACTATCTACTCTTATCTTGCTCAGATAAAACTCGTGGTGTCTGCATATAAAAATGAACCTCTTCCCGTAATAAATCACGGAGCCGTATTCAATTCCTATTTCAAAGCCTTCTTTAGTCTTCTTCACCCAATTAAAACCAAAGCCATTGCGCTCTATACCGGTAGGCAATTTTATGGTGTGCAATACTGTGCCGCCCCTTACAATTTTCACAGAGTTAGTTCCAGGGTCTGTCCCCTCTTCCACGCTATACCCTTTCGGATCATCGCAATCAATAGTCTTTGAGGCTTCATCAGGAACGGCAGTTGGTTTGCCATTGTG
>JBHENP010000143.1:0-2318 GCA_046261995.1 Pyrinomonadaceae bacterium
ACGCTATCGAATGCGGAAATCCGGTCGGTGGCTACGATCAATAAATGTTCGTCGTCGACTGCGTATACATCCCGGACTTTTCCCCTTCGTTCTAACTTAAGATCGGAAAGAGATGTTTGTAGTAGAGTGGCGGCACCCATCATTTGCGGCTGGCTCGAGTCAATCAAGTTTGATTAGGAGCGAGCCGGATTTTGCTCGCGCACAAAAGCTTTGTCAAGCTAACCAGAGATTTATGTTGAACTATCTAAATGTTGAGTGCTGATCGGAGTCGTCTGATCTGCGCAGCATGATTGTGGGCGTGCTCAGCATAGATCGTTAACCAGGTTTCCGCGGTGTAGCGTCCACTCTCTGTGTGTTTACCTTCGTGTCGCCAATCTTCCTCAGACATGAGCGCGAGCACCTGAGCGGTCGTTGCACGCGCCGCACGAAATGCGTCGAGCGCCGGGCCGCTGTCCCGCTCGTTGTACTTGAGAAGGATGGCGAACTGATCTTGATCATAACCTTGAATCACCGGCCGGTCTTCGACCAGTAATTTTCGGAGCCTATGCGCAGAAGCGCTTTCGCTGTCTGCGAGGTGATGGATTATCTCGCAGGCGGTCCATTTTCCCGGTAGGGGCCGAGCCGTTAGCAGCTCGGTGGGAAAATCCTTTAGAGCGTCAGACACTTCATTATATCCGGCATTATACTTCGCCATTAGTTTGCTTCGGTCTTCTGGGTTCATATTCCACTCCTTTGCTTTTTTGGGCCATTCTAATCCATACCGGTGCGCAAATGCCGATTTGGAAACTGAAGTTCTAGTCCCGGGCCGGAATCTTGGGCAAAATGGTGCGCGAACCGCGGTTTAATCAAGCTCAAGCTTGAGCTTCCCCGCTAAAGTTATGAACGGAGAGGGGAAACGGGAACCGCCCTTGAATCCATCTGAAGCCGCTACGATAAACCAGACAGGCGACCAATCGCCACGCGAGTGGACAACTCGGCTGATCCGACCCTCCACTTTAGGGGCCCTATTTAAGGTCTTTTGTCTTGAGCCCGCGAAACTTAGAGCTTGAGTTTAGGTCTTTTGTCTTGTACTATTCTTACCGTTCGACTTGCACCAATCCTTTAGTCAAACCACCTGAGCCTCCTGCTTGTCAGTTTCAGACTGGATCACTCTATGGGAACAGCCACTGACAGACAAAAAACCGCCAAAGACACCCATCCTGAAGTCGAGCCCGGCGAACGCAAAATTTCATTGCTCGTTGTGGAAGATGACGAAAACATTTCTACGGCGATCAGCGAGTATTTCTCTCGCGCAGGTTATCAGGTAAAGTCGGCTGAAGATGGCATCACTGGTGTGAAAAGGGCATTGGAAGATCCTCCGGATGCCGTCGTACTTGATTTGATGCTGCCAAAAATGGACGGCCTGGCTGTTTGCAAAGAGCTAAGGGAAAAGGTCGGTTACGTGCCGATACTAATGCTCACTGCGAAGGATGATATAGTCGACAAAGTTCTCGGTCTGGAAATGGGTGCGGATGATTACATCACCAAGCCTTTTAGCCTCCGTGAGCTTGAAGCCCGGATCAAAACCGTCTTACGACGAACCAGAAGCGCATCGAATTCTGATGGCGCCAGAGATGAGGCGCCCATCGTTCGCGGCAAGCTTCGAATCGATCCGGCGCGTCGAGAAGTGACAATTGGAGAGCGCCAGGTTGAACTGACTCCCAAAGAGTTTGATCTCCTGCGCCTTTTCGCATCCAACCCAGGGAGGGTGTTCCCTCGTAAGTACCTGCTTGAAAAAATCTGGGATTATTCCTATGAAGGCTATGACCGCACTATAGATTCCCACATCAATCGGTTGCGGGCAAAGATTGAGGATAATCCGGAGAATCCCCAGATGGTCCTAACCGTGTGGGGAATTGGCTATAAGTTCACTGACGAACAGTAGCTTCGTTAGTTGGCTTGCCATCCCGCCATCAGCAGAGTTCAGAACTGACTCTCTAAACCCGCCTTCGCCGCCGCTGCTTTCGCGCGTGCTGCTCCAGCTCCCTCTCGTGCAATGCAAATCCGCTTGATCTTAAGAAACGAGTTGCGTGAGGCAAGGGCAGCTGCGCCACGTTCGCTAAGTCGCATGCTTCGATCGCGCTGACTCCGATGTTCGTCTCGTTGAGACGGCGGGAGGAGGACCAACTGAAGGCGGCAAATGAGGAGCAAGCAAGAGTAGATCGCGCCTGGCTTTTCTCAATTTACGATTTACGATTTACTATTTACGTCCTCCAAGGCACCCGTAGCTCAGCTGGATAGAGTACCTGACTACGAATCAGGGGGTCGCATGTTCGAAT
>JBHENP010000144.1:0-699 GCA_046261995.1 Pyrinomonadaceae bacterium
GGGCTATGCGGTGCTGTTCACAAACCCGCGCGGCTCGACCGGCTATGGTCAGAAATTCGAACGCGGCATCGTCAATGAATGGGGTGGCAAGGACTACCTGGACGTCATGAACGGCGTGGATGCGGCGCTCAGGAAATTCAGTTGGCTTGACGGCGAACGCATGGGCGTGACTGGCGGTAGCTATGGAGGCTACCTGACAAATTGGATTGTGGGACACACCGATCGTTTCAAGGCAGCGGTCACCTTGCGCAGCGTGACTAACTTCGTTTCCGACGAAGGCACGCGCGACGGCGCTTACGGTCACTCGCCTGATTTTGGTGGCGACCTGTTTGAGAAGTTCGATCTTTATTGGGACCGTTCGCCCCTGAAGTATGCGAAGAACGTTAAGACGCCCACTCTAATCCTGCATTCAGACAACGACTTTCGCGTGCCGCTTGAGCAGGGTGAACAGTGGTTTCGTGCGCTTAAACACTTTGGCGTGACCACGGAGATCGTGATGTTTCCGCGGGAGAACCACAATCTCACCCGCACTGGTGAACCCAGGCATCTAGTCGAGAGTTTAAACTGGCAGCTTTATTGGTTCGATCGCTTCGTGAATGGAAATGCGAACGCATTGCCGCCAAATGCGCGGTGAGTTTTTGGGGCTCGTCTACCCGTAGGGGGAAAAAGGTTTTGACTTCTCATTCCCACCGCGGCTTT
>JBHENP010000144.1:771-1148 GCA_046261995.1 Pyrinomonadaceae bacterium
AGTCAAGCGGCCTAGCCGAATCGAGGAACCGTTTCAACGGTTTTTCTCAAGTAGCCAGGGCTGTTAAGTTGGGGCTCCGATGAACTTCAGCGGAAGAAAGTTCTGCAAGAAAGTGCATCCGCAGCGAAGCAAACCGTTAAAACGGTTCACTTGTTTTATCGCTCCGAGATCACCGGGCTGAAGCCACGGTGTGAATGAGAAGAGCAGATGCTTTTCCCGCCTGACTCCGTAGAGAGCCAGGGTAGTGATCTCAATTGACTTTACAGCTTTTTTTTGAGCGGTTTCGTGTGATTTCGTACGCAGCCCATAATGCTGCATGTCTAGCCGGTGAAAGACCGGTCATGGGAATTGACTGTATGCCATGTAGTTATACTCGA
>JBHENP010000144.1:1158-2116 GCA_046261995.1 Pyrinomonadaceae bacterium
GGCTAGTATGTGCGATGAAGAAACAGTCAGGAGCAATCGCGCAGTCCACCGGGGTACGGAGTGCGGCACGTGGGCAGAGACACGCAGAGTAAATTGGGGAACCTCTGGCCTCCCAGTGGGAAGTAGTTGGGCCACAGAGACCCGCCGTATAAAGCATAAGTCGGCGGGAGGAGACCAGAGTCTCGGATGAGGCCATAGTAAGCGATGACCTGCGGGACAACATAACCCGCTAGCGAGCCAAGGGCCTCTGGACGGGAGGTGTGGTGACAGACGACCCGTTGGATGGCCAGCAATGGCCACAGGGTTTGAGGGCCACACTTGCGCGGCGTATAAGCGCGGGCCGGTTGGGCCGCGCGAAGGTCGCCGCGGACTTCCCGTTTGAAGCCGTACTGGGGAAAACCCACCGTACGGAATTTTAGAGAGGGAGGAGGAAACGTGTTGCATGGTCTGGTGGCCATTTGCCACGACGCTCGAAAGAGTTGCTACATCGGAAGCTACTGACCTACACACTTACGCGCCTCCTCTCTACTCGACGTCGAGTCTTTGCCCACGAAGGCAATCCACGAACTGACACGAAAAATCACGAAACTCAGAGCTGTCTCTCATTCATGAAAGCCACGAACCTGCTTGATTGTTGTACAGCTATTTTCGAGACACTCCACTAGCTTGCGAATCCAATGTCCAGTGCCAGTACATGGGGAACCTGTCCCGAAGAGCGCCTACTTTCCTACCCTTGCGACCGCTTGATACCTCATCCTGAAGACTCGCTCTTTCGCGGCGTCACCATCGACGCGTCTCCTCAAACTGTTTTTCGCTGGCTCTGTCAGATGCGCGTGGCGCCCTACAGCTATGATTGGATAGACAACGGTGGCCGCAAGAGCCCGCGTGCACTGACACCTGGACTCGAAGACCTTGCAGTGGGTCAGGACATGATGGAGGTATTCCTACTGGCTGACTT
>JBHENP010000145.1:0-750 GCA_046261995.1 Pyrinomonadaceae bacterium
GCCGAGGCAGAAGGGCTACTTCGAGTGATTGATGAAAGCGGCGAGGATTATGCTTTCGAGGCAGCTCGTTTTCATCGTGTCAGCCTGCCAGCGCCAGTTGAAAAAGCTTTGTTGGCGGCATCTCACTCCTAAACGTCGCCACCTAACGTATTAAGAATTCGTGTGGCGCGGCGAGCAGGCTCAAGGTGGCGAAGGCGCAAGTAGCCGCCACACAATTCTGTGTTGAACTAAGCCGTCTGGCCGGAACCAGTCAACTTTCGTCTTTGGAGTTTGAATAGCGAAGCCTGCGCGGGTTACGTGGCGAGGGTGGGGCTGAGGTCCGAGGATAACTGGCAGTGAGGTTGAGCGCGGGTGGCTGGCGAGCTGGTTTTTGTTCTCTGGAGCTGGCGCCGGTAGCTTGGTGAGCAAGAGTTTTACGATTAGACACAGAGGCCTCCCTTGACGCCGACGTTGGTGGTTGGCGACTGGAAGCATTTCGCTTCACAAAATCTTCAATTGTAAGAACTGAGTAGCGCATGGTCACGGCGGCCGCTCGCGGTGCGGTTTCAGAGTTTGCGTCGCTACCAGCAGGCCGCCGCAGTTGGGGCTGATGGGCGACAATTAGAACGCCCGGCCGTGAGAGAAAAAGTAATTGAGGCCGGACACGCTGATCCAAAACACCTCGGCGCCGAGCTTGGCTTTCTGGCCGTGCTACATACCTGTGGCCAAACTCTACTACATCCTCCCCATCTGCATTGCGTGGTTCCCGGC
>JBHENP010000145.1:760-1366 GCA_046261995.1 Pyrinomonadaceae bacterium
CGACAATAACCGGCAGTTGGAGTTTCATGGAGGGCGACCTCTGGGAGCGAGCGGGCCCAGCAGTGTGAGTGGCAGACGGCAGTGGGGACAACGCATGGTGGGCGGTGCTGCGGTTTCCGCGCGCTTTAGTTTGGGGGTGGAGGCGCGGAGCAGTTGTCTGGCTTTCTGTAGCAACTGCCGCTGAGCGGGACTGAGCAGACCGTAGTAACGAACTTTGCTGAAGCGTGGTGGGAGGACGTGTTGGAGGAAGCGGCGGATGAACTCCTGGGCGTCGAGGGTGCAGTGCTTAAGTTGGTCAGTGGCCGACTCCTTGTAGGCGAAAGTAACCTGACCATTTGCCAATTGGCGCAGTCAGCGTGTCTCTCAAGTAGCATTGTTCCATCAGGTTGGATGCTGATCGCGCGCCGCAGCTGAAGGCCAGCGTTAGATGCTTGCCTCTTGCTTGACCAAATCTATTAGCTTAACGTACAGTGATTCTGTACATATATTTGTGGAGTCTCTTATGCCGAATCAGACAACCTATACCAAAGCACGAGCCAATTTAGCCAAGCTCTGTAATCAGGTCGCAGCTAATCGAGAAATAATTATTATTAACCGGCGTGGAGC
>JBHENP010000145.1:1444-1885 GCA_046261995.1 Pyrinomonadaceae bacterium
TGCTGGAAACGGCGCATTTGCTCCGATCTCCGAAAAATGCTCAGCGTCTTTTATCCGCATTGAATCGAGCCAAAGCTCGAAAAGTTAAACCTCAGAGCGTAAAAAAATTGCGTCAGGAGATTGGGCTTGACGCAAAAGAATAGATCACAGAGCCAGAAAAAACCTGAGCGAGAAGCGGTCTTTCATCCAGAGTTCCGAGAAGATTTACGGTATTGGGTGGAGACAGATCGTAAAGTTGCTCGTCGAGCCTTTCATTTGATTGAGGCGATCATGCGTGATCCGTTTACCGGAATTGGCAAGCCAGAACCATTGAAATATCTTGCGTCAGGTGCATGGTCGCGGCGCTTAACGCAGGAGCATCGTATTGTGTATCTCGTCAGTAGTGACCGCATAGACTTTCTGCAAGCGCGCTATCATTACTGACACGCCGCATCTAACAAC
>JBHENP010000146.1:0-313 GCA_046261995.1 Pyrinomonadaceae bacterium
GTCCGGGACCGATCCCTTCAACAAAATTATGTTGCCCTTAATTAACGCAATGGACCACGCTTTTAAGCTCTACCACTTAGGTTATGTGCAACAAGTCTGTTACCCCAAGCTTGTCCTTTCCGTTTCTGTCCTTGATGCCCCGATGGTTGTCGCCGACGCCATGTCAGATGAATTGCAATTTACTCCTTGGGTTCGAGTGATACGGCAGGAGCCGAAGATTGACAAGCAAAGGAATGAATTCCATGGTGTGCGGCACTACGTTGTTGATGTCGTGCACAAAGATTACCTGGCCGTGTTCATCAATGAACAGGTA
>JBHENP010000146.1:395-1863 GCA_046261995.1 Pyrinomonadaceae bacterium
CCGAATTGTTTGTAGAACGCGCTTGCTTGAAGGACGAGATTCTCGCGACCTGTAAGGGAGTCGTGAAAAGTCTGGAAAATTGGACGTGGGAAGATATCGGTCCCAAGTCCGCCGCATAACAAAGCCTTGCAGCTGACGGCGCGATAGTATCTTTCTCAAGTAATCTGTTTCAGCCAGCTCGGATGCTGATCGCGCGCCGCAGCTGAAGGCCAGCGTTATGTTGCTTCCAAGAATGACAACGATATTTCTTCTCCAGCTTGCTTTGAGCACTGTTGTCTTTTTCGCTGGGAGCTTCCGCGATATCGCTCAAACAAAGGATCCGAAACCAAGGCCAACCACCGCTGAAAAGAGTGAAAAAGATGAGCCGGCTGAAGACAAAATATACTCGGCCAAAGAAGTAGATGTTAAAGCGAAAGTGATACGTCTTCTCGACGATCCACCTAAGCCCGGTGCCGACTGCCCGGGGCGGATGAGGCTCGTGGTCAGTGTGAGAGCCGTGCTGCGTAAATCCGGCAAGGTGACCGAGACCAAGCTAGTCAAGGAATCTGGCTGTAGTAGCTATGATCAGGATGCTATAAGGGCGGTCAGTAACGTAAAGTTCAATCCGGCGCTGAAAGACAATCGACCTGTGTCTCAATATCAAGTATTCGAATATAAATATTCGCGATTCTGAGTGCTTAAACTCGTCAGCACGCAACATAACAAAGCCTTGCAGCTGACGGCGCGATAGCATCTTTCTCAAGTAGTCTTTTCCTGCGGAGTTGAATGCTGTCGCGCGCCGCAGCTGAAGCGCAGCGTTAGCCCTTTGCATATTGCGCAAGGAGGAGAATGAATTCTGTTGGCGAGTTGGTGAAGACGCATTGGTTGCGCCAAGGCATAAAATTACGTCCTGGCGCAACCGAATTGGAAACTACCGCTTATGAAGCTAAGTACGACGTGTTTTTGCCCGAAGATATGCGTGAGTTTTTTGCGATAGTGAATGGCTTCGACAATCGGAACGGGGAAGAAGTTGATAACGATATGATTACTTTCTTCTCTTTGGAAGAAATCAAACCCCTGAATGCCGCGGACTGGGGTATCGCTGCACGTGCTGACTCGTATTTTGTATTTGCAGATTGGAGCATTTCTGCCCATGTCTATGCGGTTCGTTTATCGAAGGATTGTGCTGCCTCTGGTCCGGTCGTTGTCGTCTACGATGCGTTGGTGAAAGTAGCAGACTCATTTGCGGAGTTCATGCAAGCGTATCTCGAAGATAACAAAGCAGTCTTGTTTCCCGAACCGCAGGGCTAACAAGCGCTTGCAGCTGACGGCGCGATAGCATCTTTCTCAAGTAACCTTTTCTCTTTAGCCTAGATGCTGATCGCGCGCCGCAGCTGAAGCGCAGCGTTAGATTGCTTCGCTTTGGTGACGTAGATGTATTCTGTTGACGGGCGAGACAAAGTGATCGAGCTTCACGGTGTGCCGCAAT
>JBHENP010000147.1:0-984 GCA_046261995.1 Pyrinomonadaceae bacterium
ATCCTATAGGTCGGAAAATGACCTTCGAAGAGGATTCGGACAAAGATGACTTCGAAATTGTCGGCGTGATTGGCGATGCCAAATTCGATAGCGCAAAAGAAAAAGCCGATCGCACTGTCTACCGTCCCATTCTCCAGGTACAGGATCAGGGAGCCTATTCAAACGTCCTTGCGTTGCGCACTACGGGCGATCCGTTGGGCCTCTCGGCGCAGGTTCGGACGGCCATCACCCAGGTAAGCAACAAGCTTCCCATTCTGAACTTTACTACTCTTCGCACTCAAACTGACGAATCCCTCAAGCAGGAAAAACTCGTTGTTCAACTCGTAAGCTTCTTTGGTCTCCTGGCCCTGGTGCTGTCGTGCGTCGGCCTGTACGGAATCATGGCCCATGCGGTGGTGCGCCGGACAAATGAGATCGGCATCCGCATGGCCCTCGGCGCAGAGCGCGCCAATATTGTTTGGATGGTCCTTAAGGAGAGCTTAGTGCTGGTCGCAATCGGATTGATTATCGGTGTGCCAGCCGCATTGGGGGCGGCTCGCCTGATTTCCAATCAGCTTTTCGGTCTCAATCCAAGCGATCCTGTGACACTGGTGACGGCTGTAATAGTGCTATCGCTGGTTGCGGCGTTAGCCGGCTATCTGCCGGCTAGAAAGGCGTCGCGCGTGAATCCTCTGACAGCTCTTCGATACGAGTGAAAGAATTCGGATTTCGGATTGCGGATTTCGAATTGTGTTCTTGCGGGGCTGAACGACGTGGTTGTGTCTTCTTGTTCGTGTCCGTTAGTGTGATTTCGTGGATCGTCCGGTTCTCTCGGCCAGTCAAGCGATCCACGAAATAACACAAAGCACCTAAACGAGTTCAGAAAAATAACCAATGAAAAATGAGAAATGAGAAATGGAAAATGCTCAGGTATTTCCTTTTACCCCTTTTCCCCCTTTACCCTTTTCCCCTGTTCCCTATCCCGTCGCCGCCATTTCTCCCTCT
>JBHENP010000147.1:994-1797 GCA_046261995.1 Pyrinomonadaceae bacterium
CGAAGCACCACGAAATGAGATCCAGAACAATGACTATGACCTTCGCTCAACCTCAACGGTTGAACGAGAAATCCGAAATCCGAAATCCGAAATTCCCAGCAATGGGCAATTAGGAAATGGAGGTCCCCTATGCAAACACTGTGGCAAGACCTACGCTATGGCTTTCATATGTTGTGGAAGAGCCCGGGCTTCACATTGATTGCCCTGCTTGCACTCGCCCTGGGAATCGGCGCGAACACATTTATCTTCAGCGTCGTTAATGCACTGCTGCTGCGTCCCTTGCCGTTTCCCGACTCCGACCGTATCACGTCGATCCTGGCAAAAGATCCGGACACTGGCGCGCTCTACTCTTCCTACTCGCTTCCAAACTTTGAAGACATCAGAGATCGGAACCAGGTTTTCGAGCACGTTGCCGCGCTCACTATGTCGACGGAGTTCCTGCGTTCAGGCGATGAGCCAGAGCGGCTACGTGGCGCAAAGGTTTCCGCTGAAGTGTTTCCCCTGTTAGGAGTCAAACCTCTTCTTGGTCGCACCTACTCGAGTGAAGAAGAACGATCCGGCAGCGGAAATTTCATTGTCCTCAGTTACGACGTATGGCAGCGGCGGTTCAATAGCGATCCGAAAATCATCAACCAGAACCTGGTTATTGGCAGTCAACCTACCACTGTCCTGGGCATCATGCCCGAAGGTTTCAAGTTTCCCATGGGCGCCCGCCAGGTCGATTTTTGGATGCCGCTTATCTCAAGCATTCCGCCGGCGGCGCGCACCGCTCGCGGCGCCGTCTATCTCGGGTTGTTCGCACG
>JBHENP010000148.1:0-836 GCA_046261995.1 Pyrinomonadaceae bacterium
CCGCGGAACTCGTAGGTAGATATGAACTGCAAAGGCGTGCCTGGCCCTCAATAGCTCTTACCACCGATACGTCTGCTCTTACCGCGCTGAGCAACGATTTTGGTTACGAAGAAGTTTTCGCACGCCAGGTCCAGGCGCTTGCCAGGGAGGGTGATGTCTTAATCGCACTCAGCACCAGTGGCGCATCTGCAAACGTAATAAGGGCGGCTGAGACGGCCAGAAAGCGGAGTTGCCGGACAATTGCCCTTACAGGCGGAACTGGAGAACCGCTTTCCTCACTCTGCGATATGGCGGTCAGCGTTCCATCCCAGCGCACTTCACGCATACAAGAAGCACACATAATTATTGGACATCTGTGGTGTGAAATGGTAGACGCCAAGCTTAGGTGAACCTTGGAGTAGTGTCCTAATCTGAGCCGGCCGGCTCAGGCCCAGCAAATTTGCAGGTTGGGAAGGCGGACCCTGTCCCCGCCTCACCTGGGAAACCACTCAACTTGAAATTGACAACTCAAGCCCAGCAAATTGCAGGATCCTGTCTCTGCCTCAAGCTTGAGAGCTACTCAGCAAACTCCATGTCTTCATATCCTTCTAAGGTACTCGACGCGTAAGTCTAATGATTTCAACAACGGCGCTATTGCGTCTTTGTACCTTTCAATTGATAATGCGGGCCGCCCGCGTCGGATGCTGAAAGGGTTTTCCGCAGCCTGCTAGGTTGCCTCCATTTAAGAATGCACTTGCGGCCCCTTTGCCGAGAGCTGGAGTGAAGTTGTTTTTCATTCCACTTCGTGCCGCCAGTAAATTTAACAGATGATCCCCCAAAGAGCCCCTCTCATCTCC
>JBHENP010000148.1:846-1777 GCA_046261995.1 Pyrinomonadaceae bacterium
GATCAGGCCGCCTGGTAGATCCGGGCGGCCTCTTTTTGCAGACCCAGAAGTGGTAGAGACCGTTTGAAAACCCAAAAGGCACCTAGGGTAATTTGCAGGTTAGGAAGGCGGACCCTGTCCCCGCCTCAAGCTTGAAAGCCACTAGCAAAACTCCATAACCTCATCTCCTTTTTTCAAAGCTGTACCAGCCCATCTCTTTCATCGCCTTCGACAGCTTCTCGGAATCTTCCGCCCACCATCATGATCACGGCCAAAGGCTCATCACCCTGTGAGTAAAACGACCGAAAGCCCGACCAGTAGTAGACTTTGGCAGATCTTACTAAACCCGCCTTCATCGGGTTAGCATGGATGTAGTTGATCTTTTGCCAGATCATCCACTCGCTCCACAACGCCACATCTTTGAAGCTCTCTTGCCAGACTTGGTGCCCCTTATCCGTCTCCGGAAAAACAAAGCGGCTGTTT
The DNA here is from genome assembly GCA_046261995.1 of Pyrinomonadaceae bacterium. Taxonomy (GTDB): domain Bacteria; phylum Acidobacteriota; class Blastocatellia; order Pyrinomonadales; family Pyrinomonadaceae; genus PSRF01. Next base: position 1,309 of record JBHENP010000148.1, read on the forward strand.
GCCCGAACGATGGCCTTCGCGGAAACAGCTTTCAGCTGGCCGGTGTATTCCTTGATGCGACCATCCCGGGGATTGGCTATCAGATGAAGGTGATCCGGCATTAGCACATAAGTGATCAGCTTGCTGGGCCAATTGCGATTTAGTTTCTGAAGCTCATCAAGGAAAACCTTGCAGCATTCGGGGTCAGTGAAGACAGGGGTGCGGTCAAGGAAGTTGCCGGTAATATAGTGGAGTGCGCCTGGGAGGTTGAGGTTCGACCATTTGCGAGCCATGTGAGGAAGCTCCTTTGGGAGAGAGAAGGAGCTGAGTAATAGTCTAATCGATTTTTTGTCTTCGTCGTAAGAGCGGGGACAGGGTCCGCCTTCCTCACCTGCAATTATCGGAGGCCCTTTGGGCTTTCAAACAGTCGCTGCCGCTGCGCGGTTCTGAGGCCAAGCGGGGTCACCGCGTTCTAACCAACCCGCACCAG
>JBHENP010000149.1:0-653 GCA_046261995.1 Pyrinomonadaceae bacterium
CATCTCGAGCATCTGGGTCACGACGCGGATCAAAACCATCCACACACCTTGAATTCGCGCGCCAGGAAAACGTGGCGCGTTCGGTCCGAGGTAGGTTTGTCCAATGGTCGGACGATAATCATCACGGTCGTATAGCCGCACGCACTTCAGCACCAGCTCGCGCGCCGTATCCCAGTGGGAGCGCTCTCCGTTTGCCTTCGAATACTGAGCCAGCCCTTCGGCAATAAACAGATCGCCATAGATCTCCCCATCTGCCGAGGTGAGCGCCTTCCCTTCCCGCGTCAGTTCTTTTGGCCACAATTCGTCGCCCGCAGGCTTGATTCTCAGGATGAAGTCCAATGAGCGACGGGCGATGTCCAGGTACTTTTGCTCCCTGGCAAGGTTGTTATAGAGAAATGAATAGACCCATATGCCACGTCCCTCGAACCAGCTCAGCTTGTTTGAATTAATTTGCTTGCCGTGGTGATCGGCATTGCACATGAAGCCACCGTACTGCTGATCAATTACATACTTTTCCATGAACGGCAGAAAGTCGCTGAATAGGTCGCTTCGGTACTGATCTCGGAGTTGAGTTAGTGTTTGCCCGCCAAGTCTGTCATTCGGTTTTGCGCGCGAAACCTGTCGGGTAGGCTGGCCGGCAACGTTCGACGATA
>JBHENP010000149.1:663-1003 GCA_046261995.1 Pyrinomonadaceae bacterium
CGCGGAATCCGCGCCGCCGACTTCTTTTGCGCAGCGATACTCGACGATACCTCAGCTACCATCGCCACCGCGCCGAGAGATGAGCCCAAGAATCTTCGCCGGTTCATGTTTAAATTACCTTCAAAGTCGTTTGCATGGGCCTTTACACCCTCTCGGGTCCGTCGGGAAAAGCGTCTGTGGCCTTCTCATTCACACCGTGGCTTCAGCCCGGTGATCTGGGGCGATAATAAAAAGTGAACCGTTTTAACGGTTTGCTTCGCGGCGGATGCACTTTCTTGAAAGAACACTTTGTCGGCTGAATTTCAATTAGACCCGGCATCTTAATATTCCTGGCTACTTG
>JBHENP010000149.1:1013-1749 GCA_046261995.1 Pyrinomonadaceae bacterium
AAGAATCTACGCCGTTTCATGTCTGCCTTATCTTCGCTTCAATTTTGCGAGGTTCTTTCAATTACCGAAAAATTAGCCTCCAAGATACCGACTCAACGATCAGAAATTCGCAGGTTGGGAAGGGCGGTTTACCCCCGCTCAGATGGGGCTCACTCAAGAGTCGATTTCCAAGCTGAATCGCTATGACTCTTGAGCGGGGGTAAACCGCCCTTCCCAACCTGCGAATTTCTGTCTCTCGTGCTGTATATACGATCATTGTTTTTCACAACTTCTACCGCGCCGTGGTACTAACTTCTTCTCGGATGCTCACTTTGCTGCCGGGAGCAATTCATCCGCCCTTTCCCGGACTTTACTTATCGCAGCGAGTGCCCCATCGATCCACTCCTCGTCAGCGAGCAGGGCGTTATGCGGCAACCAGATCGACGTCCGACAATAAGATTCAGCTTCAGGGCAATCGTGAACAACGTGAGGATGATGTTTGAAGAGCTTATTGCGATAGATCGGTTGTGGATAACCCGGCGTCACCGGCACCCCCTCAGCCTGCAAGGCCTCGATTACGCGCGAACGCGATACCCCGGCAAAAGAATCCTGATCGAACCTCATCGAGAACAGATGGAACCCATGAGCCGTTACTCGTTCATCAAGCATTTGCGGAGTCGCTTTAAGCCCCGGCATCTTGTGTAAGCCCTCTTGCAAGCGACGAGCGCGTTCCATTCGTGTCGCCACTTGTTTGGGT
>JBHENP010000150.1:0-1750 GCA_046261995.1 Pyrinomonadaceae bacterium
CTCCATACCCATCGATCACCCGATGTGCAGGGTCGGACAGAATCGGAAAGTTGACTTCTCCTTTGCCGTCGGCGGCAATCTGTTCAGCAAACTGTCTACTCTCGGATGGACCGTCAACGCTGATTGCATAGAAGCGAACCTGAGTTTCTTCTTTTACCAGGGAACGCAGCTCGGCCAACTGCCGAGCACAGTAGGGTCACCAGTTGCCTCGATAAAAGACAAGGACTGTGGGCCTGCCACGCGAGGAGGAGAGTGTAACTTTTCGATTGTTTTGATCCTCGAGGGTAAAGTCGGGAGCCATCTCACCGACCGCGATCGGCGAATTACGAGGGTTCAGCTCGCCCTCGCTCGAGGTAGACGAGTTGAGCTTCGTAGTACACGCAAGTTGGGTTTCGTCGCGCAGGCAGTGCTTGCGATAACCAGAGTGATTGCTGCTGCAACTCTGAGATTCATAAGTTTTTTCTTTGCGTCTTTGCCACCTTTGCGTCTTGGCGTGAAATTTCCTGGGTGCTCTCGATGCACGATGCGAATGTCGTAATCGGTGGATTACTCCTTGTACAACTCGGGGAGGGACTTGCGAAGGTTAGCGAGCTTTGGCATATCGTGATAAACGATGTAGGGCTGGTTGGGGTGATTCACAAGGTAGTTCTGATGATAGGCCTCTGCTTCATAGAAGGCCGTGAGTGGCACAACCTGCGTTGCAATTTTGTCTTCGAACACTTTCGCCTGATCTAGTTGTTCGATGTAGCTTTCGGCGATGCGCTTTTGCTCTTCGTTAGCGTAGAAGATCGCGGAACGATATTGAGTACCAACATCAGGCCCCTGACGATTCAATTCAGTCGGATCATGAGCCACCGCAAAGAACACTTTCAGCAGTTGGCCGTAGGTGATCTGCGACGGATCATAAGTGATGCGGACAGATTCGGCATGACCGGTAGTACCCGAGGTGACGTTGGAGTACTGGGCGGTGTCGGCTGAACCACCTGAATAGCCCGACTCAGCTTTTGAAACTCCCTTCACGTGTTCGAAGACTGCTTCAATACCCCAGAAACAACCTCCTGCCAAAACGGCCTTTTGCTCGCTTTTTGTCGTGGCGAGTGGTGCATCAATTTTGGGATTGGGAATGGCGACCGCGGAAGCGTTCGCCATATTGCATGCGTTTAGAAACATAGTTGTTATCACCAGAATTGCTAAGATTGCGTAAGTTTTGAGCATGGTAGATATATACGAGGTGCTGATCATAATCGGATTCCGAGGGATTGGCCAGAGGCGGGGGAAGTTTTATGACACTACTGAATTTTATTACTGCTCCGTTACTGTGTTGCTAAGAGCGATGTCTGCCGCTGTGATGAGGTCAGTACCACCACGCGGTAGCGGGTGGGTCCGGTTGTCAAGGTGCGCGACTGATGTCCCACTGTTGCGTGCGCCTGTGCTTCAGGTGTGCTTCTGTCAACCCGACGCACCCGCTACCGCGTGGTGGTACTGACCTCATTGCCACCACGCATGAATATGAGAACAAACACAAAACACAGCACAAGCGGAAGTTTAGAGTTCAGACTTTAGTTTGTGGTTGGGAACGCGGCAACCCAAAGGTTGAACTCTAAACTTCCGGAATCAAACTGACGCCGGAGGTGTGTCCCGGGTTGAGAGCCTCTCAAACAGCAAATTAGTCTTTCAAGCTTAGTTCCCTCTCAGGTCAGGAGGCAGACCCTGTCCCGGCCTCAAGCTTGAAAGCCACTCAGCGTGAGAG
>JBHENP010000151.1:0-552 GCA_046261995.1 Pyrinomonadaceae bacterium
TCTCAAGTAACATCATACCATCAGGTTGAATGCTGATCGCGCGCCGCAGCTGAAGGCCATCTATAAAGCGTGTCAAGAGAAAAAAGAGCGGACTTCTCCCAGGGGTGCGGTAATGGTTTTTGTTTTTACCTCCCAGCACCCTGTCGTGTGTTTCAGTAACTTGGTTCGTGTGATCGCACCCTTGTATACAGCTTTTGTTTTTGCTTTTGCTTTACCGCTTGTCTGTTTGTGTTCCTGCGTCGCACTTCATGGTTCGCTGCCACACCGCAGGGGCAGCAACCATCTATTCGAGCCCTTACCGCTCATGAAGCAAAATACGCATTCTTCCGCAGAAGAAGTCGACCGTCCAATCAGCGTACAGGTATGAGTAAGATTACTACCTGGCCTACGCGCTTCGCCGGACAAGTCGACAGCCCACTGCCGCATTACTCCGTCTCCCTTTCTTTACCGCGACGGAGAAACTCGGGCATAGTCAATTTCGGCACGGCCCATGATGAAACATTCGCTTCCTGCGCCCCGACGTGGCGATTGTTCGCGCCGTATGGAACTTGG
>JBHENP010000151.1:562-1728 GCA_046261995.1 Pyrinomonadaceae bacterium
GGCAGCAACCATCTATTCGAGCCCTTACCGCTCATGAAGCAAAATACGCATTCTTCCGCAGAAGAAGTCCAATCAGCGTACAGGCATGGTTACCTGACCTATAGCACAACGCCCGGACAAGTCGACAGCCCACTGCCGCATTACTCCGTCTCCCTTTCTTTACCGCGACGGAGAAACTCGGCATAGTCAATTTCGGCACGGCCCATGATGAAACATCTGATCAAAAGCTTGCGCGCTACCGCCACCTTGGCGCGTGCCTTACCACGCCGCGGCAACAGTCGCCGATAGAACTGTTTCAATTGCTGGTCGTGCTTGGCCGCCGTCTGGCCCGCCTCCACCAGCAGATACCGCAATAGTCGCGAGCCGGCTTTACTGATGCCGCCGTAGACTTTGCGTTCCGCCGAAGAGTCTTCCATCGGATCGAAGCCCACATAGGCGGCTACTTTCCGCGTCGAAGAAAACCGACTCAGCTCTCCCAGGGTATGCACCAGACAGAGCGAGGTCAGTAAGCCGACGCCCGGATGCGTCTGTAGTCGCTGCACCCGCACATCACTCCTGGCTTGCTCCTGCAACCACTTCTCTACTGTCTGAATCCGCCGCGTCAGTTCATCGGCCAGGCTCACTAACTCATCCCGCTGTTGCTGACTTATAGCCGAGAGCTGCAAGCCAGCCAACTGCTTGCGCCCGCCTTTGGTTAACAACTGGGGCCCGCAAACTGAGACCGGCATTGATCGCCAACGCGTGCAACGTGTTCACCACCATCGTCCGCAGCTTCACAGCTTGTGCCGGTAACGTAGTTGCCGCAGCACTTCCCGGCTTTCCTGCGAGTAACGAAACAAGACCGGGAATTCGTGGTGCCAAAGCAGCTCCAGGATCAGGTCCGCATCGCGGCCATCGTTCTTCTGCCGCCGCCGCGCCAACCGTCGAATCTCCGCCGCATCTCCCACCAGTAGCTGATGGCCTAACTCTTCCATCAACTCCTCGAACCAGTTGGTGTAACCACAGGCTTCGATCCCGATGATTACTTCTCCCCGAAATTGACTGTAGAACCCCTTGATGTCGTCGCGCTCGTGGTCTAACTGCACCTGACCTGTTGTCCCATCACTGGTGTCCAGGTAACTCAGTGTTTGTTGTCGCGCGTGTATGTCTACTCCGATATATAATGT
>JBHENP010000152.1:0-772 GCA_046261995.1 Pyrinomonadaceae bacterium
GGCTTTGACGCCATCATCGACGATCCAAACTTTGTAGGGGGTCAGTTCTCTTTCTGGAACCGCAGTGGTATTCGACTGACACAAACAGGCGTCGGGTTGGTCCAGCCAAATAGTCTCTTACCGAGCCTGCGCAGCAGCAAAACTCAGGGACAGTCAAATTTCGTTAACCCGGGAATCTTCATTTATAACGCCGGCGTTGACGTCGAGGTGACGCAGCGAATCAAGGCGATATTCAATGCCAACTATCTTCGTTTTCATCGCACTGAGCCGCTGGAGTACCTGTTGTTTCAAAACCGTATCCGTCACGACATCGGGTTCGACTACAGTCTCGGAGTGGCTTACCGTCCGTTCTTGATCAATAACGTGCAGATCACATTCGGGGCCTCGACCCTGCAGACGGGCCGGGGTTTTCGGGACATTTTTACGGATCGCTCGCGTAATTGTCCGCCCAACGTGGGAGACTTCTGCGAGCCGGACGTGATTAATCCGCGCAAGCCGCTCTATTCGCTGTTTGCGCAGCTGAAGTTGATTTTCTGAAATGTCGCGCCGGTGATGCTCGATGCCTAGTTTGTCTAAAACAAAAGCGGCCACACTGGTTATCTGTAAAGTCTTGCGGGACGGCTTTGCCGCCGGATGTGAGGCGGTGGCTCTGCCCCGCCCGCCCACTGAGTTAATACTTGGGCTATGCCCCTGGGTCGGGCTTCGCCCTTTGGTCGTAGTACGGCTATCACCTCCGGCAGGTGCAGCTTAGTTTGATGGCGCGGCGATTCGC
>JBHENP010000152.1:782-1035 GCA_046261995.1 Pyrinomonadaceae bacterium
GCATTCAAGAGACAAAAATTCGCAGGTTGGGAAGGGCGGTTTACCCCCGCTCACTCCGCCTTGAATCTGGCACGCAAGTTTGAGCGACCATGCAGCTTGAGCGGGGGTAAACCGCCCTTCCCAACCTGCGAATTTCCGTATCTCGACAAGTATCCGTTAACCCGCCTGCAACCGCGTGGTGGTACTGACCTCATCAATCTCACACCTGAGACCAGCCCAGCGGCTAGTGTGCGGGAAGCTTCACAAACCGCCG
>JBHENP010000152.1:1045-1692 GCA_046261995.1 Pyrinomonadaceae bacterium
TGTCGCTGTGTTTGGATATTCACCTTCGTCGGGAGCAGACGAACGCCACTTCAAACCGCAGATCGAGACACCGCCCATACCGGTATCTCGACATTGGCGTCAAGAAAGCCAGATAGCCACCGGGCCTCCTCAACTTGAAGGCTGCATCAGTTGCCATGGGCAAATCGAGCCCATGCATAAATTCGGAACCACTGAGACCCTGGAAAAACTTAAGGATGGCAAAGACGCCATTGGGCTCACCTGCACAGCGTGTCACGGCGGCAATCCGGTACCGAAGAAAACAACCGAGGATCAAAAAGATATAGAACGAATTAAAAACCAGGCACACGTACGCCCGCGGTTCCCCGATGAGTGGAAGAGAGACGGGAAGTACACCGGCGCAAATCCGGAGCGCAGCAACACTTTGTTGACGCGCGAGAGTTGGGAGTTTGTGCGTTTCATAAACCCGGGCGATGTGCGGGTTGCGGCGAACACTTGCGGCAGCAGTACTTGCCACGAGATTGAGTCAAAAAATGTGGCTCGCAGCATGATGACGCATGGCGCGATGCTCTGGGGTGCTGCGCTTTACAACAATGGCGGCTTCCCTCTGAAAGACTCACGCTTTGGAGAAAGCTATAGCGAAACGGGCGCTCCTCAGACTTTGATAC
>JBHENP010000153.1:0-735 GCA_046261995.1 Pyrinomonadaceae bacterium
GCGATAAACAGTACGAAAAGAACCGCACCGAACATGATCAAAAGGTAAGGACGTGAGCCGCGCACATACGAACCAAGCAGGCTTTCGACCAGAAAAATACGATTCGCGTTCGTCTCTGGATACTGCGTGCCAAGGCGAGCTGCGAGTATGTCCAATTCCTTCTGCGCTTCCGCGACACTAACGTTCGGTTTGAGTCGCGCGAACATTGAGAGGTAGGTGCTGCTGCGATTCGTCACATTCTCGGGGAACGTAATTAGCGGGGCCCATATTTCGACAGCGCTGTTGGGAAACGCAAAGCCCGGTGGCATGACGCCGACGATTGTGAAGTTGCGACCGTTGATTCTGGTGTTGCGTCCGACAACGGCTGCGTCCCCGCCAAAACGCCGGCGCCACAGGCCATCGCTGATAATGACGACCGGATCGCGTCCCGGCTGTTCCTCTTCGGGCAAGAATGTACGGCCTGCCGAGGGGTTAACACCCAGAACATTGAAAAACTGCGCTGAGACATTGACACCCTCAACGCGTTCGGGCTGATCAACTTCTGTGATGTTGGCCCACCAATTGGTCGACGCAGCGACTGCTGAGAATGACGTGCTCTGATTCTTGACATCGAGGTAGTTGGCAAATGCGGCGGCGTTTCGTTCCACTTCGACCTTTGGCCGTGACTCCCAAATGACCACGAGCTGATCAATGTCGCGAAACGCAAAAGGGTGGAGCAGCAAGGCATTGATTGCG
>JBHENP010000153.1:780-1079 GCA_046261995.1 Pyrinomonadaceae bacterium
ACCAGCGTGAAGCCGGGAGACTTTCTGAGCACCCTCAGGCCATGCTTAACGTCTTTCCAAAAATGGTTCATTGGATCTCCATCAACTCATTGTCCGTTGCCGATTGCCAATTGCCTTTGAATTCGAATTTCGGATTGCGAATTTCGAATTTTGTGTTTACCGATCTTGGGTGGTCCGGCAAACTGTCAACTGATGCCACTTCAAATTCGAAATTCGCAATCCGAAATTCGAAATTTCTCATTCATCCCGCAGCGCCACCAGTGGATCGACTTTGGTTGCCCGCCGCGCCGGGATGTAGC
>JBHENP010000153.1:1089-1686 GCA_046261995.1 Pyrinomonadaceae bacterium
TGAGCAGCACCGCGATACTAACGAACGTTGCCGGATCCGTTGGCTCCACACCAAAAAGCATGGTTGTCATCAATCGCGTCAGACCGAAAGCCCCAACCAAACCGAAAGCAACTCCAATCATTGCCAACATCATTCCCTGCCCAATCACCATGCGGAACACATCGCGCGATTGGGCGCCGATGGCCACCCGAATACCAATCTCATGTGTGCGCTGCGTCACCGTGTAGGACATCACGCCGTAGATTCCCACCGACGCCAGCACCAAAGCGCTGAGTGCAAACACTGCAAGGATGTAAGTCATCAAGCGCTTGGGCGAGATTCTTTCGTGAATCATCTGGCTCAGCGTCTTAACGTTGGAGACAGGCAAAGCTGGATCGAGCGCTCGCACTTCGCTGCGGACCGCGGACACCAACCGGGTTGGATCCTGTGTGCTGCGAATTACCAAACTCATCGTTCGATTTGCGTTTTGGGAGTGAGGCAGGTACGCCGTCGGGTCGATTATCTCTTCGAGATCGTCGTTCTTCACGTCAGCCACCACGCCGATGATCTCCTGTGTTTCCTTCTCGTCGCCTCCCAGATGAAGTCGTTGTCCAATTG
>JBHENP010000154.1:0-1602 GCA_046261995.1 Pyrinomonadaceae bacterium
CTGAATATGTCGGTAAACGAGACCTTGCTTATGTACCGATCGACCAGCGGTAATAAAGCAATCCTGGAGGCGGCCTCTTTGGTAAGACGTATCATGACCGCAGCTCCCAAGCGATTACGAACCAGCCACAGATAAACACGGATCGCACGGAATAGTTCAATCGGCTTCGGTTGAAGTTGTTGCCGAAACCCAGAATGGGACCTGGCGAGGCTGTTGCTTGATCTGTTTCTATCGTGGCCATCTGTGGCTTAATTTTTCATGCGGGTAGCACCGAGCGGTTTCAGCGTTCTTCCTCACGGTGCTTTGGAAGCAGTCGTCTCTTTCTCAGTAGCGGTTGTCATGTAGTAGCCTCGTCGCGAGTTTACTTCAAGTTTGCGCAGCTTACCTTTAGCATCCGGCGCTTTCACTCGAATTTCCAGGTTGTGCAGCCGACCATCATCCTTTTCTTCCTCGGCGAGTGTGAAGCCGAGGCTGTAGCGGGCGGTAAGGTTCCCGATGATCTTGCTCAAACCGCGCGCATAGTCGCTTGTGCGGCTAACCTGCACTGCTTCGCCACCGGATTGCTTCGCCAGAAACTTGGCACTGCCGGAGAAGCTCATGCCAATCCAGTTGCCGACCGGTTTGGCGAAGGGGAGCAGAAACCTATAGAGAGTTCGCATGCTTACCGTCAGCGAATTGAAAGTCACATTCGAACGGACGAGGAGATCTGCCGTGGCGTTGCGGTCTTCGAGGATAATCGGAATTATTCCGTCGGTCACCCAGACGATTGCCGCACGGGAGTTGGGGCGTTGAACGGTGGCAATCCGGGAGACTTCACGCGCTGCGGCGTATAGGCTGTACTCTTCGCCGGTCTCTACGTTTACCTTACCACTCTTACTCACGCGCCTCGTGGCCACCGTGCCATCTTTCATTATCGTTCGAGTGATGGTTGCTCCGGACGTGGGGTCTTTGTAAGTTTCCACGGAAAGGATGTTGTGATTGGAGGCCGGGTCTTCGGCAGGCTTATTAACCTCCAACTGCGAGGGCACAGGTCCCGTTTTGGCCTCATATCTGTCTCCTTTGATGCGGTCTGAGGTTTCGTCGGAAGCGGGTGTATCGGTTCCGCTGGCTTTGATCATCGCGCGGATCTTTTCATCTTCTGAGACCATTAGTGCCGGCACCTGCTTCAAAGCTGCGGCGACCCGGTGCCTATCGCGTGTGAAGTCAGTGAGCATCTTTCGGTTTCCATCTTCGTCGAAATTGACCGCCATGATTGCCACTTCGTCTTCCGGCGAGAGTTTCGCTAGCTCGGTAGCCATAATTTCAAGGATCCCAGGGCGCTTTAGAAACCTCCCTGCGCCGTCATCTCTGAGATCGAGAATCAAAACCAGTGCGAGTGGTTTTCGCGCTTCGCCCTCCCGGGTGAAGTACGAAATTGGGCGTGGCTTTCCTTCGTCGAGGACCTCAAAATTCTCAGGCTTAAGATCAGAGATAGGCACTCCGGTGCGCTTATCTTTAACGACTGTATCCATGAATACGACACGCGTATGGACGCGGATTGTGTCTGAGACTTCCTGGGCCGTCGCTGGCGCGGTTTGCGCGAATATTGGAAGAAGCAGTGCC
>JBHENP010000155.1:0-497 GCA_046261995.1 Pyrinomonadaceae bacterium
CGACGACGCGATGCGAGTCATGGCGCCCGGAACCGAAGCCGGAACTTTCGTAGGGATGGTGATCGGCTACTGGGAACAAGCCTGCGGACTGCTTAATTACGGCTTGCTCCACGAAGACCTTTTCTTCGAGACAAACGGCGAGTTTTTCACCGTTTGGGAATTGCTGAAGCCGGTCGTCCCGCAGTTCCGCGAGCAATTTAAGGACCCGAACATGCTCGCAAACCTTGAGAAAGCCGCGCAGCGTTACGAAGTCTGGTCAGAACGACGCTCGCCTGGGCATATTGCTGAAATGCGGAAATTTATCGAGCAGCAAAAGTCTGCAGCTGCGAAAGCCGCAAAGGCCTAACGATAGACTGATCGAGCCTGGCCTCGTCTCCGGAATGGACTGATGCGTCACTTCAGGTTCGGCTTTGCCGCCGGATGTGCGGCGCTGGCTATGCCCGGCCGATAGCAGGCCAGAGCTATGCCCCTGCTGCGGGCTTAGCCCTTTGGATTTA
>JBHENP010000155.1:506-1578 GCA_046261995.1 Pyrinomonadaceae bacterium
GACTAGAGTTATGCTCACCTCAGGTTCGGCTCCGATTTCGTGTTTGGACTAGAGTTATGCTTCACCTCAGGTTTGGAGGCGACCTCGTGTCCGGACTAGAAATATGCTTCACCTCAGGTTCGGCTTTGCCGCCGGATGTGAGGCGGTGGCTATGCCCCGCGTAGGGCTTGCTTCTTATACTCCTGGGCTATGCTCTTTGGTGCGGCCTTTGGCCCAGAAATCCGAAGGGACTACGCCCGAACCAAGGGGCTTAGCCCCGGAATAATCTGGCCTGCTGCCGGCGGGGGCATAGCCACCGCCTCACACCCGGCGGCAAAGCCGAACCTGAAGTGACCGATGAAATTGGGCCGAAGGCCGGACCAGGGGCATAGCTCCGAAACCGAGCGGCAGCTTCCGGCGGGGCAGAGCCCGCGCCTCACATCCGGCGGCGGAGCCGTGCCCTGGAGGGAATTTATCTTCTCTCGTCTGGGTTGATTGGCTGCAATACGAACGTTGATGAAGTCAAGCATGTTATTGCCTTGGGCTAGTTAGGCCACCTGTCCGTTGGCTAAGTGCTCTCCAGGTCACTGCTGACTGAATACTTATAGGTACCTGCCAACGCCAGAAGTGCGGCGACGGCAAGTGTTCCCGGAGCCAGGAGGGGATTCGCGCCGCCCAATCCCTTCCACGCCAACTGGCTAAACGTCGCATTCGGGTGAATCTCGCGCTCGAATGCAATGTTATTGTAAACGTGCTGGTAGATACCAAAGAGACTTCCCAGCACTACCACCAGCATGCACCCCCGCAGCATCAAGACTGTCTTTCGTCCACGCCGAACCAGGACAGAGAGCGTCGCGAACAACCCCAGCCCGGCGAAGATAAAGGCCAACCACTGAATCGCATCCCCGGTGTGATTTACCAGCCACAGCTCTAGCAGTGTCCCTATGAAAAGCAGCAACGAAAGGACCAGGAGGAAGAGCCGCAAACGTCGTAGTACTTCGGCCGCGCTCATTTTTGGCTGACGTATGTTCGGGCTATCTCCAAGTCGGCGGGAGATATTTTCTCAGCGAGCTTCGTCAGGAATGCCTGAGGC
>JBHENP010000156.1:0-647 GCA_046261995.1 Pyrinomonadaceae bacterium
GGTTATACAGAGCGCATGTTCATCCTGGCTGACGGGAAGAATTCCGTAGGAGATGGGCAAGTCCTGGCCGGTGATAACAGCAAAAACGCCTGGCGTCGCGAGCGCCCTGGAGGCATCGATTCGTTTTATCAGCGCATGGGGATGATGGCTGCGCAGGATCTTCGCGTAGACCATCCGGGGCAGCACGATATCGTCGGCAAACTTTGTCTGACCGGTGCACTTCGCCCGCGCATCGACTTTGCGGAATGGTTTGCCAACTACCTTTAGAGGCTTTTCATTTTTGCGATGGTTAGACATTCAACTTTCGGATTCCCTCACCCAAAATAATTGCGGGTTGGAATGAATTTGCAGGCTGAGATAATTTGCAGGTTGGGAAGGGTGGTTTACCCCCGCTTCCCTTACATGAGAGTTGGGAGGGGGTAAACCACCTTTGCCAACCTGCGAGTTGGTTTGACTTGAGACGCACATTCTATTCAGTTCAACTCAGACCGTAATACTTCAGCTTAAGCCGTAAACAGATTCTTTCGGCAGCTCCATCTCTTCGCCACGCATATGCGCGGCGGCTAGTTCCACGGCTTCGTAGATCTTTATGTAGCCCGTACAGCGGCAGATATTCCCAGATAAGGCCTCCTTGATAACCTCGCGGG
>JBHENP010000156.1:798-1086 GCA_046261995.1 Pyrinomonadaceae bacterium
TCACAGAAGGATCAGAAAAAAACAAAAGCGGAGAGAAGATGGCTGGTGAGGTACCGGGCGATTACAGAACCGGAAGCGGGAGCGACCGGATCCTGACTTCAATTCGCCTCGATTGCTGTTTACCGAATGTTGAGCGCTAGGATCCGGTCGCTACCGCTCCCGGTTCTGTATTTGTGGGCAACTCAGGCCTTGGCTGATGCGCCATCTTTTTTCTTGGCGCTGTTGATCGTCGTGTTATCTATCAACCTCGTCTTACCTACATAAGCGGCCACAGCAATTAGCGTGGGC
>JBHENP010000156.1:1109-1569 GCA_046261995.1 Pyrinomonadaceae bacterium
TTTCTCCATCCGTGATGCTCACGTAATCCAAACGCACTCGGGGCTCGGCTTCAATCATGGTTTTTACAAGTTCCGTGAGTTTGGTTCCATTTCGTTCGCCCGCCTTGTAAGTCTCTTTCGCTTTTGCCAGAGCCCGATGAATGACCGCAGCCGCTTGCTGTTCTTCGGGTTTCAAGTAGAGATTGCGAGAAGACATGGCCAACCCTGAGTCCTCGCGCACGGTAGGCAGAACGATGATCTCCGAATCGAACGCCAGATCTCGAACCAGTCGCCGGATAATGATTGCCTGTTGTCCGTCCTTCTGGCCAAAGAAAGCAAAATCAGGACGCACCACATTGAGAAGGATGGTAACGACGGTGGCAACGCCGCGAAAATGACCCGGACGCGCACTACCCTCTAACTGCTCAGACAGCCCCTCGACATTCACATAGGTAGAAAAGCCCTTCGGATAGATCTCTTC
>JBHENP010000157.1:0-1227 GCA_046261995.1 Pyrinomonadaceae bacterium
GCCTGAACATTAAGAAATGACTGCAGCCCCGAAATTACGGTCCATACTGAAGTCGTCGTATGGGTTTTCGCAGCACTGCCGACCGCGTAACCGTTGCGGGAAGGCCGAAGCTCAGTGGGAAGAAACGGGTAAAGGCACCACTGAGAGAGCCGGGGTAAGGGTCCAAGCATCCAGGGAAAGATTCGCAGCGAAACGTCGGGAAGGTCCCAGAGACCAGCAGCGGATGGTCCAAGCTGCAAGGACTGCCCAGCGAGCGAAAAGCGACAGCTGGGGAGAGGCTTTGGGACTGGCACATGAGGTCGTAAGAGCAATGAAGGGAGCTAATCCTCCCCGAAGCAAAGGACCTCTGGGCACACTGTGTAACGGATTGTGGGCAGGCACCGGATACCAAGCCGGAAGTGACCTGAAACCCATAGCAGTTACTAGGCTATGCGCAAACGTCAGTCGGACAGAGTGTATGTTGGCCATTGACTTAAACTCAATTGAGTGGCGGAAGACGCATGGTGTATGCAGTGGCCTCGAACCGGACTCGGGAAATCCGACCGTCCGGGATCATCGGGAGGCTCTGGGAAACACAGCAAGGGAAGAACTAGGCACCCGCTCCACAATCGAAAGAGTGGAAGCGGAAACTCTCTTCCTAAGGTGCTAGTGCGCTCAGTTTCTATCCCACTACTTTCTTGCCTTTCCCGATCAAGAGGAAACCGTTGAAACGGTTTGAGGGAAGGTGGGTACGTCTCCGATCACCGGGCTGAAGCCACGGTGTGAATGAGAGTTTTCTCTTGAACCATGTTCAATCTGAGCCAGTAAACGACCATCAGAATTAATCAGTCTCAATTCCTCAGATCTCCAGTCTCTCTCCAGTCCGTTGGGGAACTGTATTTCAAGCCTGACCAGCTCGCCCGAAGTCACTTCGCCTCCGGAGAGGACCATGCAGCCGGTAATGCTGATGTCACAAATGTTGGCTTCGTCCTGCGCCATTAGTCCCTCCCAGCGCGCCGGGAGGTTAACGCGAAAACGCTTTGCCCGTCTGCGATCTTCGTTCATTGCTTAGGTCCAGCTCGGCAACTTCACTATTGATTTGAGATTCCGCCGCAAGTTAAGAACGCGCTTGCTCGGCGAAGCCTACTCAGGTTGCGCCGTTGTTTCAAGTCCAACCTGCATCTTTTCTCGAAACGAGCCGTATCTTTTCCAGGCCTCGCAGTAATAAATACCAAAGCTTTCCTTTAG
>JBHENP010000157.1:1237-1567 GCA_046261995.1 Pyrinomonadaceae bacterium
ATTCCAACACTCACCACACCATGCCACTCAACACACAGAACCATTTGCGGTAGCCGATAGATCCCGAACACGTCAGCCAGTAGGAGCGACTCATCACACAGAACCATTTGCGGCTAGCCAATGGATCCCAGCACTCAGCTAGCAGGGAGCGACATACAGATCCATTGGCTAGCCGCAAATGGTTCTGTGCTGAGTGGGGATGCTTGGGCCGAGTGCTGGGATCCATTGGCTACCCGCAAAATGGTTCTGTGTGATGAGTCGCTCCTACTAGCTGAGTCGCCGGGATCCGAGTGGACCCGCTCGTGCGGAGTGTTTGGATCCATTCATTCC
>JBHENP010000158.1:0-851 GCA_046261995.1 Pyrinomonadaceae bacterium
GCGCAAAGGCGAGCGCGACGTGCGGGTGATGGACGTTTCCGAACTGCTCTGGGAGGCATCGCAGCCTCCCGCGGCAAAAACTTAGGTAACCCCTCCGTGTCTCAGATCTGAGATCTGAGATTTGAGATTTGAGATTTGAGAAATGGATTTAAACCTGACTCCAAACGAACAGCAGTTTCGCGACGAATTCCGCGGGTGGCTCGAAACAAACGTGCCGGCGGAATGGCAGGGCGGCACGACCTCCGAAAACCGCGAACGCTCCGCAATTGGTCGGCACCATTGGACTGTCGCTCGTCGGCCCGACGATCATTGCGATGGGCACCGATGAGCAGAAATCGCGCTACCTCGCCAAGATTCTCTCTGGCAATGAAATCTGGTGTCAGGGCTTCTCGGAGCCGAACGCGGGCAGCGATCTCGCCGCACTCGGCACTAAGGCGGTGCGCGACGGTGATGACTTCAGGATCAATGGTCAAAAAATCTGGACGAGCTTCGCACAGATGGCGGACTGGTGTTTGCTGCTCGTGCGAACGGATCCGGAGGCGCCCAGGCACAAGGGGATCACCTGCCTACTCGCGGACATGCACAGCGAAGGCGTATCCGTCAGGCACCTGCGGCAGATGTCGGGCGATTCGGGATTCAATGAGGTCTTCTTTTCAAATGTGCGGGTACCCGCGAGTCAGGTGCTGGGCGAAGTCAATAAGGGTTGGACCACAGCCATTACCGCGTTGATGAATGAGCGCGCCAACCTCGGCACCGGGGTTCAGGTGCTCTTCAAACGTAATCTGGAAGCGTTAATTGCGCGCGCGCACACCGTCGAATGCAACGGTCGGCCTGCGAGCGAAGATCCCATG
>JBHENP010000158.1:861-1184 GCA_046261995.1 Pyrinomonadaceae bacterium
AGCGAGTGCTCGGGTTACCTAAGAGTTACTAAGTCAGTAGTCAGTTGGTCTTTGGTTTGAGCTTTGAGCTTTGTCCTTTGTACTTTGTACTTTGAAGCTCGTTCAATTGACCTTGAAGTATGGACCGATGGAAAAACAAACAAAGTACAAAGTACAAAGACCAAAAACCAAAGACTGACCACTGACCACTGACTACTGACAACTGACTTATTTCTTATGGATTTCGATCTCAGCAAACCGCAAAAACTCTTGAAGGATTCGGCGCGTGATTTTCTGGCACGCGAATGTAGGCCTGAGCGTGTGCGTCAGTTAATGGAAACGGA
>JBHENP010000158.1:1210-1562 GCA_046261995.1 Pyrinomonadaceae bacterium
GTCGAGTTGGCAGCTGTTGCGGAGGAGATGGGGCGGGCTTGCTTGCCGGGGCCTTTTCTCTCGACACTCACGGCTGCCGCGCTGGTCGAGCGCGCCGGCAACTCGGAGCAGCGGGCAAAGTACCTTGAACCAATTGCGACTGGGCAATCGAAAGCGACGGTAGCGTTTCTCGAGGAGGGCGCGAGCTGGGAGCCGGACCAGATCAGACTCAAGGCAACGCGCGCACGTGGGAGTTTCCATCTTTCTGGAAAAAAACTTTTCGTCCCTGACTCAGGGATAGCAGACCTTTTGATTTGTGTGGCCCGCGACGGGGACAGTCTCACACTCCTGCCGGTCAGGCGCGGTGCAGAAG
>JBHENP010000159.1:0-1530 GCA_046261995.1 Pyrinomonadaceae bacterium
TGACCAGCGCATTGAATCGGGTTTCTACTTTGTAGTCGATGTTTTGATGAACCTCGCCATTCTCGCTTAGCAAAAAAGTTAAAGCAACCGGGAACAATTGTAGGGGTGTCCCTCCGTGGGCACCCTTGCGACGGCCACCGCCACCGGGATGCCCACGGAGAGGCACCCCTACAATCCCTTACCAGACTCAGCTCCGACCCAAGTAGGTCTCGGGTTCTCTCAACAGTTCTTCCAACCGCGTCAGGAATCGCCCCACATGCAGCCCATCCATTAGCGCGTGGTGCACCTCTATTGAAATCGGCAACAGAATGCGGTCGCTCTCCTTCATAAACTTCCCGAACGCAATTTTCGGAACCGAATCTTCGCGCCCCCAGTTGCGCGCGTGCGCAAAGCTCGTGAACGACACCCAGGGCAACGTAGTGAAGTGAATTGCGTTGTCGGCCTCCTTCGGGGTAAAGGGGCCGTCTCCCTTCTGCAACTCGTTTACTGCCCGTTGAGCTTCAGTGATGAACTTCTCAAAATCTTCGTGGTAGTCAAAGTATGCGAAGCTAAAGCTCTCATTCGGCAGCAGCACAGTGGTTCCGCCGTTAATGACATCGTGGATCAAAACCTTGCCCTCCCTCAGGCGATAGCGAAAGGGTTCGATCTCATTTGCGATCCGAAGTGCGAAGTAATGATAGGCTAACGTGACGCTGACATTCGGACGACCACGAAGGAGTTCCTGGAGCCTGGTGACCCACGCGCGTGCAGATATTGAAGTATGGATTGTCAAAATCAAGGAAGAACTGAAATAGATCGCGACGCGCCCACTTGGTTACATCAAGATATTCTGCCATGGAGGGATTGTACCCGAAGCCTCTCTATTTGGAGTGCGATGGCAAGCGGAGCTTGACACCGCTTTGGATTTCCCACACCCCTACAATTACCCCTCCGTTGCGAGCACCCGACGGGTGATGTACCATCAAATTCCTAATTCGAACAGCCTTTGCCAGAGGATTGCCGATGAGGATTGCACTCGCCAGTGACCATGCCGGGTTTGCTGAAAAAGAGAGATTGAAACCATTGCTGAGCGATCTCGGGATCGAGTTTGAAGAGTCGGTGGATTATCCTGACTATGCGGCCCGGGTCGCCCAAGCGGTGGCCGATGGCCGCGTCCAGCAGGGACTGCTTGTTTGCGGATCAGGAACCGGAATGGCGATCACCGCCAACAAAATGCCGGGCGTGCGCGCGGCGGTGGCCTGGTCGGACGAGACGGCGCGTCTGGCACGCCAGCATAACGATGCCAACGTGTTGGCGATCGGCGCGCGGACAACACCGCCGGGCGATATTCCGAAGATTGTGCGAGCGTGGTTTAGCACTGATTTCGAAGGCGGACGACATACCGCCCGCGTCCAGAAGATAACCAACATAGAATTGGCCAAAAGGTGAACCGAATGACCGAGTTGAAAAACGCTTCACTCTCCGTTGTTGATCCCTTGATCTCAGAGGCCGTGGACAACGAAGTAGCTCGACAAGCGAACGGCCTCGAAC
>JBHENP010000160.1:0-231 GCA_046261995.1 Pyrinomonadaceae bacterium
GTTGATGAATAGGCGATAGCGCTCGGGGACGATCGATTCCGGATAGATAATCGGAGTCAGAAACATCCAGGCAGTCAGGAAGAGGGAAATTCCCTGTATGATGTCACGCAAAAAAACACCGAGAGATGCGATCAGCCACGCAGCGCCAAGCGTAAGCAGCAATTGTGGAAGAACCAATGCGGGCATCCAAAAGATTGAGAGATGAAACTCTTGACGCATTAGGACGATGGC
>JBHENP010000160.1:241-1520 GCA_046261995.1 Pyrinomonadaceae bacterium
CTTTACCAGATTTGAATGTGTAACAATTGTCGTCGCGGACTGGACCACCGTCTCCTGAAACATGGTCCAGGGCAGCAGACCGCAAAAAAGATACAACGCGTAATCCCAGGGCGAACCGTTGGTCCCGAAACGGGCGCCAAAGATCCCGGCGAATATGAAAGTGAAGATCCCGATCATTACCACCGGTGTGATTAGTGCCCAGACTATTCCCAGCACTGAACCACGATACCGCGCCACGAGTTCACGCCGGGCCAGCGAGAGAATCAATTCAAAGCGCCCGGGCAGTTCCCAGAGTGGTCGCCACACCGCGCGTCTTGCCGTTTGAGCAGAAATCATCGTGCGTGAATAGTAGAATCTTATGCGTTAATAGTAAAAAACTGAGGGCGACGAGCCTGCGTCACAACTAAAAAATCCCACGCTCGGTGGAAGCTGTGAAAGATTAGATCGATTGGGAACATCACTCAAGGAACAGAAATTCGCAGGTTGGGAAGGGCGGTTTACCCCCGCTCGAGATTCGCAGCCACTCAACCCTGGATCAACAATTCTACGAAGCATCGCTACGAATCTTGAGCGGGGGTAAACCGCCCTTCCTAACCTGCGAATTTCCGTATCTTGATTAGGTATCTCGAACTGTTTCTATTTTTCACAGATACGGAGTGGTGGGATTTCAGAGTTTTGACACTGCTTCGTTGTCCCGGTTTTTGACGGCGTCCCTTTCTATGGTGTGCTGTTCCTTCCACCCAAAACCGGAGATGGCCATCAGGTATTCGTTGTAGAAAAGATGGCGGGCCAGTCGGCCCCGGGCGACGCGATTGAGCGGTCGATAGATCGCCTTGGTCGCCAGGTACACAAGGGCTGCGGGTAGTTTCGAAAGCTGTAAGAGGGCGCGCGGATTAATGCGGGAGGTAAAGCGTTCTCGGATTGGGTTGACCCACCGCGTGATCCACTCATTATTCTCAGCGCCATAAACCCACGCAGAAAGATGTCCTCCTGACTTGACCTTAGATGCCAGTGACAAAAAACCACCTTGCGCATCAGGCAAATGATGCAGCACGCCAACAGAAAAAGCATAGTCGATCTTTTTCTTGATAGGCAGATGATAGATATCGGCCTGGATGATGTGAGCGTTGTCCAGATGGCGGGTGGCGGCAAAGGCTGTTTCGACAGCGGCACTGAGATCGGCTCCGATTACTTCCTTTGCGCCCCAGACGGCAACCAGCTGCGTGTGTCGTCCCTTGCCGCAACCGCCTTCCAGCACGATCTTGTCCCGGAAGAACTC
>JBHENP010000161.1:0-528 GCA_046261995.1 Pyrinomonadaceae bacterium
ACGTGGTGAGGTAGAGCGCTGGTGCATCGAGAGTCGCGTTGGCGAAGACCATTTGTTCGGCGAGGATAGTTTTCCCCGTACCCGGAGCGCCCATTACAACGTTGATTGTGTTTACCGGAAAACCACCGCGCAGAACGTCGTCCAGGTCGGGATTACCGGTTTTGAGCCGTTCGATTGCCAAAGCTTAGCCTCCCGCGCCCAAGCGGTTCTTATCAAGAAGTTTAGACACCGTTTGGATTAGATGTTCTTCATCGATTGGTTTGACTATAAACGCATCGGCGCCTGCCTCGAGCGCCCGGTCCGCGGCATGAAGATGACTAAAGACCAGGACCACAATTGAGCTTGTTTTGGGATCCGCCTTCAGTTCCCGGCACAGACTCAGGCCATCAAGACGGGGCACCAGTATTTCAGTGACCACAATTTCGGGGCATAACTGACGGGCCCGCTCCAGCGCCGACACTCCGTCGCTCGCAAACTCGACGGTGTAGCCGGCTTGTTCCAGAAAGAAACGCTCCAGCCGCTGCACCG
>JBHENP010000161.1:538-1483 GCA_046261995.1 Pyrinomonadaceae bacterium
GTGAAAGGGGGTAATCCTCGACCGTGGGTGACATCCTGATCCTATTCCATTAGACCTGTTGCCTCGGTGCGTTTGACTGACATTGCTGAGGGATTCGCCAGACTTTAAACGTTACGCCTACTCGGTGGCAAGCCCCGGACTGTTCCCACCAGGCAAGCTAAAGCCTGGACGCTAAACTTCTCGGCTTGCCCAAGACTCAAGTAGTTCAGAGTTCAACCTTTAGGTTGCTCACTGCCCAAATAGCGCACTGCCCAAACAGCGCAAGCTGAAGCTTGGACGCTAAACTTCTCGGCTTGCCGAAGACTCAAGTAGTTCAGAGTTCAACCTTTAGGTTGCTCACTGTGCAAATAGCGCAAGCTAAAGCTTGTACTCTAAACTTCTGCCGCTTGGCGGAGGCTCAAGTAGTTCAGAGTTCAACCTTTAGGTTGCTCACTGCCCAAACAGCGCAAGCTAAAGCTTGTACTCTAAACTTCTCGACTTGCCGAAGACTCAAGTAGTTCAGAGTTCAACCTTTAGGTTGCTGACAGGTTTAAGACCGGGTGCGCGTGATGTAGAATGAGGCTGGTTAAGGCCCATGACAACTTCACGCAACACCGAGCAATTCCCAGATCCTTTTCGCATTCATAACGCAGCGGATTCTAGCCAGCACACAAACCTGGACACTTACGATGTCACCTGAGGCGAGCGAACAAAAAGAAACGAAGCCCGGAACCCGCATCGAGAGTGACTCGATGGGCGAGATTGCGGTGTCTGCCGATAAGTACTGGGGTGCCCAGACCGAGCGCTCATTGCTTCACTTCAACATCGGCGACGACAAGATGCCGCGCGAGATGATTCGGGCTCTTGGGATACTCAAGAAGGCAGCGGCGCTGGTGAACCAGGAGTTGGGCAAACTTCCTCCCGGCAAAGCAGAGCTGATCGTGCAGGCGTGCGACGAAGTTATCG
>JBHENP010000162.1:0-440 GCA_046261995.1 Pyrinomonadaceae bacterium
GTCTTTGAGCCCGCGAATGGTAGCGAAGAGTTCTCCGATCTCGTGTTCGGTGAGCGCGGCAGTAGGCTCGTCCATGATCAGAATTCTGGCGTCGAGTGAGAGCGCCTTGGCCACCTCAACCATCTGCTGTTCGGCAACTCTCAGTTCTTTAACCAACTTACGCGGATTGAGTGACAAGCCCAGGGCACTTAAGGCGCGCGTCGCCTCTTGAAAGATTGCGCGTTGATCGATTAGTCCCGGCAGACGGGCAGGCTCTCGCCCGAGGAAGATATTTTCCCCGATCGATAAATGAGGGATGAGATTGAATTCTTGATAGATAGTGCTGATGCCAAGGGTTTGCGCATGCCTGGGGTTTTTGATCTCCAACTCGGCGCCGTCGAGAATGATCTGGCCCGCGCTCTTCTGATAGGCCCCGCTCAGGATTTTCATGAGCGTGGATT
>JBHENP010000162.1:548-820 GCA_046261995.1 Pyrinomonadaceae bacterium
CCAGTGACCACGGGCATAAAAACAAATGAACCGTTTCAACGGGTTCCTTTTCGACGATTACACTTTCTTGAGCACCCACGACAAACCGTTGAAACGGTTTCTCGAGTCAATTTGGCTGCTTGTATCACCGGGCTAAAGCCGCGGTGTGAATGAGAAGTAAGACCTCTTTCGCGCTAGCGCTCCTACGGGAGAAGAAATTAGAACTTGTGCGACAGACTCTTCTGGCCGAAGAAATTAGAACTTGCGCGACCACTCTTGTGGCCAACGTTCGA
>JBHENP010000162.1:895-1474 GCA_046261995.1 Pyrinomonadaceae bacterium
TGCGGCCACGCCGATGTTGACTCCGACGTTTCCGGCTTCCACCTCGTAACGGAATTTGCGCGCCGCTGCTCCGCTGGTAGTGAAGATCGAAGCCGCATTGCCGTAGAGACTCTGGGACAGGATTTCGAGCGCTTCGTCCACAGTCTCGGCATGGACGAGACTGAGCACAGGCCCGAAGATTTCGGTCTTCGATAGCTCACCGCCGGGTGGCACGTTTTCCAGGACAGTCGGCTTGATGAAATTGCCTTCTTCATAACTCGGAATCTTAGCGCCCCGACCATCGAGAAGTACGGACGCCCCTTCGCTCTTCCCTGTCGCAATCAAGTCCTCAATACGTGCTTTGCTGGCGCGGGTAATGACCGGGCCCATCTGGCTGGATTCTTCAAGGCCGGAGCCCACTACGATTGATTCAGCACTCGCCGCGATAGCATCTCTGAATGTGTGCTTTGCTTCGCCCACGGTGATCGCGACGGAAACGGCCAGACAACGCTGACCAGCGCAGCCGAAGGCGCTATCGCTGACGATTCGAGTAGTCGTCTCCATGTCTGCATCGGCGAGCACGACCACATGGTTCTTGGC
>JBHENP010000163.1:0-598 GCA_046261995.1 Pyrinomonadaceae bacterium
ATTCAATCTTTCGGTGCAGGCTGACGCGCCGGCAGATAGAAAAGCTGCGCTGGGAACTTGAAGAACTGCTCGATGTTAGCGAGGATCGTTTGCTAATTTTGAGTCTCTGCGAGATCTGCGAGCGGCACATGGGATTGCACAATCGACCGGAATCCTGGTTTGATGATTCGCGACCATTTGATTTTGCGTGATGACGCAAGCATGTGCCGTTGTTGACCTGCCCAAGGCTTACTAGTTAGAGGAAAACGAAGGAAAGACACAGAGTTAGGTTCGCTACGAGGGCTGCTGAGATACTTGCGTCCATCTTAAGTGTCTGATTCTTGGACGATTGTGTCACGAAACGAAGGCCTGGTCAGGGTTGAGGGAACACGATGCGAAAGAGAAACGAACGGATGCGCGAAAACAGACTGACAAGCTGCGGCAAACAATGGGGTTGGACCCAGCGCAGTGAGAATTCCGATGATGCCGAAAGGCGTTGAGCACTCAAAAGCGGTGATTAAACCGCTCTCTCGCCCGACGTGAGAATTCCGATGATGCCGAAAGGCGTTGAGCACGGACCAACTTAAAAGAGTTAAGAGATGATGGAAAGTGAGAATTC
>JBHENP010000163.1:607-1469 GCA_046261995.1 Pyrinomonadaceae bacterium
AAAGGCGTTGAGCACTATTATGTTTATTGTGGTCTCACCAACAAGCGCCATGTGAGAATTCCGATGATGCCGAAAGGCGTTGAGCACGGACGATTTGCCAGTGACTCGGGGGGCGGAAATTTGGTGAGAATTCCGATGATGCCGAAAGGCGTTGAGCACCTCGGGGCAGGGCGGTGGGTGTAAACGTAAAATCTTTGTGAGAATTCCGATGATGCCGAAAGGCATAGACAAGGGGGCAGCGTACAGGCCTTATAGTGGTTTGCAACTGGGGCGGCAAAAGCTCCCTCTAATTTATTTTCCTCTATAGATACCCGGCCTCTCAGCGCTTTCCTTTGGCACAGCCGCGCCTAGTTAATCCCTTGGGTCATTTGTCTCCAAACGGGTCCCTGGCCAACCTTGCCGCTCTCTATCCGTTCAATAGCCTGCCGGATTTGCAGCGCCACTTCAAACTCGCGATCGTCCTGGGTCTCTCTGAGTGCGGGCAGGGCGCTTTCGTCCCCTAACTCATAGAGAAATCGAGCGGCACGCCAACGAACAAGTTTGTTCGGATCTTTTAATGTCTCAACCATCGGGCCAATCGCCATTCGGTCTCCTAAATCCGTTAGTGCATCGCCTGCCGACCGGCGCACCCCAACTGCTTCGTCTTTCAGAGCCTCACAAAGTGGAGCTAAGACTTCAGGAGTTTTTATCAACCCAAGAAAGACCACGGCTAAACGGCGAATCGACATCTTTGGATCTTTAGTAGCTCTGATAATTAGTGACAGAGCTTGAGAATCTATCTGAGCTGTTGCATTTCTGCCCAATTCCTTTAGCGCCGCGAACCTCTCTTCCCACTTTGGCGATTCAAAGGCCCGTACTAGTT
>JBHENP010000164.1:0-870 GCA_046261995.1 Pyrinomonadaceae bacterium
GGGGTTGAACGGAGGCCTATCGCCGGCACTTGCGGTGGCCGCCGGAATTTTAGTTGGTGGATTGGTTGGTCTGGTCAATGGTTTAGTGATCACGCAACTGCGAGTTGTGCCCTTCATCGCCACCTTGGGAATGCTGGGAGTTGCACGGGGGACGGCCAAATGGTTTGCCGGCCAGCAGACGGTGAACGTACCGTACACGTGGGTCAACGAATTGCTGGTAACGTTTCCAAATCCGTCCTGGTTGCTGGTCGCTCCCGGAGTTTGGGTTGCAATTGTCCTGGCGGGTGTCGCGGCCATCGTCCTGCGAAACACTGTATTTGGACGCCGCGTGTTTGCTCTGGGCTCAAATGAACTGGCGGCGCGCGCCTGCGGCATTTCGACGGATCGACTGAAGGTTTGGATCTATGGCCTCGCAGGTCTGTTATTTGGTCTGGCCGGCGTGATGCAGATGTCGCGGCTGCGGCAGGGCGATCCCACGGTCGCAGCCGGATCTGAGCTAGACATTATTGCCGCAGTGGTTATTGGCGGCGGAAGTCTTAGTGGGGGCGAAGGCAGCATCTTCGGCGCACTCGTAGGCGCGCTGATTATGGCCTTCCTACGCAACGGTTGTCAGCAGGTGGGCTGGCCCAATTACATTCAGGAGATCATCATCGGCGCCATCATTGTCGTCGCCGTTGCGGTTGACCGTTGGAGAACTTCGAGGGTAGTTGCGTGAGTACGTTGTAGGGGCGTCCCTCCGTGGGCGCCCCATCCTCTCGCAACTCGCTTATTTCTAGATCACCTAACCGCGACGTTGGGGCGCCCACGGAGGAACGCCCCTACAACTTATGTCAACGAAGATTACAGACATTGTCGCTCGCGACATTCGTT
>JBHENP010000164.1:880-1171 GCA_046261995.1 Pyrinomonadaceae bacterium
GTCGGCTGGCCCAATTACATTCAGGAGATCATCATCGGAGCAATTATTGTCGTCGCCGTTGCGGTCGACCGTTGGAGAACTTCGCGCGCAGCCGCGTGAGTAATTGTGGTAATTGTAGGGGCGTCCCTCCGTGGGCGCCCCCTGGTAACGCTCGCAGGGGCGCCCACGGAGGGACGCCCCTACAACTTATGTCAACGATTCGAAGGCAAGCCGCTATGGAAGCTGCTGGTTGAGATGACCCCGGAGCAGCTTGTGTCGTGCGTTCCGTTTAGCTATATCACCGACGCGCTG
>JBHENP010000164.1:1181-1467 GCA_046261995.1 Pyrinomonadaceae bacterium
TCATTGTCGTCGCCGTCGCGGTTGACCGGTGGAGAACGTCGAGGGCAGTCGCTTGAGTAAGTTTGTAGGGGAGTCCTCCGTGGGCGCCCCGACGTTGCGGTGAGAGGGTGATCTTGAACGAAGGGAGTTGCGGAAACGATGGGGCGCCCACGGAGGGACGCCCCTACAACTTATGTCCACGAAGATCACAGACATTATCGCGCGCGACATCCGCTTTCCTACCTCTCAGTCGCTGACCGGCTCGGACGCGATGAATCCGGCGCCTGATTACTCCGCCGCCTACGTA
>JBHENP010000165.1:0-1148 GCA_046261995.1 Pyrinomonadaceae bacterium
TAACTGCCCTGTCCGAATTGCAGAGACGCGCCTCAACTGCCTTCGGGGGTCAGTTATGATAACCGATCATACTCTATTAGTAACACCCGAGGCCCAACCTGTCAGAACGGCGAGCGGTAGCGACCCGGTCTCACCTATGAGAATACTACCCGGTCGCTACCGCTCCCGGTTCTGACAGTACCGCTTACGCCTTGACGAGCTTGACCTACGAGGCTAGAAGCGCAATTATGCGGGCAGCAATTCTCTGGTTCGTAGATTCCACCATCTGCGAGGCACCTCATGTGGAACGACACCGACATTCCGTTGGCCCATCTCATTACATTCCGGTGTTCGGGACTTGGTTACACGGTGACGACCGCGGCTGTGTAGATCGTGCCCACAATCGTTACCGATCGCCTTATATTCACGTCAATGACCAGTGGCATAAACACAACTCGCAAACGCTCAAAGGCGAGCCTGTATCATTGGACGCCGCGCGGCGTCAATCCGTTGAGGCCGCGGTCCGTGAGACTTGTGCTCTACGCAACTGGTTCTTGCGCGCGCTTAACGTGCGCACCAATCACGTTCACTGTGTGGTTTCCATCGGGGAGACTAAAGCGGACCAGGCTCTTATCGCCCTGAAGGCGAATGCCACTAGACAAATGCGGCAAGATGGTTGTTGGAATCAGCAACACAGTCCCTGGGTAAAGAAAGGCAGCAAAAGAAATCTTTGGAACGAACGCAGCATCGAACGCGCCATTGACTATGTAATAAACGGCCAAGGCGACGAACTCCCGGACTTCGACTGATTTGTTAGTGGTACTTGGCCATTCGCTCTCTGTCAGACGTCAGAAACGGCGAGCGGTATGACGCCTGTCAGAACCGGAAGCGGTAGCGACCGGGGTATGCTCCCAGTTGAGACCGGGTCGCTACTCTATATTGAAAGGGCGCCCCATCGGTTATAACTTGGAGTTGATCGAAGACCTCAAGTTAAGCCGGAAGGAGAACCCTATGAGAACGTATTATGTGGGTATGGACGTGCATCGAGCAAGCATTGTGCTCGTGGTATTGAATGGCGCTGGCAAGGTAGTGATGCAATCGGTTATTGAGACCGGGGCAGAGCGAGTGCGGGGCTATCTCAAGCAGCTGCGCGGTAAGGTGGCCGTGAC
>JBHENP010000165.1:1157-1462 GCA_046261995.1 Pyrinomonadaceae bacterium
GGCGAGTGGTAGCGATCGGTCTGATCTGCGGTGGCTTTGTGATAGACCGGTTGAGACCGGGTCGCTACCGCTCGCCGTTCTGACATGACCGGGTCGCTACCGCTCGCCGTTCTGACATGAACGACCAATTTAATGGACGCTTGACCAGCGGCATTTTGCTAGGCAAGATCGATTTCTATGCTTTACCGAGATTTCAGATCACAACAATTCGAGTGCATTTTCCGGCGTCGTAGGCTTCTAGTGGTACTCGCCCTGCTTGGAACGGCCTTCTCCCACGTATCAGCTCAACACTACCAGCGGGAGCT
>JBHENP010000166.1:0-1448 GCA_046261995.1 Pyrinomonadaceae bacterium
GTGCGACGGCAAAGTTTGATTTGATGCTTTCGCTGGAAGAAACGGCGGCGGGGCTGCGCGGAGTTTTAGAGTACGATGCAGACCTGTTCGATGAAACAACCGCGCGGCGCATGCTCGAACATTTTCACATCCTGCTCGAAGGTCTCGTTCGCCGGCCCGACGAACGCATCGCGATGCTGCCCATGCTGACCGATAAAGAGAAGCAGCGCGCGCTTGTCGGATGGAACAACACCGCCGTCGAATTCCCGAAACATCTCTCAGTCCCACACCTCTTCACCGCACAGGCCGAGCAAACGCCCAATGCTCCGGCGGTGATTTTTGGCAGCGAGCAGCTCACCTATCACGAACTTAACGGCCGTGCTAACCGGCTGGCGCATTATCTGCAAAAGTTGGGTGTGGACGCGGAGAGTGTTGTCGGCATCATGGCCGAACGCTCTCTGGAAATGGTCGTCGGGCTGCTTGGAATACTGAAGGCGGGCGGCGCATACGTGCCGCTCGACCCCGAAAATCCACGTGAACGCCTCGCCTTTATGCTTCAGGACACGCAGGCGCGCGTCTTACTCACGCAAGAGCGTTTGCTGGAACGCGTGCCGGATGAACACGACGCGCGCGTGATCCGCCTCGACACCGATTGGAAAATTATTGCGAGCGAGAGTGAGAGCAACCCGCCGACGCAGACGACGTGTGAGAATCTCGCTTATGTGATTTACACATCCGGTTCCACGGGACAGCCGAAGGCTGTCATGATGCCGCACCGCGCCCTCGTCAATCTCATCACGTTTCAGAAGCAAAACTCTACCGTGCCGCGGCCGTTGCGAACGCTGCAATTCGCGTCTCTCAGCTTAGACGTTTCATTTCAGGAGATGTTTACGACATGGTGCGCGGGCGCAAGCCTCGTGCTGATTAACGAGGACACGCGGCGCGACACCCCGGAACTCATACGTGTGTTGTCCGAAGAGAAGATCGAAAGATTGTTCTTGCCGTTTGTGGCATTGCAACAGATAGCCGAGACGGCGGGCGCAGGCGGAGAGCGGCTGCTGTCGAGTCTTCGCGAAATTATCACCGCAGGAGAACAACTCAAAATAACTCCTCACGTCGAGCGCCTCTTCCGAATGCTCGAACCTTGCGTTCTCGATAATCATTACGGCCCGTCGGAGACGCATCTGGCGACGATGTGGCGACTCGAAGGCGATACGCGCGAGTGGCCGCCGCTTCCGCCAATCGGGAAACCCATCGCCAACGCCGAAGTTTATCTACTCGACGAACACCAACAGCCCGTGCCGGTCGGCGTCGCGGGCGAACTCTACATCGGGGGCGAAGGACTGGCGCGCGGTTATCTGCGGCGAGCGGAGTTGACGGCGGAGAAGTTCGTCCCCCATCCCTTCACCGGCCGACCCGGCGCGCGCCTTTACCGCACGGGCGATTTGGCGCGTTACCTCGGAGATGGC
>JBHENP010000167.1:0-532 GCA_046261995.1 Pyrinomonadaceae bacterium
GTTACATACCGGCGCGGCGCGCCACGAAAGTCGATCCGTTGGTGGCGCTGAGGTACGAGTGAAAGAATTTCGGATTTCGGATTGCGGATTTCGGATTTTGTTCTTGCGCGGGTGAAGTCGACTTAGGTTTCTTGACCTTCGCTAATCAAATTCGACGGTTGAAACGAGAAATCCGAAATCCGACATTCAAAATCCGAAATCCGAAATCCCAACTTGGCAATCGGCAATTGGAAATGGGGTGGAGATGCAACCACAGCAGCAAATCTCAAATGACGCTCAGAAGCTTTGGGCCATTGACCCAACTCATACCACTGTGGAGTTTGCAGTGAGGAGTCTCTTCTTATTCACCGTGAAGGGATGCTTAACCAGTCTCGAGGGAAACGCTGTGCTTGACCCGGCCGACGTCGGCAACTCGTCGACAACGGTCGTGCTGCAATCGGCCAGCATCAGTACAGGTAACAAGCGACGGGACGCACTCCTGCGTGGTGCAAATTTCCTCGATGCGGATCGCTATCCGAAAATTCGTTTTGAG
>JBHENP010000167.1:603-1431 GCA_046261995.1 Pyrinomonadaceae bacterium
CTACAGTGCGCAGACTGATCTTGATCGGCTTGATTTTCATGTTGACGCCATGCGCCTGTTGATCGGCCGCAAGGTGAAAATCACGATCAATGTCCAGGCGACACGACATAGTTGAGTGTCATGAGGTCAGTACCACCGCGCGGTAGCGGGTGGGTGACCGTTGAGAGTACGCACCGTCGAACCCACCCGCTACCGCGCGGTGGTACTGACCTCATGACACATCGTTAAGAGGAGAACTGAGGATGA
The DNA here is from genome assembly GCA_046261995.1 of Pyrinomonadaceae bacterium. Classification (GTDB taxonomy): domain Bacteria; phylum Acidobacteriota; class Blastocatellia; order Pyrinomonadales; family Pyrinomonadaceae; genus PSRF01. The sequence continues at coordinate 850 of JBHENP010000167.1, forward strand.
ACACACTATGGCAAGACATGCGCTATGGCGCCCGCATGTTACTGAAGAACCCCGGAATTACCTTCGTGGTGATACTGGCGCTCGCCCTGGGCATCGGCGCCAATACGGCGATGTTCAGCGTGATCAACGCGGTACTGCTGCGCCCTCTGCCTTACCACGAGTCTGACCGCCTGGTGGCCTTGAATGAGCGCAGCGCAGTACTCGACGTGATGACGATTTCATATCCAAACTTTACGGACTGGCGAAATCAGAATCAGGTGTTCGAAAAGATTGGCGTGTACAACCGCAACAGTTACAACTTGACCGGCGCCGGGGAGGTCGAGCGCATTCCCACAGCTCAGGTTTCCGCTGATCTCTTCGCCGCTTTGCGCGTGAACGCCGCGGTGGGACGTGTATTCACCAATGAGGAAGATAAACCCGGTGGGACGCCAGTGGTCGTGTTGAGCCATGGTTTATGGCAACGGCGCTTCGGCGGGCAAATGAGTATTTTGAACCAGGCGCTTACTCTTAACGGAAAAAGCTACACCGTGATTGGGGTGATGCCGCAGGGTTATCTCTATCCCAGCCGCGTCGAGATGTGGG
>JBHENP010000168.1:0-1420 GCA_046261995.1 Pyrinomonadaceae bacterium
GTAAGCAGATCTATCGACTCATCGCCAAGGTGCCCACCATCGCGGCTTTCGCTTTTCGCCACCGCATCGGCATGCAGTACGCCTATCCCGATAACGACCTGGGCTACGAAGGCAACTTCCTGAACATGATGTTCAAGACCACGGAGTTGAAATATCAGCCCAACCCCGTGCTGGAACGCGCGCTGAGTGTGCTCTTCATTCTTCATGCCGACCACGAACAAAACTGCAGCACCAACGCTATGCGCAGCATTGGCAGTGCACATACCGATCCTTTTTCAGCGTTGGGTGGAGCGGCAGCGGCCCTCTATGGACCATTACACGGCGGGGCGAACGAGATGGTGCTGCGGATGCTGAAAGAGATTGGCTCGCTGGATAAGGTGCCAGAATACGTGACCCGCGTGAAAGCCGGCGAGTTTCGGTTGATGGGCTTTGGTCATCGCGTCTATAAGAATTACGATCCGGTAGAACAGCGCCAGCCGGCTGGGTTAGTCGCGGCAGGGTCATAAAGCTTTCGCGGTTGGTTGAGCAAATCTCGAATACCAGTTGCTTGGGAGTGCCTGAATTTTAGCAGTGCGGTGGCAAGCGCAGCGCGACACCGCTTTGGGTGTGATGAGCAGGAGCCAATCCAAAGCGCCGTCGCCGCTGCGCTCTGCCGGCGCACTGCTCCAAAGGCTCCTATTCCAACATCTTCGCAGCGATCTCTTTCAAAAGCTTCGCACAAACAACTGCTGTTGTCTGAAACGGATCCATCCGCGGATTAAATTCCACGATGTCTGCACTAATAACCTTTGCGTTCAATCGCTGGATCAGCCCGATTGCTTGTCGTGTAGACAGTCCGCCCGGCTCACGGTGAGAGACGCCAGGAGCGAAAGCTGGATCGAGTGCGTCCATATCGAAAGAGATGTAAACCGGCGAATCAAATTCCAAAGTCAGATCATCACGCCAATGCCTCATCTCGATAATCTCCACTCCAAATCTGTTGGCCTGCTCTCTTTGATGTCCATTGATTGTGCGGATGCCGACCTGAACGAGTCGCTTCGCCAGTCCTTCTTCCATGATTCTCGCAAACGGGCTGGCGTGTGAGTGGCGGTTCCCCAACAGCTCGTCGTAGAGATCGGGGTGAGCATCGAAGTGCAGGATGCTGAGCTCCGGATGGTTCTTGCTGATGGCCCGAATGATCGGATACGTGATTGAGTGATCTCCGCCCAAACAGACAGGGGCCAGGCTGTCGGTCAATAGAGTTCGAACTGAGTCTTCGATTAACGAAAACATCTCCGTTCCCGCGACCGGTTCCACGTCCCCCGCGTCAAAGAAAGTCCCCTCCGCACCCAAGTCTACTCCGGCTTCACTCCAAATGTTCGCGGCGTCGGAACGGAACGCCGCCCGAATTTGCGGCGGAGCGTCAGCCGCTCCCTTCATG
>JBHENP010000169.1:0-493 GCA_046261995.1 Pyrinomonadaceae bacterium
AGCCAAGATTGTGCAGATCCAATAGGAGGGATGAAAATGAGTATCACAAAGCTCAAATCTCTCTTGGCCCTGGGCGGGCTCATTTTAGTGATGGTGGCGCCCGTGGAGGCCCAACAGTCTGAACAGCATCGTCATGGTCACACCAGCTCACCAGCGCCGAAAAATAAGGAGATCAAACCGCTACCGATACCAACGCTAACGATTCCAGATGTGGAGGTGTTGGACCAGGAAGGGCGGAAACAAAAGTTCTACACGGATCTCGTTAAAGGCAAGATCGTAGTAATTAATTTTGTGTTTACGACTTGCAAATCGATGTGCCCTCTGCTGGCGACTAACTTTTCCAGGTTACAAACTGCGTTGGGTGAACGCCTGAATAAAGAAGTATTTTTAATTTCAGTCAGCACTGACCCGGAAACGGACTCGCCGGAAAGGTTAAAAGCGTGGGGCGAGAAGTTTAAAGCGAAAGACGGTTGGACGTTTGTAACCGGAAACA
>JBHENP010000169.1:520-841 GCA_046261995.1 Pyrinomonadaceae bacterium
CTGATCGATGAGTTGGCAAACTAGGAGAGAGAACGTTTTGACGGCTGAAACGTCGAGTAATACTGACTGGTATCATTTAGTAGAAGGTGGTGAAGTGTCGTCAAGGAACTTAAAATCCGTTGTCCGCAAGGACGTGCGGGTTCGACTCCCGCCCTCGGCACCACAACAGGATCAATAGTTTACAGGCACTCATCGATCATCTTTAAACACGCCGTTTTCTCCGTTGGGTGCCTATGGTGTGCCAACTTTTAATCAACTATCGCCGAACAATGGCTGTCATAAGCAAAGGCACTGAAACCTATCTTCTTCTAACGGGAATCC
>JBHENP010000169.1:859-1389 GCA_046261995.1 Pyrinomonadaceae bacterium
ACTACCAGCCACCTGCCACCTTTGGCATACTCATCGGGACTAACGGACTATAATTTGAACGGCTGCAACGGCTGCAAAGAGGTTTATCACTTTCTCACCGATCCCAACTATCGCGGCGACACGCATTATCCCGCTTGGGACAGGCTTGATGATCGCGGTTGGGCACTTGGCCCGGATGATATGGAGAAAGTAAGTGAGGGCGAGCGGGCTGTGGGTTTCTGACCCTCACGCCCACGGATCAAACTACTTCTCATATGGAATCTTGTTCTCCTCCAGCCATTGCTTCACCTCGTAATAATCTGTAAATCGCTCCCCTATTAGCTGGAGCAATAGATCATCCTCTTGGGACTCATCAGGCATTTGTTTCTGCCACCAGAAGGCGGAACATTTTTGTAGCCTCTTGTAACCTTAAACACTAGCAGTAGGACCTCTCAGTCACGCCCGGCAATATAATCCTCGATGGTTGTCTTAGCCTCTGTAAACGTAGCCCCGTTCTGTTCTCGGTATAGCTGGATAGCTCGGAGCTTCGT
>JBHENP010000170.1:0-1002 GCA_046261995.1 Pyrinomonadaceae bacterium
CAAGATAGCAAGGGTCGTGAAATGCGACCTTCTTGTCCAAACCTGCGCGCGGTTGGATCTTACCTTCGTCCACCATTTTAGCGAGGTATTCGGTGTGGTGATGGACCTCGAACATGCCGCCGTACAGCGGGTACTCGTTCTTGAACGTGTTGAAGCAATGCGGGCAGGCGGTGACGACTTTCTTGACGTCGTGCCTGTTCAGGTTCTCGACGTTCTCTTTCGCCAGCTTCTCGAACAAGAACTCGTTGCCGATGCGACGCGCCGGATCACCGGAGCACTTCTCGTCACGCCCCATAATGGCGAATTTCACCCCGGCCTGTTCGAGCAGTTGCGCAGTCGCGCGCGTGACACTTTGGTTGCGCTCTATAAGCGCGCCGCCGCAGCCGACCCAGAGTAAAACTTCACCATCCTTTGTCTCACTCACCTGCCTGATGTTCAAGCCTGCCGTCCAGTCGAGGCGCGTCGACTGCGTGCCGCTGAAGGGATGACCGCGCCGCTCAAGAGACATGATCGCCTCCTGCATTGTGTCAGGGAAGTCAGCCTCTTCCATTACGAGATAGCGCCGCATGTCAACGATCTTCGGCATCTGCTCAATGAAGACCGGGCAGGCTTCCATGCAAGCCGCGCAGGTCGTGCATTGCCAAAGGGAAACGGGAGAGGTTGCCGGCACTGCACCGATAATTTCGGATTTCGGATTTCGGATTTCGGATTGTTTGGAGTCACTGGTTGACTTGTTTGAGTCGGCACTCGCCTTGTTTGTAACGAGATGGTCATTCCGAAATCCGAAATTCGAAATCCGAAATTCCTCATGCATCAGGTCGCGCAGCTGCAGGATGATGTCGCGCGGGGAAAGCTCTTTGCCGACGATATTCGCAGGGCAGACAGCCGTGCAGCGCCCACACTCGGTGCAGGCGTCCAGATCGAGCAGGTCTTTCCACGTAAAACCGTTGAGCGAGTTGACACCGAAGCTTTCGGTCTTCTCGAAGTCGATTTGCTTTAGCG
>JBHENP010000170.1:1012-1385 GCA_046261995.1 Pyrinomonadaceae bacterium
TGTGATGACGTGCATCATCTTCGTGTAGGGCAGCCACGCGATGAAGGCGAAACTCACACCGAGGTGAAACCACCAGGTGCCCCAGTGCGCCCACTGCATTGCGTCGACGCTCATCACCGAACGCGAAGCGCGAGCGATGAGATTTCCGAATGGCGACCACGCGCCCCAGGGGTCGTTTGTCGCCGCGATGCGCCAGCCTTCGATCAGAAACCCTTGCAAACACATTAGAAAAATCGCCGCGAGAATCAGTGTCGCCTCGCTGGTGTAAACCAGCTTCTTCGGCCGCTTGAAGTAACGCCGCGCAGGGGCCATTCCAATACCGACGATCACCAGCGCGCCGAACAGGTCAACGACGAACGACTGAAAGTAGAGG
>JBHENP010000171.1:0-271 GCA_046261995.1 Pyrinomonadaceae bacterium
GGATAATAACACCGATTCCGTACTTATACTGCGGATCCGCCAGATAAAACGTATTAAGAATTAGTGTGGGGCGGTGAAAGGAGTCAAGAGTGGATAGGGACAACGAGCCGCCACACAATTCTGTGTTGAACTAAGCCGGGTTAGAGGCTACTTGGAGTTTGAATAGTCGACGGGAGGGAGCGAGGCGAATGGGAAAGTGGGGCCGCGGGAAGAAAAAGAGACGTCAGGCGAGAGAAGCTGAGCTTGAGGTAGAGGAAGCCAGCCACTGAGG
>JBHENP010000171.1:281-1382 GCA_046261995.1 Pyrinomonadaceae bacterium
CGCTGACATAGTTCCGCGGAGACGGCGGTGAGCAGTTCGCCGCGGTGGCAAGGACAATCGTAAGGACGACAACAGCTTGCAGTTTCATGGCGGGCGATCTCTTGGAGCGAGCAGGCCCAACAGAGTGAGTAGTCCGCCGCAGTGGGAACAACGAAGTGCGGCAACCGGTTCGGTCGGCTTTAGGTTTTCGCTCTTTAGCTTGCCGGTTGCTGCTGTGAGCAACTGTCTCGCCTTCTGTAACAGCTGACGATTACTGGGACTGAGCAAGCCGCAGTAGCGCACTTTGATGAAGCGTGGTGGCAGCACGTGCTGGAGGAAGCGGCGGATAAACTCTTCCGCAGTCACCTTACAGGACTTGAGCTGGTCAGTGGCCGACTCTTTGTAGGAGAAAGTGACTTGGTCAGCTTCGAGCTTGCGGATGCGGTTGTTGCTGATGGCGACGCGAAAGATGTAAGGGGCGAGATACTTGAAAGCTTGCTGGCCTGAGCCCACCGGTTCGGAATGGACCACCCAGTCTTTCTGCCAGACCCGGGCGTCGACTTGAGCAAACAGTTCGGTTTTCTTGAGCTGATCGCGAAACTTGGCGCGAAAGATGATGGAGAGAGGTTTGACGTGGACCAGGAAGTCTGGGTTGAGGAACGCCAGCGGCCAGCTTTAGTGAGGCCGCCGCCGGTGACCAGGTAATGAACATGCGGATGATAGAGAAGCTGGCGAGTCCAGGTATGGAGCACGCCCACCAGGCCGGGGCGGGCGCCGACGAACCTGGGGTCCTGGGCCAGTTGCTGCAAGGCTGCGGACGAAGCGCGAAAGAGCAGGTTGTAGATGGTCTGCTGGTTGCTGCGAGCGACCGCCCGCAACTCCTCCGGCAAAGTGAAAGTCACCAGGAAGTGATGAATGGGCAGGAGCAAGCTCTGCTGCTTTGCTAACCAATCATTGGCCTGCTGATTCTGGCACTTGGGGCAGAGCGGGGTCCCCGCGCGGGCAGCCCGCGTGGGGTGCTAGTGCCGGTTCTTGCAAGAGTGATAGCTGTAGCGTTGCGCTTGGCACTGCTGACAGTAATAGAGCTGGCCGCCCCGACTTTCCGTGCGGCAGGTTTCGATG
>JBHENP010000172.1:0-535 GCA_046261995.1 Pyrinomonadaceae bacterium
GCGGCGAGCAGCAAAGAGTGGCTATTGCGCGGGCACTCGCAAATCGTCCGAAGGTACTGCTAGCGGATGAGCCGACTGGAAATCTGGACTCAACGCGCGCGCATGAGTTGCTCGCGCTCCTGAGAGAGATGGTCGACAAAGATGCGTTGACGATACTGATGGTGACCCACGATCACGAATTAGCCACCAGCTTCGCTGATCGTATCGTTTTGATGAAGGACGGCCGTGTTGTAAACGGGAATGATGGGGTAGTTTGATGACTGGCGCGTGTCTTGACGCTAGCCCTTTTCATTTTCCATTTTCCATTTCTCATTTTTCATTTGGTCTGGTCGGTTATGAGTGTCAGTTCATCCTGCGTGATTGTCAGCCGTTCGTAATTGGGGTTAGGCCGTTCATCGGAGGGCTTACCGGGAAATGGCAAATGAGAAATGGAAAATGGAAAATGGAAAATACCCCGGCCTTCCCAATCTCTGATCTTTTCCGTGAGGTAATTGTATGACCAACTCAACCGAAATGACGCTCGAGGCCTTGCGCT
>JBHENP010000172.1:545-1346 GCA_046261995.1 Pyrinomonadaceae bacterium
GTGTTAATTCGTGGATCGTTGCTTGGCCGCGAAAATGAGTGACGATCCAGGAAATCACACGAAAAGACACGAACAAGTCAACCAGGCCTAATGAAAAATGAAAAATGAAAAATGAAAAATGGAGAATGGAAATGCCCTGGCCTTACCAAGTTGCGATCTTTCCCGTGAGGTAATCGTATGACCAATCCTACCGAAATGACCCTCGAGTCCTTGCGTTCCGTTCCGCTCTTCGCATCGTTGGATGACCATGCAGCAACGGAACTGCGCTGCCTCCTGACGAGCAAGCAAGTAACCAGCGGTGAGCAACTTTTCCGTAAGGGCGATTCAGGAGACGCTATGTACCTGATCGAGAGCGGGAGGGTGCGCATCAGTATCAGGGACGAGGACGGCAGAGAAGTGACGCTGGCGGAACTTGCTCAAGGTGACTTCTTCGGAGAGATGGCTTTGATTGATGGCCGTCAGAGATCCGCTGATGCCAGCGTGTTTGAAGATGCGCGTTTTGCAGTCTTGTCCCGGAAAGCCTTTCTGTCTTTCGTTCGCTCAAGTCCCGATGTGGCCCTCGTCATGCTTTCAGCGCTCACGGACCGGCTGCGGCGGACTGACGAACTTCTGCGCGGGCGTGTTTCCCGAAATGCTAATGATGAGGAGCGAGCCCGATCGACTAGGGCTGATCGTGCGGCCGACCGGATCGCCGAGTTTGGTGGCAGTTGGAAGTTTATTGGGGCTTCGAGCATCATGATCCTTCTCTGGATTGCTCTCAACTCTTACATTCTGGTCACCGGTTTCGACCCAGTCCCGTAC
>JBHENP010000173.1:0-591 GCA_046261995.1 Pyrinomonadaceae bacterium
GCGATGAGTTGCGTCACATCTCCTGGTCAGCGACAGCCAGACGGGGAAAGTTGACCACCCGCCAGTATCAGATCGAGCGCGACCAGACGATTCTCATCGCCATTGACGGCGGACGTTTGATGACCGCGCGCATCGAGCAGGAAACGAAATTGGACTCAGCGGTTCATGCGGCGCTGGCGCTGATGTCGGCTGCGGCCCGGGCCGGTGACAACGCGGGGCTACTCGTATTCGGTAGAAAGATTAAGAGTTTCCTGCCTCCCGGCCGCGGGCATGAGCACATGGATGCGGCGCTCGAGGCGCTCTATGCGGTCGAGCCAGAGATGATAGAGCCTTCTTACGCGCGCGCTTTTGAGTTTATCGCTGCCAATAGCAAACGGCGCTCGCTGATAATCCTCCTGACAGATCTCGTTGATGAAGAAGGATCAAAAGAGCTGTTGACTTCGCTGCGGTTACTGCGGCCGCGGCATCTGCCGCTGGTGGTCACGATCGCGGATCGCGATCTCAAGGCAGTGGTGAGTAATGCGCCGCTGAATGTTCGTGAATTGTTTACGCAATCAGTGGCTGAAGAAATCATGTACCTGCGCGAAGCTG
>JBHENP010000173.1:641-1345 GCA_046261995.1 Pyrinomonadaceae bacterium
ATCGCAAGGCGGGCTAGCGCTTGATGTGACGGCGGCTGCACTGGCGCCGGCGTTGTTGGAAAAATACCTGCAAGTGAAAGAGCGGGGACTTCTCTAGGAGGAGAAAGAAGAGATTTTCCATATGTCATTTGACATTTCTCATTTGTCATCGCCTGAGTTCATTACCGATCGTTTAGAAAGCGGACTTGTCCGCCTCCGGGGCCCAGGGGCACAAGTGCCCTGGCTAAACCCGTTTGAACTATTAACAGGAATGGCGTTGCAATGACAAATGAGAAATGTCAAATGAGATATGGGAAATCTTCTACTGTTGCTCCGAGGCCGGCTCTCCCGCTGCCGGAGAGCGACCCGCTAGCAATAGGTAAGAATAAAGCGCTAGACCCGTTATAACCGCAATACTAATCTTGATCGCTGGATTAATCGGCGCGGGAGAAATAAATCCTTCAATAATGCCGGCGATCACCAGCAGGATCGCTACACCCATCATCAAACGAATGGCGTCTTTGCCGCGGCTCTTAAGCGCATCGGCTCGCGACAAATCGCCCGGCATAAGCAAGGCGCTGCCAATTAACAACCCGGCGCCCCCGGCGATAAAGATGCACGAAAGCTCAATCACTGCATGCGCGGCCATAAAGGTGAGGAGATCGTTGCCATACCCTGCACGGTAAGTGAGGGAGAGCACGGACGCGTTAACCGCTCCGTTGTAG
>JBHENP010000174.1:0-1343 GCA_046261995.1 Pyrinomonadaceae bacterium
GAGCTGCGCCTACTACTTACACCTCAGCCCGTTGCCCTGTGGGGCGCGCGGGAAGTGATCCTTAGCCGTCATTTCATTGTACTCCCGGCAACAACCGCCGGCTTATTGTCTGTGGCTGACTACTTTGAAACTGGACAGAGGCCGAACCTTGAAAGCCGTTCGCAGGACGACAACGAGGAACCGCCCGACATATACGATCAATCAGAGGTCGTGAGGCTAATGCGTCGGTATTTGGGAGAAGAACTCTTCCAGTGGTTGTGCGCCTGCGCTTATGTCCCGGAACTGAAGTGGGATTTAACTCTGTCTTTGGGCTCGTTTCCGTGCATGGGGAGAAGCCTCCTGACGGAAGAGAATCTTCTGAAATTAACTCACTTGCAGTGGTTCCAAGACGGCTCGATCCCGGATGACTACCGCGCTGTTTTAATTAACGAACTGGATGCCGAGAAAAAGGAGGCCATACATTCGTCGATCATAGACTTATTGAACAAGAACCTCCCCCCACGCCGCTCTGACCCGCTGGACAATCGGCAAATTGAGATGGAGATAGGGAAGGTGCCACCGCGTAAGGGGAGCTTGGGAGGAGATTCATCGCCGCGAGTCCCGGGCTGGGTCAACATGGTATTGAGGAGATTGAAGAAGGCTTTGTTGTCTCCCATCGATCTGCAAATTCCGGCCTCGTTGTATAAAAGATTAAAGGCGTATGCGGTCGCCGACGACAGGGTCAGAGTAGCACCGAGAGTCCAGGCCGACGCAGGCCGCGAAAAAGAGGCAGACCCCGCTTCCGTTAAAGACATACACCCGAAACGTTTCTACTTACTGTTTGCCGCAGAGACGTTCGAGCGTTTCGGCTTCTACTCGATGCTGGCGCTCTTCACGCTTTACCTCCAAGACCCGAACGACGGTTTCGGGTGGACGGCCGAGCAGGCCACGACCCTCTATTCGTGGTACCTGATGTTCGTCTACACGAGCCCGCTCGTGGGCGGCATCATCGCCGACTGGAAACTCGGCTACAGGCGCGCGGTGATGATCGGCGGGCTGTTCTTCATGGTCGGACACGCTCTGCTCTCGTTCCATCGCGATGGAGGTCGTCAAGCAAAAGTTCGGTTATCACCCGGCCTTCGGCGTCGCAGCCTTCGTGATGGTCATCGCGGTCGCCATCATGTGGCGGTTCCCAAAGAGCGACGAGGACAGGCCGCCCAATCAGTCGAGACTCATGATGGCGGATGAGTCGGCCACGTCGGGCGATGCTACGCCTCAGAACATTGTTAACCTGAGCCCTTTGAGCGCCATCCCGGAGCGGCGACGCATCGGCGCGCTCATCGTCGTTTTCCTCGTCATAATCG
>JBHENP010000175.1:0-238 GCA_046261995.1 Pyrinomonadaceae bacterium
GCAGTGGGCTACTTAAAGCAGCTCGATAGTGCGAGTCTCCTTTATCCGTTTCTAAAACAGAATCGCAATACCGCGAAGGTCACGGTGGGGCTCTTGGAAGCTCTGGCCCAACTCGGTGATGGCGAAACTCTAGAAATGATAAAGCCCTTCCGTGATTCGTTTGTTCCCGGAGTGGCGGAAGCAGCCGAAGTCGCGATCGAGCGGATTGAAGCGCGGATCGCGCAAACAGAAACAACTA
>JBHENP010000175.1:331-1343 GCA_046261995.1 Pyrinomonadaceae bacterium
CCCGCGCACTGTTGGCACCGCAGAAAAGTCGTCACCCTAACGCAGTCTCAACGCATTTGCTGGCCTGCAGATGTCTCGCCTCCCGCGCGTTTCTGGACTCTCTTCTGCCCAAGTAAACACGGTAATTTGCAGGTAAGGAAGGCGGACCCTGTCCCCGCTCTTACAACCAGAACAGAAATCGTTTGGACTCAACAACTCAATTCATTGTCACTCTAGAAGGAGCTCCGTCACATGGCTCACAATTGTTACGAACTTCAATCTTCCACGCTATACCAAGTGGCTCTGAAGCTTGAGGCGGGGACAGCCAATAGAGGCGGCCTGTCAAGAAAAAACACTTCAGGCTTTGGCCCGGCTGAGGGCCCATCCGTTCTTTCCTTTTCGCGACGCTTTGGTTTTTCTTTTGCTGCTGACACTTCGCGAACGTTCGAACTGACTCGCAACTTCCCTTAGGCGGAGCAATATCTCCTCACCCTACGCGCTTTTTCTGTCTTTTAACCCCGCGCATAATGCAATGAACTGAGCAAGCGAAAAACTTTAGCCAAGTTCAGCCGGGTGAGTGAACTGCACCAGACAGCCAATCGGGCTTCGCATGAAGCTACTGCTTCATGTATTCTGCGGCAGCAGCCGCAAGGGCTGTGGTCGTCGCTGGCGCGACGACAATTGCAGAACAGGCACCAGAAGCTCACCGGTACCGCACCGGCCTCACTCAAGGGTCAGCGGGATGACTGGTCCGCCAGCTTCACAATGCTGGCTTGCGGATCGTCTCACCAGTCTTCTTCGAGATACCGGCACGGGCAGTCTCACATCCGTAGAAGTTTTGGCGGCAGCACTTTCCCAATCAGGGTCGAGGGCCTCGTCTGCCGAGCAACGGAACCAGTCTCCGCCCGGGGCTTAGTGCTGCCACCTGCCGCGCGAGCTACCGACCAAACAGTAGCTCTTCGCGATATTCAGTACGCTCCTTTAGTACGTGATAAATACCCTGCGCCAGTTTGTGCGCAATGATGTTATAGAC
>JBHENP010000176.1:0-742 GCA_046261995.1 Pyrinomonadaceae bacterium
TGTTGCATCTGTTCGTAGATGTGGGCCGACATCAGCATCTGTTTGGTCGGGATACAACCACGCAATGTACAGGTGCCCCCGAGACGCGTGTCTTTTTCGACCATCGCCGCCTTGAGGCCGAGCTGGCCCGCGCGTATCGCGGCAACATAGCCGCCCGGTCCGCTGCCGATAATGGTTACGTCAAATTGTTCATTAGCCAATTTGTTCGGGTTCCTCTCCTGAAGACAGTGATGAGCAAGGAGTGATGAGGACGAAAGTGCCTCCTCAAACCGCTGTCATCTCATGCCGTTTTGAATGCTTTCCTGAAAGACCGGCATTATAATCATTCGCTGCAATTTGAGCCAATTGGCGCGTTGGCCGTGCTTCTCGGGCACGCTCGCCCGCAGTCCCACGAGTGGAAGTGGTTATCGATCCGACCCACCCGCTACCGCGAGGTGGTACTGACTTCATCGGGACCGCGAGTTGCGCACTGCGCGGAGTACCGTCGGTTGTTCGATACCCACTCTCGGCCCACTGACTCAACTGGCGGTCCCGATAAGGTCAGTACCACCTCGCGGTAGCGGGTGGGTCGGATCGTTAGCAACCAGAGCGGTTAGGGATTCACGAGGACGAGATATGAAACACTCTGAAGGATTCCTGAAACTCGTCAACGATGCCAAGAGCCGGATCCGCGAAGTTACGGTCGAGGAAACACGACGACGAATGATGCAAAGCAACGATGTGCGGTTAATCGATGTTCGTG
>JBHENP010000176.1:873-1338 GCA_046261995.1 Pyrinomonadaceae bacterium
ACTAGCAGTGGTCAACGACGGCAACCTTTAAAGCTGTTTTCAACTCGCAGTGGAAGGAGTTTGGTCATCCTGCTCCGAAAGCTTGCGTAGCATATCGGTAAGACCGGTTACATCAATTGGTTTGGTGACGTGGCACAGAAAGCCTTCCGCCTTGGCCCGCGCTACATCCTCGGCGCGCCCAAATCCGGTCAACGCTATTACCGGCACGTTTTTAAACCTCACATCCTGGGTTTCGCCAGCGCCGGCCGTGGCAGTGATATCTGCAGCACCACCCGTGAAGGGTAGTCCGGTCGAGTTCTCTATCTGGCGTAACCGTCGAACGAATTCAAAGCCGTCCATTCCCGGCATCGAAATGTCGGAAAGCACTACATCAAAATCCTGCTCGGTCGCAATCTCCAGTGCGGCGGCGCCGCTGCCGGCTGTCGCCACCGTCGCACCCTCCATTTCCAGGAGACGCCATAACAT
>JBHENP010000177.1:0-386 GCA_046261995.1 Pyrinomonadaceae bacterium
TCTCCATCCAAATTGAAAAGTTCAAAGACCTCTTGAGCGGGACGAAACCGGCGCTCTTTATCAAGCTTCCGACCTCTGATCGGGAACTTATTTGACGACCCCCAGAACACATAGGCTTGCCCGTCATCATCGATAAATAAGTCGGGGTCCTGAAGATCATTTAGAATTGCAGGCACCGCTTTCCAATCCCCCTTTTTCGGGTTGTCGGTATAGAGAACGCTCATCGAGCCGGATGGATTTCCGGTTACATACAAGACGGAATCTTTATAATTGTGCGCCGCCGGCGCATTCGAACCTTCAAAGTACCACTTTTCGGGGGTGATAAATGTCCAGTTATGCAAATCAGTTGAATGCCAGTACCCCAGCGAGCGGGTCACAAACATATA
>JBHENP010000177.1:396-784 GCA_046261995.1 Pyrinomonadaceae bacterium
CTCCCGAACGGTATGAAATATCGTCGTTCGCATTGTAGATCATGTAGGTGTAATCGAGATTGAGAGGGTTACAATATGTACTTGTCTGAGTTGATTGCGCATGAATATTGGAAACAAAAGCAAGATTAAGAACGCTTAGAATGAACGAGATACAAATTGCACGGACCATGATGCTTATCCATCTCCTAGATATCGCGACGAAGGAAACGATCCACGAAATCACACGAAATTTCACGAATAGCATATGTTCGTGTTCGTTCGTGTGATTTCGTGGATCGTGGGCCGCTGTTTCAAAACCGTCAAGAGCAGGTACGAACTAGTCCTTAATAGTGAACTCGGCCAGGTTTCCGCTCTGGGAGTCGTGACCGACCCAGACCGTGACGCTTGC
>JBHENP010000177.1:915-1329 GCA_046261995.1 Pyrinomonadaceae bacterium
TATTCAAAACGGGTGTATGACAGGCCGTGCCCGAAGGGGAACAGCGGCGCATTCTGCTCGTCGATGTACCGCGAAACGTATTTCTCCTCTCCAGACTTATGCGGCCGGGCGAGATCCACTTTGCCGGCGGGCCGGCCTGTATTCAAGTGATTGTAATACAACGGCTGCTGCCCGACGCTGCGTGGCATCGTGACGGTCAGGCGACCACTGAAGTTCGCTTCGCCGCTGAGCACGCGAACCAGCGCAGGCCCGGCCTGGATCCCCGGATGCCACGCCTGGACGATCGCCCCGACCGTGTCCACCACCGAGGTGAGCGCAAGCGGACGGCCGCTGAACACGACCAGAACGACCCGCTTGCCTGTAGCGACGACTGCGTCAACCAGCTTCTCCTGCAAACCCGGAAGGGTGATGAAT
>JBHENP010000178.1:0-719 GCA_046261995.1 Pyrinomonadaceae bacterium
CTCATGCAGCGTGCGAACGACATCACCATCGTTGCTTACCGGGCTACATACGACAATATGCGCGAAGGCATGACGCAGGGCGAGTTTTCGGGCAATTGCAGCGCTGCATTCAGGGCTTTGGGAGTAAGTGGCGGCGTCTTTTGCAGTTTTGGAAAGTACACAGCTTTTCCGCACGGCAGCAGCACTCCTCAGAATTTGAAAGAAGGCGACGTGGTACTGATGGACGGTGGCTGTAGCGTTGATGGATATCAGTCTGACATCACGCGCACGTTCGTATTCGGCAAGCCCACTGAGCGGCAGCGCGAAGTCTGGAATCTGGAGCGCAGAGCGCAGGACGCCGGTTTTGCGGCTGCTAAAGTCGGAGCGCCCTGTGAAGCCGTTGATGCCGCAGCGCGGAAAGTAATCACGGATGCCGGCTTCGGCCCTGATTACAAAGTTCCTGGCTTACCACACCGCACCGGCCACGGCATTGGATTGGACGGTCATGAATGGACGAATTTTGTGCGCGGTAACAAGACGCCGCTCCAGCCGGGCATGTGTTTTAGCGATGAACCCACGGTGGTGATCTACGGTGAGTTTGGCATTCGCCTGGAAGATTGTCTCTACATCACCGAGAACGGCCCGAAATTTTTCACCGATCAGAGTCCTTCTATCGATCGACCCTTCGGCTAGAAATTCAGAAGTCGGCGTTTCCCCTTGACTGTGTCAGAACCAAAAAG
>JBHENP010000178.1:729-1317 GCA_046261995.1 Pyrinomonadaceae bacterium
CATCTACGGTGAGTTTGGGATGCGACTGGAGGACTGTCTCTACATCACTCCGAACGGACCCAGGTTTTTCACCGCACAAAGTCCTTCCATCGATCAACCCTTCGGATAAAACGCAAAGACGCAAAGGGGGCAAAGACGCAAAGAAGAACATGAATACGCTCTAACTTTGCGTCTTTGGCCCCTTGGCGTCTTTGCGTGAAATCTATCCTGGTTGAGGTCAAGCCCGATGCTGCGGATTCCCGCGCAGCTTCTCTAAATCCAATTTGGAGGCCGGCCTGATGTCGGCTTTCAAAACCCTCTCCATCTGCCTCAGGGCATTATCGTTCTCCTCTGGGGTCTGAGAGACGGAGCAGTCCGAGGGCACATACAGTTTAAAGTCGCGCATGTAAGCGTCGTTGGCGGTGAATAGCACGCAGTTGTTGCCGGCAATGCCCGTAAGAATTAAGTTTGTCGCGCCCAGGTGTTTTAACAGTAGTTCCAGAACAGTGGAGTAAAACCCGGAATGCTTTGGCTTCAAGACAAAATAATCTCGTTCATCCGGTAGTACTGACTCGACAAACGGTTTACCGCGTACATCGTCTTCGAGAC
>JBHENP010000179.1:0-1309 GCA_046261995.1 Pyrinomonadaceae bacterium
GATTTAGATCAGATGAAGCTCAGCAGCCGTGAGTACCAAATGATCGGAGAAACCCTTGTCGCGCGCCTGCTTGCTCTAAGTGGCCGCATCAAGTGAGTTTTAAGCGACCGGCGCCGAACAAAGCCTTGCAGCTGACGGCGCGATAGCGTGTTTCTCAAATAGTCTCATACCATCCGGTTGGATGCTGATCGCGCGCCGCAGCTGAAGGCCCGCGTTAGACATCCTTCCTTTTTTGTAGACCAAGAGACTGAGTGTCATGAAGAGAAACCTGCTTGTGATCGGAGGCGGCGTTATTCTAAGTTTTCTGCTGCTCAGTGTTGGAGGGTGGATCGTCCTGCAAACTTCTTCTCACGGTGTATGGATCAGAGAGTTCACGGCCGACGGAAGAATACCTACTTCTGAAGAAACGATACAAAAGGACAACGACCCTTTCGATATAATGGCTCGCGGAATGCGAGTCATACAATTCGTCCTGTTGCCGATCGTCGCTCTATTTACAGGAACCTTCGTCGGACTTATCGCTAGAAGTGCTGTTTGGCAGACGGCTGCTATTAGTCTGATTCCACTCTGTCTTTTAGTTCTGGCTGGACATTCATGGAACTTGGAAGGAATTGCGTTGAGCGGAGTGTACCTGGCCTTGTGCTGTGCCGCGAGTCTGTTGTTGTATCGTTGGAAAGGCAAAAAGCTCGCTATCGGAACGGCGCACGTCTAACAAGCGATTGCAGCTGACGGCGCGATAGCGTGCTTCTCAAGTGACCTTCTTCTTCGCCGCCTGAATGCTGATCGCGCGGCGCAGCTGAAGCGCGGCGTTAGATTTCCCGTCGCTAGGGTGACGAACCAGTTATGGTTGATATCTACACACTGGAAAAGGGCGCGACCTACGTTGTGAGCAGGACGTTCAATGACTTCCATGGGAACGTGTTCTCGCCGGGTGAGATCCTGACTTACGCCGAGAGACACTTTCTGCCTTATCACGGCGGGCATACAATAGTCTTCAGGGAGCGCAACATCTATTTACAGGAAAAAGAGAACCGAGGCCTGATAGATTCCTTCGCAGAGTATTTATCCGTGCTGAGGGTTGATAAAGGTGGGTCGAGGTAATCTTCAGATGTGCTTGAGCGTTGGGCGCTCCGCATTTCGGCTGGGGCGGAAATCTAACAACGGCATGCACCCGACCGGAATCAGCGTGCCTCTCATCGAGAACTTGCGTGGTCGCGGCGTTATTTCCCGGCGGGTGATGCCGAGCGTTGGATGGCTGTTGAATTCTTTCATCGGTATAATCATCCTGGAGGTGTGAATGAACTACAAG
>JBHENP010000180.1:0-281 GCA_046261995.1 Pyrinomonadaceae bacterium
ATTCTAGAACCCAGACGTTAAGAATAGGGCTCAACAAAGTTGTGAAAAAATTGAAACGATCACTTATACGACTCAAGGATTAAAAATTCGCAGGTCGGGAAGGGCGGTTTACCCCCGCAAAGCGTCAGGTACTTACAATCTTGAGGTTGAGTGTTGCTAATGGGAGCGGGGGTAAACCGCCCTTCCCGACCTGCGAATTTCCGTATGCTGAATCGTTACAAAGGAGACGA
This sequence comes from Pyrinomonadaceae bacterium, assembly GCA_046261995.1. GTDB lineage: Bacteria > Acidobacteriota > Blastocatellia > Pyrinomonadales > Pyrinomonadaceae > PSRF01. Next base: position 231 of record JBHENP010000180.1, read on the forward strand.
CGATGATCCGCGGTAGAAAGATAATCGAATCGCGAAGCATGTTTGTGGCGT
>JBHENP010000180.1:391-940 GCA_046261995.1 Pyrinomonadaceae bacterium
AGCTATCGAATTGCGACGCCTCAGGTGCCCGTCACGGGGGTATCGGCAGACACAGTGATTGGGGTGACGCTTTGGCGGTTGCGCCCATCCCGGCCAGCGGATTCGGGCGAAAGGATCATCACCCACGACGGGCCGGATTCGGTTGAGTGGCTCCCTGAACGCGTATCGTCCACTGGTAGACTGTCCGAAGGCGATCGCATTCGCGTGAGTATCGAGGCAGCGCGCACTGGCTACCTTTACGTTGTGGACCAGGAGATTTATGCAGATGGCTCAAAGGGTGAACCGTTTCTAATCTTTCCTACCACTCGCACGCGCGGCGGCGATAACTCTGTGAAAGCCGGTCGCGTGATCGAGATTCCCTCTCAGGATGACAGTCCGCCTTTCTTCACTTTGAAGCGGACTCGAGTCGATCACGTCGGGGAGAATGTGATCGTTTTGGTAACACCGACTCCAATTGAAGGATTGGGGATTAGCGATAAGGCGCTACGACTTTCCGATGAAACCCTCGCCTCATGGGAAAAATCATGGGGAGCGCAGACGGGCCGACTT
>JBHENP010000180.1:1057-1309 GCA_046261995.1 Pyrinomonadaceae bacterium
CAAATGTCCCGCAAGGAGGTGCAAATAAGGCTATCTAGAGCACAACATGCACACTATGCACATGCAGTTTTGCTAAACATTTTTGTAACTGTTGCAAATAAAGGTCGCGAATCAGATTCCCAAGCTGAAAGTTGCGAGTTCGATCCTCGTCGCCCGCTCCAAATTCTTTAGGATATGAGTAAGTTGTAGCCTGCTACGCGTCGAAGTTCGTCGCCAAGAACTCGCCGTCGAGGAATGCGGTCACGGTAGTGT
>JBHENP010000181.1:0-280 GCA_046261995.1 Pyrinomonadaceae bacterium
TTAAAGACGTGTTTCAACTCAAAAGCCGATGATCTCAGAGTCGATGTCACGCAAAGACGCAAAGGGGCAAAGACGCAAAGACATGAAATGTCGGAGCGATGAACCCGTCAGCAAAATGCGTTTCTTTGCGTCTTTGCCCCCTTTGCGTCTTTGCGTGAAGCTGCCTCTCCCGTACGGACATTTCCACACACACCTCCGCTCCGGCTCATCACTCATCTCTCCACTCATTACTATTAGATCTATCTGGCGGGAATGAAAACGGGAGGCGTGTCGTAGGTTA
>JBHENP010000181.1:386-1297 GCA_046261995.1 Pyrinomonadaceae bacterium
CGAGCCTCTGATTGAGACTCGGTACCCAGCGGGCCGGTGCCCGGGCGCGTGTTAACGCGGCCGTTGACCTCGCCGGCCAAACTAAACTGCCGGTTGAGGCGGAATATTCCAGCCACTCCGTAGGTAACGACGTCGTTTTGGGAAAAGAGGGTCGTCGGGGCTGTGAGAATAGCAATACCCAGATTGCCGAAGGTATTGAAGCGTCCATCGCGCCCAAACTTCTTGCCGATCAAGATGGAGCCGAATGCGTTAGTCTGATTGAGACCAATCCCTCGCGCCTGATTGGAATTAGGCAACTGCACGCCAAAACGAAATCCCAGTGAAGGCCCGCGGCTGGTCTCAGCGCGCAGTTTAAATTTTGTTGCCAGGATAAAGTCGCCGGTGTCATTAGCCGAATTTGCTCCCGGTACGAGTTCCAACGGGATCGCCGAGGGATTTCTTGAATTGATACTCAGAAAATTCTGCGCAACGCCCTCGATTTGAAACTCGACGTTGGGCGCGAAACCGATATTGATCCCGATCACAGCGAAGCGCGTCAGATCTCCGGTCAGGCCTGATGCCGGAAACTTCGCGCCTTGGAGAAAATCTATCCCAGCCTCAATCCTCATTGTACCTGGAGGAATGATGTCGACATCTTCCGTAAGGAGGGGGCGTTGCGCAGAAGAGATCGTGATCCGGTTGACATTGGAGTGGATTGTAATGGTTGAACTAGCGAAGGGTCAACGTATATTGAAATCCAGCAGTAGGTTAGGTTGCTTTTTTGTAACTGTCTCAGTCACACCGCGGCTTTAGCCCGGTGTCAAAGCGAGCTCCGATCCTCGAACCGTTTCTAACGGTTTTCCTAAAGCGTCTTCAACTCGGCCATTCGAAAACCGTTAAAACGGTTAAGGGAATCGGGGCAACTCTCCAAC
>JBHENP010000182.1:0-1137 GCA_046261995.1 Pyrinomonadaceae bacterium
TGCGTGTACTCATGGAAAATAAGGGTGAAAGGATCCTGTTTGCTTCCCAGTTCCTTACCGAGCCTGAGCGTGATGTAGTTGACGTCAGCGCCCGGCTGGAAATACCCGGCGGTATTCTGATTGGACTTGAAGGGCCGGTAAGAGTCGTCGTTTTTGAAAACGATAACCGTGGTGGGCACGGGTGTGTTGACGTTCAGATTTGTAAACAAACGCGAGAAGACCTCGCGAAACTGTTCAAGGCGAATGCCAACCTGGCGTAGGTCCTTCTCGCTGACGTTGCCTACCAACAAAAAGTTTTTTGACCGTACACTCGTCCAGGTGTCTTTGGCCGCCACCGGAACGCGCGAAGCGACGATTACCAACAAACAAGTGACGATTGCGAGAATCCGGGCAATTCGCGTTGTCATTAACTTTTCCGATTGTTCAAAGCAGAGAGTGAACAGCCAGGGCTGCAGTTAGTCTGATAGCCGGGCGGAGGAGACTGCGCGTTTCAAATGCAGACTCTACAAACCTGCGGTTGGCGGTGTCAATCGGTTTTCTGCCGGGAATCAACTTTTTGGAGTGCGGTGACCAGTCACCGCTTTGGCCGGTAGTTCAGAGTTCAAACTTCAGTTTGTCTTCCCAACCAGCAAGCTAAAGCTTGAACTCTGAACTGCTTGAACCAGGTTTCAAGTTGAGCAGCACTCTAGTAGTTCAGAGTTCAAACTTCAGTTTGTCTTCCCAACCAGCAAGCTAAAGCTTGAACTCTGAACTGCTTGAACCAGGTTTCAAGTTGAGCAGCACTCTAGTAGTTCAGAGTTCAAACTTCAGTTTGGCTTCGGCAAGCAAAAGCTTGGACTCTAAACTTGAAGGTCGCCAAAAGGCGTGGTGGATGTCGAAGTTCTCAGGGAGCGAAGATCGAGGAATCAGCTAAACGAAATACATATTCCAACGTAAGCCACTGTGCCACCGGCAGCCCGCCCTTCATTGCCGGCCTAAACCCCAGCTTGCAGGCGGCGCGAATCGCGTTTTCAGTGAGGCCGGCCGGAAGTCCTTTTACAACTCTCACCCGCGCAATTTTGCCGCGGGAAGAAAGCAGCACCCTCAACGTAACGAACCCCTGCACACCGTTGCGGCGTGCTTCCTTTGTGTATGACG
>JBHENP010000182.1:1146-1285 GCA_046261995.1 Pyrinomonadaceae bacterium
CGCGACAAGCAAGCTAAAGCTTGGACTCTAAACTGCTTGAAGATTGGCCAGCACTCAAATAGTCAGAGTTCAAACTTCAGTTTGTCTTCCCAACCGCAAGCTAAAGCTTGAACTCTGAACTACTTGAACCAGGTTTCAA
>JBHENP010000183.1:0-732 GCA_046261995.1 Pyrinomonadaceae bacterium
ATATTACGCTGACACCTTCGAAGCTTTCGTTTTATTCGCTGCATCGTTTTGCTTGTTGAGCGATCGCATTTGGATCTTAATGGCTGCGGCGCTTCTGTCGATGCATACGTTTTATGTGCATGTGTTTGGCGCTCTGCGCGGAATCTCAAACGCGCACGATATCTCAATTGTTAGTTCTGATGCCTGGAGTCGTTGGGCCCACGACCTTCAGTTTCAACCGCAATATGCGTTGCATCTAACCATCGCGTTTCTTGTGTTCCTGACGGCTTCGATTTTGATGGGCAAATCGGCGCGCGGGTGGTACGGTGTCGAACAAATCGTTGGACCGGAGCGCGGATAGCCTCTTTCTCAACTGGTTTGGTGCGGCGAAGGTTGGATGTAATCGCCGCGCCCGGTCAACTCAAACGTTAGGTTTCATCTATGCTCTGCTTTGAGGTCTGGATTAACGGAAAGAAGGAGCGCGTCGTTGGATTCGAATCCGCGGAGGAATACAGCGTGTGCCTCACCGCTTTCCACGAACACCTTTCTGATTCCGTTTCACTGGAAATGAGTGGTTACGCTCCAAGCCGAGAGGTGTGTCTGGACGAGCTTAGATGGGGTGGGTCCGAGCTGAGGTTAGGGGACGAAGTACTCATCAAAATCGTTAACCAAGAAGACGGCGATACCCCCATTAGAACGAGGTATGGGGAGGGACAGATTGGCGAGGCGGATAAGGCAATGATCTGTTCGAAC
>JBHENP010000183.1:742-1282 GCA_046261995.1 Pyrinomonadaceae bacterium
TCGCACCTGGAAGTAGAACGGATGATACAAGCGGGGCGCATCACACTTTGTGGCGACTGCTCTAAAAGTATCGCTGAGTTCGTATCTGATGAAACCTAACAAGGCCTTGCAGCTGACGGCGCGATAGCATTTTTCTCACGTAGCCTTTTACCATCAGCCTGGATGGTGATCGCCGCGCCGCAGCTGAAGGCCAGCGTTAGGCGGCACGGCCGGCTCGGTAGTGCCATCGTGTGTGTTTGGTGTTCGAAACCTTCGTGGCATGGCGACAGGAGAACAAGATGCCAGACGTGGTTCCGTTTTTGACCTATGAGGACGGCATTGCCGCCCTAGAATGGCTGGCGGAAGTGTTTGGATTCACGGAAACATCTCGCTTCACGTCTTCCGATGGGAGGCTTTCTCACGGAGAAATGTCGATCGGGGATGGACTAATCATGTTGGCCAGTCCGTCGGTGGACTATGAAGGCCCCAAGCGACATCGTGGCAACTGCGAGATTGCCTCCTCATGGTCCGCTCTGCCATGGATCATTGATGGTGTTCTCG
>JBHENP010000184.1:0-418 GCA_046261995.1 Pyrinomonadaceae bacterium
CAGCTACTATGACGTGGTGTTCAGACGGCGCACGCTAGAGTGTTCGCCGTCTAACGGGGCGGTGCCTTCCTTTTCCGAGGAAGGGGCAAGCCCCAAACCTTTGAACTCTTACGCTAATAACCCGCTACAGGTGATGGCTTCCCGTAAGCTGGTTCCACAACTGCGCAGCTTGCTGAAGGAGAAGCTACCAGACTACATGATGCCTTCGGCGTTTGTGATGCTTGACACTATGCCGTTGACCCCGAATGGTAAGGTGGATCGCAAAGCGCTTCCCGCGCCCGATCACGTTAGGCCTGGCCTGGAGGGCGCTTTTGCTGCTCCACGCACGCCTACCGAGGAACTGTTGGCGGGAATTTGGGCTGAGGTTCTTGGCGTGGAACGCATCGGCATCCACGACAACTTCTTCGAGTTAGGGGGG
>JBHENP010000184.1:488-765 GCA_046261995.1 Pyrinomonadaceae bacterium
CAAAAGGACATCCCTGGCAACATAATCAAAAGAACTAATCGGGGAACTGCGGAAGGTTTACTCGCCAACGTCGGTCAACTTTCGGAGAAGGAAGTAAATTCACTACTTAGTGACTTGCTGGGCAAGGAGCTTAACGGATGAGCACGACGACGGATAAGATCGATCTCTCCTTAGATGAGAAGCGCGCACTTCTCTCGCAGCTCCTTCAAGAGAAGGCTAGTCAGCCCAACACTTTCCCTCTCTCCTTCGCGCAGCAACGACTGTGGTTTCTCGCCCA
>JBHENP010000184.1:930-1267 GCA_046261995.1 Pyrinomonadaceae bacterium
TGAGCGGCGCCCTCGATGTTCAGGCGTTGCGGCAGACACTTGCTGAGATGCTGGGGCGCCACGAATCACTACGCACCACCTTTACAATGATGGATGGAAGCCCGGTGCAAGTTGTCACTCCAACTGTCCACGTGGAACTGCCGGTGATCGATCTCGGTCACCTGCCGGAGAGCGAGCGTGAAGCAGAGGCTCTGCGACTGGCTACAGAAGAGGCGCAGCGCGCCTTCGACCTGGAGCGTGGTCCACTGATGCGCACCAGCTTAGTAAAGCTTGGAGCAGAGGATCACGTGCTGCTGCTCAACGTGCATCATATCGTCAGTGACGCATGGTCCATGGG
>JBHENP010000185.1:0-729 GCA_046261995.1 Pyrinomonadaceae bacterium
CTAGTAATGAGAGTCAGTTTACGCGTTACACGCGTTTGCTCTACTACCTGACGACGCATCCGCGTGGATGAGTGACTATGCCGCGACCTGATGAACAGAACGTGGTCTATGGTGTCAACGCCGTGCTCGAAGCGTTACGCGCGGGCAAGCGGCAGGTTGAGAGCGTCACGATCCTGCAAAGCGCACGGCCGGATCGTTTGAGAGCCGTGCTGGACCTCGCGCGCGAGAAAGGCGTGCCGGTGCAGCGCGTGCCGCGACTCGATCTCGATCGATCGTTAGGCGAAGCGCGGCATCAAGGCGTCGTGGCGCGAATCGCCGCTGCGCATTACGCGGACGCGGAGGAGTTGCTGGATCAGCTCGCGGCGCGAGTCGGAACGCCGGATCCGCCGTTGGCGCTCGGGCTCGACGGCATCGAAGATCCACGCAACATGGGTTCGATCGTGCGCACCGCGGAATGCGCGGGAGTTCACGGCGTCTTCATCGCTGAGCGGCGAGCGGTGGGATTGACGGGCGTGGTCGCGAAGGTCGCAGCCGGGGCTCTGGAATACGTCCCAGTGGCGCGAGTCACAAATTTGGTGCGTTTGATAGAGCAGTTGAAAGAACGTAACATTTGGGTTATCGGCGCGGCTGCGGATGCGAAACAGTTGCACACCGAGTGGGATTGGACGTTGCCCGCGGCGGTGTTTCTCGGCAGCGAAGGCCACGGGCTGCACCGGCTGGTGCGAGAAC
>JBHENP010000185.1:860-1258 GCA_046261995.1 Pyrinomonadaceae bacterium
AGGCGAGGCGGCAGCGAAATTCACTTTCGAGAGGCTAAATTCGAATGTTCTGTCCTAAATGTGCAACTCAGAATCTCGACGGCGCGAGTTTTTGTCGGAGCTGTGGCGCCAACATCAGTCTTATTCCGCAGGCATTGACGGGTCAGATACCGCAACCAGCGTCGCCGCAGGACGAACTCCTCGTTGAAGAAGGCTGTGCTCCGGGCGGACGCCGTCGCCGCGAGCTGACGCTCGAAGTCGCGTTCAAGAACATGTTCATCGGCATAGCGTTTTTTATCATCGCGATTGCGCTTTCACGAACGATTGGCGCGGGCTGGTGGTTCTGGATGTTGATACCGGCGTTTTCGCTCGTGGGCACCGGCATCGGACAGTACATTCGGGTTAAAGACAGGCAGGGC
>JBHENP010000186.1:0-1245 GCA_046261995.1 Pyrinomonadaceae bacterium
TCATTACTCCGAAGAAAATTACGAAAACCGCGAGCACTGCCAGAGGCCACAGAAACCAGATCCACTGAAAGCGAACCAAAAACAACAAGAACAAGCCTACCAACAGACAAAGAAAGGCGCTCAGACAATGACCAAATACTCCGACATCACGAGCAGGTGGAGCTGAGGCGGGACCAAAGACTGCCGCGGGGAGGTTGCGTCGTTGGGCATCGTAGTCGCGACGGATCGTTTCATCCTTCAGTATTCCATAGGCGTAGTAGTCTTTGCTTGAATCGAACTGGCTCATTGATCGAGCTCCGATTTTAGGTTTGCGATCTTGGATTTGCAATTCATCGCGGTGGCCGTGTACTGGTGCAGTTTGGCCAGAGTGGTTTGATAGCAGCCAACTACAGAACCGAGGAGCGGTAGCGACCGGGTCAATTGTGCGGAACGGTCAACATACCTTGGAATCGCGACCCATTCCAATTCTGACAACATTTCAGACTTGAGGTAGTGGCTCACCCTGCTCATATTCAACATATACAATTGCCTCCATTAGGTCTTGCTCATTCCAAAGACGCCTCTTGCTTCCATTCTTAACCCAGGGCGTGTGGCCGCCTTGCCAACAACCTGCCTCCTTCATTTTGCGTGTTGCATTAGCTTTAAAAGCATTCAGAACTATCTCCGGATCGCGGTTTGCGGTCACCACCGAATGAACATGGTTTGTTCTCGCATTGATGGCCCACAATCTCCACTGGCGAGTTTTGCACGTCTCACGAATTGCCGCTTCGATAGCTGCTCGTCGCCTGGCAGTAAGTTTGACCGGCGGGCGCTTCAGAGCGCGTTCGTTGTATTGTCGCCAGCGACGGTTTGGTGGAATTAGTGGCGAACCGTAGAGACTGTGAAAGCGGTCCACGGAGCCACGAGAGTCGCCATGGAGCCAGGTACCGTAGGCGCGAAAGGTAATAAGGTAACCGAGCGGAACACGATCAATGTTGAACTCGCGGTGAGGGTGTTTGCCCTGTTTTGAATTTGATAGTTAGAGCAAACGCATTCTAAGGCTGGAGTGCCGCGTGCACAAGGTCTTGGTGAAACCATACTGGAGTGCAACCAGCCTTGACCCGGTCGCTACCGCTCCTCGGTTCTGTAGTTGAATGAACCGAACGACCATAAACCCAAACCGCACCAGTGCCGGTACCATTAGTCTCCTAAAGGTTCCGCCAGTTATGCTTATATTCGATGAGGGTTAGCCGCATGGCACAATCC
>JBHENP010000187.1:0-259 GCA_046261995.1 Pyrinomonadaceae bacterium
GCTGAGGACATCTCCTTAAAAATTGAAAGCGCTTTCCGCGAACTGTCCAGACCTGTTTTTGTATCTCCGAGTTTTGCTGAAACCATAGCGACATTGAAGTCGCCCACCGCCTGACTGTAGTTGAGTGATACTCTCATTGGCTCTGTAGTCAGGTGACATCACGACCTTCCCGGTGTCGGCCGGCTGAGGAAGCGCGGCTTCTCGAGATCGGCGATGCTATCGGCGAATTGATGGCCGAAGACAATGTCTTCGGGGGAAT
>JBHENP010000187.1:500-793 GCA_046261995.1 Pyrinomonadaceae bacterium
TCGCGTGTTGGCGCGCTCAATGCGAATGAGGAAGCCACGGTTGAAGGAACCATCCGTGGACTGGGAGGCGGTTGGGAAGGCGCAAAAGCATTTGTCGTATTGGAAAACTGCATAGTTCCGTAACGCGTGCGTCTCATGAATAGATGTAGGGGCGTCACTCCGTGGGCGCCCCATCGTGGCGCTGTTACTTGCGTAGTCCAAATGCCAAGATGGGGCGCCCACCGATGGACGCCCCTACAACTGTTCATGAAAGGAACAACTCTTCGAGCGATTGCCTGACGGGTTGAACCGAG
>JBHENP010000187.1:803-1241 GCA_046261995.1 Pyrinomonadaceae bacterium
AAATGAAACTTCAGCGTGTCCGCATCACTGCCGGTGGCCACAATCTCCACGCGATTGCGATTACCGGCGCGCTGACGTAGTTCGTCGAGGTTGCCTAGATGGGCCAGTTGCCCGCGTTTCAGAATCGCAACCCGGTCGCAGAGCACCTCGATATCCGAAAGAATGTGCGAACACATAAAGACCGTCTTGCCTTCCTGTCGCAATCCGGCGATCAGATCACGCACTTCACGGCGGCCGACAGGATCCAGTCCGCTCATTGGCTCATCTAGAAAAATCACGCGGGGATCGTTGATTAGAGCCTGGGCCAAGCCGACGCGCTGCAACATCCCCTTGGAATATTTCCTCAGCTGAATGTCCCACCTTGTTTCATCCAGTCTCACCCGGCTTAAAAACTCTGCCGTGCGTTTGCTGCGCTCCGCTTGTTCATAGCCGAAGAGT
>JBHENP010000188.1:0-723 GCA_046261995.1 Pyrinomonadaceae bacterium
CCGTGCCCGTCGTCGGACGCGCGGAGTTGGTCGCCGACTCCGCGCTCGTCGGCCAAGGCGTGGTGGTCAACTCGCCGGGGTGGGAACAACAGCTTGAGGCGAACAAGCGTGACTACGCGCTGGCCTTCGTCCAGCGGCAGCGCTTCACAGATGCCTATCCGGAGGCTCTTATTCCAACTGAGTTTGTAGCCAGGCTCAATCAGAACACCGGCGGCGCGCTTACACAGGCGGAGGTGGACGCGCTGGCGGCCGAGCTATCGGCGGATCAGACGGCGCAGGGCCGCGCGTCCGTGCTCAGGAAGGTCGCCGAGAATGCGGAGGTTGACCGTCGTGAGAAGAACCGCGCGTTCGTCCTGATGCAGTACTTCGGCTACCTCCGGCGCAACCCCTCGGACGCGCCCGAGGCGAACCTCAACTACGCTGGCTGGAACTTCTGGCTGGTCAAGGCGTTCCTCGACTCGTCCGAGTACAGGCAGCGCTTCGGGCAGTAGGTAGGCAGCGGCGCGCCGGCTGATAACAAAACTCGCCTCGGTCAGGCTAGCTCCATCCGCCAGGCGGACTCCGTAAAGAGCGGGAGGCTGATATGAGAAACAAAAGCGAGTACATTCGACCCGCGGTTGTTCTGATACGGGCGGTGGCCGGCCTGATGATCGGCACGGCCGCTTTTTCGGCTTCATCCAGGCTGGCCTACGCACAGGCCGTTGCCCCGAGTTGGAGCTATAC
>JBHENP010000188.1:905-1239 GCA_046261995.1 Pyrinomonadaceae bacterium
TTGTTGCTGGAGGTTGCAACGATGCCGGCTGCCCCAGCCTCGACAGCGCGGAGCTGTATGACCCGGTCACAGGAACGTGGGGACTTACGGGCGCCCTCAATGTGGACCGTGGTGAGCACTCAGCGACGCTGCTACCGAACGGCAAGGTCCTGGTCGCCGGAGGATTCAACCGTGGTGTGGTTGGCAGCGCGGAACTATACGACCCGGTGGCAGGGACCTGGAGCTTTACCGGCAATCTCAATGTAGCCCGTGCTGATCACACGGCCACACTGTTGCCCAACGGCAAGGTGCTGGTCGCCGGAGGGAATACTCTTGAGACTGAACTGTATGATCC
>JBHENP010000189.1:0-550 GCA_046261995.1 Pyrinomonadaceae bacterium
GAATTGGACAATCGTTAAGGACTGGTCAGAACAATCGCGTTATGCCGCCGGCGTGAATAGAGCAAAAGCTGCAGATTTTCGCTCAGCGGTTGTCAGTAGGAGAAACGGTATATTGCCATGGCTACAGAGGTGGTGGTAAAGCACTCATTGTCGGACGAGATGATTTCCGCTGGAGCGGAATTGACGCGCCGCCTTGACGATGCGCGATTCATTGTTTCTGCTTCACTATGGCTCTTTACGCCAGAAACTGGTGGGTGGAGATTTGTTATAGGCGGTGGCATCTCTGGCATAAGGTTCACGAACAACGTTATCAATGGTACGCCGATCGAGGACGCATACATCTACAGGATCACGTAGGGCCGATGCCGAAACAAACCTGCGTCGGACTATAAGCGCTTGCAGCGGACCGGAATCAGCGTGCCTCTCATCGACAACTTGCGCGTGATGCGGTTGTCGCCCGGCCGCTCAATTCCAGCGTTATGCCGCTCCCTTTGCGGTGCGAGAAAAACAGAAGGACAAAACTTTATGAAAACATGGAGCAATGTAGTCT
>JBHENP010000189.1:782-1237 GCA_046261995.1 Pyrinomonadaceae bacterium
CACGCGCCACAAGTAATGGGTTCTCCGGTACAGTGCTTGTCGTGAAAGACGGGCAGGTAATACTTTCAAAGGGTTACGGTTTGGCTAACCGCGAACGCAAAATTCCTGTTACTCCCGATACGATCTTTGATATTGGCTCACTTGTAAAACAATTTACCGCCGCCGCGATTCTGAAACTTGAGATGAAGGGTAAGCTCCGCATCACAGACCCTATTAGCAAGTATTTCAAGAACGTGCCGCCGGATAAAGCCACAATGACACTTCATCATTTGCTGACCCATACTGCCGGATTTCCCGATGCTATCGGCGATGACTATGAGGTGATTTCGCGTGATGAATATATCAAACGTGCGCTCAATACCATGCTGCTTTCCGCTCCGGGTGAGAAATATAAATACTCTAATGTTGATTACAGCTTGCTTGGCGCGATTGTGGAGATGCGCTCAGGACAGGAT
>JBHENP010000190.1:0-1236 GCA_046261995.1 Pyrinomonadaceae bacterium
GCGCTGAGGAGCTCCAGAGCCGGCTTGATGATTTCGCGTACTGACGCGGGAGCGAACTCGCTCAAGTAGATAGCGACTACGGTACCGATCGGCAGTGCTACGACAAGCGCCACGCCAGTTGTTACGAGCGTGCCTGCCACAAGCGGCATGATACCGAAGCGAGGGGAGGCGAAGAGTGGCGTCCACAGCGTCCCAGTAAGGAACTCCTTGAGGGAAACGTCGGCGAAAAAGCTCGAGGACTCATAGAGGAGAGTGCCGACTATACCCGCCGTGATCGCGACCGACGAGAAGGCTGCCAAGAAGAGGAGCGCTTCAATAGAGCGCTCCTTCAAACGAGACAGACGTTTCGTGGCTGAAGGTCCGGCAGTAGGGGGAGCACTGATCCCCTGATCGGCCGCTGCGGCGACCGGGTGCTGAAGAATAGGTATTTCTTTCATGGCTGTTTGGCCGGCTCTTAGATGTCGGAGGCTGACTGATCCTCAACTCAGGCCTGTGAGCCTGTCTCAGAACAACCATTGCCGCCTAAAACACCCGTTGTTTACGCCGTAGGGCGTTCGCTAATTCCAAGCGGGTAACGAGTCTCTGTTGTGAAAACCCATTCTTGTGAAGTCGAGAACATTCGCCAAAACGGCCGCTCAATACAGAACCGGGAGCGGTAGCGACCGCACTCACCTGACGAAATCTCTTATGTTAAGTTTTGACAAGGTTCACAGAGTTGTCTCCTGATGTGAAATCAACCCAGAGTTGAGTGCGGTCGCTACCGCTCCCGGTTCTGTAGTTGAGTGGAGATTATCGGACCGGGGTCGCAACCAGCGACCGGATGCTAGCAACAACCGCGGCACATCTCTTTACTTCAACGGGAAATCTCCCAGAGGTGGATAGACTAGCCAGTCGAGTTTAGGATCCGGTCGCTACCTCTCGCGGTTCTGAATAATTGAATGCTAACGTGGGCGGAGGTCGCACTTCGGAGTTACGATACAATCTCAACGCCCTCAGCATGGTGCGGCGGATAGCAGAGAGACTATGATCATTGGAATCGTGGCGGTAGACAGGCAGGGAGCTATCGGCAAAGGCGGAAAACTGCCATGGCATTACTCCGCTGACATGAAGTTTTTCAGGGAAACGACCACCGGCAATGCTTGCGTGATGGGTTACAACACCTGGCTTACACTCAAGAAACCACTCAAAGACAGATTGAACATTGTGCTCAGCCGCCAGTCGCAGATAGAACCTGAG
>JBHENP010000191.1:0-289 GCA_046261995.1 Pyrinomonadaceae bacterium
GAGCAGAGTACGCCAAAGAAATTATCGGGGAGGACGAGTATGAGTAAGGAACCGAATCACGAAACTAGCTTTCGTGTTCTCTGCATCTGGTGTGGAGTTCAAATCCGCCGTGACAAGAGGGAAAACTCTCACGGAATATGTCTGCAGTGTTTCTATCGAATCGTTGGCGAGCGGCTCCGTAGTCAAAAGAGAACCATCGCGAGTCAGTTCGCCAGCGACCGCTAAAGGTTTCTAGTGTTAGAACCGCGGCGCACTTCCTGGCAACAGCACGAGCAGCCTCCTATTTTCG
>JBHENP010000191.1:539-797 GCA_046261995.1 Pyrinomonadaceae bacterium
AAGTCTCAAGCCTGCGAAGGCAGGCGACAGCGCGAACCAAATCCGCGCTCGTCTCAAACAACGCGCTGCCGCCCGTTATACGGGCTGATGCTCATCTTCGCTGCTTTCCTGGGGCTCACGCCCCAGGCTTTACGCTGTCGCCCGCTTACGCAGGCTGGATTGAATGATGGTTCATGAATACTCCGGACGAGCGAGCCTCGCCCGATTTTGTCAGCGCACTTTGGAGACACCACACTAGAGAACTGAGCCTGATTCTGA
>JBHENP010000191.1:991-1235 GCA_046261995.1 Pyrinomonadaceae bacterium
CCATCAAACTGGTTTAGCTTATTGAGCCAGAATTGATAGCCACTCATCCGGGTCGCGACGGAGATAGCCGAAGTACTCCATCATCACAAACGCTGCGTTAGGTTTTGCGTTCACGAAACCATCGTGCTCGGCGATCTGCCGCACCACCTCAGCACGCATCGGTGGCGGTCTCGGTGTGCCGCACTGCAAGCGAATTATCACACCGTGGAACTGACTCGTTGCCCGCAGTGTGATGTCCACCGGC
>JBHENP010000192.1:0-443 GCA_046261995.1 Pyrinomonadaceae bacterium
GGAGAATCGCCTCTCGTCGGGCATCGCCGTGCAGGCCGTGAGGTCGTCGGTCGAGGAGTTGATCGCGCACCTCTCGGAGCAGATCAAGAAGACGGAAGCGCTCATCCGTAACCACATCGACAGCCACCCAGGGCTCAAGCGTCAGCGCGAGTTGCTTGACTCCATCCCCGGCATTGCCGAGACGACCGCCGCCGTGCTGTTGGCTGAGGTGCCTGACAGCAGGCAGTACCAGAGTGCCCGTCAGGTGGCAGCCTTCGCCGGGCTGGTGCCGCGCGAGCGGCAGTCGGGCAGCAGCGTTGGCGGGCGTGTTCGGCTGTCAAGGATCGGCAACGCGCGGCTGCGACGTGCGCTCTACTTCCCGGCCGTGACGGCTCTGCGGTGCAGTCCCTTCTTTCAGCAGTGGGCTGCGGGCTTACGCCAAAGAGGCAAGAGCAAAATGGCGG
>JBHENP010000192.1:585-1234 GCA_046261995.1 Pyrinomonadaceae bacterium
TCTCGCTTACGGTGTGCTCAAGACGGGGCAACCGTTCGATCCACAGTGGGCACAAAGGGCTTGACAACCAACACAGTATCTCACCCGCCGCGCACACAACCTCGACTCCACACAAGTTCTCGATGAGAGCCGCGCTATTCGCGGTCGGGTGCATGCCGTTGTTGGGCTGCGCCTTGCATGGAACGCGACTGCCTTTCCAAATTATCAAGTCAGACAGCAACCTTCTCGACTGCTACACAAAACCCCTCGATTTTCTCTCGATTCGGCGGCTCACCCTCAAGGTCGCCTTCTGTCAGATAGCAGGGAATATCCTCCCATTCGCCATGCACATTCGGGTTGAATATTTGAGCATAACCGCAGCCATCTTTGCCATCCCACACAAGCCGGATTCTGGATCGGTTATTGTCGAATACGGAATATGCACTCCCGAAAACATCAGGGCGAATCTCTTCAGATATTTCTCTGTGTCCCGACTCCTGAAAGATGGGGTTGAGGGATTCTTTCATTAAGCTGTAAGGATGCATAAGATTTCGATTTAACCCATTCATACAACAACGTGAGCAGCCCAACGCTCCAGATAACCGGCGAGCATAAGTCCTGACCTTTAGCAGGTGTGCCGGGAGCGAGTCCGGTTCATCTGGTTGTTATG
>JBHENP010000193.1:0-258 GCA_046261995.1 Pyrinomonadaceae bacterium
GACCTGGACCTGGTCTTCTCCCTCCAACATGAGCGGGTGGTGGCCAAAGACAATACGGTGAGCTTTGCTAATCGCGTTTGGCAGCTGGAACGAACAAAGCTACGAGCCACCCTGGCAGGCTGCAGAGTGATCCTGCACGAGCACCTGGATCAAACCTTCTCGGTAACTTTTGGCCCGCATCTGGTGGGTCGTTACAGCGCCAAAGCTGTGGAAATGACGCCGCCGAGGAAAGCGACCAAACCCGTCGCTTTCCACCGC
>JBHENP010000193.1:443-1219 GCA_046261995.1 Pyrinomonadaceae bacterium
ACGGTGAGGTGCGTGTAGACGCTGGTGGTGGCCGGCGAGCTATGGCCCAGCCACTCCTGGATGAGGCGCAGGTTGACGCCGGCTTCGAGCAGATGCGTGGCCCAGAGCGGGGTCCCCGCGCGGGCAGCCCGCGTGGGGTGCTAGGTGTGGCGCAGCGTATGCACGGAAGCGCGCTTGTTGTTGCCACTCGCTTTCAAGGCCGCGCGGAAAGCGTCTTGCACGCTGCTCTTGGACATCGGCTCGGTGGACTGCGCCAGGTCGATGTGGTCACGGCCTTCTGCGGGGAAAAGCAGCACGGGATTGCGATGGGAGGTCCAATCCTGGCGCAGCAACGCCAGCGTGCGTTGCGGCAGCGGGACGTAACGTCTTTGGCGCCTTTGCCGTGGCGCACATGAATCACCCCTCGGGCGCTGTCGATGTCGGCGACGCGCAGATTGATTCCCTCCTGCAACCGCAGGCCGCAGGAATAGATGGTCTTCAGACAAACTTTGTAGCGCGGTAGTCTGAGGCAGCCGAGAATCTGACGCACCTCTTCCGGGCTGAGGATCACGGGCAGCTTCTTTTCCCGCGGCGCGCGCAATAGCCCGAAAGTGGCCCAGTTTCGGCTGAGCGTCTTTTCAAAAAAGAACTTGATGCCGCAGATGGCGATCGTGGAAGTGTTGCGGGAATAATGCTTGACGTTCTTGATGTAGAGGAAGTACTGGCGCAGTTCTTCCTCGCTGATCAAGTCGGGTGACTTGTGATAGTGTTCCGCTAGTTGGCGCACTGCCCGGACG
>JBHENP010000194.1:0-259 GCA_046261995.1 Pyrinomonadaceae bacterium
GGTGTTTCGTGACTGCGGCCGAGCTGCAGAGAGCCGCAAGAGAACGGTTGTTTTAGTGCATTTCTGCCTCAGCATCCTACTCGATCTAGTCAAAACGGCTCCGAAAGAACAGGTAGACAATTTACGAAAATCTCTGATGAACAACTTGCGAAGAGATGTGTTGGCGTTATTTGGATGCATCGCAATAATCGTCGTTGCATTCCTGCT
Source organism: Pyrinomonadaceae bacterium (assembly GCA_046261995.1). Classification (GTDB taxonomy): domain Bacteria; phylum Acidobacteriota; class Blastocatellia; order Pyrinomonadales; family Pyrinomonadaceae; genus PSRF01. Next base: position 208 of record JBHENP010000194.1, read on the forward strand.
TTTGAGCTACGGACGCGCGCACCAAGTCTCATCGATCCTGCTGTCCTCGATG
>JBHENP010000194.1:451-707 GCA_046261995.1 Pyrinomonadaceae bacterium
CGGTTGGCAGCGGAACGTGGGCAGTAGTGTGGTTACTTTAGCGTGCTCTGGCCACCCCGCGGTTAGACACTGGTGAAATTGATTTCAATTCACCACTGGGTCAGCACCTTCAACAGAACCGGGAGCGGTAGCGACCGCACTCAACCAGCTTAGCAATCGAGTGGCGTCGATCGCTAGACCTTTAATTCACTCTCTGCGTCCGAGTCACTGCAACATAGCTTTCAATTCCAGCCGTGAATACTGCTTTGCTTGAATG
>JBHENP010000194.1:839-1214 GCA_046261995.1 Pyrinomonadaceae bacterium
TACCATCACAATGCCCATCAACCACCAGAAGACCAGGGCCACTTCGCCGTCGCCGAAGTTATAGTTGACGAGTGAGCTCGCGAAGAAGCCGGCAGTTGCTCCTGTGGCGCCGAGCAGCAGGCCGTGTCGGTTTACGTCTGCCGAGGCTCTGAAGCCGCGTTCCGCACGCGTTGTCAGCAGCCAGAAGGCTGCCATGATCCAGAGCCAGAGCGCGAGTGCGGGAAGACCGCGGTCAAAAGCCAGTTGCAGCGGGGTGGAATGCAGGCCCAGCATTTCCTTGCCGGGAAAGCCCCATTCATTCCAGTGCAAGTGCATCGCGTCCATTCCATGACCAAAAAACGGATGAAGCACTATTCGCGACACCCCGTGCTGCGC
>JBHENP010000195.1:0-403 GCA_046261995.1 Pyrinomonadaceae bacterium
GGTCTTCATACCGTCAACGGCGAGAATTCGATCGCCAAAGCGCAAGCCTGCTCGCGAGGCCGGGGAGTTTTGAAAAGTAGCGGTAATGAAAGTATCGGCGTGATCGCTGATTAGGTAGTTCTGAATCGAGGCGCCAATACCGAAATATTCAGAGCGCTGGTCCGTCTTAAGCTCTTCATACTCTGCTTTGTCGTAATAGTTTGAGTGTGGATCAAGCGAACGCAACATACCGATAATCGACGACTTGAAGACAGCGTTGTAGTCCAGTTTTTTTCCTTCAACGTACTTTTCCTGGATTACTGTCACCGCCTCGACGAAGTCTTTCTCGATAAGCGGAATCATGCTGCCACGCGGTGGACGACGGCCCAACCCGCTCGGCCGGTTGGTTTGCCGTCCGGTGCTC
>JBHENP010000195.1:653-1210 GCA_046261995.1 Pyrinomonadaceae bacterium
ACTTAATACTAGCGAATGCTCCACGACTGAGCAAGGCATCGCTCGACTGAGGAGCAACTCAGTTCCCAGGGTAGCCTCAGCGGCAACTCTAGCACCCCACGCGGGCTGCCCGCGCGGGGACCCCGCCCGGGGCTGAAGGTCGCAACCGCTTCGCGGTACTTGATCAAAGGTTCCTGAAGCTTATCGGACATCAACGCACTACCGTTCAAGTGTGCTCGCTTGACTGCCTCCGAAGGGCATCCGTAGAATGAACTAAGGAGTTTTCAAAGTATGAGCAATCCCTATCAAAACAGCGCTTATCAAAAGGAAGAACAACACGCGGGCGAAACCGTGGATGATTTGCTGCTGAGAGACAACGAAACAGAGGGCGATGCCGACGACAGAACACGGACCGCCTCCTCCGTTAGAGATATTGCCTCGCGGATTCCCGAATCGCTGAGCGCCATCGGACGCGACATCAGTCGCACGATCGAGCGCGCGATGTCGGCGAAGGATGATTACGTAGTGGCGGTCAAAGTTTCTCCGGCTGCTCAGGATAAAGTTGACCAGCTCGTGGC
>JBHENP010000196.1:0-1205 GCA_046261995.1 Pyrinomonadaceae bacterium
ATCCTCAGGTGCTAGCCAGCCACCGTGACAAGCAATGTCACCACGACCGGGCGACGATAGCTAAGTCACTGGTAGGCAACTATCGGGAAGAGCACTTGTTCGCGCTGCGTCAAGCAGTAGACCTTTACCAGATCTACCAAACCAAGATTGGCGATTGTGATGAGGCGATCGTCAAACAGGTCTCAGCGCAACCGGACGTTAAGGACGAACCGCCGCCACCAGCAAAAAAGCTGACCTCAGCCAGAGACCGCCAGCGTGGCGGGGTTAATGTCAGAGACCTGCTCTTCAAGAAGAGTGGCGTCGACCTCTTCGCCATTCCCGGCCTGGGAGCGGATACCTTGCTGGTACTAACCAGTGAGGTAGGATTTGATTTAAGTCCCTGGAAAACAGTCAAACATTTCAGCTCCTGGCTTAGTTTGTGTCCCGGCACAAAGATCTCTGGCGGCAAAGTCTTGTCCAGAAAAGTGAAACGCAATCCCAATCGGGCGGCCCAGGCTTTTAGGATGGCGGCGGCCACGCTATCTCGCAGTCAGTCTGCTTTGGGAGCGTTCTACCGACGCGTCAAGTCGCGCACTGGCGGCAAACAAGCAATCACTGCCACGGCGCACAAGATCGCGCGCATCTACTATGCACTACTAACTCAGGGAACAACCTACGTGGAAATGGGTCAACAAGCCTATGAACAAAAGTATCAGGAACGTCGTCTCAAGCACCTAACGGCCCAAGCAAAATCGCTTGGTTTCCAACTTGTTCCATCGACAATGTAGATGGAGTTTCTAAGAAGAGCGGTAGCGACCGGATCATAAGCTCAACATGCACAGTGACCAGCTTACAATTCTTCCGGAAGCCAATAACAAGGGTTGAGTGTAGGATCCGGTCGCTACCGCTCTCGGTTCCGTAAAGTTTGCAGTCGCAGTCTTAACATCTTTTGTAGGAAGTCTCATCAGATTCAGAGGAGTGACCTTCCGTTGCCCCGGCCGGGTGGTCCAATATTCCATAAGAGTTTCCGAAGAATTGCAGCGCGAAGATCGTTCTTGTCTTTTGTGTACCACCTTTGATGCTCGAGAAGTAAGTTCGCAGGAAAATGGAAGCGGGATTTAGCAGTCTGGCGAGTTGGGGTCTTTATAAAAAACGAAATGCGCTACCACCAGCAAGCTGGCAGTAGCGCAATCCGTTTTCCTATAAATCGCCGAAGCTTTCTATAG
>JBHENP010000197.1:0-1202 GCA_046261995.1 Pyrinomonadaceae bacterium
ATCCTGGGCCTCTTCTTTATCCCTTCCGTATTTGCCGAAGTGGTTAACGTCATATTTCGCACCAGGTGGGCACACATTATCAGTCTGAGCGCCCTCATGAAGAATATTTCCGCCGGGCTTTTCGGTACGTTTGAGCGCACTACCACGTTTGTAACTGACTTCGACGATGTCGTCGTGAAAGGGGTCGTGTTGACTGAGCCACCACTCTGGGCCTCGTGGGCGGCGCTTTTTGTAGTTTGTGCGATTTGCCTTGCGATACTTTCGGCGAAGGTGAAGGCTTACGAGGTGGTCAAATGAGGAATTTCGGAAAGGGAATTTCGGATTTCGAACGGAAAGGGAATTTCGGATTTCGAATTGCGGATTTCGGATTTTGTGTGACCGGGGCTGAACCGTTGACGGAAGCCTGTTGAGAATATATGAGCGAGGCAGAAGCAAAACTCAAGACTGAGCCCGGCGAAATTCGCAATCCGAAATCCGAAATCCGAAATCCGAAATTCTGAGATGAACGAGGCAGAAGCAAAACTCAAGACTGAGCCCGACGAAATTCGCAATCCGAATTCCGAAAATCCGAAATTCTGAGATGAGCGAGTTAGAACCAAAACTCGTTGGTATGGACAAAATCCGAAATTCGAAATCCGAAATTCGAAATTCCGAGAGGATCATCGTCGACGATGTCTCCAAGTTTTATGGAGAGATTCTCGGAGTCAACCGGGTCAATTTGCAGATTGGTCCCGGCATCACCAGTCTCGTCGGGCCAAATGGGGCCGGCAAGTCCACCTTGATGAATCTGATGACGGGGTTGCTGCGTCCCACTCGCGGGAGTATCACGCTTCTCGGTATACCCACTGACAGGCCGGAAGAACTCTTCCGTAGAGTTGGCTATTGTACGCAGTTTGATTCTTTCCCACGCGGGTTGACGGGCCGCGAGTTCATTAAGTCGTTTCTGCTGGTTCACGGTTTCGACAGGCCGAAGGCTGACGCCTTCACGATAACGGCGCTCGAGCGTGTGAATCTGCTCGATGCGGCGGATCGGAAAGTGGCGGCCTACAGCAAAGGCATGCGTCAGCGAATCAGGCTGGCCCAGGCAATTGCTCACCAGCCAGCGGTGCTCATTCTTGACGAACCGCTAAATGGTCTGGACCCGATGGTGCGCGCCGACACGATCGCACTGTTTCGCAAGCTAGCCGCGGACGGTCTGCACC
>JBHENP010000198.1:0-283 GCA_046261995.1 Pyrinomonadaceae bacterium
TCTATGTACCGTACTTGCAACGACCCGACTCCGGCATGACCGTTGTAGTCCGCAGCTCCCTCGACCCCGCGAGCTTAGTTGGCGCAATGCGCCAACAATTAATCACGCTGGACAAGGAACAACCGTTGGCCCAGGTCAGGACAATGCAGCAAGTGGTCACCGAGTCCACTGCCCAGCGCCGGGTGATGGTCATGGTTTCGGCGCTATTCGGAGCTCTGGCGCTGCTGCTGGCAGCTCTCGGTCTTTACGGCGTAATGGCTTACACAGTCACGCTGCGCACGCG
>JBHENP010000198.1:293-1198 GCA_046261995.1 Pyrinomonadaceae bacterium
CAATGGAATGGTCTTGGCCCTAATTGGAATTGCAGTCGGACTCGCTGGAGCCTTCGTGCTAACGCGCTTGATGGCCAGCTTGCTGTTTAACGTGACTCCCACCGACGCAATAACGTTCACCGTAGTGCCGGCCTTACTGATCGTTGTCGCGTTGCTCGCATGCTTTATTCCAGCACAACGCGCAACGAAGGTCGATCCGTTGGTAGCGCTGCGATACGAGTAAGAATTTCGGATTGCGGATTGCGGATTGCGGATTTCGAATTTTGTCTTGCGCGGAGTGCAATCGACCTAGGTCCGCTTGCCCTTGGTTATCAAATTTCCACATGTGAAACGAGAAATCCGAAATCCGAAATCCGAAATCAGCAAACGGAAACTGGCAACTACTAAAGAGGACTTTATATGGAGACATTGTTTCGCGATCTTCGCTACAGCCTTCGCATGTTGCCCCAGAGCAAGGCGTTCACGGCCGTGGCTATTATTTCAATCGCTCTCGGTATTGCTGCGAACACAACGGTTTTCAGCGTGATCAACGCCGTGCTGTTGAAGTCGTTGCCTTACAAGGATCCTGATAGCCTGGTGCTGGTTTGGGGTGACACCAGGACCGAAGCGAGCCTGAGAAATCATAATCAAGTCTCCGCCACCGACGTGGCCGACATGCGCTCGCAGACGACTGTCTTTGAAGACGTCACTACCTACGCGGGCTGGTATCCCACCATGACAGGCGATGATAGTGAAGCCGAAAGAATTCCCGCTATCCAGGTAGGTGATGGCTTCTTCAATATCATGAAGGGAAAGCCGCTGTTGGGAAGGGTCTTCACTCCGGAAGAACAACAGGACGGCAAAGACTTTGTGATCGTGTTGGGCCATGGCCTCTGGCAGCGGCGCTTCGGTAGTGATCCAAATAT
>JBHENP010000199.1:0-554 GCA_046261995.1 Pyrinomonadaceae bacterium
CAGCAGCCCCCACGGCCCGACTCGCATCGGCCCCAGGCGTGCTTGCATAAAAGCCGAGATCTTTCGCTCGAGGTAGGTAGCATACGCCACCCACCCCGCCACGAGAGTAACTACCAACCCGATCTGGATAAACGGCCAGACAACGTTATTGATTGTCTCAGGGCTGAAAAACTTCAGCAGCAGATCCTCTAGGAAATTGATGGGAGCAAAAAATGTGAGTGTGATCATACCTGAGTGCAATCGATTTCAATTCACGACTGGAATCAGCGCCTTCTTACAGAACCGGAGCGGTAGCGACCAGATTAGCGATCAACTGGCTTTGACTACCTGGACTTTAAGCAACTCCCTGCACCTCGCAGTCACTGCGCAACATGGCTTTAATTCTTGCCGTTAATATTGCCTTGCTTGAATGCGGTCGCTACCGCTCCCGGTTCTGTAGCTAACGTTTACCTATCAATCTCACCAAGAACAATATCGAGGGTGCCGATAATCGCGACCACATCGGCCACCAGGTGGCCAAGGCACATCTGTTTCAGCGCCTGAAGATTAATCAG
>JBHENP010000199.1:611-1191 GCA_046261995.1 Pyrinomonadaceae bacterium
CCGTGCCATCCGAAACCAGATAGCAACCAATCTCGCCCTTGGGACCTTCTATCGAGTGGTAGTAGTCGCCGATCGGCAGCTTAATTATTTTTGGCAGTTTTGCGTTCACCGGACCATCTGGCAAATTGTCCAGGGCCTGATCGACAATGCGCCGCGACTGTCTCATCTCCTCGAGTCGAACCAGATAGCGATCGTAAGTATCGCCATTCTCTCCAAGCGGAACGTCAAAATCCATGTCGGCATATGCCGCATAGGGTCGAGACTTGCGAATATCCCAGGCGACTCCCGATCCACGTAGCGCCGGGCCTGACAAACCAATCGCGATCGCCTCCTCCGCTGAGATAACACCAATACCCACCGTGCGGCTCAGCCAGATGCGATTCTCCGATAGCACCGTTTCATACTCGTCTAGACGCGTAGGGAAATTGCTGATGAAACGTCGGATGTCAGGCTCGAAGTCGTCATAAGTATCGTTCGGCATGCCTCCGATACGCCAGGCATGACACGTCAAGCGGGCGCCAAACTGTCGTTCAAATATCTTGAGAATCTCCTCGCGCTCACGTAGCGCCCAAAGCAGGAC
>JBHENP010000200.1:0-679 GCA_046261995.1 Pyrinomonadaceae bacterium
CCGTTGCCAGAGCGCATGGCTAATGACGACGACTGGATCGGCGCTCGTCTGCGCGTTGTTTTCCAACTTCAGCGTGCGACCGACGCGTGCCCCCACGCCCAACACGTCGAAATAGTTGCTGGTGACATAAGCGCCACGGAGTCGTTCGGACGACTCGGCGCCCGCGAGATTCATCACGCCGCTCTCGTAAGCTGCGATGTCGGTGAACGCATCTGACTGCCGGCGAAAGTCGAGATAATCAAGGTAAGACGAAGTGCCGTAACGCCCGCTGCTAAAGTCGCTCGTGTAGATGCCGACAAGTCTTTCGGGTCGTTCCACGCCGGCGAGTGGTCGCAGCAACAGACCGTTGACGAAACTGAAGATCGACGCGTTTGCTCCAATGCCGAGTGCGAGCGTGATAACGGCTATGGCCGTGGAGCCTGGACGTTTCGTCAAGCTGCGGATGGCGTAGCGAATGTCTTTAAGTAGTGTTTCCATGACGTTATTGCGAATTTCGAATTTCGGATTGCGAATTTCGAATTCAAGATTGTCCTCAGTTGATCCTGTTGCCTGAGCATCCAAAGCCCGGTAAACACCAAATTCCGAAATCCGCAATCCGAAATCCGAAATTTTTATTCGTGGCGCAGCGCCACCAGTGGATCGACTTTCGTTGCGCGCCGCGCCGGGAGGTAACACGCAA
>JBHENP010000200.1:755-1184 GCA_046261995.1 Pyrinomonadaceae bacterium
CAGCGAATGTTGGGGCGTCCGTGGCGCTTATTTCGAAGAGCAAGCTGGCCATCAATCTAGTTAGTCCGTATGCCCCGGCAAGTCCGATCGCCACCCCAATTAGCGCCAACGTCATTCCATTTCTGATTACGAGCTTACGCACGTCACCAACCTGCGCGCCGAGTGCCATGCGGATCCCGATTTCCTGCGTGCGCTGCGTGACTGCGTAAGACATCACGCCATAGATACCAACAGCAGCCAGCAGCAATGCGGAGATTCCAAACAAGGCCAACAAGAGAGTGCGGAAGCGGGGTTGAGCAACTGACTCCGCCGCGATCGTGTCCATGGTTCGCACTTTCCCGATCGATACCTGCTTATCGAGAGTTGCCAATTCATTTCGGATCGCCCCAGCAAGGCTCATCGGATCGCCAGAGGTGCGCACAAGCAAGG
>JBHENP010000201.1:0-274 GCA_046261995.1 Pyrinomonadaceae bacterium
CTCTAAGACAACGGACAAAGATCTCGTTCAGTATCGCGCCGACGAAGGTGTCGCCCTATTTTCCTTCAACGACCCTCCCGCAAACACTTACACCTACGAAATGATGCAAGCGCTCGATCGTACAATCCTTGAGGCGCGGATGGACGAAAGCGTCCAGGTCATTGTGATCACCGGCAGTGGAGAGAAGTTTTTCTGCGCCGGCGCCAACATCCAAATGCTTGCTGATGTGACGCCCTTTTTCAAGTACTATTTTTGTCTGCACGCTAATGAAACT
>JBHENP010000201.1:332-666 GCA_046261995.1 Pyrinomonadaceae bacterium
CGCCTAGCCGGGCCGCCCACGCAGTCGGTTGCATCAAGCGCAGTGTTCAAACCGGCGCGGAGATTCCTTTTGAGTCTGCACTAGCACTCGAGCGCGAGCTGCAGCAGCAACTATTTCAATCGGAAGACGCGAAGGAAGGTATCGACGCTTACGTAAGCAAACGCAAACCACAATTTAAAGGCAGGTAAATGGTGAATAGTAAATGGTAAATGGTCCGAGTTATTCTTCTGCTTCTATTTACTATTTGCCATTTACTATGTACCCGCCCTTATGTACGAACACATCGACGTCACTGAAGATTCCGGTATCGCCACAATTACGCTAAACCGTCCCG
>JBHENP010000201.1:788-1167 GCA_046261995.1 Pyrinomonadaceae bacterium
AAGAAGCCTTGCGGCTGAACATTGTGAATCGGGTGGTGGCCCCTGAGAATTTGGAGCCGGCTGTTCGCGAGTTAGCCGAACGTCTCCGAGACGCCCCACCGATTTCGATTGCCGCGGCTAAGCAAGCGGTTTACTTGAGCCAGTCTGGGGAACTTGAAGAAATGCTTCGCTACGAGACTGAAGCCCAACTGCGCTGTTTTGAATCTGAGGACGGTCGTGAGGGCATTCGCGCGTTCCTGGAAAAACGCCCGCCAAGATTTTCCGGACAGTGATTACGAGTGTCGCCTGGTGCTGGTAGTTGAGAGTTCAAGCTTTAGCTTGTGTTTTCCGAACGCGCAACTTAAAGGTCGAACTCTAAACTTCCGGACTCACAATGAAC
>JBHENP010000202.1:0-282 GCA_046261995.1 Pyrinomonadaceae bacterium
GAACACGAGTGCGCACGTTGAATGGCGCCGGTGTCATATCGCTTAAAACTCCGCGGGCATTCCGTTTCACTACCACGCCGCGGCCGCCTTCGGTAGGCCGCATTTCTACCCAATAAATGTTCGAGCCATCAATCAAGGGCTGGGAAAGGCCTATCGACCCGGCAACAATTAAGTCGGCGGTGATTGGGGATTTCCATGAACCATACGGGGCAGTGCGAGATTCGGGCATAGAAGTGTCTCCCGTAACTACTATTTTTGAGTTTTTGAAGTTTTTGCATCGTA
>JBHENP010000202.1:421-824 GCA_046261995.1 Pyrinomonadaceae bacterium
GTGCACAGGGAGCCGGAGATCGGAGCGAAAGGTTTGCGGATAGTTTTGTTACGGTGCCGTGAAGTGTTTGCAAGATTACTGCAACCATTAGACCGTGAGACCGGCCTAATATCCTGCATCGTTAATTCTCCATGGGAGAACTGAGATAAAGGCAAGGGCGCCGGTCTTGGGGGAGGTCGGCGCCCAAAGTCTTTTTTGGGAGCTCAATCCCAATCTGATTCTAATCTCAACTCTCGCAACGGAATCCCCGTCATCCCAACAATCCGAATTCCTACCAGACACACCGCAAGAATGGCTTCGTAGGAGGAGAAACGATGGCTAATGCACCCGCTCTATTCCGCATAATTCTACAGGTCGATGATCTCGACAGAGCGGAAGCTTTCTACGGGGAACTGCTTGGCGA
>JBHENP010000202.1:834-1165 GCA_046261995.1 Pyrinomonadaceae bacterium
TGCGGACCAGTGATCCTCGCGCTGGTGGATGTAGTCGCTGGTGGCGAGGAAGCGAAACCGCTCCCCGACAAGATCTATTTCGCGGTAACGGACCTCGAACAATTCCATGCGCGCGCCACTGCAACTAACTGTCTTTCCACAGAAGATGTTCACGGCGACAGCGCTGGCGAGATAGTGGTACGACCTTGGGGCGAGCGCTCCTTTTACGCTCACGACCCATGGGGCAACGGGCTTTGCTTCGTCGATGAGAAGACGCTTTTCACCGGCCGCTGATTCCCATGCTCGAGTTCAGTTTTTAGTTGGAGGAAGGAAATCTTGAACTGAATCTTGA
>JBHENP010000203.1:0-260 GCA_046261995.1 Pyrinomonadaceae bacterium
GCTCAAGCATGAATGTCTACAGTTAGAACTCTTTTTCTTTCCGTGATATGCGCGTTGGAGATATTACCCAACCGGTCGCGCCGTTGGCGCTTGAGCGGGGGCAAGCCACGGGCAAGCCACGGGCAAGCCACCCTTCCTAACCTGCAAATTACCGTAAGTCCCATTTGGGTTTTCGCGCGGCGATATCCAACCAAGACACAAAAAAAGTCTCGCCCGTTCTCTTCAGAACGGACGAGGCTTGTCGTAATCAGAAGTTACTA
>JBHENP010000203.1:270-694 GCA_046261995.1 Pyrinomonadaceae bacterium
CGACGAGATCGACTTCACTCAGCACTCGCACGGCGCGATACGTCAAGTCTTCAAGATTGCCGATGGGGGTAGCGACCACGTAAAGCGTTCCGGCCATGTGGCTATTTTGGCATCAAGCTCAAGATATACGAAAGCACAAGCCCCGTTAACTTGCAGGTTCGGAAGGGCGGTTTACCCCCGCTGGAGGGCCAACGGCGCGATCGGTCACTTCAGCACTTACGGCCCTGCCGCTCAAGCATGAATGTTTACAGTTAGAACTCTTTTCCTTTCCGTGATATGCGCGTAACCGGTCGCGCCGTTGGCGCTTGAGCGGGGGCAAGCCACCCTTCCTAACCTGCAAATTACCGTACGCCCTTTTGGGTTTTCACACAGTCTCGGTAGCGACCGAGTCTCATTGAAGATGAATGATGAACGCGGAATGATG
>JBHENP010000203.1:704-1162 GCA_046261995.1 Pyrinomonadaceae bacterium
TCGTCGTTGTAGCCGTAAGATCCGTAGGCCTGCGCGATCACATTCAGCTCCTGGCGAATCTGTGACCACTGATTGGCTAACCGGCCGTTCCGGAAGTGATGACGGGTTGCCCTTTCTGCTTCTCTGGCAGTTTGCAGAACCCGCTGGGCTTCGTTTCTGCTGCGGTTGAGATCGCGTCCATTGCCAAAGCGCGACTTGAGATCGCCTACAGCCCGCCGAAAATGGTGCACCTCGTTATTCACACGATCTTCATGACGAGTTCCGTCTTCATGACTACGATCCAATTCGCGGTCCACAGCTCTCTCAAAGTCCTTGCTCAAGCGATCCAATCTCTGAATCGAATCGCGCAAATAACGATCGTCATAACGACCGTATCGTCCGTCATCTCGGTCCCGGTCGCGCCCGTAATCAGGATAGCGATCCCGTTGTGCGGCTGCCACTGCGGGCAAACATAACGC
>JBHENP010000204.1:0-429 GCA_046261995.1 Pyrinomonadaceae bacterium
CACCACGACCGACCGCCAGCAAAGTCCCGACGATAGAACGCACCATGTAGCGAAGGAAGCCGTTGGCAGTGGCGCGGATCTCGACTATTGGTGCAGCTGAGCGTTCATCCGAGCGCTGGGAAACTTCGAGTTGACTAATGGTTCGTGTCCTGTTTTCGCCATCCGATTGCGCTGCCGAGAAAGCAGTCCAATCATGAGAGCCAAGAAAGAGGGCCGCGCATCCGTTCATACTGTCAAGATCTAGTTGGCGAGCCTCATGGTGGGCATAGCGAAGCCAAAATGGGGACATCACGGGACCGTTTACCACGCGGTACAGATAGGTTTTCTCCAGAGCTGAATAGCGTGCGTGAAAGTCGTCGCCCGCAATTTGCGCCCTCATGACACGCAGGTCCTTTGCCACATTCCCATTGATTGCCGCTCGAAGCTTCT
>JBHENP010000204.1:439-680 GCA_046261995.1 Pyrinomonadaceae bacterium
CCTGGACCGTGCGCAGTTCATCCTGCATCTGCCAGCCGTGAAAATCTGTGCCGTCGTATTGAATAGTGAGCTTGAAATTGGTCATTAGTCCGTTGTAAGTGGTCAGTTGTCATTCTGTACTTTGTGCTTTGTGCTTTGTACTTGGTGCCTGCAGACTCCACAGAAATTCAAAGAGCAAAGACTAAGCACAAAGTACACAGTACAAAGCTCAGAGTACAGACAACGGGCAACGGACCACTGA
>JBHENP010000204.1:749-1160 GCA_046261995.1 Pyrinomonadaceae bacterium
CGTAGCGAGCGCGATACGGGGCACTCCCACGTCAGCGTCGCCAGCCGAACGATCGATAATCGAAGCCGCCGCAACCACGTTTGCGCCTGCGGCTTGTAAAGCACTCACGGTGTCGCGCGTTGAACCACCAGTGGTTACCACGTCCTCGACAACTAGCGTTCTCTCACCGGACGTCACTGAAAACCCGCGTCTTAATGTCATCTCGCCATGCTCGCGCTCGGTCCAAATGAATCGCGCGCCCAGCCTTCGAGCGACCTCATGCCCGATTACGATTCCCCCGATCGCCGGAGAAGCCACGAGCTGAATATGGTCCTGTTTAAGTTGGTCCGCGATGGCCCAGGCAAGCCTTTCCGCTTCCTCTGGATGCTGCAGCACGAGGGCACATTGTAAGTAGTTAGCGCTATGCAGCCC
>JBHENP010000205.1:0-446 GCA_046261995.1 Pyrinomonadaceae bacterium
AGATGACTGAGACCGCCGCAATCCTTCACAGCGCCACGCCGCGCTCACTGGTGCTGCTGGACGAGATTGGACGCGGCACAGCGACCTTCGACGGACTGTCGATCGCCTGGGCAGTGGCAGAATACTTGCACGACTCCGCGGAGCACGCCGCCAAGACCCTCTTCGCTACTCACTATCACGAACTCACTGAACTGGCCGAGAGATTGCCCGGTGGGCAGAACTATCAAATCACTGCCGCCGAGCGCGAGGGTGAGGTGGTCTTTCTGCACCGGCTTGAGCGCGGTCGCGCTTCGAAGTCTTATGGAATCGAAGTGGCGCGATTGGCAGGTCTGCCGCCCGCCGTGCTCGCGAATGCGCGAGAGGTTTTAGCGCGACTCGAGCGTTACGAGCTGGATGTTTTTGCAGAAGAGGATGCGATTGAGAAGCAACGCAGCCGTCTCGCTGCA
>JBHENP010000205.1:507-766 GCA_046261995.1 Pyrinomonadaceae bacterium
CCTGAAGAGGCCAAGGAACTCTTGCGCCAGCTCCGCGAGCGATTGATTTAAAGGTCACTCCGAATTCAGAACCAATGACGCGAGACAGAATGCTCCCTCGCCGCCACCATTGTATCCTGTAAATCTTGTTCATCCTGTCTAAGTTTCTAAGCTTTGAAGGAAGTCATTTGACAGGATTAACAGAATTCACAAGATTAGGGCGGTTATTTACCCACCGGGCCTCTCAAAGGTGTGTCACTGACCTTGAGCCAATCGCCGG
>JBHENP010000205.1:917-1160 GCA_046261995.1 Pyrinomonadaceae bacterium
CGCATTCGTCATGGCGACCTTCACCTGGTGTACGTCATTCAACTTGCCATCAGCATTGAAAGTTTGATCCAGGCGCGGCTTTTCCGGCTGCTCCACATCGATAATCGCAATTCCATCTTTACCGTTCGCCACATAAGCGTAAGTGCGGGCCACGTAAACATCGTGAGCATCCGAAAGGGCCACAGTCGCGCCCTCGACGAGCCGCGCCTCCTCCGGAATCGTCAGGTCGACGACCTTCAATCC
>JBHENP010000206.1:0-1145 GCA_046261995.1 Pyrinomonadaceae bacterium
GGCTTGATCGCTGAACTAACTTTCAAGCTTCGGCCGCGACCGGCAAAGGAGGTTACGGTTCTAGCCGAAAGACCATTTGATGCCATTCTAAAAGCGGCACAGTCTGTTCACAGAGCTCGCTTGTTCCCAGCCGGTATCGAATTGCTTTCAGCAGCGTTGGCCCACCGAATCGGCTTTCGAATACCCTCCGCTAAGGTTTTATTGCTCAACAGATTTGCGGGCATTCAGAAGACTGTTACTTACCAGGTCGAAAAGGCAACCAAAGAGATTCGCAGCGAAGCAGAGAATGCCAAAATTGAGATCGCATCCCAGGATCAACCGCTCTGGCGCAACCTTGCGGCGGCGCCGCTGAAATCTGACGAAACACTTATCTGGCGAGCGATCGTGAGACGGTCGCGGTTGGGTGAGTTTATCAAAATTGTCGCGGATACTTATCGCGACTCTTTTCCGTCGATCTTATGGCACGCTGGCGTAGCCGACGGTCGCATGCGAATGATCGAGCCGTTGCAGGCGCCCTCTCTGGACCACTCGCCCGGCCTCACGCACTTGCGGAACGTGGCAGAATCGTTTGGCGGATCGCTTGTGATCGAAAGTGCTCCGGATGAAATAAAGCTCGCGAACGGTGCCTGGGGCCGTCGCGGTAGTTCGAACATTTTGATGAAACGAATCAAAGAAGAACTCGACCCGCTGGGAATGTTTTCACCGGGGCGGTTTTGATGTTGAGTATCAAAGTAAATGTCAGAACAGCGAGCGGTAGCGACCCGGTCTCACTGGCACGAGCGACGGACCAGGTCGCTACCGCTCCCCGTTCTGACAAGCAACGACCGGTGCCTACAATTGGCGTGTGAATGAATAAGAGCATTGAGGAAACACACGGACCAGGTCGCTACCGCTCCCCGTTCTGACAAGCACGATCGGTACCTACAATTGGTGTGTGAATGAATAAAAGCACTGAGGGAACACACGGACCAGGTCGCTACCGCTCCCCGTTCTGACAAGCACGACCGGTGCCTACAATTCGTGTGTGCATAGATAAGAGCACTGAGGAAACACACCCTTGGAGACGAAAATGAAATCGTGGACTAAGATTCAACGCGCCGCTCTAACTCTGGCAATCGTGCTTTCTCTCATAAGCACTTTTTTCG
>JBHENP010000207.1:0-231 GCA_046261995.1 Pyrinomonadaceae bacterium
GCGTTGGACGGAAGCGTGGGTGGCGTCCTCTTTAACTTGTTCTTTGCTTTTCACGTTGTTGAGTGGCTCCTGCTTACGCTGAGTGCTGGGATCCATTGGCTACCGCAAATGGTTCTGTGCCGCGAGAGCCAATCGTCGCCCGGTCAACTGTGACGTTGGGCATCCAGAAACATGAGCAGAAAACCAAAGTGCATCATCATCACAGGCCAGCCCGGATCGGGAAAAACTACT
>JBHENP010000207.1:241-760 GCA_046261995.1 Pyrinomonadaceae bacterium
CCGAATTCACATAGACGGAGGAAAATAAGATGCCTAAAACACCATGCAGCCGACCGCAAATCAGCGTGCCTCAAGTAGCCTTTTCCCTTCACCTCGGATGCTGATCGCGCGCCGCAGCTGAAGGCCATCAGCGTTGGGCATCCATAAACATGAGCAGAAAACCAAAGTGCATCATCATCACAGGCCAGCCGGGATCGGGAAAAACCACTCTTGCTAAGAAGCTTGGGGAACGCCTGTGGATGCCAGTCATAAGCCGCGATGAGATCAAAGAGGGCTATGTCAACACCTACGGCGTCAAACACGACCAACTCCCACCTGACACCAATGGTCTAGTCTCCGAGTTGTTCTTTGGAATAGTGAATCAATATCTTGCGGGTCATATCCAATCATCGGATGCCCACCAACGCGGTGCACCGGATGCCCTGGCGGGCGCCGGTGACCTTTGACGTTGGGCGGATTAGGAGAACAAAGATGACTGAGCAAACCAGCGCAGAGCATATGACGCATAGGTGGTACACG
>JBHENP010000207.1:770-1145 GCA_046261995.1 Pyrinomonadaceae bacterium
TGATTGTTTTATGCTCTGCGGATGGTGCAGTGGCCGCAAGACGTCATCTCCAACGAGGCTTAGAGAATCCAAACCGGGAGTTTTATCACGGCGATAAACGTGTTGCACATTACAGGAAAACAGGTAAGATTTCACCTTCCGAAAGTTATACAGCGCCCAAATTCAATATACCCACAATCCAAGTCTCGACAGATGGAGACTACATCCCTTGCATTGATGAGATTGTGAAGCAGATCCAATCATCAGATGCCCAACAAGGCGGTGCACCGGACGCCCTGGCGGGCGCCTTGACCTTTGACGTTCGGCGGATTAGGCGGCGAGGATGACAGAGCAAACCCGAGAAGAGCAGATCACGCACAGGTGGTACTCGCGCCC
>JBHENP010000208.1:0-870 GCA_046261995.1 Pyrinomonadaceae bacterium
GCTCTTGATCGCGAACAGCGAGCGCGCGAGCTGGCTGAAAGAGATGCAGCCACGGCAAACGAGCAAACTCGCGAACAGCGAATTGAAATCGCCCGCCTCCGCGATGAACTGCAAACCGTCAGGGCTGAGGGGGAGGCGGCGAAGATCTCAGTCGCACGTTTTGAAGGCGAGAAGCAGGCCGAGGACGCCCGCAAGGAAGCAGCACAGCGCGAGCAACAGAGAATTACGGCCCACGCCACATTGAAGCAAACGCTGGCGAAGTTTGGAATGTTGAAAGAAACGCCCAGCGGCCTTCAACTTGCGCTGCCGGAATCGATTTGGAGCAGCGCGCGCCGTTCAGATCTGGCGGCTACCGCGGCAGCCAAACTCGAGCCACTGGCCGCGCTGCTGGCGAGCAATCCTGAGTATCAGGTGTTGATCGAGGTCTATACTGATAATAAAGGCGACGAGGTCTCGCTGCAACAGCTTACCCAGGACCGCGCCCGAGTGCTGTCAGAACGGCTACAGTCTGCCGGAGTAGATCCATCTCGGATTCAAGCCAATGGCATGGGCGCGTCGAATCCCCTGGCAAAGAACACGACCGTCGCGGGCCGTTCTCGCAATCGCAGAACGGAGATAACTTTGACGCCGATTCCTGCGCGCAGTACTGCGAGTAGTCAGTAATTGGTCAGTGGTTCGTTGTCAGTAGCAAGTTACTCGGAGTTGTGGGCTGGGAACTTTGTGCTTAGTGCTTTGTACTTTGTACTTCTTGTCGCATCCTAAGCGCTGCTACAAAGCACAAAGTACAAAGCACAAAGTACAAAGCAAACGACTGACAACTGACTGACCTTCCGGCAATGTCCCCACTCGGACTCTTACAACTGGTCGGTT
>JBHENP010000208.1:879-1137 GCA_046261995.1 Pyrinomonadaceae bacterium
GGGCGCAGCGCGGCGAACCAGTAGGCAAGAGCAATTTCGGATTTCGGATTTCGGATTTCGCATTGCGGATTTCTTATCACGACGAAAGGGCTTCGAATACAAATCTGGAAAATCCGAAATCCGCAATTCGAAATCCGAAATTCTTCATTGTCTGCCCCTGTCTCCTGAATTTCCATGTCCCCACTCGGACTCTTACAACTGGTCGGTTACAGCATCGGCGCTGTCCTGCCTCTCTGGATGGGCGCTCAGTTGGTCTCT
>JBHENP010000209.1:0-1135 GCA_046261995.1 Pyrinomonadaceae bacterium
GTTGGAACCAGGTGCGACAGCACGGTCCACATCCTCTGTGGGCGGGCATCGAAGACGACGCTTTCTTCTATTTCGTTCATTCTTATTTCTGTGATGTTGACGATCAGGCGGTTGTGATCGGCGAGACGTGCTATGGGGCGTCTTACGCTTCGGTGGTCGCGCAGGGAACGGTTTGCGGTGTGCAGTTTCACCCAGAAAAGAGTCAGGCCGCCGGCCTACGCTTATTAGCGAACTTTAGCGAGCTGGTGGCAAGGACAGAGCAATTCAGTGCGACTTCACAGTACGAGTCCTGAATAGCGGTTTACTCAGGCCGCGGTGTCATGAGGCAGTACCACCGCGGGGTAGCGCGTGGGTCGGGTCTACCAATCACGCAAGTTGCGGACTCATGAGATCAGTACGTCCAGGCCTTCGATGATTGAGCACAATTAACGAGGACCCACCCGCTACCGCGCGGTGGTACTGACCTCATGAGACCGCAGGCTGAGTGAGTCGCTACCGTTGTGACGCTAGTGACGTTCATGGGTGATTGGTCCGGATCCTATTTCGTGTTGCTTCGTGTCACTTCGCGGATCGTTTGCATAGCCGGCAGAAGAGGACGATCCACGAAATCACACGAACGGACACGAACAAGAAGTCTGCCAATGACAAATGAGAACTGACAAATGAGAACTGCCAAATGAAAACCGAGGCGTTCTGGTAACAACCGTCCAATGCTAGCCAAGCGAATCATTCCCTGTCTTGATGTCGATCGCGGTCGCGTGGTTAAGGGAATTCGCTTCGTCTCACTCGCTGATGCCGGTGACGCGGTTGAACAAGCGCGCAGCTATGATCTGGAAGGCGCGGATGAGCTAACGTTTCTGGACATCACTGCTTCGTCCGACAAACGCGCAATCATCATGGAGCTGGTACGTCGAGTCGCTGATGAAGTGTTCATTCCATTAACAGTGGGCGGTGGTCTCAGTTCCTGCGACGACATGCGCGCGGTGTTACGAGCCGGAGCAGACAAGATCTCGTTGAATACTGCTGCCGTCGAACGGCCTGATCTGATCAGTGAAGGCGCGAAAACTTTTGGCAGCCAATGTGTCGTGGTGGCCATCGACGCCCGGCGTCGCAGCGCGAGCGGCGTGTCCCAGGG
>JBHENP010000210.1:0-313 GCA_046261995.1 Pyrinomonadaceae bacterium
GTTGAGCATTATTGGCGCCCCCGTTCCTGAACCCGATCCGGCGCGCAAGAATGCGCCACCACCCATCCGTGCTGGAATGCTCGGAAATCTGATGCAGCAGGTTAGTGGCAGAGCTGACGTTACCACGGACAAGAATGGCGTACTGATTAGCAAGGATGGGAAGGAAGGTACGGACCTGATTGACGAAGCATTGAAGTACAACGGTCAGTTGCCTACCAACATTACGCCGAAGGCACCCACGCAGCGCACCGAGCGCAAGCCTGCGCTAGCGAGCCCGGGTTCGGCAGCTCCGAATATTACTCCTGCCAACAAT
>JBHENP010000210.1:417-1132 GCA_046261995.1 Pyrinomonadaceae bacterium
GGATCTAATCAGCATTCGGAAAATTGCAGCTTTGGAAGGGCGGTTTACCCCCGCTCAAGATTCGCAGCGCTCAACAATGGAATAGTAACTCTGATGAATGGCTGCGAATCTTTAGCGGGGGTAAACCGCCCTTCCCAACCTGCGAATTTCTGTCGCTTGAGTGATATCTGTTTCCATTTTTTCACAGCTACTCCCGTGGGTGGATTCACGACTTTTTGCGCAAAGCTGCTTTGCTCAAAGAGCCAACGCTGTTATTTTATCGCGCAGAGTCTAGCAAGCTTGTAACAGGCTTGGCGTCTTTCTCATCACAGCTAAAAGCGGAGCAAGTCTAAAATTGCCCACTCAATTAACCGAATCGACCGAGAGAGAGCTCTTGAGGCGCCACAAAACAACGGCAACAATGGTTGGCGGCCTGATGATCGCGGCCCTGGTAGTGGCACTTGCGGCTTACGTCAGCAAAGGTTTCCTGCGCCAGCAACATAATCCGTCGGTCGACATTGCTAAGAATCACCATTCTCATTTTTGGACTCGGCGCAATCGCGCTGCGTCGCACAAGATTCGCAACGATGCGCCTTCAGGACATCGGAGGCCTGGCTGGCGCCTCGGGGCTGCTTCGTACTCTTGAGAAAACGACCATTCAGGTGGCGCTAATTGGCGCGGCAATCTCGGCGATGGGGTTCATTTCGACCCTCCTCACAGGCAATGACTTTTATAC
>JBHENP010000211.1:0-235 GCA_046261995.1 Pyrinomonadaceae bacterium
CTCCAGTAGGAGTGGCATGTTTAGAGCCGACGAGTCGCTGAGGAGACGGCACTCCGTTAGGAGTGCGATGTTATAAACTGTCTACTTTTGCTCCTAGCGGAGCGAAGACAATCTCAAGCTGTCGACGTCTATAAACATTTCACTCCTCCGGAGTGAAGACCAATCTTTGCTCATCGGCCTTTGTTTCGTTCTCCAGGCAGACTAGGGCCAGGCCGGCAAGCTGGAATCGGTAGAG
>JBHENP010000211.1:406-651 GCA_046261995.1 Pyrinomonadaceae bacterium
ATGTTTATAGCGAACGAGTCGCTCAGGAGCCCGCACTCCGTTAGGAGTGCGATGTTCGGAACTGTCTACATTTCGCTCCTAGCGGAGCGAAGACATATCAAGCTATCGACGTCTATAAACATTTCACTCCTCCGGAGTGAAGACAAATCCCTTGCTCATCAGCCCGTCCGCAGATTCCAGGCGGCGCAATAGCCTTTCGCGACGCGCCTCCTCTGCCGCATCCGCGCTGGCTGTGGAGATAAGGT
>JBHENP010000211.1:728-1132 GCA_046261995.1 Pyrinomonadaceae bacterium
GGGCGGGGCTCCGGACGCAGATGGAACCTGATCGTCTCCTCCTGCTCTTCACTCCATAGGAGTGACATGTTTATAGCCGACGAGTCGCTGAGCAGGCGGCACTCCGTTAGGAGTGCGATGTTCGGAACTGTTTACATTGCGCTCCTAGCGGAGCGAAGACAATATCAAGCTGTCGACGTCTATAAACATTTCACTCCTCCGGAGTGAAGACCATCCGCAGCGAATGCAGATCAAACCTGATCGTCCCCGGCTGCTCTGCACTCCGTAGGAGTGACATGTTTATAGCCGCGAGTGATTCAAATAAATCGCACCCCTTTAGGAGTGCAATGTCATTCCTGGATCGCATGCGTCAATGATCTGGTATCATGCCGCGCCAGTTCTCCAATCCTCACGCTCATAAGAGC
>JBHENP010000212.1:0-412 GCA_046261995.1 Pyrinomonadaceae bacterium
ATCTCAACGGTGTACCTGGAACCGGCAGCGGTGTTTATGGAGTGAACGCCCTGGGCCAGCGAATCGTAGACGAGAGTGGGGCGGATCTACTGGGCGATCCTTCTACGGTTGCCTACGTCGCAATGAACCCTTCAGCGCAGTACATCCAGGCAGGATTCGGCGCTCGTGCCAATGCCGGCCGCAACACGCTGCGTACAAATAACTGGAACCGCACAGATATGGCGTTTGTGAAGAATATTCGTTTCGGGGGCGAGCGCTACAATGTTCAACTCGCGGCTGAGATAGGTAATTTCTTCAACCAACGGATCAGAACGATTGGCGATTTTGGTTCACCGTTCTTCGTGAATCAGAACGACTTTAACGGCACCAATCAATTCGGAATCGGCGCTGTGTCCTTTGCGTTTCCCGATGT
>JBHENP010000212.1:422-761 GCA_046261995.1 Pyrinomonadaceae bacterium
GCCACTAGCTGCTCCCCCATTTTCTGTCTGGCGCGTCAGGGCTCAATCTCTCAAGACGGAATCGGGAACTGTGTGGCGCGCTGCGGTGACAGAATAGAGCGGAGGCATTTTAATCACGCAAAGACGCAAAGGTGGCAAAGACGCAAAGAAGAGAATCCCATTCAGATTCATTAACTTGTCTAGACGCCTTTCTTTGCGTCTTTGCCTACTTTGCGTCTTTGCGTGAACTCGTGATCGAAATCCGAAAACATGTAATTGGCATCTGACCTCGCATACTCACTGCTCGAACCATATCCATTAACAGCAACTTCCTTTTCCACCCGATCCAAAATCCACAAT
>JBHENP010000212.1:877-1130 GCA_046261995.1 Pyrinomonadaceae bacterium
GGGCACAGTCGTTGCACTTCTTTCCGTGTAGCAGCGCCTTCGTTGCCCGTCAGCTCTCCGACTTTTCGGAAGCTAGTGTTCAACCTCCCCGGTGAACAGCAGGCGACAAACCACTTAAACGAATCTAGTCGGAATAAATATAAGGAGAGAAGTCATGCTTAAGACAGCCGCGAGATTACTGACGCTATTTATGGCGCTCGTTCCGTGCTTGTCCCTTCCGGTCTCTGCTCAGACTAGTGGATCTATCCTGGGC
>JBHENP010000213.1:0-632 GCA_046261995.1 Pyrinomonadaceae bacterium
GCTGGTTACTACTGGACCTTATGGAATCGTGCGACACCCTTTGTACATTTTTGAAGGTCTGGCGTCGTTAGGCCTCCTGCTCCAGTTTGTATCCTTCTATACTGTAGTCATATTCATCGCCTTCGCCCTGCTACAGTTTCAGCGAATGAAAAACGAAGAGGCTATCCTGGAAAAGGCTTTTCCGGAGTACGAGGATTACAAGTCCAAGACGGCGAGACTGATCCCGGGAATCTATTAAGTCCGTATCCTTAGTGGGTCAGAAGAAAACGGAAATGCGAAGCCACCATTATCCGACCTCTCATTCACACGGGGCTTCAGCCCGGTAGTCTGAAAGCGAGTAAGGACCCGAACCGTTTTAACGGTTTGCTTCGCGGTGGATGGGCGTTTCCGCAAATCATCTCTCCACTGGCTTATCAGCGGGCACTTAGCATCCACTCCTACTTCAGCACTCACAAGCAAACCGTTGAAACGGTTCGCGGGGCTGCTTTGGTCATTTAATCACCGGGCTAAAGCCACGGTGTGAATGAGACAGAGATTACTCTTGACTGTTGTACAGATAATTCTAAGCCACTACAGTAGATCAGATGCGTTGCCGCGGAATCCATAACTGGAAATGGGGAGTATGGGGCGCG
>JBHENP010000213.1:861-1128 GCA_046261995.1 Pyrinomonadaceae bacterium
CCCGAATCCCTGTTTTCCATTCAGTTTGTACCGGCGTATTTGATAGCCGTACCTGCCCGGCTTCTCAGGATCTCCTCGTCGACAGCCTTTATCGCCCTCGGGTTCCTGGTTCCCTTCTTTGCCTGTCTTGCCATCTACTGGCTGCTCGCCAATTTGCTGCAAGATCATCGCCTTGCCGCGGCGGGATCCGTAATTGTGCTTTGCTTTGGCGCGCTTGCCGCCGGGGCGGGCCTTATACATGCATTCAGCTCTGGCCTTCAGTACGCC
>JBHENP010000214.1:0-715 GCA_046261995.1 Pyrinomonadaceae bacterium
ACGCCTACATCACAACCGAGGACAGCCTGGTGATCATTAGTATAGATAGCCCGCTTAATCCCCGGATCGTTCAGACGATATCGCTGAAGCACCCACACGCTATTGCAATCCAATTCCGTTACGGCTTTGTAGTCGATGAAGAGGGTTTGAAAGTCGTCGATTTAACAACGCCCTCCGAGGCCCGGCTGGTCGACGACGCGACCATCGCTCTGGCGGATGCTCACGATGTTTATGTGGCACGCACTTATGCTTATGTGGCGAACGGTAAAGAGGGAATTGCGATTATTGATGTGGAGCAGCCGGAAAAACCGCGTCTGGATCAAACCTTCAATGCCGATGGCAAGTTGAATGACGTGCACCAGGTGAAGGTTGCGATGACGAACGCGAGTCTCTTTGCATATGTTGCCGATGGGCGCAATGGCCTGCGAATTCTGCAACTGACGTCGCCGGAAACGATGCCTGAATATGCAGGCTTTAGTCCGCGACCCCGGCCAGTCTTGATTGCGACGTTTAAGACGAAGGGCGAGGCGTTAGGCGTTTCGAAGGGACTCGATCGCGACCGGGCGGCAGATGAGAGTGGTAATCAAATTTCCGTGTTCGGCCGGCGCGGGGCTCGACCTTTTACCTTCAGTGAGTTGTTGCGGTTGTTAAGAACGGATGATGGCAAAGGCGATTGGTTCAGGGTCAGTGATTCACCGGTGTTGCCGCCGGTGAG
>JBHENP010000214.1:725-1128 GCA_046261995.1 Pyrinomonadaceae bacterium
GGAATCAGATCTCTGTCTTTGGCCGCCGCGGCGCGAGACCCTTCACCTATCGCGAATTGATTCGGATGCTGAGAACCAACGATGGCACCGGGGATTGGTTCAAGGTGAGTGATACCCCTGTGACAGCACCAGCAATCAAGTGAGCCTCCAGTGAAGAGCTTTCTGTCGGAGCAGAAGGCCGTGGCAACTTGAGCGGGGGTAAACCGCCCTTCCCAACCTGCAAATTAGTGCTAGTCGAATTGCCCATTCCAACTTCCGCAAATTTGCAGGTTGGGAAGGGCGGTTTACCCCCGCTCAAGTAGCACCAGCCTTCAACATTGCCAACTTCACTCTGCTAACTCATTAATCCTTATCAGACCTCTTGAGGTAAGTCCTCCAGCCTAACTTCTTGACTGCCTTTGAG
>JBHENP010000215.1:0-687 GCA_046261995.1 Pyrinomonadaceae bacterium
CGCTATAACCATGGTTAGCGATCTACGCTTGCCATTCTTTGCCGATATGAGCTTGGCGAAGAGTGTTTTGGCTTCCCTAATCAGCGATCAGACATTGAAGTACATGCGAGTCAGAGCTTTTACCCTTATGCCGGACCACCTTCACCTTTTGGCCGGCGTGCGGCAGCTTGAAAGCGATCTTCCAACTCTGCTGGGCAGTTTCAAAAGTTATACAACTCAACTCTACTGGAAGCGTAGTCGGGAAGTTGTGGAGTCTCGAAAGGTGTGTCTGCCGTCAGCGTTGGTTGAGACGGCGGATCCAAACAAATCCCGACCGCTACTCGCTGCCTTGATGGAGTGGCGCGCGACAGTACGCCCCGAAATAGTTGAACTGAAGAACTGGCCACGATTGAAGCCGCAACAGTTTCTAGGGAAGCGTTTGTGGCAGGATAAATTCTTCGACCACATTATTAGAAATGACACCGACCTTCAGGAGAACCTGGATTACATAGCCATGAACTTGTACTAATGACCTGCCCTGCGCCTTCCGCAACTAACCTCTATTGAGATCCCGTCATCACCGCAACTCGGGGTGCCCACGGAGGGACACCCCTACAATGATCGTCAAACCGGTCGCTAACGCGCCATCCTGTTTTCAGCAATCCACGCACGTCCGCTGGCGCAGATTTGTAAAAAGTTGCACATGCG
>JBHENP010000215.1:837-1126 GCA_046261995.1 Pyrinomonadaceae bacterium
CCCCGCCGCGGACCCCGCAAGCCTGCGGTCCCAGCGAAGCAGTTGACGCATTCTCCTGAGTTGAAGTTGGGTTTCGAATGCGGTTTGTTTTGAAGTCGATGATCTCAATGTCGAAACCCTTTCCACTTAGGGAAGGAGTAACAATCAGCTTATCAATCGTACCCGTCAGAATGCCCAGCGGACGGCGCAAACGAAAATTGAGTTCACTCCATAGACCTGGACCGGCCGCAGGAGCACCGGTAAGCACATCTCCTGCCGCCTTCCTTGCTCTCTCAATTCTCTGAAACAC
>JBHENP010000216.1:0-1123 GCA_046261995.1 Pyrinomonadaceae bacterium
CTGTTGGTTGAGCACTATGGCGAACCTTTCGCTGATTCTTCTGCGATCCCCACATATTACGTGGCCCGCGAAACGCGGAAGCATGTCACGGTGGCCCTGAACGGTGATGGCGGAGATGAATCCTTCGCAGGGTATGAGCGTTACGCTGCCATGCAGCTAGCCCAGAAATATCATCGTTTGCCAGCCCTGCTGCGCGAATCGGTTGTCGAGCAGGCAGTGAGCTTGATTCCGACATCGGAATCCCGTCGCAGCCGTGTGCGCGATGCAAAGCGTTTCTTGCAAGCGGCGTCGTTGCCCAAAGTTGATCGCTACCTCCGTTGGGTTAGTGCCTTCGATCAGGATAGCAAACGGGAACTTTATTCAGAGAGTTTCCGTCGCGAGACCTGGAATATCCATGCACGTGACGTTCTGGAGCCGTGGTTTGCGCGGGCGAATGGTGCTGGTATTGTTGATGCAGCGCTCCAGGCTGATATCATGACGTATCTGCCAAACGATCTGCTCGTGAAGGTGGACATCGCCACCATGGCAGTTTCGCTCGAGGCGCGGTCCCCATTTCTGGACCATCACGTTATAGAGTTTGCAGCCAGTTTGCCCGAAAACTTAAAGTTGCGCGGACTGACGACGAAGTACCTCTTAAAGCGCGTTCTAAGACAGCTATTGCCGGCGGAGAATTTGAATCGACGCAAGATGGGGTTTGGTGTGCCTATCGGCGACTGGTTTCGGGGCAAGATGCAGCCCTTCCTTCGCGAAACGCTGCTTTCCGAGAAAGCTCTAAATCGCGGGCTATTTAGACCGCCAGAGGTCAGGCGATTGGTAGAGCAGCACACTCGCTCCGAACGCGACTATGCACCCCAACTTTGGACCCTGTTAATGCTTGAACTTTGGTTTAAACGGTTTATTGACTAGTTTGTCGTGGTCCGTGGTCCGTTATCAGTTGTCCGAGTTTTTCTCCTTCAAATTGATTCTTTGACTGACGACTGACGACTGACCACTGACAACTGACAACCGACCACTGACAAGTGACTACTGACAACTGACTACTGACAACTGACTACTGACAACTGACTAAAGATTCTGGAGGTTCTCTGAATGAAAGGTGTGGTACTCGCTGGAGGATTAGGCA
>JBHENP010000217.1:0-1122 GCA_046261995.1 Pyrinomonadaceae bacterium
GGTGGGTCACACCTTACGCGCCCACTCACGTTACGGTCCCGGTGAGGTCAGTACCACCTCGCGGTAGCGGGTGGGTCGGCGCGATACGGACCTCACTCAACTCACGGTGTCAGCCTCACTGATTCCTGCCCATGCAAAGATTTCGGCACCGGCTTGCGGTATCACGTCGGCTCTTGCCAATTGACTCGACTTTGACCACGCTGCAAGCATCATCGACATGTGGAACGACGCCGACATTCCCCTTGCTTACTTTATTTCCTTCCGTACCTATGGCACCTGGTTGCACGGGGACAAACGGGGCTCAATAGATCGGTTTCACAATCGCTACCGATCACCCTATATCCCGCCAAATGAAAAATGGCGGCACTACAATGAACGAAAGCTAAGAACCAAGCCGTTGATACTAAAAGCGAGGCAACGGAGATCGATCGAAGCGGCGATTCGCGAGACTTGCGACATTCGGCATTGGTGGCTACGGGCAATTAACGTGCGAACAGACCATGTTCACACGGTTGTAACGGCTCACAAGAAGCCGGGACTTGTACTTAATGCCTTTAAGGCAAATTCAACCAGGCAGTTGAGGCAAGATGGTCTTTGGCCTCATCCGTTTAGTCCGTGGGCGAGATAAAGGTAGCAAGAGACGGTTGTGGAACGAACAAAGCGTTGCCAGAGCTATCGACTATGTCCTGAACGGCCAGGGAGATGACTTGCCAGACTTTGATGATTGAGCATAGCTAGCGACAGACCCACCCGCTACCGCGAGGTGGTACTGACCTCATGGGGCCGCGGCCTGAGTGATGGGCAGCCAGGACCCACCCACCACCGCTAGGTGGTACCGACCCTCGTTGATGGAGACTAGAGTGACTGCCAGTGCGGGGACCCACCCGCTACCGCGAGGTGGTACTGACACTCACGACACCGCGACGTTAGTGATGAGTAGCCAGGGTCGATACTAAAGGGTGGCCGGGCGAGAGCTGGAGTGGTTGGGCGAAGAGGGCTACTAACGGGTCGCAAGGCCGAAACTCGACACTCTACGAACCAAAGCTCTTCCGCATCAGGTAAGACATCTTGATAAAAAAGGTCCTGCTGTTGCGACGGAACCCGGGAAGGATCTCCCTAGTG
>JBHENP010000218.1:0-1117 GCA_046261995.1 Pyrinomonadaceae bacterium
CCTGTAACTGAGTAATGAGCATCTGCCGCTCATTTGGTGTCAGGGACGGCCCTGCTGGCGGATTGAGCGGGTCAAGGGTGTTGCCGTTCAGCTTATCCACGAACTCCTCGGCCGATAGCGTGGTCGGGTATGCCGTGGGTGCCAGGAAGCCCGGACGTTGCACGAAGTCGAGGAAGAATCTCTGCTTGTTGGCTTCTAATTGTTGATCGGCTCCGGGCTGGCCAATGATCACGCCGCGGCCAATCTCCTGGGTATCCGGCAAGAACTCTCTGAGCTCAAGCTGCTCGCCAGAATTGAAGGCCGCCTGGTTGGCCTTGTAGACGAGGTAGCCGGTCTGCTGGAACTCAATGGAAATGTAGAAGGCCGCGGAGACATTGATGCGCCGGATCTCGCGGCACTGTTGCGTCGTACATTCGTCGATTTGGTTCTTCCAGAAGGCGAGTCCCGGCGCATCGGCCTCCCGATTGAAGAAGTCAACATAGTGCTGGCGGACGAAGAAGTCAGAGCTGAAGCTAGCGTCCCGCACGGGATTCGGACCGTCTACAGCCTCGTTACTATTGATTGTTACGGTGAGGGTCGCGGGAGAGCTTAGCGAAGTCCCCACGGGGTTGCTCAAAGTGACGCTGAAGGTTTCCGCAGTTTCGCCGTAAGAGTCATCGGTAATGAAGACAGAGATAGTTTTCGTTGTCTCGCCGGCCTGGAAGCGAAGTGTGCCGAGCGCCGCCGAATAGTCGGAACGTTCGTTGGCGGTCCCATCTGAACTGGCGTAGTTGACTGAGGCGGCACTTGAGGTGTCGCCGCTACGGGTGACAGTAAGGTTAACCGGTGCAGCCATTTCCATTTCTGAGGGCCGCACTGGTAATCGCTGGAGCGGGAGCGCGACTCGCGCCCTCCGAGCAATTTGCAGTTCCATACCCGACGAAGTCGACTAGTGCAGGGCCCGCGGGACAGATGGGGCCAGCAGGCATAAGAATGTTGTTAAAGGCGAGCACAACTTTCCCACCCGCTGCGCTCAGTGCAATCCCACTGGCCGAATCAGGAGTCGGCAAACTAGCTCCATTGCCGCCGGCGGAAGCCAATTGCAGCAGGAAGTGTTGTCCGGGAAGAAGCGTAACAC
>JBHENP010000219.1:0-1112 GCA_046261995.1 Pyrinomonadaceae bacterium
GATTTGCTCTTACTCTCAGGAAAGTTGGCGCTATATTCTATGCGGCTCCGATCTTCAAACTCACCCTTACACCATATGTAGTTCCCCCCAGACTGGTGCGAAAACAGAAGCTTCAGGTTGCTATGGGGTTGGACATCGAAGACAAAAAACATGTCTTGAGATTTGATTTGCAAATAATTGATTACCTTGTTTGTGTCGTTCGTGATGAGCAACTCATCGGTACCAGCGTCCTGTGGCCTGTCTGGATTTCGCCAGAACCTCTGAACATTTTCTTTAACCCAGGCATGCTCTGGATAGGCAAGTTCAAAACTAATATCCATAGCATCCCCGCGATGGGCCAGCTGATTCTTAACCAGAAGTTGTTCATTCTTGATGAGGTTGTATCTGACAACGGATTCAATGATAAAGCCACCTCGCCCCTTATCTCCCGTCAGTTCAACTTTGTAAGCGCTATTTGGCGAGGAAGCGGAAAGCCAAACCGGCCGTTCAGCAAACCACCACCGAACGATCATTGCTGAACTGAGAACGCCAACGGCGAGGAAGACCGCAACTGTTAACAGAGCTAAGCGCCTGTAAGACCCTTTCATCGCTTTGATCGTTCCCATTGCGAAGATGTCTAATGATGGCCTTCAGCTGCGGCGCGCGATCAGCATCCAAGCTGAAGGAAAGAAGTTACTTGAGAAAGATGCTATCGCGCCGTCAGCTGCAAGGCTTTGTTGGGTGGCCCGTTGACTGAGCCACGCAACGTGATTTTTCTTCCGCTCGCCGAAACCACGCAAGTGCGAGACGCATAGCGTGGTTGCAATTATTCATATTAGCTGGCAGTGCGTATTGGTTCGCCGAAACGGATGCGATGTCCATCCGGCGTGCGGATGCTGAACTCCCGAAGACCCCAAGGTTCGGTCGTAGGCTGCGAAATCACTTCTGCCCCCCGCACGGACACTTCCTCATAGAGCTGATCCACTCCTTGGACGATCAAGTACGCCACGTACGAGTGGCTACCCAACTCACTCGCTGGCTTCTCGTCAGGGCATTCGCCGAGCATCACCTTGAACACGTCCCGAGACAGAAAGCTCCAGCCATCGGATCCGTCGCCGAAGTCACGTTTAAAT
>JBHENP010000220.1:0-291 GCA_046261995.1 Pyrinomonadaceae bacterium
GCAATCATCTTGCGCGCGTAGTCTTCAAGCAGGATGTCGCGGTCCTTAACCAGATCGTGCAGCCGCCGGTACAGCTTCAATCCGCTTTTCTCTGCCTCCAACGACTCAAGCAGAATATCGTTGATGCCGTGCTTGTGCGTTTCGAGCAGCGCGCCAATTTTCAAAGATGGATGCTCGCCAAACTGTGTCACCAGTTCGCCGGCCTCATTGGCATGCATTAGACACGTGCTTGCTTCGTTGCGCAGCCAGCTCACGATTGGGATGCGACTGTGACCAAACACCATCAGCGCG
>JBHENP010000220.1:301-1105 GCA_046261995.1 Pyrinomonadaceae bacterium
GATCTGTAATGCGCGCGCTGTGAACTTCAGTCGAGCTGTCCAACATTGCGTTCAGGCTAACGCTTAACCTGGGTCTGCTTCTTCGATCATCCATTGCAAACGAAGCATTTCTCTTTGCGGCACTTTGCGAACCCTTAGCGCTCGTTGCGGTTATATTCCTGCCTGAAATCTCGCGCAAACGGTTTGCACCGCAAAGCGCGCTAAGGTTCGCAAAGTTCCGCAAAGTTATTTGGTGCTACCGATCTCATGGGACCGGCGCACAGCCAGCGCGAACCCTCAGTCCGTGGGAAACTCTGTTATCTCACCCGGCTTCCGCAGCATCTTGTTCACCTCACCCAGGTGCATTTACGAACCGATGAGTAGTAATGCAGTGTAAACGCTTTTCCATTGGTGCAACGAGCGAATAACAGCACAACGAGCGTATAACAGGACCATGAGCGTTAACGTGCGTTCCCATGAGGTCAGTACCACCTCGCGGTAGCGGGTGGGTAATTCATTGCCAATTCTCAATGCCCGATTATTTATTCGTGCGACGAACTATGAAGATCACCCACCCGCTACCGCGAGGTGGTACTGACCTCATGAGACTGCATCCGTCGTACTCCGCTCTGCTGTGGAAACTCAAATCAGCACCCTATTGGGCTGATGTCAAACGGCTAAATCAATATAATGCGTTCTGGTTTCTGATCAAGCCGTTATTAACAAAATGCTAACTCCGGCAGCAAAAGCTCGCGTCATCATCTACAGCCGTCCGGGCTGTCATCTCTGCGATGAAGCTAAGCAGGCTATGGAAGCGGCAGACTG
>JBHENP010000221.1:0-315 GCA_046261995.1 Pyrinomonadaceae bacterium
CCGGTTTTGCGACTTTGCCGCGGTCTGCCGCTACGACCGCTATCGAATTGAGAGGAAGAAAGAGAAGACTGATAGCCGTAGGAATGCTGGCATTGACTCTGGGGGGAGTTGAGCGGGGGTAAACCGCCCTTCCAAACCTGCGAATTAGCGCTAGTCGAATGGAACGCCTCACCGTCCGCTATCTCGCAGGTCGGGAAGGGCGGTTTACCCCCGCTCGACTTTCGCTTAGTCTCAAGTCGCGAAGAGGGGAGTTGTAATCAAGCATACGCTCGCACTAGCACCTGAGCAGATGGCTGCTGCTTTCACGATTGATCG
>JBHENP010000221.1:576-854 GCA_046261995.1 Pyrinomonadaceae bacterium
TTCGCTCACGGATCTGGCGATGAAGACCGCCAACAGTCATTCGACCGAAGACGATCATGCACAAGCACTAGTTGACCTGTCACGGACCATGAACGACTTTCTGTTCTTTCGGCGCACGACTCCCGCCGCCAGAGGTAACCAGGCCGAGGTTAGCTCAGAGTGGTCTAGTTTTGGGCCTCTGGTGCACGCGATTCCGGAGCCAGAAGGGTTGGCCGACTACTGTCGCGCCGTCGAGGGTTTCCGCAAGTTACGCCCGGCGGCCCGCGGCGATCTTACGC
>JBHENP010000221.1:864-1100 GCA_046261995.1 Pyrinomonadaceae bacterium
TGCTAGTAGAGCGTTATCTGCACATCCTGCGCGAACGAAACCTCTCAATCGATCAGATCGTAGCCATTACCTTCACCAATCGCGCCGCAAACGAAATGCGCGAGCGGCTCCGAGAGCGACTCAATCAAGTTCTGCAAACAGCCTCAGGAGAGGAAAGAAAGAGTTGGCTCGGTTACAAGCGCACGCTGGATGGTGCGGTGATCACAACCATTCATGGTCTCTGCGCGCGGCTGTTG
>JBHENP010000222.1:0-385 GCA_046261995.1 Pyrinomonadaceae bacterium
GCGCTATGAATTGAGTGATTTTGTGAATTTCAAAATGCAATACGACCACACCGCTCGGCGCCGACTAAGCGCTCTTGACGAACTCATATTACAACTCGCTTTTACGTTTTGAGAGGTAGGTAGACTTGAGGGCCAACAGGCTTTTTACTATTCTGCTCATCTTTGTGTTGATGAGTGTACCGCTCGTACGGCCTGCCTGTGCAGGCGAGGGGCGGTTAGTTTTATTGTCGTTTCCTCCCTCAACGTTACAGCGCGGCGACTTGGCGATTATCGTTCATAAATCAAACCCCGTTGAGAATCTTTCACTAGCGGAACTACGTGAGTATTTCCTGGCTGAGCGAGGTCATTGGTCAAAACGACAGAAAATCAGGGTTGCCATGCGGGA
>JBHENP010000222.1:395-648 GCA_046261995.1 Pyrinomonadaceae bacterium
GTCATACGCGTGGAAACCCTCTCGCCTGGGGATCCAGGCTATAAGCTGAAGCTCTGATCATCTTGCATCGAACATTGTTATTGCCTTCTACATGATGCTATACCTAGGAAAACTGGTGGTCGTGGAGGGCTCGAACCTCCGACCCGCTGATCGTCGGGACAGCTATGCGCACCGGAGTAGAGAATTTAGTCCTCAGTTCAGTAGCGGCCCCTGGTTTTGAAAAGCAATGGACTGATGGCGCTCGCTGCTACCC
>JBHENP010000222.1:847-1095 GCA_046261995.1 Pyrinomonadaceae bacterium
AAATAAGATAGAGATGATGCGACTCTCGGACTGCGGCGAAGCGATCACCCAGCAGTTCCTTCACGACCACATCGTCGTTACCGAAACGGGTTATCTTTAGCATCGAGCCTGATCCGACAACTACTTCCGAAACCTCCAGCGGAGGCATTTGAATCTTTAACTCTGTGCCGAAGCCAACAAACTCTTGGCTTCTGGCCATTCCGCAATAGAGTGTTGAAAACTTCTGGCTTCACCCTGCTGGTATGTAG
>JBHENP010000223.1:0-1090 GCA_046261995.1 Pyrinomonadaceae bacterium
GGATAGAATCTTGAGCAGGGTGCTCTTCCCCGCTCCGTTGCGACCGATGATCCCGACTACTTCGCCGCGTTTAACTTCGAATGAGACATCATCGAGGGCCCAGAAAGAAGAATTGCGGATTTCGGATTTCGGATTTCGGATTGAAGAGCCGTTGGAAGCATTTGGAATGTCGAATTTCGGATTTCGAATTTGAGAGCCGTTGCCGTTACTCATTGCAGTCCGGAGGCGGCGGAACGGTGCGGTGGCGGCGTCAGTGATGACGTCACGCAGTGCCTTATACGACTCGCGCTCGCCGATCCGGTATTGCTTGCTTAGGCCTTCGCAACGAATGGCGATAGGAATTTCGGATTTCGGATTGCGGATTTCGGATTGAAGAGAGTCCATTAACACTTCGGATTTCATGTTAGCAACGGCCACTCAGATTCAGCATCGTTTTCAAATTCGAAATTCGAAATCCGCAATCCGAAATTCCCGTTCCGAAATCCGAAATTCTTGTCAGACTACGTCTGCGAACTCTTGCTCCATTCGGCGGAAGTAATAAAGTCCACCGACGAGCAATAAGATAACGACCGTAACGGATACTGCCAGTAGTGCTCCCGGCGGTTCTGATTTCCCCAGCAGAGCCCAGCGAAATCCCTCAACCACGCCTGCCATCGGGTTCAAGCCATAAAGCGGGCGCCAACCCTCCGGGACTATTGAACTCGAATAAGCAACTGGTGTGGCGAATAACCAGAACTGGATCAGGAATCCGATGGTGTAGCGTACGTCCCGATACTGCACGTTCAGCGCGGAGAGCCAGAGACCCACGCCGAGCGCGGTCATGACGGCCAAAATAATGAAGCCCGGCAGCGTGACGATGGCCCACGTCGGAACGATGCCGTAATAGAACATCATCAAGAGCAGAATCACGAAAGCTACCGCGAAATCCACGAGGCCTCCGAGTACGGCCGCAATAGGAACAATCAGACGGGGGAAATAGACCTTGGTAATCAAACGCTCGTTGGCCACGAGGCTGTTGCTCGACTCGGTCAACGCGTGGGCAAACAGTTGCCAGGGCAGGAGCGCGCAAAATGTGAAGATTGGGTAAGGA
>JBHENP010000224.1:0-522 GCA_046261995.1 Pyrinomonadaceae bacterium
GCCATGAATATCTCCAACAACGATCGTGCGCGATCCCATTTTCTTCTTAACCATCTCTTTCTTATTCCTGCTCGGGTGGCAATAACATTAGGGCCGACTACTCAGGGCCGTCAAGCAGGGGTACCTTGGTGAGCGCGCAAAGCTTGGGTCGGGCAAAGCGGATTTTCCATTTTTATTTGTCATTTTCCATTTGCCCTTTAAGGCAGGCAGATCGACGGCCGATGAGGTCATACCATCTCGGGGTATGGACCCATGAAGTCGGTACCAGCTCGGTGTATGGACCCATGAGGTCAGTACCACCTCGCGGTAGCGGGTGGGTCTGTGCAATTCACTTCTGGGACGGTCGTGGGTTAAGTACCCAACGGGGGGAACCGCTACACTAGTGATTGCTGACGCGCGACCCACCCGCTACCGCGAGGTGGTACTGACATCATGGGTCCATTGATCTACCTGCGTCAGGCTCATCGTCAGTTCGCTAAAGAGTTTTGGGGATCGCAGCCGGCACAGCAGAAACAAGTGGGG
>JBHENP010000224.1:532-1090 GCA_046261995.1 Pyrinomonadaceae bacterium
TTTTTGAACTAACGCGATCAGCTCTGGCAACTCTGCTCGCGTGTAAAGCGGAAGTTCACCGATTAGTTTGTCCATGCCGGATGTTTTGCGCCAAAGAGCAAATTCACTTCTCTCGTCGGCTCCTTCTGCGTTGATATTCGACAAGTAAATCCCCGATGAAAGCGGCAGCGCCCGGCGCGCGGAGCCTTTGATCGTGCCGCCGTTTGACCGGGACACCATCAAGACGAGATCTGCATGAACGAAATCGAGAATACTGGTGCCTTCAACGAATACCCCGGGCGCCTCAACGCGCTCGATCGCTTGCGCGATTCCCTCCTTAACCTGCTCATCGCTTACGATCACCCAGTGAACGTTCGTCGCGCCCGCCTCCCAGTAGCGACCAGTATCTTTGCCTGCGGCGTAGTTCTGCTCGCGACCAGAGCGAATCACTGGTTTGTCGTCTAATAAATCACTAACACAGCAAGCGTGCGGGTCTCGGCCACAGGATCGGTAATGTCCGCGCGTCACCTTGATGGCCTCCCAACCAGGAACGGCGCGCAGTAGCTCGCACATGAGTGT
>JBHENP010000225.1:0-1083 GCA_046261995.1 Pyrinomonadaceae bacterium
GGAGGCGGCGATCGGAATCGAACCGATGAATAAAGGTTTTGCAGACCTCTGCCTTACCACTTGGCTACGCCGCCGCAGAAAAGGCTGAAGGATGAGGGATGAAGGATGAAAATAAACCCCGCGTGAAAGCCGAAACTTTCATCCTTCATCCTTCCGCCTTCATCCTTCAAAGACCCACCCGCTACCGCAGGTGGTACTGACAAATCTGGAGCGGGAGACGAGACTTGAACTCGCGACCCTCGCCTTGGCAAGGCGATGCTCTACCACTGAGCTACTCCCGCATTGAGCAGAAAGATTCTAGCTCTTAGATGATTGTTGTCAAGTGAGGCCCAATTGCGAGTAGTGCTCCGTTATTGTGTTACTGCTAATAGTTATGCCTCTGCGGCTATGAGGTCATCAGTACCACCACGCGGTAGCGGGTGGGTCCGGATGTGCAATGTGTTGGACCGTCCCACGCTGCGTGTGCCTGTTCTTTTGGGCGTGCTTCTGCCAACACGACCCACCCGCTACCGCGTGGTGGTACTGATGACCTCATTGCAGCGCAGGCATCACTGTTATCAACACAGTAATGGAGCAATACCCCAATTTCAGGCAGTGAGTCAGTTTAGGGTTCATCAAACTTCAGTTTGTGGCCGCGAAACGGCAACCTAAAAAACTCTAAACATCCGTCATCAACTAGATCCATTACCGGGCGGGCAATTGCTTTGGATGCCACCGGCTTACTCGGTGAAGATTCACGTCAGTTGCGAGAAACGGAGATGGCCCAAGAATTTCTTTGGATGCCTCCCGGCTGGTCCGGTGGACAGTTTATCTACCGTCGAACACTGACTGCTTTCACCCAACAGCGGGCGAGGTAAAAACTCTACCAGATTATCCCGAACCAGGCATGCCCCTCGATCGCACAAGGAACGAGCGGTACCGTGCCCGCTCAGATGGCCGGATTTGGGCGCCCTTTGATATAGTATCGCCTACCCAGACAGCAGATCCTTTCGCGTGCGCCTACTGAAGGAGATTAGTGATGAAAACCTTGGCCCGAATACTATCCGTGTTGATCCTTGCTTGCGTGCCGACTCTGGCCCAGAG
>JBHENP010000226.1:0-344 GCA_046261995.1 Pyrinomonadaceae bacterium
GCCGTAGCCAAAGTGGATTCTGGTTTCATAAACGGTTTTGATTAGTGTATTCGGAGTGGATGCAGAGTACAAAGCTCGGGGGCCTATAGTAATTTGCAATTTCAAGAAACCTTCCTAGTGCAGCCTATTTGCAGGTTGGGAAGGGTGGTTTACCCCCGCTTGCCTTTCATGAGAGTTGGGCGGGGGTAAACCACCCTTCCCAACCTGCAAATTATCTATGCTGCCCATTTAATCAGAATTCTCCCGACCTTAGCTCAAACCGTAAACAGATTCTTTCGGCAGCTCTATCTCTTCGCCACGCATGTGCGCGGCGGCCAGTTCAACGGCTTCGTAGATCTTTATGT
>JBHENP010000226.1:354-1078 GCA_046261995.1 Pyrinomonadaceae bacterium
GCGACAAATATTCCCAGACAGAGCTCCCTTGATTACTTCGCGAGTCGGGCTGGGATTCTTTTTGAGAAGCTCCTCAGCCACGAGGAGAAATCCAGGCGAGCAGTAACCGCATTGTGCCGCGCCTAAATCGGCGAATGTCTGTTGCAAAGGATGAAGTTCGGAGCCTGCGGCCATACCCTCAATGCTTTTGATGTCGCGTTCTTCGGCATCAAGTCCAATCATAAGACAAGAGAGGATTGCTCGATCATCAACCAAAACCGTGCACGTACCACACTCGCCCAATTCACAACCGTGCTTTGTGCCGGTTAGATTCAGATCTTCGCGCAGCACTTCCAGCAGTGTCTTATGGGGTGCAAACGCAACTTCGGTGGGCTCACCATTCAGCGTGAACCTGATGTGTACTTTCTGTTTTGCTGCCTCAGACATTAGCTAGGTGAATTGTCACAGAAGGGCTAGAAAAAAACAAAAAAGAAGGAAGTCGGATGGGGCGGTCTGCTCAATTACAGAACCGAGAGCGGTAGCGACCGGATCCTAGATTCAATTCGCCTTGATTGCGGTTTTACCAGAAGTTGAGTGTTGGATCCGGTCGCTAGAGCTCTCGGTTCTGATGTATTGTGGAACACCGGTGCCTCAAGCCCTGGCTGAAGCCCCATCTTTCTTCTTGGTGGTGTTGAGCGTCGTGTTATCTATCAACCTCGTCTTACCGACGTAAGCGGCAACGGCA
>JBHENP010000227.1:0-356 GCA_046261995.1 Pyrinomonadaceae bacterium
AAGCGGTCGTGGATGACCTAAGAGACATTGTGGGATTACTGGAGAAAGAAGAAGGGGTGGCGGCCTAATCATGGTGCGTGACAAACTATCGAGACACGTCGTAAGCTAACGCCATGAGCACCGTAGCAGAAATCATTGAGGCGGTAAAAAAGCTCCCTGAGGCGGAAAAGGGGGAGTTTCTTCAACGTCTGAACGAGGTCGACTTTGATGACTCGTGGGACCGGCAAATAGAGGCCGATGCAAAAGCCGGGCGCCTGGATCATCTCTGGGAGCAGGCGCTGGGCGACATCAAAGCGGGTCGGACAAAACCTCTCGATGAAATCCTCAACGACTGACAGCTTCTGGCGCGCTTACCA
>JBHENP010000227.1:495-1070 GCA_046261995.1 Pyrinomonadaceae bacterium
TTATTGGTCAGTGCGCATAAAGCGCGGTTGGCGCGCGCTCGCGCGATTCCACGAAGGCACGCTTTATTGGTTCTGCGGCGCGCGGGCGGCAGGAACTCTACCGGCGCCACCATGAAGTCAGTACCACCACGCGGTAGCGGGTGGGTATTAGATGCGTGATCGCTCAGCCGATGGTTTCAAGTATCGCGTGCGTTTACAACGCTGCCAGTGCAGATTCAATAGTCGCAGCTTGTGGTAGCGGTTCATTACCCTCATCAAGTGGAATTGGCATAACCCACCCGCTACCGCGTGGTGGTACTGACTTCATGGGACCGCGGCGAGCTGACTGCGAACGTAATAATCTTTGGCGAAGCGCTCTTGCATGACCGCGACGAAGAAGAGGTGCGTGGCTATCGCGATGCGCTCAAGCTCATTTACGAACAGGGCACCAACCTGCCCACCGCCCGCAACTCCACACGCTGTCACGACGCGGTAGCGGGTGGGTCCTCGCTGACATTTACGCAAGCCACGTTGTA
This sequence comes from Pyrinomonadaceae bacterium, assembly GCA_046261995.1. GTDB lineage: Bacteria > Acidobacteriota > Blastocatellia > Pyrinomonadales > Pyrinomonadaceae > PSRF01. Next base: position 1,011 of record JBHENP010000227.1, read on the forward strand.
TGAAGTCAGTACCACCATGCGGCAGCGCGTGGGTCTCTCCGCTTTAGTTGCGCTCAATCA
>JBHENP010000228.1:0-299 GCA_046261995.1 Pyrinomonadaceae bacterium
ATTGAGAAAACGACTGTCTATTTGAAATATGAACAGCCGCCGCTTCTGATGCGCAACACCGGAAAGGGGTTTGTGAACGTTTCTGCGACTGCCGGAGCCGCTCTCAATAATCCGATCGCCGGGCGGGGCGCGGCTTTCGGCGATCTGAACAACGATGGGCAGGTTGATGTGGCAATCGCTGTCCTCGACGGCCCTCCACTAATATTGCGCAACATGGGAACCAGGAATCACTGGCTGGGGATTTCGCTTGCCGGATCCAAATCAAATCGAAGTGGAATCGGAGCCCGGTTAACTGTTAC
>JBHENP010000228.1:486-1070 GCA_046261995.1 Pyrinomonadaceae bacterium
GCCGGATTCAGACACTCGCCAATCCGGAAATTGATCGATATATCGTTATAAATGAAGCCCAGGCGAAGTGAGCAGCCATCCACTAAATCACACAAACGCTCACTAAACTCTTCGTGTTGGTTCGTGTGATTTCGTGGATCGTGTCTGTGAGACTCGAAAACACGAGCTAATGAAGACAGAGATTGCGATGCAGGACAGTCGTATGTTTCGAGCGCCGGGGCGGGTCAACTTGATCGGCGAACATACTGACTATAACGACCAGTTTGTTTCCTGCAATGGCGAGGCGGGAAAAGCGCTAATGCTCGATTGCCGCTCGCTTGAATACGAGCTGCTACCTTTGCCGGAAGACGCGCGCCTGGCTATTTGTAATACGATGGTCAACCATTCACTGGCCACGAGTGAATACAACGCGCGCCGAATGGAATGCGAAGCTGCGGTGCGTCATTTCGCTCAAAGCCGACCTAACGTACGAGCATTGCGTGACGTAACTGAGGTTGACTTGAAACTATTCGGCCACGATTTGTCGGAAGTCATTTACCGGCGCTCGCGCCACGTGATCACAGAAAACGCGCGTGTGCTAACGG
>JBHENP010000229.1:0-464 GCA_046261995.1 Pyrinomonadaceae bacterium
CAGTGTGGGAATGGCGACGACGAAAAGTAATGAGAGTCAGTTCACGCGTTACTCGCGGCTGCGTTATTACTTGAGTCTAAATCTCAAACCTAACAAGTGAGGAAGAGGGGCTTGCCCCCGCTGTTGCAGGAGCGGGCGCAAGCGACCCTTCCTAATTTGTTCTTTCTTCTGAAAACTTAAGCAAGATGTCATCGGATAAAGCAAACAGGGGTGATCGCAATAGCGATCAGAACGTCATCTACGGCGTGAACGCCGTACTCGAAGCACTGCGCGCAGGCAAACGTCAAATCGAAACGATAACGATCCTCGAAAGCGCCAGACCGGATCGTTTGAAGTCACTACTGGACATCGCCCGTGAGAAGGGCGTACCCGTTCATCGTGTGCCTCGTCTTGATTTCGATCGCACGCTTGGTGACGTTCGACACCAGGGAGTAGTGGCAAGAATCGCAGCTGCGCGTTACGCA
>JBHENP010000229.1:554-1067 GCA_046261995.1 Pyrinomonadaceae bacterium
TTCATGGAGTGTTTATCGCAGAGAGACGCGCCGTCGGGCTCACGAGTGTGGTGGCAAAAGTTGCAGCCGGAGCACTCGAGTACGTTCCAGTGGCCCGAGTGACGAATCTCGTTAGATTGATAGAGCAGTTGAAAGAACGTAACATCTGGGTTGTCGGCGCTGCTGGTGAGGCAAAACAGTCGTATACGGACTGGGATTGGAAACTGCCGGCCGCGGTTTTTCTCGGTAACGAAGGCCACGGCCTGCACCGGTTGGTTCGTGCTTTCAAGAGTCCCCATGGGCCAGGCGTGGTGGTTCTGGATGTTGATACCGGCGTTCTCCATGATGGCAACTGGAGTTGCGCAGTATGTTCGCATTAAAGAAAGAGATAAGCACTCTCCACTTGCAGCGCCTCCGATCGCACGCGCCTTTCCGTCTCACACCCAAAACCCGAATGAGTTACGACCTCCCGCTCCAAGCGTAACCGAAGGGACCACACGTCATCTCGGAGTTGAAGCGCCCACACGGCACTTC
>JBHENP010000230.1:0-595 GCA_046261995.1 Pyrinomonadaceae bacterium
CAGTGGGCAGTGAGCAGTGAGTAGACTGGGAACTTCGAAGTGCGGATTTCGGATTGCGAACTAAGGCTGGCTGTGTGCAGTGGGTAGGCTGGGAATTTCGAAGTGCGAATTTCGGATTGCGGAATTAAGGCTGGCAGTGGGCAGAAGGCAGTACTGGCAGTACGGCAGAAGGCAGTACGGCAGTGGGCGGTGGACAGTACCACTTAAAGTGTGTCAGGCACGTGGGACTGTCCTTGAGAGACGCAGCGCGAGTCCTATGATGATTACTACTATGCCTACATACAACAGCAAATTGCCAATTCGTAATCCAGTAGCGGAGAGCCCATATAAATTAACCAGGACATAAATGATTATGCAAACCACGCCCGTTGCCATAAGGGTTCGTCCGGCACCTCTCAGTTTCATCCTTATACCCCTTTGCTCATTCGTATCACGAACCTCCGCTTAAGACCCGGTCGCTACCGCTCGCGGTTCTGACGAGCTTTGATTCTAAGAATCTAAATGAGCATAAACAGCCAGTCCCGAAAAACTCCCGCACGTGAGCTTGATCCTTAATTCATTAACTCAAAGGTTCGCGGAGCGGGCAAGATGCCCG
>JBHENP010000230.1:691-1060 GCA_046261995.1 Pyrinomonadaceae bacterium
AATAGCGGCTGTCCTGGCTATTATTACGATTGTCGCCCATGACAAAGTAATGGTTTGGCGGAACCGTGATTTCTTTATCGTTTCCCTTTCCTTCATGGTCGAAGATGGGATAGTCGTCATCCATGAGATCCGAGCGGTAGTAAACATTATAAGTCTCACCGGGTTTACGAGGCGGGTCGTTGATGATTTCCAGTGGGTCCTTCCGGTTGTGATCAACGGCTTCAATCTGATGTTCCGGCAACGGCTGCCTGTTGACGATCACACTCCTGCCATCCAGGCGGATCGTGTCGCCGGGGAGACCTATCACGCGCTTGACGTAGTTGGTGGTGATTGGTTTGTTGTCAGGTCTGTCGTAGTCGCTTTTAGGAT
>JBHENP010000231.1:0-819 GCA_046261995.1 Pyrinomonadaceae bacterium
CACTAAACCTGCGCCAGCAAACTAGCCGCTTGAAAACAAGACGATCCACGAACCCACACGAAAGCGCACGAAAAAGACGGCGACCTGCTGCGCCTCAGCACGCTCGGCGGTCTAAACCTAACGAAGCAGTTTTCATTCTGCGCAAAACCATTACAATAGCCAGTATGCACACCATCGAGGTACGCTCCCGGGAGCGCGAAGAGTTGGTTGAGTTCACGGACCAGGTCCAAACCAAATTAAAAGAATCAGGAGAGCGCGAAGGCGTAGTCGTGCTTTATGTGCAACACACAACTGCCGGCCTCACTGTGAACGAAAACGCTGACCCGGACGTGCCGCGAGACATGTTGCATGCACTTAGGACTCTCATTCCCCAACATGGCATGGGTTTTCGTCACGGAGAGGAAAATTCAGACGCGCATATCAAAGCGAGTCTGGTGGGATCTTCGGTCACAGTCCCCTTCAAGGATGGAAAACTTTTGCTCGGTCGCTGGCAGGGAATATTTCTCTGCGAATTTGATGGGGGCCGCAAGCGGCAGGTGATCATGATGTTGCGCTGAAATACGAACAGGATTTTAGCCGCGGATTTTCGCGGATGAACGCGGATCAGGAAAACGGATACTCAAACAGCTTGAGTGCGTTCTTGTGGTTGTAATGGTTTTTGATCTGATCCGCGTTTATCCGCGTGAATCCGCGGCTAAATAGTTTCACTGGATGCCTAAGACTTACGATCAGTTTGCGCCGCAGTACGATGCGGTAATGCGTCCGCTTGAACGGTGGTTTCTAACTCGTTTGCGGACGCATTACCGCATCGTACTGCGG
>JBHENP010000231.1:829-1058 GCA_046261995.1 Pyrinomonadaceae bacterium
CGCTGGCAGGGAGTCTTTCTCTGCGAATTTGACGGTGGGCGCGAGCGGCAGGTGATCATGATGCTGCGATGAAATTCGAGTCAGATTTAGCCGCGGATCTACGCGGATGAACGCGGATCTGAAAAAGGGACGAATCAATGCCTTGAGTGTGTTGTTGGGCTTGTTTTGGTCTTCGCTCTGATCCGCGTTCATCCGCGTGTATCCGCGGCTAAATGATTCTGTTTGAATG
>JBHENP010000232.1:0-1049 GCA_046261995.1 Pyrinomonadaceae bacterium
CTCAAGAAACGCCCCGCTCCTTCGAACGGAGCCGGGAGGGGGCGGTACTCCAGGCTATAAACATCTCACTCCTAACGGAGTGAAAACCGCTGCTGAAAAACTAGGGACGATCCACGAACTCACACGAAGCAGCACGAAAAGCCCTTAGTTCGAGTCATTTCGTGTCCTTTCGTGGATCGTCTTACTCTCCCTGAGAATGGCCCACCGCCTTTCCAGTAAACTGCTACCGTGAGGCACGCGCTTCACCTTCAATTGTTTCTGCGGTTTGGAGGTTTTTGAATCACCAATCCTTCGGCCCAGCGCCTGTCAAGCCCATCACCCGACCCACGATCTCCGCCTCTTCCGGATAGTGGAAGCGCCGGATGCTGACGTGCGACCCGATATACGGGATAACTAGAAGTTGGTTTCCCTGCAACTCACACCAGCCGCAGGCATAACCATCCCGCAATTCAAGGAAGTAGATTGGCCGCTCATATTCGTTGCGCCACGGGATCACCTGCAGCTTGTTCTGTGGTAGATGGCGCTCAGGCTAAACAGCTTATGAAAACTAGGTCTCAACACTGGATCGTTCTCTAACTTTGCCAGCCACCCATTGGAAATGTAGAACCTCTCGTCGCTATTGGCTTCGGCGATTCTACGGCTCTCTAATTCCACCTCGCGAACAGTGATGTTTCTGACGTTTCGGAGCTCTTTGAGCTTTTGACCGGCTGGCACGGATTCCTCCAGAACTTGCTGTGCATCATGCCGGGAAATCGCGATAGTTAACGCCGCAAAGCATCGCGCAATCGCTGCGCTTGCCTTCCTTCTGGCGCCTCAGCTTCGAACTGTCGCCGCTCAATACAGAACCGCGAGCGACCGGGTCCTAAACGCAACTAATCTTAATAGCGGCTTTACAGGGCGTTGAGTGCTTGATCCGGTCGCTACCGCTCGCGGTTCTGTATTGAGCGGTCTGACGTTGCTAGACTTTGTCGTGATTTTCTTCAGGCTAACCCCCGGCCTGCTTACCCGCCGCCAGTTTCTTTTCACTCCCTTGCGGAGTTTTCACAAAC
>JBHENP010000233.1:0-1047 GCA_046261995.1 Pyrinomonadaceae bacterium
GTATGGCGCGACTGAGGAACTTTGGTTTGTAGAATGGGAGTTCAAAGGCACCCCTTGGTCCAACCCCGCGATGTATCAGCGCTGGTCGCCACACATGTATGTGCAGAATTTCAACACACCGACACTGGTCACCGCGGGCGAGCTTGACTACCGAGTGCCTTACACGGAGAGTCTCCAGCTCTTCACTGCGTTGCAGCGGAAGGGTGTGGAGTCAAAACTGCTCGTCTTCCCGGACGAGGGCCACTGGATTCTAAAGCCGTATCGCACCGTACTTGAGTGGTTTGATAAGCACTTGAAATGAGGGCGGGACTATTCATCACCGATAAACAGACCCCGACGCAGTTAAGGCCGTGTGAAAAACTCGCGTCGCAGCCAACACCGAAGGTGTTAGCGAATTGCAGCCCAGGGTTTCCTACCCTGGGATTAGGACCCATCAAATAATATGGTAACTCTGAAGGAGTTCGTTAGGGGATTGCCGCCAACACCTTCAGCGTTAGTATTGACTCTTAATCTTGTCGAATCCCAGTAAGAAACCCTGGGCTGCAATTAGCCAACGCCTTCGGCGTATGAGGTGACCATGTCTCCCGATCACATTGCAGAATGTCTCAAAATGATAGAGACGGGTGGCACGCTCCTTACGTTTAGACTCCATCGGTGATGAAAGACCCCAAACTAACAGATCTTGAGCGCCTGGCCGTGCGCACCCGGCCCGAAGGCCAGCCGCTCATGCACCAGAATTGGGGCAAGCTTCTCTTCATGCATTGGCGCATAGAGGAGAAGTTGCTCCGTCCTTTGATTCCAAAAGCTCTCGAGATTGACACCTTCGGTGGTTCGGCCTGGATTGCCATTACTCCGTTTACCATGTGGGACATCCGCGCTTTCCCGCCTTTCCTTCCGTCAGTGCCTGGGCTGAGTGCGATGCATGAGTTGAATGTGCGCACTTACGTGCACTTCGATCGCATGCCTGGTGTGTGGTTCTTTTCGCTCGATTGCAACAGCGCCGCGGCCGTGTTGGGGGCCCGAACATTCTTTCATTTGCCGTACTAC
>JBHENP010000234.1:0-334 GCA_046261995.1 Pyrinomonadaceae bacterium
TGCTTGGCCTGGGTGAGCCAAGACGTGACTTACCCCGGGAATTTCACGGCGTATTGTCTGCCGATCTAATGGCGGCGGAGGTGTTTTGTGGGGGCTGCCTGGCAGTGCAGGGTAGCTCGTATGCGGAAGATCCTGAACAGGCCGCGCGGCTGGCAAAGGATCCCGTGTTTGCCGAGTGGCCGCTCATTGTCCTGCACGACGACGCCGGAGTGGCCCGCTCAACTGAGAAATTTCTTTGGTCAACCTGGACGCGCTTTGAGCCCGCCAGCGATATTTATGCCGGCGAAACGAAAGTGGTGCGCCACCATCTCGCCTACAGCGGACCCATCGTGAT
>JBHENP010000234.1:439-1047 GCA_046261995.1 Pyrinomonadaceae bacterium
GGCCCCGGGGAAGTCAGTACCATCTTGGAGTAAGTAGGTTGGTCTGATCCGAATCACTCATGTAACGGACCCGGTGAGGTCAGTACCACCTCGCGGTAGCGGGTGGGTCTCTTACATTTTTCCAATCGCGGATTGGCCTTACTGGGCCGTCCAGCGTGATATCACGAGAACGACCCACCCGCTACCGCGAGGTGGTACTGACCTCACCGGGTCCGTACATGAGTGATGGGAGCGACCTACCCGCGATCCCGACGTGTCGGATATTGACCTCACCGGGACCGTTACAAGAGAAACGATAACGACGAACTGATCGGCCTTGAAGTGAAGAAGGAGCGTAAAAAGCTATTTCTGATTGCCACTGGCGTGGTAGGAGCGCTCTTCCTCTTTCTCGGCGTCTGGGCTTTCGTCATCGAGCCTGACCGCCTGGTCGTTCATGAAGAGACGATCGCGCTAACACATTGGCCCAGCGCGCTGAGTGGGCTCAGGATAGCTGCCATTGCGGATATCCATGCGGGCTCACCATTTATTGATGAGGAGAAGCTGCGGCTTGTTGTTGAACGTGCAAACGCAACAAACCCAGACGTGATTGTTCTGCTCGGCGACTACAT
>JBHENP010000235.1:0-249 GCA_046261995.1 Pyrinomonadaceae bacterium
CTTATGCTTACGTCGCGAACGGTAAAGAGGGGATCGCGATCATTGATGTGGAGCAACCGGAAAGGCCCCGCCTGGATCAAACCTACAATGCCGATGGGAAGCTGAATGACGTCCACCAGGTGAAGGTGGCAATGACAAATGCGAGTCTCTTTGCCTATGTGGCAGACGGGCACAATGGCCTGCGCATTCTGCAGCTAACCTCACCCGAAACAATGCCGGAGTATGCCGGTTTTAGCCCGCGCCCACAGC
>JBHENP010000235.1:392-1046 GCA_046261995.1 Pyrinomonadaceae bacterium
ATTGAGGACCAATGATGGGACTGGGGACTGGTTCAAGGTTAGTGACACACCTTTGACAGCACCAGCAACCAAGTGAGCCTCCAGTGAAGAGCTTTCTGTTCGAGCAGAAGGCCGTGGCATCTTGAGCGGGGGTAAACCGCCCTTCCCAACCTGCAAATTTGCGGAAGTTGGACTGGGCAATTCAGTATCACAAATTTACAGGTTGGGAAGGGCGGTTTACCCCCGCTCCAGTTGAAGAAACCTCTCAACAGTATCAACATCACTCTGCGTAGCTTCTCAATCCTCTTGTGATAACTTCTCCAGCCTGACTCCTTAACTGCCTTTGAGAGTTTTTCCAAATCATCATCCCACCACCACTCATGATCTACCGCAAGCGGTTCTCCGCTGTCTGCATAGAAGGCCCGGAAGCTGGACCAGCGATAGTCCTTAGCTGAAGATACAAGTCTGCCCTTCACCGGATTAGCATGGATGTAATTGATCTTTTGCCAGATCATCCATTCGCTCCACAGCGGAATACCCTTGAAGCTCTCCTGCCACACCTGATGAATGGATCCATCAGAATCTGGGGATTCTAGGACAAATCTATTGTCCCCATTAACTTTCACAATCTCTTTGGCTGATAAGCTCTTCAGGGCACCCGCAAAACGTTTGATG
>JBHENP010000236.1:0-619 GCA_046261995.1 Pyrinomonadaceae bacterium
CATCGATGGTCCGATCGGATTCCATGTCGAGTTTGGCTCCGATAACAGAAACACGTTCGTCTTCGATTAGAATGTCAGCCTTGTAATCATCGACGGCCGTCACTATTCGGCCATTCTTAATCAACGTCTTCATTCATGAATCTCCGTTCGGGAATCTATGGCTTAAGGCAGGAGCGCGTTTGAGCGGTATCAGCGGCGCGTCGCGCGTCCAAGTTTGCTTTGCGACCCGGCGCAATCTTGTCAGTGATGCATATTTCTTTGGGCGTGATCTTCGCGACAGCCAAATAAGAAGTCACCTTGTTGGAGTTATCGGGAGCAGGATCGTTGTAAACAATAATGAGGGTCTCAAGACTACTCCTCGACAAACAAGAAGATTGCACGCACAAGTTCAAGGAAACTAAATTCGCAGGTTGGGAAGGGCGGTTTACCCCCGCTCAAGTCGCATCAGTATCCAATGTTGAATGGTTCGGGACCTTGAGCGGGGTAAACCGCCCTTCCCAACCTGCGAGTTTCCGCTCCTTGAATCATATCTTGTAGCAGCTCTCCAATCGGCAGTACCTTAATACAAATTTCCTTCGCGTTTGCGGCCGGTGTAATCAACGTAAACCACTTTCAAATC
>JBHENP010000236.1:707-1036 GCA_046261995.1 Pyrinomonadaceae bacterium
GCCGTACTCGGAGTCGTTAGCCACCTGCATCGCTTCATCAAAATCATTCACTCGCAACACTGAGAGAACTGGACCAAAGATCTCTTCACGCGCAATCCGCATATCGGGTGTTACGTGATCAAAGAGAGTTGGTTTGACGAAGTAACCTTTATCGAGGCCGTTGCCGCTTGCGCGTTCACCACCGCAAACAAGCGTAGCGCCGTCTTCACGTCCTATGTCGATGTAGCTCAGCACAGTTTTGAACTGACTCTCATCAACACTTGGTCCCATTTCTGTTTGCGGATCAATACCCGGCCCAAGACGCATCGACTGGGCGCGTTTCGCAATCC
>JBHENP010000237.1:0-1031 GCA_046261995.1 Pyrinomonadaceae bacterium
GTGTAAAAATACGCAACACCGTCCCGCTGCCGCCTGGAAATTGAAAGCCTTCCGGCATCACGCCGACAATCGTGAAGGTCTTACCGTCGAGCGTGATCGGCCTTCCGACCAAATTGGGATCTGCCGCAAAGTTGCGGTGCCAGAGGTTATGACTGATGACTGCTACTTGATCCTTGCCGGGTTGTTCTTCATCCGCTGAAAAGTTGCGTCCCAGGACGGGACGTACGCCAAGCAACTCAAACAGAGAAGTTGAGACTGCCGCCCCGTAGATACGTTCCGGTTGATCTCCCAGGCTGAGATTGAATCTCCTCGAAGGGGCGTAGATCGCCCGGCCGCTTTAGCAAGCCTCTGATTCCGTAACGAACATCTTTAAGCAATGATTCCATGGCGTTCTTCCACTCAAGAATTTCGGATTTCGGATTTCGGATTTCGGATTTTGATTTGCGAAAGATAATCCCTTGCTTGACCACCTCAAGATCGCTAAGGCTAAATCCGCAATCCGAGATCCGAATTCTTCCAACCTTCTTCGACGATGGCATCGGTACTTCGCCTTCAGGAACATTAGACGGGCGGCGACTGGCAGTCAACTACCAGGCCAAGCAGAGAAATTGATCCCAACAGGAAAAACTCTGGAGTTTGTGATCGCCTTTGTACCGTTCGACGCACTGACGAAACTCCAGCGAGGGAAGAAAGTCCATTAGTTGTGAGAAGATCGATTTGCCAGCATTCATCAGTCGTCTCCTTCCGCCAGAATGGCGGAAGCATTGACTTCGCTGGTTTCGAATTCAAATCGATTTCCTCAGAGGACTTAACTTCATAGAACTCAACGGGCTACGGAGAATCGGCTAACAAGCGTTGGGACAGTAGTGAAAACAGTTACTTGATTTAGTTCTCCAGGGCTCGAGCGAATTTGCCGTCAAAGAAGGGGCGCAGCGCGCCCGCTTAGCTTAGCGAGGATACGGGCACTCAAGTTACAGAACCGCTTGCCGTAGCCAGCGGATGCTAGCACTCACCTTGGGTTAACCGTGGAG
>JBHENP010000238.1:0-456 GCA_046261995.1 Pyrinomonadaceae bacterium
CGTGAAGGCTCGTCTGGTAAAGTCAGCGAAGGACTACCAATGGTCCAGCTTCAGTGTGCTTTACAAAGGGGCGAATGAACCCCTATCCGTTGATCAAGATTGGTGGTGGCCTGATGACTCAGAGAAGCTGTCGAAGGCAATGAAAGAGATGGGGTGGTACAGTTTTGAAAAGAGGAGAGATGACTGAGGTTGAGAGGGTGATTTGCTGGTTGAGTGGTTTTCAACTTGAGCGGGGACAGGGTCCACCTTCCTGACTGTGCGGTTACCAAACATGAAAGGTTTAGTTCTAGTTGAGTGGCTTTCCAACTTGAGCGGGGACAGGGTCCGCCTTCCTGACTGTGAGGTTACTTTCTGACTGTGAGATAACTTAGGTTGAGAGTATTATTGCTGTTCCAAACAAAGCTATGACCGCCACCCTCAAAGACTCATACGGCCGGGCGATACGAGACTTACGCG
>JBHENP010000238.1:609-1030 GCA_046261995.1 Pyrinomonadaceae bacterium
CCGATTCTGTTGAACTGCGTCATCGCCGAGATTTCCCCGAAGAGCAGCCCCTCATAACGCTTCTCATCCATCAACCGCATAAAGAGATCAAAGTTTGCTGCGGGCTTCTGCCCCGGGCTGTCGAGATCCTGGTTGTCACCCAACCCGGCGCAATGGGCAACGATTACCTTCACACCATGATCCAACGCGCGTCGCAAGAGCAGCGGGTTGCCGAGTTTTTGGTCTTCTTCGGCTTCTACCGCTTTCTCTTCGCCGCCGTGACTCAGCAGTATTAGATCCAGTTCCTTCATCTTTTGATAAAAGGAATCACAACGTGGATCAGAAGGATTGATTCCCATAGCATTTGGCAGCCACTTAACAATGCGCGCGCCGCGCGCCGCCCACTTCTCAAGTTCTTGAAGAGCGTCTGCTCGGTATGGAC
>JBHENP010000239.1:0-1018 GCA_046261995.1 Pyrinomonadaceae bacterium
CTTTCGAACGTTGAAGCGAAAGAAGGCTTTGACGTTTGGTCGTCTCACTTCTTTGAGGTCAGGAATAATTTGATCATCGACTGCGATGCCATACGATGTGAATGGCTGAGAGAACTCAATGGCGAAATAGACAATTTGATTCTTGGCCCATGCCTCGGAACGCCTCCAGCCCACGACAGTGCGGCCGCCGGTTACCCTTAATTCGGAGTTAATTACCTTATCGCGATGCGCGAGGTCGACAATGATATTGGCTTCGTCGGTGCGCGGGTAGGTGTAGCGATGCACACCCGTGCGTTTCGTGGTCGTGAGTTCGGCAAAGACCTTGTCATCATCCAGCTTGACGGCGTAGTAGCCGGGTTGGGCGGTTTCGTTCCGGTGACTGAAACGCGACGCGTATGCTTTATCTGTTTGATCTCCGTTTTTGGCCGTGAGGTAAACCGTCCCAACTGTCGGCATCAGAAGAATGTCCCCGTAATCGGAAATGCCGGTCCCACTGAGGTGCGTGTGACTGAATCCGTAAATGACGTCGTCGGAATAATGGTAGCCGGAGCAACCGTCCCAGCCAGTGAGGCGAGTGTCCGGGCTAAGCTGGACCATGCCGAAGGGCATTGTGGCTCCGGGAAAAGTGTGTCCGTGTCCGGCGGTGCCGATAAAAGGGTCGACGTAACGCGTTGGGTCCCGTTGGGCGGTTGACGGAGGGCTCTGCAGTGGCAGAAGCAACAAGATCAAAAGGGCGTGAAAGATTTTCACGGGTGGTTGCGCTTCGAAATGGGGTTCAGGAGCCGGAGTCAGTTGTCAGTTGTCAGTTGTCAGTTGTCAGTTGTCACTGGCGTTGTTGTTACTTCGCATTCTTTAGTTGATCGTATCGTAGGTATTGAGGGCGATCCACGAAATCACACTAACCAACACTAACGAATACCGATCTCGACTCACCGACAACTGACAAACTGACAACTGACAACTGACAACTGACAACTGACAACTGACAACTGACAACTGACAACTGACAACTGACAAC
>JBHENP010000240.1:0-1015 GCA_046261995.1 Pyrinomonadaceae bacterium
GGTAAAAGCGGTGCCATTAAGAAGAATGTCCTTGCCTACTATCTTGGTATCCCCGTTCAATTTCTGCTTCCAATAGCCATTGCTGATGACCGCCGCGGGGGTGGCTGCGGGGGAGTCGTCCTCATTTGTAAGGACTCTTCCGTGCATGGCGTTGACACCGAGAACCGCAAAGTAATTTCCGGAAACCAGGTGGCCCGATGCCCTTTCGGTGTCGTCCGATGGCACGTCTGTTCGCCTCACGCTGATCCGACTTTCGCCACTGCGAAATGCGCTGAGCTCTTGAAACGAGCGATCATGTTCACGAAAGTAACGATAGGCCGAGTAAGAAAAGAGGTCCCAACGACCACCGGCAACGTCGCCGTCTGACGTTCGTGTTCCCTCGTTGGCCGAGTCGTTGAACAGAACCAACTCCTCGGGCTTATTTACCGGCAATGGCTTGAGGACCACTGCGTTAATCAAGGTGAAGATCGCTGTATTGGCGCCGATGCCCAAGGCGAGGATGACGAGCGCAACGATTGTAAAAGCAGGTCGGCGCAGCAACCCTCTTAAGCCATATCGAATATCCTTCAATAGTGAATCCATGGTTTATCTCCAATCAAGCTGAAGAATTTCGGATTTCGGATTTCGGATTTCGAATCTTAAGATGGGCCCAGTTCAGCTTGCGGGCCGAACAATCGAGATCGATATGGGCAAATCCGAAATTCGAAATCCGAAATTCGAAATTCTTACTCGTAACGCAGTGCCACCAATGGATCGACTTTCGTGGCGCGCCGGGCCGGCTGATAGCTGGCCACAAAAGCTACTGCGATCAGCGCTAAGGAAGTGCCGATAAAGATTAGCGGGTCGGTAGCGCCCACGCCGTAAAGCAAACTGCCGAGGGCTCGAGTCAAAGCGAACGAGATCGCCACGCCGATGACGACGCCTACCAGCGCCAGCCATATGCCTTGCCGCACTACCATTCGCAGTACGTCCCAACTGCGGGCACCGAGAGCCATGCGTATGCCAATTTCGCGAG
>JBHENP010000241.1:0-253 GCA_046261995.1 Pyrinomonadaceae bacterium
CACAGAACCATTTGCAGTAGCCAATGGATTCCCACTCAAAAGAGCAGAAACCTACTGCACCGCGTGGGTGGCGACGGTTCTGTGTGTTGCGTGGCTCCGGCTAGTGTTGAGTGATGGGATCCATTGGCTACCGCAAATGGTTCTGTGCCTTGAGCACGAAGCCGCACGAAATGGACGCCTTAATTCGGGTTACTTCCTGTGATTTCGTGGATCGCTCTGTTGCTTCTATTGCTGCTCACCACTTTTCAGCAGC
>JBHENP010000241.1:466-750 GCA_046261995.1 Pyrinomonadaceae bacterium
TGAAGCTTTTTGGAAAGAGAAGTGCGCCAGGCGTTTTCGAGCAGGTCGATGGGGCTATCGATTATTGTGGCCCCGCTTGTTTTGACACGAAGTCGACTGCCGCGGACCTGACCCAGAATGGTAAAAGGACAATTCTCCCGCTGGGTAATCTCTTCGATATCGTTGCGTGCAGATTCAGTAAAACTGATGACGATGCGAGACGGAGATTCGCTGAACAGCAGAGTCGTCGCCGGCAGCGGTCCGGCCAGCTCGATATCAGCGCCAATCTCCGAGCGGTTCAATGA
>JBHENP010000241.1:760-1009 GCA_046261995.1 Pyrinomonadaceae bacterium
TCCGCACAATCGTGTGCTGATTGCAGCAGCCCAGCCTCTGCGGCTGCGAGGCAGGCGCGCTGGACGACCCGTTCGCGATCAAGATCGAGGCACGGCACAATTCCCGCTACCAGCTCCTGAATCGATAGACCTGCGACACTAGATGCATACTCGCTGATGGACAGATCGTCAGCCGTTGTACCCAGCAGCGCTATTAAGTCTCCACCCTGTTTGAAGCCTTGTTGCACGACGCGCCGCACATCCTCCACC
>JBHENP010000242.1:0-660 GCA_046261995.1 Pyrinomonadaceae bacterium
ACAAAAAGTAGTGCAACAAGGCGATGCTGCTTTTTATTCCATTAATCCTGGTGGGCGGTCAGTAAACCTAAATGTGATCAGCACGCGGGCTCAAAACGCGATGGCTGCGATCGCACAGTCTACCGGGGGTACAGCTTTTGTGCCCGACGGAGAGCAGGATCTGGAAAAAGTTTTCAGTGAAGTTGCTGCTGAGTTGCGTGGACAATACCTGTTGCAATACTACTCAAACTCTCAAGCGGCAGGCGCACAATTCCGTCGCATCGCAGTTAGTTTACGCGCACGGCCCGAAGCACGTGTTCGTGCGAGGCAAGGCTACTACCCTAAGGGGAAGTAGCGCTCGGGCTTAGTTGAACACCACGGAAGATTTTCCATATATCATTTGAGATTTCTCATTTTTCATTTCAGAGGGGGCCGCGTCTTTCGCATGATTCCTTCTTTCAAATGACAAATGAGAAATGTCAAATGATATCTGGAAAATCTCATCCTCGAGAGACTCCCGACACCTCAAACCCTGTTGCTCACCGCATCTCCAGCAATAGATCCGTCAGCTGATTTACAACCTCCAAAAGTGTTCGTCCGGCTTTATCAAATTGATTCGCTGCTGCTTGATCTTCTGCGCTGGCGGCTTGCGAGGCTACGCCGGCGAGTCTTGTGTAATAG
>JBHENP010000242.1:670-988 GCA_046261995.1 Pyrinomonadaceae bacterium
TCCAGTCCTTCTCTTACACTTTGAATGCTGGCGCGCACCGTGGCCTTGTTTCTCGTCGCCTGATCAAGGATCGCGGGAGAAGCTTCTTTGCGACGAACCGCATCATCAACACCTTCCAGGCCCTTGGCTACACCGCCCAATATATAGATGAATCGCGTCAGGATCTTAATCTGGTCGGCAACGCGCGTCGCACCGTCGCGTTGGACCTCGGCAGCCTTCGGCGCCGTGCGACCGCTTCTTGCGGTTGTACGTCTCCTGGTTTGAGCGAAACCGGTTATCGAAAAAAGCGTGATGGTTAAGATCATTACCGCTATGATT
>JBHENP010000243.1:0-973 GCA_046261995.1 Pyrinomonadaceae bacterium
CTACAGAACCAATGAGAGTATCACTCAACTACAGAACAGGAAGCGGTAGCGACCTGGCCGTTGCGCAACACACAACTAAAATTGAACTGCGTAGTCACATACTCAAAAAGGCCGCACAACCTGGACGAAGCCCGGGGGCTCGAACAGATGGTCTTCCAATGGACCCCTTGGTTGGGTCGGTACTGCACGTCCCGGTTGCTCTATAGTAGAGCGCTGCGACCAAGGCATTCCTCCATGCCAGCCGGAATGCTAGAATCTTCCAAATCCTCACAGAGAAGGGACAAATCATGGCTCACACTCACCGTGAGTTTAGAACGCAAGATATCCCGCTTGCTTACCTCATCTCAGTTCGAGCTTACGGCACTTGGCTTCATGGCGACCGACGAGGGTCGGTAGATCGTTTTCATAATCGCTATCGGAGTCCTCGCATTCCGCCCAACGAGCAATGGAGAAAATACAACCTTGCTTCTCTCAAGCAACCACCGGTGAAGCTTGGCTCGCAGCGCAGAGCGGCTATCGAAAAGGCGATCCGGGAGACTTGTAAGATCCGAGGTTGGGTACTCCTGGCATTCAATGCAAGATCCAACCACATTCACACTGTGGTCTCGGCTAATTGCAAACCAGAACCAATTCTGAATGCCTTCAAAGCAAATGCAACACGAGAGATGAGGGAAGCGGGCTGTTGGCATAGCGACAGATCACCTTGGATCCCACGTGGCAGCAAGAAATATCTTTGGGACGAAGAATCTGTCTCGGCGGCGGTCGCGTATGTGCTTTACGAACAAGGAGAACCGCTGCCTTGATTGCTTAAAGATCTGGCACCACTCAAGCCGGATTGCGCGCTCAACTACAGAACAGGAAGCGGTAGCGACCTGGCCGTCTCGGTACCACTAACACAGTTTGAGTCTGTCGCAACGGCCAGGTCGCTACCGCTTCCTGTTCTGTAGTTGAGTGCATATCGTCAGAGGGTAAT
>JBHENP010000244.1:0-439 GCA_046261995.1 Pyrinomonadaceae bacterium
TACCGACTGAGCTATCGGCCCACATCAGACGGATGAATGGCATTCTACCGAACCGAAAGTCCAATGTCCAAAGTCCAATGTCCAACGTCGGAACTTTGAGTCTTGAAACTTGTGATTCAAGTTGAAGTGATTAGAAGCGACGCAAGTAGGAATACAGAACCGGGAGCGATAGCGACCGCACTCAAGTAGCAGGATCCTTCAAGACAACGACCAACCTATGAGCATCTCAGACCAACTCGAACGGGACTGCATGACTGTTTTATTGTCGTTATTCCTGGCGTAGGTTGAGTGCGGTCGCTACCGCTCCCGGTTCTGTGGTTGAGTGCCGCAGTCCCTGCAAACAAACACGATCCAACGAACCACACGAAACCACACGAAAGGATTGCCATAGTTCGTGTGCTTCGGGTCATTTCGTGGATCGTCTTACTGTTTCCAATGC
>JBHENP010000244.1:492-973 GCA_046261995.1 Pyrinomonadaceae bacterium
TTTAGCCAGCTGCCGAGGGCGGAGTCGTGGACGATGATTGTTTGGGAGCGCTCGGGGCCGGTGGACACTAGACCGATTTCCACTCCAATTTGTTCGGAGAGAAAATTGACGTAGCGGCGGGCGTTGGCGGGAAGGGAACTCATCTCCGTCGTGCCCACTGTCGAAGTCTTCCAACCGGGAAGCGTTGCGTAGATAGGCTCGATACGACGCAGGTCCTGAGAGACGGCGGGGAGCGAATCGCAGATGCGCTCGTCCAGCTTGTAACCAGTGCACACCTTTATCTCGTCAAGAGCGTCGAGCACATCGAGCTTGGTGAGCGCCACCGATGTAAAGCCATTTATCTCCGCGGCATAACGCGTTCCTAATGCGTCAAACCAGCCACAGCGCCGCGGTCGACCCGTCGAAGCGCCATACTCTTTGCCACGCTCGCGAATGAGCTGGCCCAGTTCAGCTTCGCCCTCAAGCATCTCCGTTGGGAAAG
>JBHENP010000245.1:0-964 GCA_046261995.1 Pyrinomonadaceae bacterium
GACAAAGGTATCTATCGCCTGCTGGAAATTTGGCCGGATTTGAAGATAGGACCAGCGGAGTTAAATTTCCATGCGTGGGGTGAAGAACGAGAGGCACTACAAAGGTCCGTTTGTAGATTAGGATTGGAAGATCGGGTTCACGTGAACGACGCTTATTCAACGCCCGAAGAGCTCTCGGCGATTCTGGCTGGAACTGATCTGGTGGTCCTACCGTCCGAGACCGAAGGCTTGCCAGTGGTGCTGCTTGAGGCGATGGCCCATGGTGTGCCGTTTGTCGCAACCGATGTGGGCGCGATTCGGGTGCTCGCTGGTGAGAATCCTGACGTGAGAGTTGTTCCGTTGGACAACCGGGCGCTGGGTAAGGCCATTGAAGAAATGGTAGACGCCATTCGCGCCGGAACGGTCCGCTCGGATCGTTTGCAAAATTACTATCAGACTCGCTACGGCCACGCGAAGTTGAGTCGCCGATGGACCGGCGCATTGCTGCATCCAGAACAAGTCTGGGAATCGTCCAAGCCGCGGGCCCATGAGGTTAGTACCCATGCGATAGAAGGTGGGTAAGCGATGCGCAGTCACTCAGCTCGTGGTCCCGGTGAGGTCAGTACCACCTCGCGGTAGCGGGTGGGTCTCTTCGATTGCCGATTGCCAATTGCCAATTGCGGAATGCCGATTGACTGATTGTCAAAGGCAAATCCGCAATCGGAAGTCGCCAATTGCCAATCGAAACACCCACCCGCTACCGCGAGGTGGTACTGACCTCACCGGGTCCGTGACTCGAGTAGACGGTAATCTGGTGACCCACGCGCGACCGCATACTGACCTCATGGGCCCGCGCCTTGACGTGAACACACTACTTCGGAAATACAATTCATGGCTCGCATCTGCCTGATCACGCCTCATCACGTTTCCTTTCAGCCGCGCACGCTCCGCGAAGCTGACGCGCTATGCGAAGCGGGCCATGAGG
>JBHENP010000246.1:0-960 GCA_046261995.1 Pyrinomonadaceae bacterium
ATATAAGCGCGATGGAAGTCGGCGACACGAAGCGTTGTTTAGATAGTTTTAGCAGCTCATCCAGATTCTTTTGCGCTTCCTCTCGCTTACCCGTCAATGCGTATGAGCGTGCGAGTGCGGATGCTCCCAGTGGTTTTCCACCTGACAACCTGAGGACTTCCTTAAACTAAACTTCGCCCATTCCGCCTGCGCCAGTTTGCGAGCGGATTTGACAACGGCCTAGCTTTGTTCCGGGAGTGATGGGCGCAGTCACGGTTTTCAGACATGTTCCACGAGGTCGTGCCAGAGCCCGCTCATTCTAGCTGCATTAGCATGAGGGTGCTAATCTGCACGAAGCCACACGAACGGACACGAAAATGTTTTTCACGCAAAGACGCAAAGGGAGCAAAGACGCAAAGTCAGTGTTAGAGAGTTTTCATTTGCGTCTTTGCACCCTTTGCGTCTTTGCGTGAAACTGTCTTGGTAACGGGCAACAGGCGGTCAAGTGATTATCGAAACCAGCACGATGGAAAGAAACCAGAACAAGAGAATCGAAGTCTCGAGTGATGCGGCCACGCGGATTGGGATCGCTCGGGAGTGGATGGAGAAGTATGCCGCCGATACTGAAGTATTGGTTATCGCGCATTCGTTGGAGGCTGCAAGTGAGTTTCACCTGAGGGTGGTTGGCGCGAAGGGTGCTTGGTTTGGGATTAAGAGATTCACGTTGAATGTTCTGGCGGCGAGGTTGGCGCAGGGTGCTCTGGCTGAGGAGGGGAGTGCGCCGGCCAGTAGGCTCTCGTTTACGGCGGTGGTGGCGCGCGCGATTCATTTGCTGCAATCGGAAGGGAAGTTGAGTTATTTCGAGCCGGTGGCTACGAGGCCGGGGTTTCCGGTTGCGGTTGCGAAAACGCTTGAAGAGTTGCGGATGAATGAGGTTGAGCCGGAGTCGCTGACGCGGCTGGCGCGTGGTGGAAAGGATCT
>JBHENP010000247.1:0-956 GCA_046261995.1 Pyrinomonadaceae bacterium
GGTTCAACGTTTGAGTGTTTTGAATTTACGAGCGCGGAGGAATGACCCTTAGTGGCCGACTCTCCCGAAACCAGCGAATCGCTGGTGAAGAAAGAGCCTGAGGTTCCGGCGCACGATCCCATCGTGAGCCGCTCTACGAGCGGCATAATGCTTCTTTGCGCGCTGCTTCTTACCGCTTCTCTCGTGTGGGCTCTTTGGGATGAAACTTTCGGTCAGCGTCCGTGGAGAAACGTTCAACAAGAATTTGTCAGCCGTTACACGCGCTACCTGAGGAGTATTAGACCGCAGGCCGGTAAGAGTGAAGCCGAAGTTAAAGAGAGTGCCGAATACCAGACGCTGGACGCCGAAGCAAAATCTGCGCTCGAAGTAGTAAAACCGGAGAGCACTGAGATTGATCGGAAGGTCGCGCAAATTCAAAAGCAGCTCGACGCGGTAACCGATCCCTTCCAGAATCAACGCGGCCGCCTCACGGTCATCAACTACAACGTGGAAACTGCAAAAGGGTCTGCGAAAGAGAAATATCGGAAACAGGCGGAGGATAAGCGTCAGGAAATAGTCGAAGTGGAGTTACCCGCTCCTGATGGCTCCGACAAGACCATCACGAAGAAGATGAATTATGAGCAGCTCGAGAAATTTTACAACGACCTCCGTGAGGAAAAGGCAACGCTCCTGGGTCGGAAAGCGGAGTTGCTCAAGGCGCCTACTGAACTCGCAACCAAGCGAGACGACTATCTGCGGCACCACATGATCGGATTGGGTCCTGGTCAAATCGACGGGCTCATAAGGAAGATGGACAACTTCGACTACTCCATCCTCGGTCATCAGATTAGTGCGATTGAGTCAGACATTGTCGACCGCTGCGAAGTGTGTCATGTCGGCATCCGCGAGCCCCTGGACATCAGACCGGCGGACCTGGCGCCTGAAGGGCCGGGCAAAAAACCGGACAGTCTGGCGCG
>JBHENP010000248.1:0-500 GCA_046261995.1 Pyrinomonadaceae bacterium
TTTGTGGCGAATTGAATCGCTCCGTTTGCTCAATATCAGGTTGCACGGTGATGGTTAGTGGTCAGACGTTACTCGGGTCGCACAACCTGATGGAGGTCCCGCCTGACAATCCCAAGGAGTATGTCCGCCTCAAACGATTCCCACCGGGTTTCTTCGAAACGATGGTCGACTGGACAAACAACACAGCTTCGTCGGCGTGCAGGACAGTAGCCCGACCAAGCGTGTTCCCCGCGCGAGCATCTCGGGTGGGGTGCTCGATTGGGAGGGCGTGTCAGAACCAGCTTCTTAGGCGCGAGTGCAAGGGTAGTGAGGTCTGTACCACCTGCGGTAGAGAGTGTGTGAAAACTCAACTTCTCATTCTCCCCAACCTTTAGGTTGGGGTCAGTCGGCGCTGAGAGATGAAGCAACCATTTTAATGGTTTCCTCGACGGGCTGTCTCAATTCTCAGGGCCGACTGCGTCCGTGTAAGGAGACCCTCTCATATTTACTCATTCCTATTC
>JBHENP010000248.1:564-955 GCA_046261995.1 Pyrinomonadaceae bacterium
CCCAACCTAAAGGTTGGGGAGAATGAGAGGTTGAGTTTTCACACACTCTCGGTAGCCGGTGGGTAATCGAGGCCCGCAGGGCTGTTATGAACTACAGATCACTCTTCGCTGCCTCAATGTAGAAGTTGCGATTTACTTCAAATGTTTTGATTTCTTCAGAGAATTCAAAAGTCTGTTTTACTTCGTTCGGTGTTATTTGAATTTCCTTGCCGTTGATGAATACGCGAATCGGCATTGCGAATCCCTTAACGACTCTTTCGTAGTAAAAGGAAAGGCTCTTCCCGTTCGCGTTGTATTTCAACAAGGGAATCTTTGTCGTTCGCAGGTATTGGTCAAATACCTTGCTGAGATCAATACCGGCCTTGTTGCTGATATATGACTCAATCTGTTC
>JBHENP010000249.1:0-955 GCA_046261995.1 Pyrinomonadaceae bacterium
ATCCTGGTCTCGTCAAATGCATGGCCAAGTGAGTTCGTAAATACTACATCAACAGAGTTAGATGGAAATTGTATATTGTGGAAGTCACCATACACTACATATCGGTTATTTCCCCTGGGATAAGGTCAATCCCAATAGCTAAAACACCCCATATCTAAGAAGGCTTTAACTTCAGTTTCGATGCGCGCTGCTAAACAGAGCACGTCATACCATTCCGAAGAAGGTTTGCTCTCTCTAATCTTTCAAGAAGAATCTTTCTGAAATCGGCGTCATACTGAGATAGGTCTATAAACTCTACACTGGGGCCCCACGCGCTGATCGTGTTATGTCGTACCAGGACATAGCACATTCGTGGGTACTAGTGCAGTTTAAAATCGCCCAATCAAGTTTTTGTAGTGCCACTCCACTACGGAACCGCGAGCGGTAGCGACCGGATGCTAGATTCAACCACATTTTGGCTAGATTTGGGCATCGAACAGGAGCGGTGTTGAGTGTAGGTCCCGGTCGCTACCGCTCGCGGTTCTGTAGTCGAGTGACATCGTCGACGCTGACCAAACTGCATCCGTACCATTCGTGCATTGCCTAACGAGTAGGTTTACAATGCCCGCGTCTCCCAGAAAGTTATTTCAATAGTCCGCTTGGGCGCCTGGGTGGTCCTAGCGACAACGACATTGACCAAGTGCTCGCGACCCTTAATGATGCTGAGAACCAACCGGTGCTTGTTCACTGCCATAAGGGAGCCGATCGCACCGGAGTGGTGATCGCTATTTACCGCATTACTCATGATGGTTGGACAAGCGAGCAAGCAAAGGCAGAGGCCAATCGTTACGGTATGAAGCCCTGGCAACTAGGCATGAAGAATTACATTGACGATTATTACCAGCGGCAAGCCAAACAGAAACAACCCGCCACCCGGTAATATGCTGACGTACGGCCTTCCAGGCCGTCTATACAG
>JBHENP010000250.1:0-387 GCA_046261995.1 Pyrinomonadaceae bacterium
GGCTGTGGATGTGATCGCACCGCCCCCGGTGTGGCTCGTTCAGCACTACTCGCCTCTTCCTTTCGCTCTGGATATGAATACGCATGTGCTGTGGGCGCGTCGGGGGAGCGAGCTTGAGCGGCGTTTGATGGGGCGCGCAAGTATTACGACAAGGAACTCAAGGCAGGACTGAGTGAGGGAATCTCGTGAGCATCTCTCCGACACAGCCGGTGATTTGGGCGGAGCAACGAAGCGCGCACACTTTGAGTAGTTTGCTTCAATTGATGAGGACTACGCGCTGCCAATCAAAAAGATGCTTGACAAGCAGTGTTGGGATTTGCTTAATAGTTCTAGTTGACTGTCGAGAACTGATCGACAGAATCGCTCTTTCGTAACATGATGATTGCA
>JBHENP010000250.1:473-949 GCA_046261995.1 Pyrinomonadaceae bacterium
CGATAAAGGCAAACCTGCTGTGAGGTGGGGACGCAAAGCCGTGAATCTTCAAATGCTGGCAGGGTCATGCAAACGCCGCCGTGCCACAGAAGATTGTCTGGTTGCCGAAGGCGATCGGAGAAAGTTAAATCTCCCACACTAAGCGAGGATTTTAGCTCGCTGCGACGGCAAGGGCGGCGGGGCCTTCTGACAAACTCAGGGTCTCGTTTCCGCAGATGCTTTTGTTGCTCAAGTGGGAGAGACTGGAACCACGGATAAGCCTTTCCTCAAGTGCAATCATTGGTTCTTCCTCTTCCATCGCATTCCATTCTTCTCATCCCAAATTTAGAGTCTCATTCTCTCTAGCCGGTATTGTGTCAGCAAAAGCGGTGACACTTTTGTGGTCTCCGTTTGTTTAGTGCTGCGCCGCCGCACTGGTCGCAGTGCTGGTCGCCATTTGCCGGCCCCAATCTGGTCACACTATCACCGAATAAAGG
>JBHENP010000251.1:0-946 GCA_046261995.1 Pyrinomonadaceae bacterium
CGCCTCCGGCGCACGACGATCCCGATTTTGGTTGCTGCCTAAGCCGCGCTGCGAAATCTGTGCAATCTTGAGGATTGGACAGTTTCTAACCGCCTGCTATTGCGCCGATGATGTAAAACGGTTCGGCTCCCGATGCGATCTCCTGGGGCAGCGGAGCATCCGGTGACTCGAATCAGGTACCTCTAGTTATATGTCGAACGACAACCCTCCAAATCGACAGGTACCGATGGAAATTTTGTTATCAATCGATTCGTAGGGGCGGCCCTTCGCGGCCCGCTCTCCGTCTCAATGGCTGATGAATTGACCTCCGCGTTGGCATCATTGGGAGGAATCAAAAGATGTTTACGCTGAAAGCGTTCGCCAATTCCAGCCCAGCCCTCCGCGCTTTAACGCTGAAAGCGTTCGCTAATTCCAGCCCAGGGTTGGAGTCTTCGACAACCCTGGGGATAGCTGATAAACAGAAGCCGCAACTCTGAAGGAGTTGCGGCGGTGCTCCGCAATCACCACGTTCGTCGCAACTCCTTCAGAGTTGCGACTATTTGAAATGCTTCCTAAAGTCCCAGGGTTTCAAAGCAAACCCTGGGCTGGAATTAGCGAACGCTTTCAGCGTTACGCTCTCCGCCAAAAAAAGAAACAAGCGGCGCGTAGCGCGCGTATGATCTCACTAATATGACTATCGCACAGAACGAACTCCCTTCTCAGCAGATCGATAGGATCAACGCACAAGCCGGCGAACCCACTCCTCGAAAGCCTCTCCGGTTGTGGCCGGGCTTGGTCCTTGTGATCGTGCAGTGGCTGGCCTGGTTTGTCGTTCCTCTCTTCGGACCCGACGCACTTCTCTACGGAATCATGGTCGGAGCCCTGTGCGCGCTGGCAATCGTCGTGTGGTGGTTGCTCTTCAGCCGAGCGCCCTGGGTCGAGCGCGTGGGTGCTCCCATTCTGATGG
>JBHENP010000252.1:0-943 GCA_046261995.1 Pyrinomonadaceae bacterium
TGCCTTCAGAGAACGTCTTTGTGCGCGCCGAGCAATTGACGACAAGCCACAACCTTTCGTTCTGGGACGCGATGATCGTCGCGGCGTGCATGGAAGGCGGCATCACGCGCCTTACACGGAAGATTTTGACAATTCGCTCACACAAGCGACGGGCGTTGAAATCGTGAATCCGTTTTGACGCCGCGCTTTAGCCCGCGACACAGCGCAGACGGTTATCTTGGAGCGCGGAAGCTTATCAATAATGAAGCGGATGGCCGTCGTCGCCTCATCAACCGTGCAACTCCGGCAGACTGGCTAGTCGAGTGACCCCGAATTAGGTTAGTACCGCCCGTCGCTCGCTCACCTGTCCAGATGAGCAAAACGAGGGTGGGTGCTGCGCACTTGAGATTAAATGACACGTCACGGAACCGCCGCCCCCTCGGCATCATCGGAATTCTCACAGCTTGTCGAAAATCTTGCCTTCAAAACGATAGGGTGCTCAACGCCTTTCGGCATCATCGGAATTCTCACGGGGAGAGTAGGGAAAGTAGGTGTGTAATTTTTAGTGCTCAACGCCTTTCGGCATCATCGGAATTCTCACGAACGGGTGGCCCACGATTCAAGGCGGGCTTGGTGGTGTGCTCAACGCCTTTCGGCATCATCGGAATTCTCACCTTTCTTACGCCCGCTGCTGATGCAGAGAAAAAATGTGCTCAACGCCTTTCGGCATCATCGGAATTCTCACAATATCCACCGCGAATACTCTGACCATCGCATTCATGTCCTCAACGCCTTTCGGCATCATCGGAATTCTCACCATTTGGAGAACCGGCCGTAAGCGATCCGATAGCGTGCTCAACGCCTTTCGGCATCATCGGAATTCTCACGCCGGCAGGTCCGCACCCGCTGATGTCCATACCGTACGTGCTCAACGCCTTTCGGCATCATCGGAATTCTCACTTGG
>JBHENP010000253.1:0-480 GCA_046261995.1 Pyrinomonadaceae bacterium
TGAAGGAGCTGCGCCAGCAGAGCGCGCTTCTCCTCTAGCGAGAGCTCGAGCCGATCCGTCGTCGTACTCATCCGTTGACCTCCCTGCCCGCCAGCACGTCGCTCAGTAATGCATTCACTTCCTCGTCCGAGAGTTGATCGAGTTTTTCCAATAACTGTCCCACCTTCCCCCGATTAGCTCTTTCGATCCTAATAGTAGGACTGTCTCGTCGCACGCCTTGCCTCTGCGCTACGGCCAATGACAGCCCCGCCACCGTGGGTTCTTCAAAGAGGGCGCGCAACGGCAACTCCACTTCCATGTTCTGGCGGACCCGCGAGACAACCTGCATCGCCAACAACGAGTGCCCGCCTAACTCGAAGAAGTTGTCATGCACCCCGACCTGCTCGACGCCGAGTACTTCCGCCCAGACGCCGACGAGGGCTTCCTCCACCGCCGTCCGCGGCGCAGCGTATGTCGTCTCCACACGGGGCCGCGCTTGGT
>JBHENP010000253.1:534-943 GCA_046261995.1 Pyrinomonadaceae bacterium
CCACCTTGCCGTTAGAAGTCATCGGGAGGGCCTTCAGCATGACGAAGGCCGAGGGCATCATGTAGAAGGGGAGCGCCTGCGACAGGTGGTCCCGCAGTGCTGTGACGCTGACTTCCGCTGCCGGCACGACGTAGGCCACGAGTTCTAAAGCATCGGCGTGAAGCTTCCTCGCCATGACCTCCGCTTTGGCGACCGCCGGGTGCCCCAGCAGCCGACTTTGAATCTCGCCCAACTCGACCCTGAAACCCCTAATTTGTACTTGGTTGTCAATCCTTCCGAGGTACACCATCTCCCCGTTCGGGAGGTACTTTGCGAGGTCGCCCGAGCGGTATAAGCGCTCTTCAGGTTTGTACGGGTTGGGCATGAACCTCTGCCGTGTCAGCTCATCTCGGCCCAAGTAGCCGCGGCC
>JBHENP010000254.1:0-316 GCA_046261995.1 Pyrinomonadaceae bacterium
CTTCGGATTAGATCCGGAAGTGGCCACACACAGTACCCCGTGGGGAAGCCTCTCTTGCGAGGCAGCATCAGGTTGTCAAAGAGAATTTCGGAGCGGAATTTCGGATTTCGGATTGCGGATTGCGGATTTTTCAAGAACTTGAGCTGTAAATCACAAATCCAAACTTCCCATTCCTTTAAATCCGCAATCCGCAATCCGAAATCCGAAATTCTTTTCCGCAATCCGAAATCCGAAATGTTTTTCACATCAGTAGTCGCGATATCAATTCCGCTCGTCTCCTCACTCCAAACTTAATGAAGATATGCCGCAGATGAAA
>JBHENP010000254.1:326-943 GCA_046261995.1 Pyrinomonadaceae bacterium
TCTGCTCGGTAACCTGGAGACGACTGCCAATCTGAGCGTTCGTCAATCCCTCAACGCAACAAAGCGCGACCTGTGCTTCTCGCCGGCTCAGGTTCCGATGCTCGACCACCCTGGCTATGGCGCGCTCAAAGGAATGGTTCAACTCTCCCCGTTCGATTCCCGCAAACCCCTGCTCTCGGCGTCGGGCAATAACCTCTTCAGGTCGGTAGACGCGATAAGCAGCGCCCAACTCGCGGCTCCCGCTCCCATTAGTCTTCTGTTCCCGTTCAATACTCAGTTTTGCCAGTAGACCTTCGAGGCCGCGACGGATGGTGCTGAGACTGCCGATGCCGGTGAGGGTCGTCAACCGGCGAGCAGTCAGCAATGCGGCAGGCTTTGTGTTTTCATCCAAGGCAAGGAGCATGGCTCGATAAAGCCGATGCTCAACCGGGGTGTGGCTCAAGGCCACGAGTGCCATGGTGGGCCGGCCCGGGAAATGTTCGCTGTGCTCGCCTAAAGGGTAGGTTTTTGGATCTACTCCGGAGATGAGCGGGGGTTCTTGAGGGAACATTCTGGCAATAGTGAAAAGTTTCGGGCGGCAGGTAGTAGAACAAATACTATTGTTCGACTCCTGGCTA
>JBHENP010000255.1:0-937 GCA_046261995.1 Pyrinomonadaceae bacterium
AATTCTGGGGTTATTTGTGCCGTTACAGGGCTGGGGGTTGATCGATCGTGGAGGGAATCTTTCTGCGACGTAGCTGGCACCGTCGCCGCCTGCTTGACTGCACGCTCGGAGCGAGGTTGTTTAAGCGTCTCCGTCGGAAGGACAGCCTCCACTGCTATCCCAGACACGCCCAGTTCCTGAAAGTAGGCCACTTGTTCTTCGGTTTGTTTTATCAACGAGCGGAGTTCGTCTGCCACTGGATCTATCGTCATCACACAGGATACCTATGTCGTACATTGTGGGCGTCCCTTCGTGGACGCTCTGTCCCTTGCAAGTTGCGTATTTCGAGATCACCCAATCACCACGACGTTGGACGCCCCTACAATCTTACGTCTGCGGAGATCTTGCTCTTCGCTCGCAGCCTAACGATCTCGTCAAGGACGCGATGGGCGGCATCAAGCTTGGACATTCTCGGAAGCTCAAGAGGATCTTGACCGTCGCGACTCAAAATTGTGATCGAGTTTTCGCTGCTGTCAAATCCGACATCTCCGCGCGACACGTCATTGGCGACAATAGCATCAAGATTTTTCGCAAGCAGCTTTTCTCGCGCGTTGATTAAAACGTCGTTGGTTTCCGCTGCGAAGCCAATCACCAGGAGACCATTAGTCCTTGCTGAAGCAACTTCGGCCAGGATGTCGCGAGTTTGCTCAAGCGTTAGGACCAGTGAAGGCACATTTTTTTTGATCTTCGTAGCTGCCCGTTGGGACGGTCGATAGTCGGCCACAGCTGCGGCGCTGATAAAAACGGTGGCCCTTGGCAGCTCTTTCATTACGCCTTCATGCATCTCCTCTGCGGAAAGGGCTCGCGCGACACGGACTCCATGAGGAGAATCAACGCTGGTCGTCCCGGCGACGATGGAAACCTCTGCCCCCCGGCTTAGTGCGGCTTCAGCCAGCGC
>JBHENP010000256.1:0-936 GCA_046261995.1 Pyrinomonadaceae bacterium
GAAATACGTGATGCCGAGGTCGTGTTAATGAACGCGCGCACTAGCGAAGAGAAGATCACAATCCCCAATGATTACATCTTCGCGATGATCGGCGGTGATCGCCCCACCAGGTTCCTGGAATCAATTGGGATCAAGATCGCCTGAGCATAATCAATCTCACCAAGGTCACAGCCGAGGTGCACGAACCTCACCCTCCCTCGCAGCTTTGTAGGGTTCTGACTTCTCATTCACACCGTGGCTTCAGCCCGGTGATGCAAACTGCCACACGGGCCGAGCAGCCTTTTTTACGGCGATAACATACTTGACTCAGCTTCGGGCACGGCTTCGCACATCCGGCGGCGAAGCCGTGCCCGAAACTGAGTCAAGTGTGTTATCGCCGTTAAAACGGTTCGCTTAGTTATTGCCGCGCCCCTAATCACCGGGCTAAAGCCACGGTGTGAATGAGAGGCATCTAACCTCCCATGCGGAAAGTCTGGCCTGTGTGACACCGGCGGCAGTCCTTAAACGCGAGATCGCCACCAAACGAGCGCCTTCCGTTATGGCAGGTGAGGCAGTTCATGCGACCCAGGGGAAAGTGTTCGGCGGTTGCCGGCGAACTTACCTGGCGCGATTGAGGCGCGCCCGCTATCAATGAATGGCAATCGGCACAGGCGAGACGCTGGCGTGGGCCGTGTTTGGAGTGACTGAAAGCGAAGCGAAACGCTCGTGAGTTGGTCGACGTCCGGGCGAACGATCTCTGCTCGTGGCAAACACCACATGATGCCATTTCTCGCCCAGCGTTCGACTTGCTGCCCGGGGTGTGGCAAGTGTAACAACCGTTGTGCGCATTCAGACCGACCGGTATCGACAAAGCCGCGCCGCGCAAGAGTGGTCGGTTGTGACAGCCGTTGCAGCCGTTGGGTGGACGCGCGGCGCCGGTATTGTGTTGCGCATGGT
>JBHENP010000257.1:0-936 GCA_046261995.1 Pyrinomonadaceae bacterium
CTACTGTCTCCCAGGTAGACCGTCTTGGGGCCGAGCTTACCTTGAAGAAGTCCGGGTTGTGTTCAAGGTCGAGAGTCTTTACAACGCGGCGAAGAAGGCCCGGGCTCGTAAGAATCTGCAGTTGAGTGTTGAAGTAGACGGGATCATTTGTCGGCCCAATGAGGTAAGGAGTCTTGCCAACCAGCGCCGCGTTGTCCTCAAGATCAACTTGCACGCGAGCTTCCGCTTCGTAAATGTCGGGCTGGCGCGTCACGTAGAGCACGGAAAGCATCGTTATCATGACGACTATGCTGATAACTAACCACAAGCGCTTTCGGACAGCGCGCCAGTAGTCGAGGAGGAGGTGAACATCTGTTTCGGCGTTGGGATCTACGCCGTAGTTGTATGAATGCGGGGTGGCCCCGATGTCGGTCGGTTTCTGAATTCCGTTTGGCTCTCTCTTGGCTAGTTCACGAGATGGGTTCATGGGGTACCCTCAAATTTCGGATTTCGGATTGCGATGAAGAATTTCGAATTTCGGATTTCGGAATTCGGATTTTAAAAAGTTGGTGGCTTTGAGCTAAGTCATAACCATCGCAAGATGTTAGCGCGAATCCCGGAATACGAATTTCGGCTTTTAGAATTATCTTTAGCGCGGTTCTTAAATTCGCAATCCGAAATTCGAAATTCGAAATCTCTCCTGCCTAAAACTGAATTCTTAGGCGTGAACGCGATTCGCTTTGGTGCTTCGCCCCACGCTGGTGAAGATTGCCAGCAGTTCACCAGACTCTTGCAAGAGCCATCGACGCTGATCACGGTTTCCTAAATCTGCTTCTTCGCAAAGTTCGAGCCAGTACTGACTCTCCGAGCATTCCTTTTCCACAATTGCGATCTTATGAATGAAATCAGCACGGGACTCTGCACGGTTAGCCTCACGATAGTTCGCCCCCACAGACG
>JBHENP010000258.1:0-448 GCA_046261995.1 Pyrinomonadaceae bacterium
CTGTCGACACGGCCAGCGGCAGCATCAGTTTTACAGTTAGTCCGCCCAAAAGCCCCTGAGCAATCACCATGAAGAGGGCAAATAATCCCAGCCGGCGCACCCACCGTCTTGGTTCTTTTCTGAAAAGGTAGACAAGCAGGACAATCGTAAGCATGCCGACGGCGGTGGCCACCATCCGGTGACCATGTTCCCAGAAGAGATTGCCTACCATCTCCGGAAAAAACTGTCCGTTTGAGAGGGGCCAATCTTCAGTTGCCAATCCAGCGTCATGGCTGGTGACGAGCGCCCCGGCGATAATCAGAAAAAACGTCGCGCCCGCCACCAGCAAAGCAAACAAATGTAGCCCTTTATTCACCGTTGTCCGGTTCCCTGTTGTTAGCCCAGCTCTATTGCCGATTTCCAATTGCCAATTGCCGATTTACTCCCAAGCCAACGACCAGTTGCGGGC
>JBHENP010000258.1:458-930 GCA_046261995.1 Pyrinomonadaceae bacterium
TATTCACCGTTGTCCGGTTCCCTGTTGTCGCCCAGCTCTATTGCCGATTTCCAATTGCCAATTGCCGATTCGACCCAGCCCAGCGGGCAAGCTGTTAGCTGCTTGGTGGGTTAATTCGAAAGAGCCACGAGCTGCTGGTTGGTGCTACTCAATTACAGAACCGGGAGCGGTAGCGACCGCACTCAACTTACTGGATCACTCTGCTCACCTGTTTAAGATCATGGAGTTCCTGCTGCTCGCCGCTAGTACTTCGTGGGTTGAGTGCGGTCGCTACCGCTCCCGGTTCTGTAGTCGAGTGAATTCTCTCAAATTAAGACACTACGCCGTCTTCATCGGCAATTGGCAATTCCTGTCCCTCAGTGTCGTCCGAGCATAGGCATTTCGAGCGCTGGCATCATCTGGAGCCCACCCGGGCGCGACGAAGCAGTTGCGGCTTCGCCGAAAGCGAAGTCAGCCTTGCCACTGCCATTAG
>JBHENP010000259.1:0-934 GCA_046261995.1 Pyrinomonadaceae bacterium
GATGAACGCGGATTAGAGCGAAAACCGAAGGTGGGAGTCTAACCAAGTCGCCTTGAGAGAACAAGTGTTCGATGATGGTGAAGCATCTGCGCTCCAGTCCCATTGAAGGTGGTGTCCACTCAACGTCAGAACCGAGGAGCGGTAGCGACCGGGTCCCAAGTTGCACCATTAGGCCGCATAATGATTAGGCCCCATCGTTGAGTGGAAAGTTAACCGCGACCCGGTCGCTACCGCTCCTCGGTTCTGACGTTGAGTCGACAATGCGGTCGCGGCCCACTGCCAGCGCCTGTTTGAGTCGAGTCAGAGTCGTGATAAGTTTAGACACCGACTTGAAATCGTTTTTGCCAGCCACCAATACTTCTAAGTTTGGGAGAAAATGATGTCAGCTCTTCAAGCACGCCGGCGAATGAAGAATCTTTTGCTGTTCATTCCCAACATGATCTTGCTTTGTGCACGTCTGATGACAGATTCTCGTGTGCCGGCAACGGAAAAAGCGCTGGTTGCGGGTGCTGTAATTTACGCAATCATTCCGTTGGATCTTATTCCTGACATGATCCCCTTCGTGGGCCAGATTGATGACGCCTATCTGATTGCTGCCACCCTCCTGCGGCTTGTGGATCGTACCGACGCGCGGGTAGTGCGAGAGCACTGGAAGGGCGGAGGAGACGTGGTCGAACTCATCGAGGCAATGGCCCAAATGACTGCCAAATTGTTGCCTAAGCGGATTCGACGGGTGCTCACGTCGCGCGTCAAAATGTCCCCGAAACAGGGCGAAGGTGGGAAGGGTCTGCGGCCCTTGCTGGTGGTAGAGCCAGGAGCTGAGGACAAGCCCCGTGCTGGAATTAACTAAGCGCGCTAAAGATGATTAATTCGTGGCTTTTAAGGCACTCAGGAGTCTCTCGTGAATACCGCCAAAACCACCGTTAGACATGAT
>JBHENP010000260.1:0-925 GCA_046261995.1 Pyrinomonadaceae bacterium
GCTCGCGGTCGTTCCGGCAGTGGTAACCGCGGCAATCACGCTGGCACTGGGCATCTATCCAAGTCTCCTTCTGCGGATCGTTGCCCAGGTTTTTCGCTGAGTGTGGCAGTCGCGAAAAGGTTGCTTGAGCTGCGCAACTCCGATGAGGCTTCAAGAGCAGGGGCATCGGATGCTTCTTCATAAGCTCGTGTTCGATTGGCTTGAAAAGCTAGTCATTGGGTGTTCGAATAACTCAAGAAGTGTCATCGGCGGGATGAAGGATAACATTTGCCAGGAACTGTCACTCGGCGAGATGGCCCGCGCCGTCAACCTCTCGCCCTCGCGGCTGTGGCGCATGTTTAAGGCCGAGACCGGAGAACCTGATGCTTCAAAAAAAAGGATGATGAGTCATGCTGATGAGATTCGTTTCGAATAGCAGCAGGTATGTTTTCATGGTTTTCGTTCTCGCGTTTTCGGTTTGCGCGATGAGCACCGTCGGCGTTAGCGCGCAAAGTGTTGCGCAATCAAGTTCTGGCGACGGACACGGCGTCGCGAGCAACTCGTCAAAGAAGACGGCAGAATCCTCGCCGGACAATAAGAAGCCGAACACCACTGAAGAAAAACTGAATACGCTGGAACAAATGTTAGAAACAATCGCGGAACAACAAGAGACCATTCGGTTGCTCGCGAGCAAACTCAACTGGGGAGAAGCGTCGCCGGAAGCCTCGATGGTGCGCGCGGAGGCTGAGCCGCAGCCCGCTCAGTCTCCCGCAATTGAAGACCGTCTGAAGAACGTCGAGTCTCGTATCTCAGAACTCGGATCGGTGAAATTCAGCGGCGACATACGCCTGCGCTCAGAATCCCTTTTTGGTCTGTCGAATACGCTGCCATCCGCTGGCAATCCGGCAGTGCTGGGCAATGAGTTGAGTCCGCGTCACCGTATGCG
>JBHENP010000261.1:0-555 GCA_046261995.1 Pyrinomonadaceae bacterium
CATCAGTGTATTTCTTATAACGATACAAGTTGTATTGTCCGCCCTGATACAACGTAACTACATCGCTGCGCAGCCCGGTTGCTTTATTGGATTCACTCTCGATTGCGCTGATGGCGGCGCGACGCGCTGCATTGGCTTCCGCAGCCGACATGTTTGCGTTAACAGAACCCTGAACGCGTTCGCTTACGTCTTCAATACTTTCCAGTACATTGAGCTCAAGACCTTCCGCTTTCAGTTCATCAGTTTGACTGTGGGCGACAAATCCTTCCTTCGCGTAATCTTTTTGCGCGGTGCTCAATTCACCGACAATGTCTTCGACAATATGATAATTCGTCAGCACCAGGCCGTGAGGTGAGACAAACGAGCCAGAGCCACCATTATTGAAGCGAACGGATGCGAGTTGAACTTTACGCAGCCAATCGTCAGTAATTTTGAACTTATATTTCCTCTGAATTTCTGCGCGCGGCACGTTATTAAACGGCCACATGCCTTCGTCCGCGAAAACGGGAACAGCCTGTGCCGCGCAAGCGACCAGGATCAGCACACACAAAGATT
>JBHENP010000261.1:660-922 GCA_046261995.1 Pyrinomonadaceae bacterium
AAAACAATTTTTAGGGAGAACTTTTTAGAGTGTTTCACTTGTCATTTGGATGCCCCGCTGGGCGACAGGCGAAACTGTAAACCGGAAGGCTGTGATCTGCAAACCGCCGAGGATATTGCCGATTGGCGATTGGCGATTGGCGATTTCCAGGTGCCTTTTAACAGGGATCGAATTGGAAATCGGCAATCGCTATCGGTCGCTACCGCTCCCGTACTGTACCGAGTGCCGTAACTTGAGTGCCGTCGGTGCCTAAGAGCTGCAC
>JBHENP010000262.1:0-919 GCA_046261995.1 Pyrinomonadaceae bacterium
GTCGGGGAGACGGCGCTCCTGGGTGCTGACGCTCCCCCTGATCGCTATGAAACACCAAGAGGCTTTTCCGTAACGATTCAGATCAACGACCCGGCAGAGGCAGATCGTGTATTTCACGCATTGGCGGAGAATGGGACTGTGCAGATGCCGATCCAGCAAACCTTCTGGGCCGCCCTTTTCGGCATGTGCGTCGACCGATTCGGGATACCGTGGATGGTTAACTGCGGGCAAGCTGCGTAATAAGTTGTAGGGGCGTCTCTCCGTGGGCGCCCCGGGTTGCGGTGGCGAGGGCACCCACTTAGGGACGCCCTACAAACCGACGAAGGTTGTGTTATGGGAAAAGTTACTTCAGATATGTCGATGTCACTGGATGGTTTTATCACTGGCCCAAACGATGAGGTTGAGAATCCCCTGGGCGATGGCGGTGACCGGCTCCATCAATGGGTGTAGGACCTCGCATGTTTGCGCCAGCTCCACGGCCAGTCTGGCGGCAAGACCAATCGTGATTTATTGTTACCCATGAGGCTAAAGAAAAGGTAACTAGGGAAGGAGGAACGACTTATACCTTCGTCACTGAAGGTATCGAAAGCGCCCTTCAGCAAGCGAGGGCAGCCGCCGGTAACAAAGATGTCTCGGTAGCACGTGGCGCGAATATCGTTCACCAGTTTCTAAGAGCCGGACTTCTTGACGAATTGCAGATTCACCTCGCGGGCTACGATTTCATATTGCATTATCCTGGGGCTCACGCCCCAGGCTGACTGCTGTCACCTGCTTCGCAGGCTCACTCAAACCACTAGGAGGATTTATGCGATACGTTGATGGATTTGTTTTACCTGTCCCGATGAAGAACCTGCAGCTCTACCGCAGCATCGCCCAGAAGGCGGGGAAAATCTGGCGGGAGCACGGCGCGATCGAGTAC
>JBHENP010000263.1:0-271 GCA_046261995.1 Pyrinomonadaceae bacterium
GCCCAGGGAACTCTCCGATGCAGATCAAACTAAGTTTTGTTTTCCCAAGATTGCGTTCCGCAAACCAATTGAGCAGATAGATCAGGTTGGTCTGGCAGAAGAGATCGTGTTCAAACCAGAGAATAACTTCGTCGTGTGCAGGGAAGCCCGCGAGCCGTTCCTCCTGGACGAGCAGACCGTTCTCAGCTTCACGTTGATCAACTCCATAGGACACGGCCAGGTGTCGCGCTCGCAGCCTGCGCCAATCTTGTCCCGTAATGCCAGCCGGTGT
>JBHENP010000263.1:490-919 GCA_046261995.1 Pyrinomonadaceae bacterium
GATTAGGTTAGCCGGTTGTCACTATTGTACCAACGTTTGAGTGACATGTTAGTTCAAGGTGCAACTCGACCACAATTGTAGGGGTGTCCCTGTTAGTTCAAGGTGCAACTCGACCACAATTGTAGGGGTGTCCCTCCGTGGGCACCCAGGTTGCGGTGATGAGTGTGATCTCGGAAGGGGTGAGTTGAGGAATACGCGGGGCGGTCACGGGGGACGCCCCTACAATGTTATTCACATCGCTCGCCACAGTTGTAGGGGTGTCCCTCCGTGGGGACCCTGAGTTGCGGAAATGAGGATGATCTCGAAAGAGGTCAGTTGCAGAATTCGCGGGGCGGCCACGGAGTGCCGTCCCTACAATGTTATTCAAATCGCTCGCCACAGTTGTAGGGGTGTCCCTCCGTGGGCGCCCCGAGCTGCGGTGATAAGATG
>JBHENP010000264.1:0-477 GCA_046261995.1 Pyrinomonadaceae bacterium
CATAGAAAGCGATACCGCACCATTGAATGCACTGGTTCAGGATATGCTTGACGAGGCTGGCAGCGCTGGAGCGTTTGGTTCTCTTCATTGTTTGCGCGATCCGACGCGAGGGGGTGCTGCAACCACGCTGAACGAAATCGCGCTCAGTTCGGAAGTTTGCATCGAGATTGATGAAATTCTCGTTCCTGTTCGCGAAGAAGCGAAGGGCGCCTGCGAGATTCTTGGTCTAGATCCCCTATACGTCGCAAATGAAGGAAAGCTCATTGCGATAGTTTCTGCCGACGTCGCCGAGCGCCTCGTCGCGCGCATGAGACAGAACGTCTACGGCTCGGAGGCCTGCATCATCGGTAGGGTGAAGGAGCAGCCCGCGGGCATCGTTGCCATGCAAACTGGGTTTGGTGGTACGCGCATAGTCGACATGCTGGTGGGCGAACAGCTACCTCGGATTTGTTAGGGGTACAACTCTTAACTCGGAAA
>JBHENP010000264.1:487-916 GCA_046261995.1 Pyrinomonadaceae bacterium
GTCTCGGGGCCGGTCGCATTCAGGGGCTGTCGCGTGACTGTCGAAACTGGCCATGAAGCTTCCACAAAGTCTGGTCTCGCCATAGCAGAAAACTCGGCTTCAAAAAAGGAGTGAGGTTCTTAGCAGCTTTCCACAATTGGCCCAAGCGAAATACGGCCGCAACCTCCCAGCATAGGTCGATCAGTTGAATGGTCGGGGCGAGAGGATTCAAACCTCCGACCTCTCGGTTATAGACCGAGTGACCGGTCGCTACGCAAAAATTTCTAGTTTCAAGGGTGGCGGCGGCTGGGAAATCTCAAGATTTCACATTCCGTCCCATGCGCTACAGTTCGCTACACGTTGCGTGCTGGATATTCTGGTCACAAATTGGCCACACCGAAAAACTGAAGCGTAAGGCTATATCCCTCTAAATTATTGATGGGTTTGAGG
>JBHENP010000265.1:0-260 GCA_046261995.1 Pyrinomonadaceae bacterium
GTATGTGCCTCTGGTATTCGCGCATCGGCCTTGCCAAACTGATAACTGAGCAGAGAGTGACTAAGAAGATTGAGAAAACGCAGCGGATCGCCCGACGAGGGCGAGGTGTAACCCAGTCCCGTAGGGATGGAATGTTTATAGACCGTTGTGTCAGTGGATTTAAAGCCCGCGAAGCGTGGCGGCAGCATAAAGCCTGGGGTGGAGCGCAGCGGAACCCCAGGTTAGCCGCAAGTATTTTCCAGAGCCCGCAAAGCGGGCGA
>JBHENP010000265.1:270-914 GCA_046261995.1 Pyrinomonadaceae bacterium
CGGTTCTCGACTCGGTTCGCCGTTTGTATCACCGGGCTAAAGCCGCGGTGTGAATGAGAGGTCAGAGCCTCTTTTCCCGACAGACTCTGAAGGGATCGCACCCTGCCAAAGAATTTAACCTGCGTGATGTAGAACGTCGAGACTGCGACCCCTTCCAGGGTCGGGACTGAAACCTTCGCAAACCGGGGGCGTTTGCCCCCGGCTACTAACTTCATGCCTTTCAGGCAACTTAGAGTCGCCCACTAGCTAAGCCCCAACACTTTGCCAGACGAATTCAACGGCGGAGGCGGCAGCGTCCTAGCTAGGATCCACGGAAATAGCCGGAGCGTAAGGTGAAACAACATTGAGCTCCGGCATACCACCCAACTGCCTGGAAGCCATTAATTCGATGTCATAACCCTCATGGCGCACCCGCTCGTCGACGTATAGCAGCGAGAGTCCGAGTATCCACACTGGCGCCAGCAGAATCCTACTCAGAGGCTCGAGTACGCCGTAACCAATTGCGTACCACGCCGGCCATTCCGTTGCTTTCCATGGGGACGGATCAATTCCGTTCACATATCCATACCATCCCAACGGTATGACGAGGATCATCAATGCTGAATAGAATGCAAAAGCGACGAACAACGTCATGGCCATCAGTC
>JBHENP010000266.1:0-461 GCA_046261995.1 Pyrinomonadaceae bacterium
GGATATCATGGCGCGTTTTCCCGAT
Source organism: Pyrinomonadaceae bacterium (assembly GCA_046261995.1). Taxonomy (GTDB): domain Bacteria; phylum Acidobacteriota; class Blastocatellia; order Pyrinomonadales; family Pyrinomonadaceae; genus PSRF01. The sequence continues at coordinate 26 of JBHENP010000266.1, forward strand.
CAGTCGCGGATGCAGTCGCGGAACGGGAAATCTTCGTCAATCCAGGTTGAGCAGCCTCCGTCGGCGCCTCGCGGCCGGCCCAGGAGATTCCTGGTGGCGCTTTTGCTCATTCTTAGCTTCTCCGGAATGCTGCTGGCCACGCATCGATACGTGACATCTCAATGGAACCCTCTGCGACGAATCGCCGGCCTTCCGGAAGTCTTTGTAGCCGGCCGTCAAGGCATAACGACCACAGATGTAAACCTCCGCTCCGGTCCGGGTTCTTCGAATCAGACTATTGGCCTTGCTGAAAACGGCTCACGGGTAAAAGTCTTGAGCGAGAACAACAACTGGTACGAGATCCAGGTTTTGAACCACGGTCGCCCAAAGAGCGATCAGTTTTCTTCGGATCGCGGCTGGATAAATAAACGGTTCGTAAGGTTTGACTAGGGATAAG
>JBHENP010000266.1:566-909 GCA_046261995.1 Pyrinomonadaceae bacterium
ACCCTACCGCGAACCACTGCCATTGATAATGCAGACAGAATGGCTTGAAATGACGCGGAGAAGGAAACCATTGAATCTCAACGGTAGACCCACCCGCTACCGCGCGGTGGTACTGACCTCATGACACCAGGATCCGTGTTTGGTTAAGCGACCCGGCGGTACCGTGTTCCGGTGCTGACTTCATGGTAGGAGGAACTGACTAACCTTGGGATTGATCGACTCGATCAGAAAATGGATAGACGGCGAAAGCGGAGAGGGTCTGCTTGAAGCGGCAGATGAGCACGCGCGGCCCCGGAGAATCTGGGAAGAGTTCCTGGTTAAGATTGCCCGCGAAGTTGAGGCC
>JBHENP010000267.1:0-907 GCA_046261995.1 Pyrinomonadaceae bacterium
GCAGTACGCTTTACGCTATCGGAAGTCCTCTTTTTGAGAGAGCTACTATCATGCTTAAAGGGGTGCCGTACAAGAAAGGTCCCTTTACGATCGTTGCGAAGAATCAATCGCCACAGAACAAATATATTCAGTCTGCGACACTAAACGGGAAGCCGCTAAATGAACCGTTCATCAGGCATGCTGACATTGCAGGTGGCTCCACCCTTACCTTTGTCATGGGCGCACAGCCAAATAAGAAATGGGGTGTAAGGAAGCGACGCAGGGGATAGGCCGGTCAGATAGAACAAGTCCCTGAAGATCAGGCGCTGTTACCTTTTCCTGGCTTGGCGCGAAAATACCACCAACCGCAGTTGGTGGATTGTTCAGATTCAGCCTAATTAGCAGACGCAGCAACTTTCCGCAAATCCCACCGACCGCGGTCGGTGGATTGTTCATACCCAACCTACAGCATGCGCCTTAGCCGTCATTCCGCAGAAAACTTTTCAACAATGCTGTTGGCAGTTCTCCACAAGTGCCAGCATAGGCTGAGGGCTGCCAAAGCTGATTGATTCCCGCTTCGATCAGCCGTGCCGGACAATTCTTGCCGATGAAATGCTGCCCATTATTCATCAATAACAGCACGCATTCCTCAATGCTCATCTTGGGCGTGGTACGCACCAGCAGGTGAACGTGATCAGGTAAAACCGTGGCCTGATCAAGCGCAAACTCGCGGCTGCCAGCCACCTTGATCCAATAATTAACCAAGGCTTCGCCCAGCTTCGAGTCAAATATCCCACGTCTTAAAGCAGTAGCCAGTACCAAGTGGTGTTTCAGATCAAAGCTTGCGTGAGCGACTGATAGTACTGCTGGCGTAAGGGTACGGAAGCGAAACACCGGTGGCAGCGCTCGCCGGCCGTAGCCATGGTGC
>JBHENP010000268.1:0-649 GCA_046261995.1 Pyrinomonadaceae bacterium
AAGCACCAGCGCGGGAATAATGGGGTTGCGGAAAAACAGACCAACAACCAGAAAGAACGCGCCATAACCGATGCACGCCAGGATGGTGATTCCGGCGTAGGTGAGCAGTTGGCCCAGACCCGAGCCATCAAAAAAGAAGCGCGCGCTTTCTGACGGGAAGTGGGGAACATAGAGCAGGAGCATGCAAATTACGGTCGTGCCCGTGAAAAGAATGATTGAAGTGACCAGGCCGGAGAAATATTTTCCCACCACCAGCACCTCACGCCGCACGGGGCTTAAAAAATAGAAGTGCAGACTGCGGTCAACGATATCACCGCGGAACAAATTCATGAATATCCACGCACAGCCAAAGAAAACGACCGTCCGCAGAATCAGTCCGCCGTAATAAACCGCAAAGATCATGCTGTATTGAGTGAAGTCCTGCCATTCGCGGCCCGGCGGCGTAAACGGAGCCAACAGGGCAAGCGGCAGAATCGGAATCAGCGCCAGCAGATACAGCAGAATTGAACGCCTGCCGAGAAAGTTCTTCTCGATTTCGAGACGGAAGATGGCGCGAATCTGGCGCAGCCAAAGCGACCACGGTAAGGGACGTTTTTCCGAACTGAATGTTTCAGGTACGTTAATGTTCGCGCTCATATCCGATTTTGAC
>JBHENP010000268.1:659-906 GCA_046261995.1 Pyrinomonadaceae bacterium
CCGGCTAATCAAAGTCTGACTGATCGCCACTCAATTCAGAACCGGAGCGGGAGCGACCGGATGTTGTCACTCAACGAATGTTATGCCCCCGTTTCACCTCAGTTGAACGTAGGATCCGGTCGCTACCGCTCCCGGTTCTGTAATGAGTGGTGTTGAACTCAAGCTCCGCACACCACCGCGCGGCCACAGGTCGCCGCACTCCAAATTAGGAACCTCCACCTTCGGCGCCGATCAGGTAACCATACAC
>JBHENP010000269.1:0-388 GCA_046261995.1 Pyrinomonadaceae bacterium
CATCTACACACAATACGAAAATCCCCAGACGACCATTCTTTTCAATCAGAGCGAGATCGAGATTCATCTCACTGCCCGCGGCCGGACTGAAGCCGAAGCCGGAGCGTTGCTCGATCACTTGTCTGAGAAATTGGAAGAGCGTTTGGGCAATGCAGTCTTTTCATTTGCCGGCGAAAAGATGGAGGAAGTGGTCGGCTTGAAGTTGACAGTGGGCGGTTACACGTTGTCGGTCGCTGAGAGTTGCACCGGCGGCCTGATTGCGCAAAGGCTGACTGAGGTGCCCGGCTCGTCAAAATATTTTATCGAAGGAGTTGTTGCTTACTCGAACGACGCGAAGACCCGAACCCTTGGCGTCGAGCCGGTGTTGTTGCTCGAACATGGAGCAGTT
>JBHENP010000269.1:659-906 GCA_046261995.1 Pyrinomonadaceae bacterium
TTAGCGACCGGATGCTGCCACTCATCGCAATCCTGCGGTTCGCTGTTTTGCGGCGCCCTGGAAATGAGAGGATACCCAGTCAGGTTCTGTTCGAGTGCCGTCCGGCGAAGTTGAGTCGCAGCATCCGGTCGCTACCGCTCGCGGTTCTGTAGTTGAGTGTTGTCCTCTGAAGTTGAAATTCACCGTTTGTGGCCTATCTAACCGAGGCGGAGTATCATACCTTTGCCCTAGCCATTCCAGCTTTAAC
>JBHENP010000270.1:0-331 GCA_046261995.1 Pyrinomonadaceae bacterium
GTTTACCCCCCGCTCAAGATTCGCACTCATTCATCCCTGTATTCGTTGATAGGCTGCGAATCTTGAGCGGGGGTAAACCGCCCTTCCCAACCTGCGAATTTCTGTCGCTTGAGTCGTATGTGTGATCGTTTTCAATTTTTCACAGCTTCGGTAGCGGGTGGGTGATAGATACGAAGTGCTCAATGCGACGACCCACCCGCTACCGCGAGGTGGTACTGACCCCATAGACCGCCGCGTGAGTGATGCGTAGCCTGGACCCGTGGGGAGAGTGGTGTTCAGACATGTCAAATCATATACGGAAAATGAATCTGTCTAAGCCTCACTGATCTCA
>JBHENP010000270.1:360-901 GCA_046261995.1 Pyrinomonadaceae bacterium
GGCAATCGCGAGTCGAAATGCTCGAGTGCTCGCGCAAAGCCTTCGGTATCGCGGCGATGCCCGAAAAGCATGTCGAAGTCGACTAGATTGGAGAAGATCATTCCACGAGAATCGTCATTCAAAGCAGAAATCGTCTGGTCAATAGATTGTTCGTTGTTTTTGGCTGTGCGGTCCTCAGTCACGCCATTCGAATCGTAGATGGAGGCAATTTTGCCGATGCAGACGACGTCCAGGCCTTCGTCTTCCAGAGCTACCAGAAGATTTTGGCGGGGCGGTGGAACCGCATAATCATGACGATTCTCCGTACGGTAAAAACCCCCTGTTTCGCCTAGAAATGGTCGGGCAATGACGCGGCCCACTTTGTGTGGCCCATCCAGCATCCGTCGCGCGGTCTCGCAGATCTCGTAAAGCTTCGGAAGCGGAATCACCTGTTCGTGCGCCGCAATTTGAAAAACCGAGTCTCCCGAGGTATAGACGATGGGCTTCGCGGTCCTTACATGCTCGTCGCCAAGCTCTTTGATGATTTCGGTCCCTGAGGCGG
>JBHENP010000271.1:0-896 GCA_046261995.1 Pyrinomonadaceae bacterium
CGCTGAGGACGCAGACAACAAGCCGGTGGCTGTGACTCCCTATCTGGTAGAAGAAGAAGACACGGTGGCTGTTTAATTAAGTGGGTAGAAACCAAGATGAAAAAGGAATTATTCCAAAAGTAAGAGCTTTGGTTCTAACGGACATAATACCCTCTCCTCACTAATTCTCTAATCTGGAAGCCATTCTTTTGGAGTGCGGTGGCAAGCGCAGCGCGACACCGCTTTGGATTAAGGCAACAAAATGAACTTCGTGCCCTCCACCTCACAGGGGCAAAAGACTCGCGTGGCCTCACGCACCCCTTCATCAGCTCTCCGCGAGCGGCACTTACTTTGTCACCGCCGGAACCTACAAGAAAGAACACTTCTTTCGCGCGGCCGATCGAGTGAAGGTTCTGCATCGAGGCTTGCTTACCGTCGCCCGCGATTATGGATGGCAACTGGAGGCTTGGGCGGTCTTTTCAAACCATTATCACTTCGTGGCGCACTCGCCTCAGCAGGAGGACGGAGCCGAAAGTCTTTCGGCAATGCTCGGATTACTTCATGAGAAGACAGCGAAGTGGATCAACCGTTTAGACGACAGCCGCGGACGCCAGGTATGGCACAATTTCTGGGAAACGAAACTCACTTATCAAAAGTCCTATCTCGCTAGACTCAATTACGTGCAGCAGAATCCTGTGAAGCACAGCCTGGTGGTAGTCGCAAACCAGTACCCATGGTGCTCTGCAAGATGGTTCGAACGGACTGCGCGGCCGGCGCAAGTCAAGACGATCTACTCGCTAAAAACAGATAGACTGAAGATCTACGACGAATACGAAGGGGACGACGAGTGGTAGTCTGATCTAGTTCTCATCCAAAGCGCCGTCGCCGCTTCGCTCTGCCGGCGCACTCCATAAAGC
>JBHENP010000272.1:0-416 GCA_046261995.1 Pyrinomonadaceae bacterium
GAATAGGGAATGCCCGGTATCGGCCTGTCCACTGGTCCCAACGTGATTGTTTGCAATAGAGAGAAGCCAGCAAGTACAAATAGGGGAAGGAGAACAGCCCCGCCTCCGGTGGACCAAGACTCGCTCAAGAAACCCTCTATGATCCAGAGAATACAGAGCGCGAAGACGACACATACGAAGAATGCTCTCCACCAGGTCTCGACAGTCCCATAAGGAATTGCCGTCAAGACAATTAGCCCGAGCAGTGAGACAAAAATGGCCTTGCCCAGAAGATCGGTAATTGGCATTTCCTCTTCTGCTCTTCGGTTTCCCGGGTAGCGCTCACTTCCAGCCATCAACTCGAGATCTTGCTTGTGGTCAGCAATTTAATGATTGACTCAAAACAGATAGGAATTGTTTTGCAGGCTGCTGAAAAA
>JBHENP010000272.1:641-885 GCA_046261995.1 Pyrinomonadaceae bacterium
CAGGCTACTCGTGTGCTGACTTCAAAGTTCTTGTAACAAATAACAAGTTTCTTGCTTCGCAGTCTTAAGGAGCGCGGGAGGCGCCGGTAACGCAAAGAGCGAAATCAACTAGCGCCGGAGGCGCGGCAGAAGGTAGCCAGGGGCAAAGCGAAGCGACGCCCCTGGATCAAACCGCCGGGCGCCACCGCGCCCTGAAAGGGCGCGCAGAATCTCCGAGAACCTGGTATAGTCCCTCGCTCTGAAT
>JBHENP010000273.1:0-393 GCA_046261995.1 Pyrinomonadaceae bacterium
CACCAGAGGGTTCTGCACAATGTCCGCGCCGGGGCCCGGAGTAATGTATTCGCCACGTAACGCTCTCAGGAGAGATTCCTGTTCGGTGTTAAGGTCGAGCTGCGCGGCTATGGTGCTGAGCAAGAAAAACGTGGGCGCGGACTTCTCACGATCTACTCGTGCCTTCTGGTTGAGCCAATTGGCTGCGGCATCGCCACCGTTATCGCAAAAAAACGCCACCACTTCCTTCACAATCGTGTCGATTAACTCCTTCATCTCGCTCGAAGGAGTTTCGTGGAGCAATTGCTCGTACGAATGGATGCCCAGTCCTTCCGCCACCAGAGCGGGCAAAGACCGCGCTCCGTGCTCGGGCCTATCAAACGATGCGACCATGCGCAGCAAGTCGGCCTTCTC
>JBHENP010000273.1:607-885 GCA_046261995.1 Pyrinomonadaceae bacterium
GATTGTTTTTAACTGAAAAATCTCAGGTGGGCAATGTGTGAGCCTGGGTTGGATGAGGTCAGTACCACCTGGGGTAGCGGGTGGGTTTAATGTCCAATGTCCAATGTCCAATGTCCAATGTCCAATGTCCAATGTCTGTGTTGGACACGTTGAGTCGGTCTACTAAACGTAAAACGGACGAGCGCGATAGGGTACCGGACATTGGACATTGGACATTGGACTTGGACTTGAGGACATTGGACTTGGACTTGGACTTGGACTTGGACTTGAACTTGGAC
>JBHENP010000274.1:0-883 GCA_046261995.1 Pyrinomonadaceae bacterium
TTAGTGGTACCGAGACGGCCAGGTCGCTACCGCTTCCTGTTCTGTAGTTGAGTGATACTCTCATTGGTTCTGTAATCCAGGACTAATGACAAAAGTCCAATGAGATATGCAAAATAGATCCACCTTCCCACCGCCAGTTTTATCCCACTCTCTTCGGATCAAAGAGCAGCGGAAAGAATTGCCCACCGAGCTTCTCGCCGGCGGGAATTGGCGGCACACCTTCAAGCAATGGTTTATCGGAAAAGGAACGGACGCCATCGCGGATGACGTTAATCACAGCCGCCCGCCGTGGCCGGTCAGTCCGATTCTCATATGAGCCATGGACCATCAACGGGTGATGAAAAGAACACTCGCCCTTCTTCAACTCAATGGCCTTAGGATGGAACTCAGCCTTCTGCGCTTCGCTGAGTACGCTCTGGATCGTGTCCATATCGTTGGCGAAGTCTTCGCGCGGCAGCAGCTTCCAACGGTGGCTGCCGGGCACATAATGCACACAGCCATTCTCGCGCGTGGAATTATCCAGACCGATCCAGCACGAAAGATGCGCCATAGGCTGCGTTCTGGTCCAATAGGAATAGTCCTGATGCCAGATCACAACTCCGCCATGGTGCGCCGGCTTAAAGAAAAGCTGGTCATGCCAGAAGCGGACCGGTCCCTCGAGAAGTTGCGACGCTGGCACACAAAACGCGGGGTTCCACAGAAGATCGTGAAAGCCTGGTGCGATGCGCCAGGCTCCCAAAGCGTGGAACAGAATCTTTTCGGGATCGGCCGATTCATTGGAGTTGAACTCATAAAACAGTCCATTACCCGGATGGCCGGGATCGACCAACTCCGCCAACTCTTTTCGTAGCACTTCTATCTGTTCATCATTGAGCAACCTGAT
>JBHENP010000275.1:0-333 GCA_046261995.1 Pyrinomonadaceae bacterium
CCGGAGTCGTGCGCAGCAATCTCCACATCGTGCCAGGTGATCCCGCCGCGCCATCCTGTTTGTAGCGCTTTGAGCGCGGCTTCCTTCGCGGCGAAGCGCGCCGCATAGTGCTGCGCCGCTACCACGCCACGACTGTCACAATAGCTGCGCTCAGCTTCGGTGAAAACGCGTTCGGTGAAGCGCGGGTTGCGTTCGAGCACTTCGCGAACGCGACGAACTTCGATAATGTCTATGCCGATGGAAACAATCACTGACGATGCAAACCTCCGCGACGCTGGATTCTACTGGCGTGAAGTCGATGGCGTGCGCGCTCTAATTTGCGCCCCGCTGGAA
>JBHENP010000275.1:536-878 GCA_046261995.1 Pyrinomonadaceae bacterium
GTTGTTAATTCCCTTGCAGAAGCGAAGCCCGCTGAGAACTCGTTGGGAGATACTACCTACTGCGATGCGGTCGTGAGCAATGCTGCCCACGTCCTTGCTGGAGTAAAGACCGCCGACTGCGTGCCGCTCCTGCTCGGCGATCCGCGAAGCGGATCATTCGCGGCGGTTCATGCCGGCTGGCGCGGAACCTTTGCCGGAATCATCTTTTACGCAATCGAGCGGTTAACGAAGGAATATAGAGTTAATCCAGAAGATTTGCATGTGGCAATTGGACCAGCCGCCGCGATTTGTTGTTATGAAGTAGGGGCCGAAGTTATTGACGGCTTCCGGGAACGCTTTACG
>JBHENP010000276.1:0-230 GCA_046261995.1 Pyrinomonadaceae bacterium
CAGCGAAAGAGATCAGCAGCGCTTACCTGTTCCTGAGACATGGAATCCCGCTCCTTCAGTTGTCGTTTCGTTTGAGAATACCTTACACGCGCGCCCCTCGAATCACAAATGGCCATGTCAGAACCGCGAGCGGTAGCGACCGGGTCTTACACTCAACACTGCTCCCGTCTTACGATCCAGAATCTTGTCCAAAGTGCAGTTGAATCACCACCCGGTCGCTACTCTACATA
>JBHENP010000276.1:240-875 GCA_046261995.1 Pyrinomonadaceae bacterium
CTCGCGAACCACAAATGGTCACTGTCGGAACCGCGAGCGGTAGCCCACCGGGTCCTACACTCAACACTGCTTCCGTTATCTACGATCCAAAATCTAGTCCAAATGCAGGTTGAATTTACTACCCGGTCGCTACCGCTCGCGGTTCTGACAGAGTGTGGCACTCAAGAACTTCCGACCACCCACGCACCATGGTGCTCGCAAGATTCCAGAAGAATCAGGTAAACTTCATTTCTAAACATGTCGGAAACAATTATCGCCAGCGAATCAACACCCAACCTTACCACCGAAGCCGCTGGAACGTGTGCCCTTTGTGGACGCACTCCAGGAGATGCACTCATAGATCTTTCCCTGCTGGAGAAAGATCTGCGACTCCTAGTCGAAGCTAATCTCCCGGGCGTGAAGTCTTCGACAGTTTGTCCTCAGTGCGTGGAGTTGTTCAAACGGGCTAAGCGGCAACTCGAATCTCACGCCGCGGTCTTTGAGAAAACCAGCTTTGTGTTGCCGACGCCGCTGCGCATGAACGCTGACGAGCGGTTCACTGGTCGCGATGTCACCATTGCTTTCCTCGACTCCGGTTTCTATGCACATCCGGACTTAACTCAGCCGGCGAATCGGATCGTTGCATACCATAGCAT
>JBHENP010000277.1:0-313 GCA_046261995.1 Pyrinomonadaceae bacterium
CTTTAAGTGTTTCGGACCACTGGCCCATTTGGGTGGAGCTTGCGTTGTGATTTCCGATTGCCAATTGCCGATTTCTTCGTCCAATCCGAGCGTTGATTTCAGACCATAATTCAAGAGCGTCGATAATGGAAACCACCAGCGTCACCATCGCAGTAATCTTGGCAGCTAGCCCTTCTTCCAATCGGCAACTGGCAATCGGAAATCGGCAATGATGAAGATCTCCAGCCGTGACAATCCCCTTCTCCGCCAGGCGCGTTCCGTGCGCGATGGTAAGACCAACGACTTGATCTTTGTCGAAGGGTTACGGCTGGCG
>JBHENP010000277.1:556-873 GCA_046261995.1 Pyrinomonadaceae bacterium
GCAAATTAGAAATGGCGGGAGGGCGTACCCCCTTGTTAGTGATCCTGCACGGCATCAACAATCCCGTAAACGTGGGGGCGATCATGCGAAGTGCGGAGGCCGCAGGTGCAACGGGCGTGATCACCACTGCCAACACGGCTGACCTATTCTCCTCTAAGTCGTTACGTGGGGCCATGGGCTCGGCTTTCCGGTTGCCGATTTGGAAAGGAGAAACCTACTGCGATGCTCTCAGCTGGTGCGCCGCGCACAACATCAGGACTGTCTGCGCGGACGTAAAAGCTAGCACGCTTTACACTGATATAGACTGGACCACAGCC
>JBHENP010000278.1:0-871 GCA_046261995.1 Pyrinomonadaceae bacterium
GTCCAGACAGCCTTGGCTTCCCCAAGAGCACAGTATCGCTGCCGTGCGACTCGGCAGAGTCATCCTGGCGGACTTGGCGGATCTCGGAGCAATACGATAGGATTGTCATCGCGTAGAGGACGCATCCGGTCCGCGGAAAGGGTAGAAGCCCACCTGTCAGCCTCAAGTCGTCGCCACCTTCTTTCAGCCCGATGTGCGGACAACGGGCGTTTCGATGAAAGGAGGTCGCCATGTCGATCGATCACGCAGAAGCATCACGTCCGCTTCCCGACCGCCCCAATCTCCGGCATCTGAAGGACCAAGCCAAGGACCTGCTCGAGGCTGGTGGCGCGGCGTCGATCACCGATGCGCAGTTCAAGATCGCGCGTCTCTACGGGTTTGCGAGCTGGCCGAAGCTCAAGGCTCACATCGACTCCTTGGAAGAGATTGGGCAACTCAAGCAGGCCATCGACACCAACGACATCGATCGCGTCAAGACCCTGATGACGCGCAATCCGTCGCTGCACAGTGCTCCACTTGGTTACGGTAAAGATGGGCCGCTTACGTGGCTTGCCGAATGCCGCATCCCATGGGAATCACCGAGCCCGGCGAGACTCGCCCTGGCGACATGGATGCTCGAGCATGGATCGGACGTGCACCAAGGTGGCGACGGACCCTTGATGCGAGCCGCCCTCAATGGGTATCGCATCCCGATGATGGAACTGCTCGTGTCCCACGGTGCGGATGTGAACGCGCTGTGGCACGGACATTTCCCGATCATCTTTGCGCCGTGCGAGTCATTGGACCCGACCGCTCTCAAATGGCTTCTCGATCACGGCGCGAATCCGAACTGTCGCGACCCACGGCAGAGCGCGGCCGGCCATCCATATCC
>JBHENP010000279.1:0-321 GCA_046261995.1 Pyrinomonadaceae bacterium
GAGTTGAAACTGTGTTAGTGCGCTATCCGCGAGAGGGGCACGGCTTGCGCGAGCCGAAACACCGCGTCGATGCGCTGGAGCGGACGCTGGCATGGTTTGATCGGCATCTGAAGTAGTTTGTCAGCTTCTGCCCAGCCAGCAGGTCTAAGAGAGATAGATGTATTCAGAGTTCACTCAAGCAGTTTAGAGTTCAAGCTTTAGCTTGCCGGGTTGGGAAACAGCAAACTAAAGTTTGAACGCTGAACTGCTTGAGTTAACTAACTACTTTTTGTACCCAAGACGTTGAACAATGCTGACCCATATCGTCATTTGGAAATATCG
>JBHENP010000279.1:468-869 GCA_046261995.1 Pyrinomonadaceae bacterium
ACTCTCACTGATCCTGCTCGTCCTCGTGCTGCTCTCGCAGATCCCCTTCGCGTATCGTCGCTACAAACTCGGTCGACTTCGTGCAGCAATTCAACAGTTGAACTCCCAGCGCGTTGCGCCTCAGGACAACGACTCCTTCACCGAGTACAAGGGCGTGGTCCACGTGCACTCGTTCCTCGGCGGCCACAGCTCCGGCAACTTTGAAGAGATCATAGCGGCGGCGCAATCTAACGAACTCGATTTCGTTGTAATGACTGAGCACACGTCGCACAACTTCAACACGGCGGCGATGACCTTGAAGGGCACGCACGGCGGAATACTGTTCGTTAACGGCAACGAAGTCACCACGGCTAACGCTGACCGGCTGTTGTTACTTCCAGGAGATGAATCGACTGATGCAG
>JBHENP010000280.1:0-867 GCA_046261995.1 Pyrinomonadaceae bacterium
CAGCTACAGTGGCCGAACGGCCACTGTAGCTGTGGCGCAGAACAACTATCTCGTGGCGTCCGGTTGCGGTCTTTGCCGCGTGGATTGCTGTATCGTCAGCTTCGGTACCACTATTGGTAAAAAACGATTTCTTCAAACGACCGGGCGTAATCTTGTGAAGCTTCTCAGCCAGGTCCGACTGTGGCTTGTTTGCGTAAAGCGTTGAAGTGTGTTGGAGCGTCTTGACTTGGTTGATGATTGCTTCATTGACCTTGGGATTAGCATGGCCCACGCTTACCGTCAGCACGCCACCAAAACAGTCAAGATACTTGTTCCCATGATCGTCCCAAACATAGAAGCCCTCACCGCGCACGAGCGCGATCGGCTCCTGGTAGTAGGGAAGACGATCACCATTACCCAACGTCCGCGCCGCGTGATATCGGGCATAACCCCTGGACAATATTCCGCTCGCGGAAGGTCGCGGAGCCCGCGTCAAAACTCAATTACAGAACCGGGAGCGGTAGCGACCGGATGTGAACACTCAAGTGGCAGCATGGTTCGTTGTGTGATTCATCCTCAAGCGTTGGTTGAGTCTATGATCCGGTCGCTACCGCTCCCGGTTCTGTATTGAGTGCCGTCGTTCAAGCCAAAGGGTTCGCGACCGTTAACTCCCCGAGCGGTCACTGCAGCGCCACTGGGTAGTCCTCGGTTACGGGCCACTAGTAAAGATTCCCTTCACGCTTGCGTCCAGTGTAATCGACGTAGACGACCTTGAGTTCCGTATAGAAATCCAGTGCAGTTGAGCCCTGCTCTCGATCGCCGATGCCCGTTCCCTTGGTGCCGCCGAAGGGAACGTGAGCCTCGCCGCCCGTTGTGGGCGAGTTAATG
>JBHENP010000281.1:0-330 GCA_046261995.1 Pyrinomonadaceae bacterium
AGCTTGCTTCGAGCGGGGCCTGATTATTCTTGGCGCCGGAACCAATACAATTCGCTGGTCTCCACCGCTCATCCTGACGAATGAAAATGTCGACGTCGCGATTGAGATCTTCGACCAGGCCATCGCTGCTTCAGTCTAAATCGAACGTCGGACGCCAAGTGCTGAAAGGGTCTTAATTCGACCAGCGCCGGAGGCGCGGCAGAAGGTAGCCAGGGGTAAGCGGCTTTGCGCGCAGCCCCTGGGTTACGTCAATAAACGCAACCCGCCCTGAAGGGGCGCAAAGAACTTCGCAAGAGTTGAATAATTGCAGATGTCAAAACCGTAGGGGAT
>JBHENP010000281.1:609-861 GCA_046261995.1 Pyrinomonadaceae bacterium
CTGGCTACCCTCTGACGCGCCTTCGGCGCTGGTCGCCTTGCCTTCTCCCTTCAGGATTGGATGACACATTTGATTTTGATGTCCAGCCGCACGGAATTGCCCACTCTGAGTTGGCAGACTAACCACCAGAATCAACTTCTAAGCTCCTAGTTTGACCGCGATTTCTTTCATCCGGGCTGCGAGGCGCTCTTCGTCAATGGTCGTGACCTGCCCCGCGCTGAAGACTTCCCTTCCCGCAACCACAGTTAAGAC
>JBHENP010000282.1:0-307 GCA_046261995.1 Pyrinomonadaceae bacterium
AAACAGAAGCGCAATGTCGCTGTACTGCACACCTGTATTCCGATTGAGCGCAATGATCCGCTGGGCCAGTTGCTGAGCATCAAGCTCGCGCGATGTTTGCTCCGTCAGAACCGCGAGCGGTAGCGACCGGGTTGAATTCACGGAGTCTTGAAGTGACCCTGGCAACGACCCGGTCGCTACCGCTCGCGGTTCTGAGTCTTCGGTAGTGATCATCACCTCAACCAGCGGCCCCGCATCACGCAGCTCGCGCTTAGCTTCACTGAGTTCATGGCCGACGTATCCGAGCTCTTCTCGTTCCTGCTCTGTT
>JBHENP010000282.1:317-860 GCA_046261995.1 Pyrinomonadaceae bacterium
AGGCGCCGGAAAAGAAAATTGTAAAAGTTAATCAGCGGCGGCTGGCTGCGAAAATTCAAGAGCAGGGGTTTTTCTTCTCCGCCAATTGACGTCAATGTGTCAGTCATCTCGCGAAAGACGTCAACGTCGGCGCCACGGAAACCGTAAATCGACTGCTTACGGTCACCCACAATAAACAGGTTGGCGCTCTCACGCCGGGATTTTTGCAAAGCGAGCCGCTCGAGCAAGCGTCGCTGCAAACCGTTCGTGTCCTGAAACTCGTCGACCAGAAAAAACTTGTAACGCTCGGCAGCGCGCGTCACCACTTCCGGTCGCGCCAGTAAATCAAGCGCGCGCAGTTCCAGGTCGTCGAAATCAAGCGCCGATAGTTTGTGTTTCTCTTCGTTGAGGCGTTGGTCAATATGCGTAAGCAGCATCACCATCTCGAGCGCGTATTGCCTGGCAAATAAATCCAGACAGATTTGAGGCACGCGCCCCAACAGGTTCTTTTCCCATATCAGTTCATCCAACGATGTGACATGCGGCTTTAGTTCTCTTGTAGCC
>JBHENP010000283.1:0-258 GCA_046261995.1 Pyrinomonadaceae bacterium
GGCTGAAGGCAGGCTGCGCGTTATCCTCTACAAAGAAATAGCCGAAATTACTGAGAACGAAGTTAGGCTCGTTACTGACTTGGGTGAAACGCTTTCAATTCCCAACCACGTTGTGTTTGTTCTGATTGGCAGCGATGCGGACCTCACGCTGCTTAAGAAATTAGGAGTGAAGACTGAACCCGGCAAGCTGACTGAAGTTCCTGTCTATGATCCGGAGACATTTGAAACAAACGTTCCCGGCGTCTATGTTGCCGGCCA
>JBHENP010000283.1:330-860 GCA_046261995.1 Pyrinomonadaceae bacterium
GTTAATTGGAACTGGAGCGTCTGAGCCTCGGATCGGTAAAACTCAAATCTGAACTTCCTTATTTGTCAATTGCGAGTACCGTCCGTTCAAACTCCAACTAAGTCTAATCCGCCCAAAAGAACCTTGACTTCGTGAGCGAAAGATTCCAGGAAAGCAGAGCACGTTGTTGATCGAAGATCAGTGATTCCAAGTTGCAAGAAACTGCGGGTGCTTCCAGTCCCATACCCGGTCTGGCTCCTGATCGACATTGACAGGCCTGGAATTCCACAGCCAGGTAGCAAGGCCGCCCGATACCGAAGCAACAAGTAGCTGACAAAAAAGAGCACTGGCACGAACACCAGCAGACCGCGCGAGGGGCTGATAAGATTGCCCAAAAGCGCTAGCCACAGAGGCGTGGATCCGAAGTGTTGGTAAACAAAGTAATAGTTAGGAAGCACCTGACTGAAATGGTACCAGGAGTAGACGGCAAAGGCTGAGAACCAGGCAGCGCCAACCGTGGCGTACGGTATGAACAGACGACGGTGATACAT
>JBHENP010000284.1:0-307 GCA_046261995.1 Pyrinomonadaceae bacterium
ACCTCAGTCTGCCGCTGATCTCAAAGTTCATGATTGCTGCGGGTATCATCGGCGCCGCAGCGGCTGCAGTGCCCGGCATTATCGATTGGCTGGCAATCAAGAACAATGAGGTGAAGAGAATTGCGAACTGGCACGCGCGCTTGAATATACTTGCGCTGTTAATTTTCTCGGTGAATCTCTACTTGAGAATGCAGGCAGGGTCGCCACTGGTAGGACGGAGCCTTAGAATTCCGTTCCTACTTTCGCTACTGGGAGTGGTTCTGATTTCCATCTCCGGTTGGTTGGGAGGCGCCTTATCGTTTGAACA
>JBHENP010000284.1:527-857 GCA_046261995.1 Pyrinomonadaceae bacterium
GTATACAGACCCCGCACACAATCTGATTACCGACTCCGTTCGGAGGAGCGGGACTCAACTAGAGGTGTCCCGGTTTGATTAACTCTGAGGTTGCTGCCCTCGCGTGCCGCTAAAGTCGTACGAGATGTGCATCTTGAGCGACCCATCCAAGATCTCAGCCCGCACATCTTTTACTTGAGCTTTGACCTCACCGTTACTCGCCTTAACTGGAATCAAGAGCTGTAATTGAGGCGCTCGTATTAACTCCAGCGGGTTCACGCGCTGATCGATTGCGTTGCGCACGAACACGGTCACGAAGTTATTTGCCAGAGGATTCACGCCCTCCAGATT
>JBHENP010000285.1:0-257 GCA_046261995.1 Pyrinomonadaceae bacterium
TATTGAAATAGATCACACTAAGAACATGTTTGAGAACCCGTCGAATAAGTTAACGGAGGAATACATCACCGGGCATTTTGGTTAAACTTATGCAATTTAACTTGGCAAGGCGCAAGCAGTTTAGAGTTCAAGCTTTAGCTTGCTGGTGGGTAAGACAAACTGAAGTTTGAACTCTGAACTTCTTGAGTGTTAGTGATACTTGAGTGTTAGTGAAAGTCGACGTACATTGATGTCAGCGCAGATCTCAAAACCCACAT
>JBHENP010000285.1:364-856 GCA_046261995.1 Pyrinomonadaceae bacterium
CCGGCTGCGGCAAGTCGACGTTTTTGCGTACGCTCAATCGCATGAACGACATAATTCCAGGGACGCGGGTGGAAGGTGAGATTCTGATAAATGATACCGACATCTACACACCCGAGACCGACGTGGTTGATCTGCGTCTTCAGGTAGGAATGGTCTTTCAGAAGTCAAACCCGTTTCCCAAATCGATTTTCGACAATGTTGCTTACGGGTTGAGAATTAACCGGATGACATCCAGCAGAGGCGAGCTTGAGGCCCAGGTGGAACAGGCGCTCAAAGATGCAGCCATTTGGGAAGAGGTTAAGGACCGCTTGAACCAATCAGCTCTCGGTTTGTCGGGCGGCCAGCAGCAGCGCCTGTGCATTGCCCGGGCCTTAGCTATTCGTCCCAGCGTGATCCTGATGGACGAACCCGCGTCGGCACTGGATCCGATGGCGACGGCGAAAATCGAAGAGTTGATTGTCGAGCTGAAGAGGCAGTATACGATCGTGATCG
>JBHENP010000286.1:0-510 GCA_046261995.1 Pyrinomonadaceae bacterium
TATTTATTGATACCAACAGTGCTGTGATCGCCTCGACGATCCGTGAATTATCCAATGGCCCTCCGTCCACGTACCGGCAGTTCTTTATCGCTTCTACCAATGTCCGAACTCGGCCCTTGCTTTCCGGGGTGCTACCGCAAACAAAAATATCGCAATCTACTGGCCTGCTCAGCGCTTGCAAGCTGGCTGCCGGGACGTTCTGAAAGGCAGATACAACTTCGACGCCTGCCGGCACAGCTCGCGCCGTCTGCTCAGCTGCTGAACCCGCCCACACCCCCAGGAGCCGGCTGGCTCGGCCGCCCACAGCCGTTTCCAGCGGAACCGTCACATCGATCAACAGGTCGCCAGGCTTGAAGCTCGACTTAATACTCTTAAGAATTCCTAGCTGCGCTGCGAACGGCACAGCGAGAACGATAACGGACGTGGCCCGAACGGCCTCAGCATTCTCCATCGCTTCCATGCGAGCTCCTGGACCCAAGAGCGAGCTTGCACGAATGGCCGCCGACTCGG
>JBHENP010000286.1:520-849 GCA_046261995.1 Pyrinomonadaceae bacterium
CATCTCAACGCCAGGCCCAAGCCTTGATCACCAGTGCCCCCGATGATCGAGATCCGCTCGGATTCTTTCATACGTTTTCCTTCAGTGTGCTGACTTTATAATTCAGGCCCACTTCTCATTCACACCGTGGCTTCAACCCGGTGATCTTAACCCCGTTAAAAAAGCCAAGCGTTTAACGGTCTCCTTAGCCTCGTCATCATCCTTGGACGTAGGGGAGCACCTCATTCAACATGCGCTGGTACTGCTCTCGTTGTTGCCAGGACGTGATCCGCAGCGTAATACTCTTGGCACCGTCACGTACCAATTCCTGCAAGCGCTCGATGCACTCG
>JBHENP010000287.1:0-439 GCA_046261995.1 Pyrinomonadaceae bacterium
GTTTTTACCTCAATCCTTATTATTACGAATTGTGACTGTCGGTTTGCAGGGCATCGCTCTAGTAAAATAGAAACGATGATAGGCACGAAACGATGCGCGTGAGCCTTGGAAAATGGATGTTTGCTTTGCCCTATAGCTAGCGCAAGCGGGCTCATTTGAGTAAGATGTCGAGGTTCCGATGGCAGAAATGCACTCTCAAACGGTGGCGTTGACTGTCCATAACCAATTGATATTAAAGAACGTACGCCCGCTTGGCTCAGTGGTAGAGCACTCGCTTCACACGCGAGGGGTCAGAAGTTCGAATCTACTAGCGGGCACCAATACCATCAATAAGCTACGGGCGACCCTGCAATTATTGGCGTCGCCCGTTTTCGTCCGCACACACATTCGCACAACTTTGATCTAACGATCGCGATTCACCTACCAAACTAACTTACAG
>JBHENP010000287.1:484-848 GCA_046261995.1 Pyrinomonadaceae bacterium
TCAACTAAACCGTGACGGAAGGTCAGAGACGTTCCTCACATCGGGCGGCGAAGCCGTTCTTTTCGCTCTTCGGTTGTGGCTAAAGGCCATGCTGTGAATCCGCGATGATTTGCAGCCACCTGTCGCGCATCACCTCCGCGGTGCTAAAATCCGCGCATGTCAATCACCACGGGTTTGGCTTTCACCGACTGGAGACAAAAGTGCGATGCCTGAAACCTCTCTTCCAGCGCCACCTGGCTTCAACGATCTATCGAAAGCCGAGCAAGTACGCTACCTGCAGGCCCTCTGGGATCAAATCTCAGAAGACCCTGGCGCTCTGCCCGTCCCCGAAAGTCATCTGCGATTGGCTGAAGAGCGTCTCAAC
>JBHENP010000288.1:0-380 GCA_046261995.1 Pyrinomonadaceae bacterium
GCCCAGCACTGCGATAAATATCATGGCCCCCGCAGGCTATAGCCCGGCCCCGAAAGATGGCCTTCAGCCGATTCATCACCCGTGTCGTATCGCTCACCAGGCAGTCGTAGGTGCGCACCAATTCTTTTAAGGTCCGCACCCCATGGTCACCGTGATAGACCGCCTTCAAGGAGCCGTTGCGTAACAACTCCGCCAGCTTCTGCGCATCCACCCGATCATTCTTGTTACCGCTTTGCAGCAGTTTGTTGTGCCGCGGATCACAGACGATCACTTCGGTTACTAACGGCCGCACTACCTCATGCAGCCAGTTCGCCTGCGTCCCCTCCTCAAACGTCACGGACACCTTTCCGCGCAGCTGCTTGAGAAACCCGCGCACTCGC
>JBHENP010000288.1:389-846 GCA_046261995.1 Pyrinomonadaceae bacterium
TTCATATATAGAGTAGCGACCGGATCCTACCACTCAATCCGTCCTAATCGCGGTTTTACTTGGCACTGAGTGGTAGGATCCGGTCGCTACCGAGAGTGTGTGAAAACTCAAGCTACGTTAAGAATGTTGGCATTCACTCAAACGAAGGTTCACTCAACTCACGGAACCGCTTGCGGTAGCCAGCGGATGCAAGCACTCAGCCAGGAGCGATCTAGCCGTTTAATGATCAGGTCAGCCTTACCCTCAAGGCGAGAGTCGAGCCTGGCATCCGCTGGCTACCGCAAGCGGTTCTGTGAGTTGAGTCGCAGGCATCTCACTAAAGTCTTGCATCCGGTCGCATCCACCACCCCAAGCGGGCTGCCCGCTTGGGGACCCCGGTCCGCTCGCGGTTCCGTAGTAGAGCGGCGCTACAAAACTTCATCGGGAGATCTTGAAACTGCACCAGTACGGCTAACTC
>JBHENP010000289.1:0-846 GCA_046261995.1 Pyrinomonadaceae bacterium
TGCCAACGCAGAGAGCTTTGAAGTCGTTATCAGCGTTACCGCAAAAGATACCATCGGCTTCCGCATCTATCCCCACTACAACAAGGGTTACATCAATGTGGACAAAGTAAAGGACCGTGCCGCACTGATGCGGCTGCTGTTGCGTTTAAGCGACCGCGCGTTTCTTTTTTGGGGAGCAGATGAGGCCGGGGATATTTTTACCGGCTATACATTCACGCTGGAATCAGGCTTTCCGGAGGAAGCGATCAGGATCGTGCTGCGAAGTATCGCCAACAGCGACAAGTTTATTGGCGAGATGCGTCCCTTTATTGACGGCAGCGCTGCGGCAGCCAAATGAGTTCCCACAACGCGGCACACGGTGAACGAATCGCCAGCGACTCACTCGACTCGTGGTCCCGGTGAGGTCAGTACCACCTCGCGGTAGCGGGTGGGTGTTTCGATTGGCAATTGGCGATTTCCGATTGCGGATTTGCCTTTGATAATCAGTAATCGGCATTCCGAAGTTGGCAATCGGCAATCGAAGAGACCCACCCGCTACCGCGAGGTGGTACTGACCTCACCGGGACCGCGCCAACTCCTTCATCCCGCAATTATCTTTTGCAAACCTTATTTGGTATTTTAACGTTTGAACCCATTAACATCGGAATACGTACTACCACAAGCAAAATGGCTACTTCTGAAACGACGCTGCAAACCAGCAGCAAGCAAGCGCGCGAATCTCTGGATGCCTGGGTGCGCGAAGTTATTCAATGGCATTTCGATCCGGCCACCGGTTGTCCTTTCTGGTTGGATTATGCCGAACAACTCGGTTGGGATCCGCGCCAGAAAGTTCATACATACGATGAC
>JBHENP010000290.1:0-378 GCA_046261995.1 Pyrinomonadaceae bacterium
CATCGACACCAACGTCTCCAGTTATGGCTCTCAGGTTTGCTTTGAGACTCGCCGCAGCGTTGGCTATGCGAGCGCCGTCCATGTGCAGCAGCAGGCCGTTTTTGTGAGCGAAGGCTGAAAGCTTTTTCAGTTCCTGAGACGTGTAGACAGTTCCCATCTCGCTGGATTGAGAGACGGAAATCACGTGCGGTTGCACGTGATGTTCGAAACCCACAACGTCCAGGAACGGCCGGATCTGGTCGACGGTGATCTTCCCATCTCTCGTCAGCACGGAAAGCAGCTTACAGCCGGTAAATTTCTCCGGCGCTCCACATTCGTCGACGTTTATATGCGCTGTCTCGCCGCAAATGATCGCATGGTAAGGCTCAGTTACGGCTT
>JBHENP010000290.1:456-843 GCA_046261995.1 Pyrinomonadaceae bacterium
CCCTTCGTTTGCCGCGGCCATTGCTTCCAGAACTTTAGGATGGACGCCGGCATTGTTGTCGCTGGCAAAACTGCGTTTGGCTCTGATTCTATTAGGCATCTAGCGACGAAGCCCTCATTGTAGGGGCGTCCCTCCGTGGGCGCCCCAGACTGCGTAACACGGAACGCCCCAGATCACGTAAGTTGGGGCGCCCACTTGCGACGAAGCCCTCATTGTAGGGGCGTCCCTCCGTGGGCGCCCCAGATTGCGTAACATGGACCGCCCCAGATCACGTAAGTTGGGGCGCCCACGGAGTGACACCCTTACAATGAGGCTGCTTCTGATGAAAAGTGAGAAATCTCACTTCTTTCGAAGGTCTTTAATAATCTCCCGCGCAGCATTAGCGCC
>JBHENP010000291.1:0-291 GCA_046261995.1 Pyrinomonadaceae bacterium
ATCGCTCTCCTAAAGGTTGAAGCTTTAGGAATCGATTTGGCTACACCACTCAAGGAGCACAAATTCGCAGGTCGGGAAGGGCGGTTTACCCCCGCTTGCGTTATTCGCTCTCAATTGAGGTTGAGCGTTACTAATGCAAGCGGGGGTAAACCGCCCTTCCCGACCTGCGAATTTGTGCACATTGAATGTTCTCGGATTGATGACCTCACCATACTCGCTGGTCCACGTTACTAGCGAGTCCACCTTCCGCTTGGCGTCCGAACCGGACCCGGATGGAAAAACTTCTCGGGC
>JBHENP010000291.1:301-843 GCA_046261995.1 Pyrinomonadaceae bacterium
ACTGCACGTTACGCAGCGCGTCAATGTCCGCGAGCGGATCGCCCGAAACGGCGATCAGATCTGCGAAGAATCCTGGTTTGATTGGCCCGCGCTCTTTGATTACGTCGGCCGCTTTGTATCCGTTAATCGTAAGAGCGCGCAGGATATCGGCTGGGGGAATGTTGGCGGCCTTCCAGGTCTGTAGGAAAGCAATTGTCATTTCGCCACGGCTTAACCACTCGCCGGTTTTCTCGTCCTTCATCCGCTCGTTCCAGTAATCAAAGTCAGTCGAGAATGTCAGCGGCACCTTGTTTTCCCAGGCATCGCGCAGCTTGGCAACGGTCTGCTTGAAGGCGACTTCGCTACCACGGTATTTCGTGAACGGAGTATCGGTGCCGGCGCGGAAGATTCCCTTCGTGGCCATTTGCCGATGGTGTTCGGATGTCAGCGCATTGCCGTGGGCGATGATGTAGATGCCCGCGTCAATCGCTCGCTGTGCTCCTTCCGGGGTCTGCACGTGCCCTTCAACTTTGCAGCCACCTTTCGCAGCCTCGCTTATCGCC
>JBHENP010000292.1:0-298 GCA_046261995.1 Pyrinomonadaceae bacterium
CCTCCGCCACTTGTGGTGAGTTCTCCACCGACTCGTTAATCGCCGTGCCGATTTCGCGAACAATCTCTTTAGCGTCGTCGTCTATTTCCAAGTGCAAACGCCTTCCCAACCGAGGCCCGAAAACTTTAAGACTGAGGGATTTTTGACTGTTCATATGCTACGCGGCCTCCGCCGAAGGGTCAACTACTCAACTTTGCAGGCAGAATCGTTGCTTCGCCCCAGCGGGGCGAGATGTTTATTGCATGGCGGTTCTTTCTTTGCTCCTTAGCTCCGTAGGAGCGCGATCGTCTTTGCCCGC
>JBHENP010000292.1:308-840 GCA_046261995.1 Pyrinomonadaceae bacterium
CAATACAACATTCTCCAGAACCTTGACCAGGACTGGGCTGAACGGCTTAACAACCTCATCAATCCCTAGTCAGTCTAGCCAGGAAAACGATTTTCCATTTTCCATTTCTCATTTTTCATCTTCCATTCGCGAAGTAAACTTGGAAGTGCAACAGAACATGTCCGTCGCTTCGCCCCCAGCGGGGCGAGATGTTTATAGCGTAACGGTCCTTTCTTTGCCCCTTAGCTCCGTAGGAGCGCAATCGTCTTTGCCTGCCTCCGCCAATTGTTCCGCTGCCGGTTTCGCTCCTAAAGGAGCGAGATCTTCGGGTGCGCGCTCGTAGCTATAAACATCTCGCTCCTCTGGAGCGAAAACGAATTCCACTGTTGCACCTGCAAACTGAATCCACCATTCGGGTGCGAAGTCATTTTTCTTCCGATGACAAATGAGAAATGTCAAATGATATATGGAAAAATTCTGCTTGTGTTCGGCTTAGGAGTTGTACTCTACACTTCTCTCTATTATTCTAAAGGCTCACTACCCCCAATTAGTC
>JBHENP010000293.1:0-297 GCA_046261995.1 Pyrinomonadaceae bacterium
CTACTGCTTGGCAGTGGTCGTATCTAAATCAGCCGTTAGTCAGGTCGAGTTGCAAGCAGTCGAAGGTGGTTTTTCCAAACGCCGCCGAACAAATTAAGGATTCTTGAACAAGCGCTTGCAGTCTGACGGCGCGATAGCGTGCTTCCAAATAGTTTATTTCTCTTCAGCTTGAATGGTGATCGCGCGCCGCAGCTGAAGAGCACTGGGCGGACGAGCGAACATATGAGACCTGAGATGATTCCCGGAGCCCTGGTTGATCTGCTTCAGCTATTCGAGAGTGCCGGGATCGAGGTGTGG
>JBHENP010000293.1:574-839 GCA_046261995.1 Pyrinomonadaceae bacterium
ATCGTCTTTGACCGAGATGGCAACGGCGTGTACCGGATGGAAAACGGATCGGACTGGATCTTCCCGGCTGCGGGATTCAGCGGGCGGGGCGTCGTCCAAGGCATCGGTGTTCGCTGCCTGTCAGCTAAAACCCAGGTGCTCTGCCACGCTCATGGGTATGTTCCGACAGAGAAGGACTTGCGAGATATGGAATTACTCCAAGCCCGCTTCGGCGTTGAGCTACCGCCTCATCTGCAGCGCAATAGGGTCTGAGGCGGTTGCTACC
>JBHENP010000294.1:0-836 GCA_046261995.1 Pyrinomonadaceae bacterium
CCCAAGTTGTGCGACAAGCTTTAGGAATGTGAGATCGAGTAAGAGCCTTGGACAGACCTACCACCGAGATAGGTGCCCTGACTAACCCATTACTGTGTGAAGAGCCAGGAAGGGCTTACGGTAATTTGCAGGTAAGGAAGGCGGACCCTGATACTCAATAGAGGCGGCGTAGAGCGGGCGAGTATGATTCACCCGCTCTATCATCTTCCTTCGAGCAAAAAGGAGGCCGCCCATGAGTTTCTACTGCGGAATCGATCTGGGTGCAAGGGAATCTCAGATCTGCATCATCAACAAGCGGGTGAAAAAAGTGTTGGAAGTAAAGACGGTTAATAAGCTGGAGCACATCAAGCAAATGCTGGCACCGTACCAAGCAGATTTACAGATCGTGGTGGAAAGCACCTTCAACTGGTACTGGCTGGTGGATGGTTTACAGGAGGCCGGGTTCCAGGTGGTGCTGGCCCACACGCTGGGCTTGCATATGATCACCGCCGCCAAAGTGAAGACAGACCGGCGCGATGCCTTCGCGCTGGCGAAGTTATTGCTAGCGGGCATGATTCCCACCGCTTACATCTATCCGGCCGAGACGAGACCGGTGCGTGATCTGCTGCGCCGGCGGGCGCGGTTGGTGCAGACGCGAGCTGGTGAATATGGGAGTTTGCGCCGGCTGATGCTGGGGCAGGGGATCTTGTCGCGCCGACAGCAGGAGATTAAACAGGCTGAAGAGACCGATCTGGAGAAGTGGTTTACACATCCCCTGGTACGGATGCATGCCAGCCAGGAACTGGAGCGGATTCGTTTGTATTCGCAGCAGCTGAAAGAGCTGGAAGCGACCATTC
>JBHENP010000295.1:0-316 GCA_046261995.1 Pyrinomonadaceae bacterium
GCGTGACATTTATCAGCCGTGTCGGAGCAGACGATTTCGGCAGATTTTGCGCGGCCGCTTTAGCGAAAAAAAGTATTTCCACTAATCATATTAAAATTTCGGAAGGCGCGAAAACAGGGGTGACAGTCGTTTTAAGCACCAGGCAAGACCGCGCGTTGGTAACTTATCTCGGAGCGATTGCCGAACTCCGATTTGCGGACGTGCCGCTCGAAGCCCTGGAAAATCATCGTCATTTGCATCTAACTTCCTATTTTTTGCAGAGCAATTTAAAGCCCGATTTTGCACGTTTGATGACGGAAGCGAAAAAGCGCGGTTT
>JBHENP010000295.1:326-836 GCA_046261995.1 Pyrinomonadaceae bacterium
GCAGATGACCGCGCAAAATGATTCGGAAGCCGCGATTCGGCAGCTAGGACCATATTGCGCTTGCGTCGTGATTAAACTTAGCGCGAAAGGCGCGATGGCTCTGCGCGAAGGCGAAATCATCGAGACGGAAGGGTTTGAAGTCAAAGCCGTTGATACTACCGGAGCGGGCGATTCGTTTGCCGCAGGATTCGTTCACGCTTTTCTGGACGGGAAAGATTTGCGCGAATGTTTGACGTTTGGAAACGCTTGCGGGGCTTTGTCCACTACACAAGCAGGAGGAACAAACGCCCAACCCAATTTACGGCAGCTACAAGATTTTCTTGCCAAGTCAGAACCGCCTGCGGTAGCGGGCGGGTTTGCCGAAAAAGAATCAGCCGCGGATTTTCGCGGATAAACGCGGATTAAATTTTCTTATCGGCGTATTCGGTGCAAATCCGCGGCTGCTTCAACTTAATTTTATGGAAACAGTGCAAAAAACGCTCGTTGCTAAATCAACCAAACGTCTTGTTG
>JBHENP010000296.1:0-376 GCA_046261995.1 Pyrinomonadaceae bacterium
GCGTAGACTCCGCGCACTCAATACGCGATTTCGCGTCTGCAGAGCTTGTAACAGGGCTTCGAGTTCTTCCGCTCTTTGCAGTTCTCGCAAACCCGGTGTGTTCGGAGAACTGACATTTACGGCAATGTAGTCTGCCACCGAATAAACGACCTCAAAGCTCCTAAGGTAATCCTCGACGGCCTCTGCGAGCGGCGCATTCTTACTTTTACCGATGCTCACACCCAGAACACAATCCGGTCGAGTTGTAGACAACTGCCGCGCAAAAGCCGCCGCTCCCCTGTTGTTGAATCCTGCACGATTGATCAGAGCCTTGTCTTGCGGAAGCCGGAACAGACGGGGACGCCGATTGCCGGGCTGAGGCTGATAAGTGACCGTG
>JBHENP010000296.1:565-836 GCA_046261995.1 Pyrinomonadaceae bacterium
AGCATGCAGGGCCGGGGTTATCTGGCTTCGGTCTTCAAGCACCGGAGACTAGCAGAGCACTTTGGTAGTGGCAACCCTGCCGGCCTTCGGTGGGACAAAGCCGAAGTTGTTTCTCGATGAAACGAACCGTCCTATACTAGGGACGTGACTTGGCATGAGCAAAAATCATAGCAATGGCACGAGTCCGAGAGATACTCGCCTTCGAATGCCGGGAGCGCAGGTCCGCACTCACCACGGACGGCCGTTGAATCAGTCTCTTATTAGAATGACC
>JBHENP010000297.1:0-330 GCA_046261995.1 Pyrinomonadaceae bacterium
AAGCAGCTCTGACTCCTGCCAGAACGGATCGGCAATGTTATGTTTTGTGCCCTCCAATCCGATCATAGTTGCCGCCATTTGACCGGCAAATTCCGGACGATCTTTACACTTCGGAAGAAAATTCCATCGGTCCGATCGCGACGGATTAACCAAATCAAGTCGATATACCTGACGAAACGCTCCAGCCGTTTGCTCGAAAAGCTCACCCTTCGGATCAAGCACAATCGCCGATCCCCCCCGAGCCATATCCCGAAGCATATTCATCAAGAACGTTTTTGATTTTCCCGATCCTGGAGGACCAAAAATGGCAATATGCCGCAACCACTCAGT
>JBHENP010000297.1:564-835 GCA_046261995.1 Pyrinomonadaceae bacterium
TTAAAACTCTCAGGCCGCCAACCAGCACCAATCAACTGCGCTGCCGGCGCAAATGCCCCAGGCATCTGCACTCCTGCTTTAGAAACCACGTAGTAAGTCAATGCGTTTTCCGCAAACTCGTCATCCGGTAAACGGACCACTATGGCAACCCCATCACCCTTTCCCTTACCAATCGACAGCACTTCAATCCCAAGAGGCTCCGCCCTGTACCGGATGTAATAGACCGCATGCTCAGAACTCACGGAAGTACTACCACTATCCTGGCTCAATC
>JBHENP010000298.1:0-241 GCA_046261995.1 Pyrinomonadaceae bacterium
GGAAAGAACCGATCACAAGATCCTAAATGCGAACAGAAGGCGGCGCATCGCGAGGGGATCGGGAACGTCCGTTGCCGAAGTGAATCAACTGGTGAAGCAGTATACCGAGATGCGCCAGATGATGCGGCAGTTGAGCGGTTCGGGGATGTTTGGCGGCGGCGGCTTGAAAAGTAAGATGATGCGGCGCATGACTGGCATGCCGGATCTGAGCGGAATGGTAATGGAAGGCAATGGCGGGGGA
>JBHENP010000298.1:449-835 GCA_046261995.1 Pyrinomonadaceae bacterium
TGATGCGCACGGGCGCGAAGAAGCGTCCTTCATACCGCGTGGTCGTGAAGGAGAAACAGTCAAAACGCGATGGAGCATATCTCGAGAACGTAGGGACGTATGACCCGACACGTCAGCCTGCGGAGATTAAACTCAAGATGGATCGCGTGCGTTACTGGATTGATAAGGGCGCTCAACCGACCGATACAGTCGGGCAACTAATTAAAGCAAGTACCAAAGCAGAAGCGGCAGCCCAGGCCGCCACGGCTTAAGAACCTTTGCTAGTAATCCGGGCGCGTGTTTGGTTTCAACACACATGAAAGAGACCGTTGAGATGATTGTTAAAGCGCTGGTCGATGATGTTGAGGCCGTTGACGTGCGCGAGATCGACCGGAATGGTGCAACGC
>JBHENP010000299.1:0-834 GCA_046261995.1 Pyrinomonadaceae bacterium
GTTTAACGGCAACTTCGTCAACGCCGAAATGGTGAAAGCCTTCATTGGCTCCGGCGAGTACCGCCAACGCTTTGGACCATGATGGTTTGGGAAGGCTCAACTCAATAGAGGTTATGACCTTCCTATTCTCGAGACCTCCCGTCACGACCTGCGCTGAAGTAGCGATCAACGACGGCGACAAGATTTCTGAGATTCTCGTCAGTCTTCTTTACATTCTCTTGCGTGCCAATCTGTGCGTTAACGAGCGCCGAGATCCTCTCGTCTATGTCACCGACCCTCTTATCTGTGGCTTCAAAACGGTCGAGGGTCGCATTTGCCAAGCGAGCAACAATATCTTCTAGCTGCCCCATTTTGGCCGTAAACTGCGCCTGCTGGTCGACGATGAAGTCCACCTTCTTTTCAAATTCTTCACGCCGAACAGACTACAAGTGCAGCAAATATCGATTTACGGAATGAGGTTCTCATAGATGGACTTCGTGGGCGTGGCTAGTGTTGCTCTCTAAGTCAAGCGCCCGAGCAATTGAATGTTAGGACGACACCCAATTTACAGAACCGGGAGCGGTAGCGACCGCACTCAGCTAACAAGATGATTATTCGCTAGTACAATCACATAGGCAAACAATGCGTCAAAGAGATCTTCTATCCAAGCCGATCCGGAGTGCAGTTTCAACTTCGTACGCAGAGTGATCTCGTTGGTTGAGTGCGGTCGCTACTGCTCCCGGTTCTGTAATCGAGAGCCGCCATTTAAGCAACACCGTGTCAAACAACAAACCGAAACCAATTGTCTGGATCGCAACCGCTCAACAGACATCGATAAGATAAGGGTCAGTCGTT
>JBHENP010000300.1:0-830 GCA_046261995.1 Pyrinomonadaceae bacterium
GAAGAGTTGCTGACCGAATTCCAGCAGGTCTTCCCGAACGCGACCATGGCTGAAAGCTACGGCTTGACTGAAGGGGGCCCGGTGCCGGTGGTGCCGAGCCGGTGGGGATTAAAACGCCGCGGCAGTTGCGGCCAGGAGTTTCCGGGCTGCGATGTTCGCATCGTCGGCGCAGACGGCGTTACCGATCTGGGGCCGAATCAGGTAGGTGAATTCATAACCCGCAATTCGGGACTGGCCAAGGGTTACTGGAAACTTCCGGAAGTGACCGCGGAGAAGTTCCGCGACGGCTGGCTCTATACCGGCGACCTGATGCGCCGTGACGAAGACGGCTTCTATTATTTTGTGGGCCGCAAAGACGACCTGATCAATGTGACCGGCGAGAACGTCTATCCCAAGGAAGTCGAGGACATTCTGCTGCGTCACGCGAATGTGCGCGATGTCTGCGTGGTCCCGGCGGCCCACGACATCAAAGGTGTCGTCCCCGTGGCGTTCATCGTCGAACAAGAAAAAGGAAAGACGAGCGAGGAAGAGATCAGGCAATTCTTTTTCGAACACGGCGCGCCTTACGCCCATCCGCGGCGCGTCTTTTTCGTTACCGCTCTGCCGCTCGGCGGCACCGGCAAGATTGATCGCTCACGATTAAAACAGATGGCAAAGGAGTCTTAGCAGGCCGATGAAAAGCTGTCAGCCATTCTCAGGAAGAAAAGACGATCCACGAAAACACACGAATCGGCACGAAAAGAGACTTTGGTTCGTGTTATTTCGTGGATCGTCTTATTGAGTTCGGCCTACCCATTTTAAACAGCCGTTAGGGAAGCACGACTCTAAAT
>JBHENP010000301.1:0-297 GCA_046261995.1 Pyrinomonadaceae bacterium
GTGGAGCAAAGATCAGACGCGTTGTTCAGTGTGGTCGATCAACTTACTATTGTCCAAGCTGCCAGCGCCGGTAGTGCTGTGCTGTTGTACCTAAGATCCAGATTTTCCATATCTCATTTGACATTTCTCATTGTTCATTTAAGAACATTGTTAGTCGAGCGGGATAAATGCATCAAATGACAAATGAGAAATGTCAAATGAGATATGGAAAATCTCCTTACTTCACTCTTCCGTAACTGTTCTACAAGTTAGCCAAAACAAAATCTGTCATTGTCTGACGCATGTGCTTTAACAGTA
>JBHENP010000301.1:307-829 GCA_046261995.1 Pyrinomonadaceae bacterium
ACTTCGGATAAAGCATTAACTGAAACGGCTTACCTGCCTTCTGCAGTTCATACGCGAACTGAAGGGTATTCTGGACGTGAACGTTATCGTCCATCGCTCCATGAATCAGCAGTATCTTGCCATGAAGGTCCTTGGCGAAGTGTACCGGCGAACTCTTCCGGTAACCCTCCGGATTGTTCTGTGGTGTTTGCAGGTAGCGCTCGGTATAAATCGTGTCGTAGTTGCGCCAATCGGAAACCGTCCCGCCGGCAATCCCCATCTTGTAGCTCTTGCTGTGGGTTAAGGCGTAGCTCGTCATAAACCCACCGTAACTCCAACCCCAAATGCCAATCCGATTGCCATCGACATAAGGCTGTGTTTTCAACCACGCCACGCCATCCTCGAGGTCACGCAGTTCAAGTTCGCCAAAGTTTTTGTAAACGGGCCACTCCGATTCCGCGCCCTTGCCGCTTGCGGTACGGTTATCCAGAATCCAGATAATGTATCCCTTTTGGGCCATCATTTGATGCCACAGGTATGTGG
>JBHENP010000302.1:0-827 GCA_046261995.1 Pyrinomonadaceae bacterium
CCGTAACGCGGTAGCGTCGGGTCACGTCGCACAACACTCAGTGATCCGCTGAGTGGAGTGTTGCTCACCGTGACCCGACGCTACCGCGTTACGGTACTGACTGAGACCCACTGTGCCGCGCGCGATCCCGCCGAGTGGCAGCGCCGGATCTAGATCGTTCTCGACCAATTAGGAGTATGCAATGGAAGAAATGGAAGTAAGGCATTACTTAACGTTCGAATTCTCAGGCATCCCTGACAAGTTCGTCTATACGGTTTCAGAGGACGTGAAAAATGGCGTTCAACAGGAATTGCTGCACAGGAACTGTGAGATTGATGGGCCGGTAATTGAATTCGACGAAAGTTCTGGCCGCAAGATCGCGGTTAATGCCGAATATATCCGGAGGTGCCAGGCACTATTCGACGCGGGTATCTATCCGCCAAAAGATGAGGATGAGAGTCGGCCCGACATGATCATAGTGATTGAGGGCATGAGCAAGCCACTGTATTACAACGATATCGGTCCTGAGGACGCGGCTCTCGTCGCTTCTGTGATGGCCGGAGTCGATTCTAGCGCCTGTAACTTCGTGTCATTTACGAAATGCCACGAAACATTTTTCGTGTTCATTCGTGGGGTTTTGTGGATCGTTTTCTCTCAATCAAGCCGACTCTGCGCTTTTGCAATAACGCTGA
The DNA here is from genome assembly GCA_046261995.1 of Pyrinomonadaceae bacterium. GTDB lineage: Bacteria > Acidobacteriota > Blastocatellia > Pyrinomonadales > Pyrinomonadaceae > PSRF01. The sequence continues at coordinate 672 of JBHENP010000302.1, forward strand.
AGGTGTTCGCTAATTTCAGCCCAGGGTTTGCTTTGAAACCCTGGGATTGCCAGTGCGTGTTTGTCTTAAGGCAACCCTGACAGGGTTGCGCCGGTTCTCGCCAATCGCAAGGCCATCGCAACCCCTTCAGGGTTGCGACGAACGCTAACCAAATTG
>JBHENP010000303.1:0-825 GCA_046261995.1 Pyrinomonadaceae bacterium
ACCCGGCACGATGCGGCTTACATCGAGCTGCCGGACGGGCTGAAGTTTGTGTTGGTTACTTTCACAACCGATCATGCGAATGAGCGGGAGATAATTCCAACTGTAGCGCGAGTGGTGATCAGCGGACTGAAGGATGTGAAGTAGGGTTGCACTGTGAGCCAGCCCGCCGCGAGGAACAACTACCAGAAGTGACACTCTCAGAAACAGCGAATCCCACGAACGGCAGTTGGTGGATGGTTCAGATCCAACCTACCAGAAGCTACACTCTCTCACAACGGCGAAATCCCACCAACTGCGGTTGGTGAATGGTTCAGATCCTACCTACCAGAAGCGACACTCTCAGAACCGCGAATCCCACCAACGGGCGGTGGTGGAAGGTTCAGATCCACCTACCAGAAGCGACACTCTCAGAAACCGCGAATCCCACCAACGGCAGTTGGTGGATGGTTCAGATCCCGCCTTGCATCGTTAATGACCCCAGCTTATTCTCCCTCCATGTACCTCACACACTTCACAAGCCTGGCCTGGGCTTACGAGCTTCGCACTACTATCTCTGTTTTCGCACGCATCGCCGCCGGCCGTCGTGGTTTTGCTACTTGCCAGCGAAAAGGAGTCTTCACTTCGGCCTTGGGTAAAGCCCTGAGCGATTATTGGCTGAGGGTGGCCGCAATGCGCGCTTTCGCGATCGATCAGATCAGCGTGATACCAGATCACGTGCATCTGCTGGTTAGAATTATGCCGAGAATGAGTATCCAGGAGTGCGCTTTGCTGCTAATGAACAACGGACAACATTTCATTGGAAAGGACTATCCCCAAGTGTTGGTC
>JBHENP010000304.1:0-824 GCA_046261995.1 Pyrinomonadaceae bacterium
ATTACGAACAATGCGAGGGCGAGAACCTTGAGCTTTACCATTTTCCGTCTCCTTTGAGGCTAACTCCGGTCGGAGAACCAGAGTTTGTTCTGGGTGAGTTTTCAGTTAGACAAATTGCGTCGACGTATGAGCGAATGATTAAGCTTTGAAGGATCAGTAAAGCACAAACTCTCAGTGGGTAGTTTGTCGCTTAAGGAAGCTGGCGATTGTAAGGCCGTCTATCAACCGTAAGGGTTTTATACTGTAAGGCTAATCGTCCACCGGAAAGCAGTCTCGATCGCAGGCACGATATTCCTGCTCCGCACGATTGTCAATGGTATGCGGTGGTGTTGTTTTAAGTTTCAACTTGCGGCCCGAGGGAAAGCAAACCGACTCTCATTCACACCGTGGCTTTAGCCCGGTGTTCCCACGCTAACGGGTCTTGCTGAAAACCGTTTAAACTGTTTCAGGCGGACGAGGTCCTAATAATCACCGGGCTAAAGCCACGGTGTGAATGAAATTTGAAAGTGAGTGAGCTATGAAAAAGGCGGCACTCGATCATGCCTCCGTTAAGCAACGAGATCCTTTCCCGTTTGTCCTTGAAGAACTGTCCTCGATACGTCCGACTATCAAGCGGATGTTTGGTTTCACGAGTGTCTATCTGGATGACAAACTTCTCTGCTCACTACGCGACAGTCCCAAACAGCCCGGATCGAACGGTATGTGGCTGTATACAACAAAGGAACACGTCGACAGTCTCGGTCGGGAGTTCCCACAGCTGCCAAAGCGGCAACTGTGGCGCTCGCGCAACGACGACAAGGCCTGGGTCGTGCTTGCTTCCAGGC
>JBHENP010000305.1:0-824 GCA_046261995.1 Pyrinomonadaceae bacterium
CTGCTGGAGTGCCCGCCGGAGGGCCGGCACGTCGAGCGCGCCGCTGATGCGGAGTACTTGCGGCATGTTATAGAAGGGGCTGTTCGGCTCCAACTGATCCAGAAACCACAGCCGTTGCTGTGCAAACGAGAGCGGCAGGTGACCATCACGCGAGGCGGCGAGCAGGGGCGGGGACTGCAGGCTACCGGTTGACTGACGGGCTATCTCAATCTTCGCTGCCAAGCCGGCGACGGTCGGCTCTTCAAACAAACTGCGGAGTGGCAACTCGACCTGCAACGTATCCCGCACCCGCGAGATCACCTGCGTCGCTTTTAACGAATGCCCTCCCAACTCGAAGAAGTTGTCGTACACGCCCGTGCGACGTAGGCCGCCTCCAACTCCGGCCTCGCCCGATCCGGCACCGGCAGCGCGCGGCGATCCACCTTCCCGTTCGGCGTTAGCGGCAGCTCGTCCAGCAGCACGAACGCCTGCGGTACCATGTATTCGGGCAGCCGCTCCTCTAAGTGGCGGCGCAGTTGCGGTGCCAGACTGCGGAAGAGGCTGTGCGCCAGCGGCTGGTTGGCATAGTAGCTCCACGCCCGTGCGGTCTGCTTCGTTGCGCCCGGCCACCGAATCGCCGTGTGCTTTGCCCCCGGCGCGCCAGCGCTTGTCGCTGCCCCTTTTGCCGCCTCTCCGTCTCTCGCGGCCGTGCATCTTCTGAACAACACATCGAAGTGGCCTTCGCTACCGCTATCGGCCCAGCTTACCTCCACTTGGTAGCCTAGTTCTTCCCCCAGCGCCCACAGATGCTCGGGGTTGACCGCTCCGCCCGCCAGTTGCCGCAC
>JBHENP010000306.1:0-361 GCA_046261995.1 Pyrinomonadaceae bacterium
GCCTGGTGTTGGGCGGGGTGGCGCCGATTCCCTGGCGGGCAACGCGGGCGGAGCAATTTCTATTGGGCAAGACTTTGAACGACGACGTGATGGCCGAGGCGGCTAGACTGGCGCTTCAAGGTGCGCAGCCTCTAGAGAAGAATGCTTACAAAGTCCCGCTAACGCAAACTCTGGTTCGTCGAGCTCTGGCTAAAGCCGCGGTTCTTGTCTCTTAAGCAAATGTTAGTGAACATACGATCCACGAAATCACACGAACCAGCACGAAGTGCCTTAGTGTCATTTCGTGTAGTTTCGTGGATCGTATCCTTCGCCGTGCGGAGACTACTGGCCAAAGAGACCAATACGATTCACGAATCACTAA
>JBHENP010000306.1:544-824 GCA_046261995.1 Pyrinomonadaceae bacterium
CACTCTCGCCACCGACGCCAGTCAGTATCTGGACGCGAGCAACCACTGCTGGTGTCGCGAGACTCAACAGGTGCTGGGTCCCGACGGTGGTCGGGTTCATCCGAAACGCTGTGTGCCCGGGCGGGCGTGTTACACCTCGGCCCTAGAAAGTGTATGATTACTGGCGCATGCTAGCTGCGTGCACCAGCTTTGTTTTAATTGGGAGATATCGAAATGCGAAGAATTTGGTTTTATGCGATGGCCCTGGGCGTCTTAGCAAGCTTGAGTGGGACTGCTACGC
>JBHENP010000307.1:0-821 GCA_046261995.1 Pyrinomonadaceae bacterium
ATCTTAAGGCGTCAGCGAGCCACACGCTACCGCATTATGGTCTGACTTCATGACACCTTAGATTGTCAGATATTAACGCAAGCGGGGTAAACCGCCCTTCCCAACCTGCGAATTTCTACAGGTTGAATGGTTTTGTCATCGTCGCGGATTACGATGCCCGGTGTGTCGATGGGCCGCGCCGGAGTTCTTCCAGCTGATTGTTTGAATGCGTCGCTTGGTGTAGGTCTTCTCGAACTCTCTGATCTCAATAAACTGATTCGGAGAGACGTTTGTGAATTCCTGCCGCGTGCGGCTGGCCGGCCAGGTTACTTCGATGGAAGTAATCCGCGTTGCTTTCCCAATACCGATATGTTGCATTAATGGGGACGCGCCGAACGAGCCCCCGCTTGAGACCTCGCGATATCTGATTGCGCGCGGCGCCCCGCCCACGAGCCTTAGCCTGATTTTGGCCCCGACGCCCGCCCGATTGCTCTTCACCCCGACCAGCTTGATTGATATCCAGTTATTCGTATGACCTGGGTTCGCGAAGAGCACGCTATTGTACTTGTCGCCGGGGACTGCGCCACCTAAGTTTTCGAATATGTCTTCGTCGCCGTCGTTGTCGAGGTCCGCGAACGAGACGCCGTGGCCCTTCTGCAAGTGGCCAGTTCCACTCGAAGAGCTAATCTCAACGAAGTACTTACCGTCGTGATTCCGGAAAAGAAGGTTTGGCATTAAAGCTGTGTAGGTCGGGGCTCCGGTACCGAGGTAGAAGTCGAGAAATCCGTCGTTGTCCACGTCCCCGAAATTCGCTCCCATCGCCGCGACGCTTCGGTCGAGAC
>JBHENP010000308.1:0-501 GCA_046261995.1 Pyrinomonadaceae bacterium
AGATGAAGGTTAGCATCCCGGCTCCAGCTCGCTTTCGCACCGGGCACTGTTTCCTTCAAGCGCGCAATGTGTCGCAGTACTCGTTGTCGCGAGGAAGCCGGTATCTCAACCGCGCAGAACATCCGCCATGACTCACTGCTCATCAGAAGTTCTTATTCATCTGGTCAGCTTTTACTCACTAGCGTGTTACCTGAGAAACGAAAGTGGCAGCCTTCCACAACAGATGGTGTACGCACTTGAGATCCTGGTCAAACCTTCCTAATTCCTCAGACGATTACAGAACCGGGAGCGGTAGCGACCGGATCCTAAGATCAATTAATTATTAAGACGTCGTTAGAGCGTGGAGTGGCATCATCCGGTCGCTACCACCACCCCACGCGGGCTGCCCGCGCGGGGACCCCGTCCGCTCCCGGTTCTGTAATTGAGTGGTAATCAACGACTGAGTAAGCCTCAACATTGCCAGATTAGGACACTACTCAACCAAGCGATAACTTTCACATG
>JBHENP010000308.1:589-820 GCA_046261995.1 Pyrinomonadaceae bacterium
ACGGACGCTCCCACATTTACTGTCGCTGCCAATCCGCCGGTTCCATTCTGCGGAAACGGCGGAATTGTAAACTGCAAACCAACCAGAGGCGCGGCCGCAAGGGGATGCGGAAAACGCGCCTTGACCATTTCACCCCAGGTCCACTTTGATTCGTCCGGGCCGATGTTTTTGGTGAGGACAGCGCGCGCATCCTGATAACAAGCGCGCAGCAGGTCCGCATAACTATTGAAT
>JBHENP010000309.1:0-819 GCA_046261995.1 Pyrinomonadaceae bacterium
GGAGTGTCCCAACCTGCGGAGAGGTAAAGCGCACGACAAGGTCTGTCTGGGGCGCAGTTACCCGTCCGGCCACACACCTAACGTATTAAGAATTAGTGTGGGGCGTTGTGCGAATGGGACGACTGACGGACGCTTGTTCTTGGAGACAAAACGAACCTTACCCTCATGCAGATAGCAGACTGCCCGCCAGCCGTCCCATTTCGGCTCAAACAGCCACGCGGCATTCGAGAAGGGCTGTCTTGCGAGCGTCGGCTGCATCAGCTCCACCACAGACGGCATAGGTTCCGGCATAGTGTCCAGCATCGGCTAAGTTCTCCTGTGCTTCTGATGACACGGTAACGCAAAAGCGGCAAGCCCGAAAGCTGCCGCCTGAGTGGAAACCTACGCAAGAAACAGACTGTATTCTGACTGGTTCTTATCTATCTCACTTTTCGGCACAGCAATCAGAGCCTTCGCTTACTCGCCGTGGATGACAACCACATCCTTGGGCAGATCGGGCCGCGCTGCTTCACGAAAGGTGGTGATCAATGTCCGACGTGCACGGCAGAAGAGGGATGAAATTTCAAGGGCTTTAAAGACTAGAGGAGTAATTTCGTCATTGATGGCTGCCCAGTCGCCAACCCCACCGAAATCTCACGACCACTTTGAGGCAGAAACTTTGAGCCATTATGAGAGGGAAGCCACGAGATAAAGACGTCAAGGCAACATGAAGTAAGAGGCCAGTTATGAGAAAGTGGGACCCCTCGCACGGGTGTTGCCCTGAAGATAACAAAGGAGGCCCGCGAACAAGGTCTGAGCGTGTAGGCATAAACCCATGAC
>JBHENP010000310.1:0-457 GCA_046261995.1 Pyrinomonadaceae bacterium
TCTTGAGCATTATTCTTTTCGAGCCCCCCCTTGTTAGAAGCTCTTTCATTGTCAGTGCGAGATGAAACTAACCACTGTCCGTAAACTTAAGTGAAATGGACGATCAGCAGCGCAACAACGTCATGGTGATTGGAGTGAACGCTGCGGATGCACTCTTCCCCGGACAGAATCAGATTGCCGGCACGAAAGTGCGCATGGGAGGTCTCAACTTCGAGATCGTGGGCGTGCTGGAAAAACGGAAAGCCGGGTTCTTTGGCGAGAATGAAGAGGACAACGCTGTCTTCATTCCTTTCCGGACAGCGCAGAAGGTTGCGCCGGCCAAAGGCTACATGTTGCTGGTCATTCGAGCGCGATCGGGACAGGTGAGCGAAGCATTAACGCAGGCGGAAGAGATTCTGCGCCGTCGCCGCAACGTTAAGTTCGGCGATCCAAACAACTTTGATATCAAGACTGCGGA
>JBHENP010000310.1:506-819 GCA_046261995.1 Pyrinomonadaceae bacterium
CTCGCGCCTCGACCCTATCGAGTGCCTGCGTTACGAATAACTAAGCCACACAACTTTTTGCGTTTATAATCGGCTTCGGTGAACCCACTGCGCCGTAGAGAAGCGCGCGACGACTTTGGAGTGCGGCGGCAAGCGTAGCGCGACTCCGCTTTGGGTCCGTCAGCTTGGGTCGCCTCGTATACAGGGAGCGCCTCCCGTGATGTTATAAATCCCAAAGCGCCGTCGACGCTTCGCTTTGCCGGCGCACTGCTCCAAATACTTCGTCAGACTCGGGCGCGACTCAGAATAACGACTTGAAAAAGACAACTTCACA
>JBHENP010000311.1:0-346 GCA_046261995.1 Pyrinomonadaceae bacterium
CACTACGGGCACGATCCCGAAGTAACTCGCTAACTTCGCCTCATCGGCAAAGTCTGCCACGTCACCGATCACCGACAAGAGGATGGTCGCCGACCGTGTGCCGCGAAGCACCGCCGTGGCCTCCGGTCGAGGCCGTGCCGAGACCGCCTGCACCGGTGAAAACCCCTGATGCTCGTCCCGACGTGACGGCCGACCGATCAAAAGTCGGCGCAGCTCGAACCGACGTGAAGGCAAAGAATAAGAACTAAAACAACCTCCGCGTCCAGCCTCCTCTGCGGTTTAAGGTCTTTCACCGCAGAGAGCGCAAAGGACGCTGAAGAACGCGGCGATCTTTTTTGCGCCTTTT
>JBHENP010000311.1:580-817 GCA_046261995.1 Pyrinomonadaceae bacterium
GTAAAGGTGCCTTTTACATTTTGGGCTACGCCCTTGGTGCGCCTTGGTCCAACAAATCTCCAGCGCTAAGCCCGAAACAGGGGCATAGCCCCAAACTAATCCAGCTGCTTTCGGCGGGGCACAGCCACCGCCGCACATCAGGCGGCAAAGCCGAAGCGGACGGGCCCTATGACATTTGAGGCAAGCCAGATCGCGTCACCCTCTACAACACTATGGCTCCAACTTAAACCGCGTTCC
>JBHENP010000312.1:0-331 GCA_046261995.1 Pyrinomonadaceae bacterium
GCGCCACCGAATTCAACGGGCTTATTGAACCGCTCGATTAACTTACCTCCGTTTGCCTCAATAACGCGCTGAGACGCAACGTTGTCAAAATCAGTCACAACCTCCAGGTAAGGAAGTCCCTCACCGATTGCATGTGGGAGTAGCAACCGCAACGCGAGAGTGGCGTATCCACGCTGACGCTTCCACGGGACGACCGAGTATCCGACATGCCCCAGGCAGTATGGAGGAAGCTCGGGTGTTCCCGGTTGCCAACGAAAGCTGATTGCTCCACAGAATTCTCCGTCCCATATCCATTGCGAGTACCCAGGCAAACGGGGAACCGAGCGACCGT
>JBHENP010000312.1:567-816 GCA_046261995.1 Pyrinomonadaceae bacterium
GCTGGCCAAACAGTTTCCATCGTTTCGCGGGGCATATAAGGTACCAAAGCGGCATAACGTTGCGCTTCAGTGGCCGGGCGACAACTGCATCATGCGCAAGTTGTCAATGAGAGGCACGCTGATTCCGGTCCGCTGCAAGCGCTTGTTATGCGCGCGATGGGAATAACCTCTCCAGGGCGATAGGCCGCTTGTATTTAAACTTGAAGAACGGGTGAGACATCTTTTCCAACTCCTTCAAGTCTTCGGAGG
>JBHENP010000313.1:0-814 GCA_046261995.1 Pyrinomonadaceae bacterium
GAGTAGATCCGTTGGTAGCGCTGAGGTACGAGTAGAAATTTCGGATTTCGGATTGCGGATTCGGATTTTGTCTTAGGTTCCATGCACTCTGCGCTAAGACATCTTACAAGTCGGCATACACGAAATCCGCAATCCGCAATCCGCAATCCGAAATCCGAAATTGGGAATTGGCAATCGGCAATTGGAAATAAAACCATGGAATCACTACTTAAGGAACTTCGCTACGGAATCAGAAGCCTGTTGAAGCATCCCGGCTTCACCGCCATCGCAGTGGTCACCCTTGCCCTCGGCATCGGCGCAAACACCGCGATGTTCAGCGTGATCAATGGTGTCCTACTTCGACCGCTGCCCTACCATGACCCCGATCGCCTCGTGACTATCTGGGAAGAAAGCCCGGAGCGCGGCTTGTTTCAGCTGCCGGTATCCTATGCCAACTTCCGCGACTGGCAAGATCAAAACCATGTGTTCGAGCAAATCTCGGCATACACATTCACCAATCTGAACCTCACTGGAGCAGGCGAGCCTGCGCGCCTCCTTACCGTCAGATCTTCCGCCAATCTCTTTTCGCTTGTCGGAGCCGGGCCACTGCTCGGACGAGCATTCTTAACTGAGGAAGACAAGGAGGGAGCCAATCGAGTTGTAATCATGGGCCACGCTCTGTGGCAGAGCCGTTTCGGTTCCGATTCGGGGATCGTGGGTAAGTCGCTGACACTCAATAATCAAAGCCATACCGTTATAGGCGTCATGTCCCCCAACTTTCAGTTTCCCGTCGGGTTCGGTTACATGGGAAAAGTACTGAATGATCCCGTTGATC
>JBHENP010000314.1:0-452 GCA_046261995.1 Pyrinomonadaceae bacterium
GGCCTGGGATATACCCGCGGGCTGGCGGGCCGACTCGAAAAAGAACCTCTCGGTCAAAGGCCCTGGCGTGGCGCTCCCGCGCGAAGAGAGTTATCGTTACTATAAGGATTTCAGGCTTTCCAGCAGCGCGAAGATGCTCAACGGATTCGCGCTCTCATTCGCTCTGCGCGCCCGTGATTCGCAAAACTACTACCTGCTCCAACTGACCGGTGAAAAATCTGATGAGCCTTACACAGTACGCCTCTTCGTGGTGAAAAATGGCGTGGAGCAACGTATTCGGGCCATCCCAATTCCCAGGGCAGGTGCCAAAGCGATGGGGGCCGGTCAATTCTTTGCTGTCTCAATAAAGATGATTGACTATGCTATAACCGTTGAGATCGAAGATAGTGAAACGGGAGCGCCCTACCCCTTGGGCGTGCTCACCGATCCCGGCCGTAACTTTGCGGTTGGCG
>JBHENP010000314.1:550-811 GCA_046261995.1 Pyrinomonadaceae bacterium
CACCGGCAGTAAGTGTTTAAGTGAATGAACGCGTCCCCTGGATCGTTACTCGTGACACTATGGTGACGCCGCTGATTATTTACCTGCCCTCATAAGTCAAAGCCTTCCTTGAGCAGGCGAGTATCGTCAACGCTTCGGTCAGCCGTAGCCTAACGCTCATTACAACAGTCGAACAATCGTTGCGCCCAAGCCTCCCGCCTCCGGTGGGGCATCAGACCAAGTGTCCACAAACGATGTTCTGGCCAGAACAGTGCGAACGAT
>JBHENP010000315.1:0-368 GCA_046261995.1 Pyrinomonadaceae bacterium
GTCGTTGGCGGTCGGTGAGTGATGAAGAAGAGGAACTGGAAAACTTCTTGACGCGATTGGGTCAGGCGACAAATTATTACGAGATCATGGATCTGCGGGAAAATGCCGGGACAAATGAGATCAAAGATGCTTACTACGCGTTGGCGCGTCGCTACCACCCTGACCGATTCCATCTCCAGTTTGGGACTCCGCTGCACGGAAAACTAAGCTCAGCATTTGCTCGGATAACGCAAGCTTATGAAAGGCTGAGCGATCCCGCTGCCCGTTCGGCTTACGACAAGGCTATGGAACGGTCCAGACGGTTGGCGGATTCAAGCGCGACCAAGTCCGAGCCTGGCTTTGACCCGGCTGAAGAATCCAAGTTCAAG
>JBHENP010000315.1:489-810 GCA_046261995.1 Pyrinomonadaceae bacterium
ACCAATCCACTCGCGCTGGCGCTGTTGCGCAAACTCGAAAACTCTCGCAAAGTGGGATGACAGGAAAGGCAAGTTTCGAGTTTCGGGTTCACTCAAGCAGTTCAGAGTTCAAGCTTTAGCTTGCCGAGCTTCCAAGGCACAAACTAAAGTTTGAACTCTGAACTGCTTGAGTGAACTCGGAACTCGAAACTCGGAACTCGAAACTCGGATCGAAACTGATTCTGCCGTGACATATGTCCGCACTCTACCTGGATACTGAAAACGATCGCACTGCACGCGAGGCTTATCTGCACCTGGCCGCGGCTGCAGACCGGTTCGAGC
>JBHENP010000316.1:0-259 GCA_046261995.1 Pyrinomonadaceae bacterium
CGCCGACACAAGCCGGATTATTCCCGGGCTATGCCCCTGGTCCGGGCTTAGCCCCACGGTTATTGGGCCAAAGGCCGCACCAAGGGCATAGCCCAAAGATGTATGGCAACTCTAAGGCGGGGCATAGCCACCGCCTCACATCCGGCGGCATAGCCGAAGCGGACGAAGCCATGACTTTTGGGGCAAAGCCATTGAAGGCATGAAAATCTTAATTGCATATGACGGCTCGGACTGTGCGGAAGCCGCTCTCGATGACTTG
>JBHENP010000316.1:538-809 GCA_046261995.1 Pyrinomonadaceae bacterium
CGCCGATCAATGGAAACCCGATCTTATTGTGGTCGGTTCTCATGGACGCACCGCTCTTGGACGCTTTGTGCTCGGTAGCGTGTCGCAACGAGTCTTGACTGAAGCACGCTGTTCCGTACGCATCGCACGTGGTCGCGTCGAGGAGCCAGACTCGCCTGTGCGAATGATCGTGGGTATCGAAGGCTCGCCAGGAAGCGAAGAAGCAGTGCGCGCGGTCGCGGTGCGCACCTGGCCACCAAATAGCGAGGTTAAGTTGATGGTTGTCGACGAT
>JBHENP010000317.1:0-353 GCA_046261995.1 Pyrinomonadaceae bacterium
TAGAAATTCGAAACCCTCATCGTTAAAAAAAATCAATAGAGGTGAGTGGCAGGGCCCAACCCGAGACTGTGTGAAAGACGCAACGGAGGTCATGAAGTCAGTACCGTGACGCGGTAGCGTCGGGTTCACGATCGAACCACAAATCTACGTGTCATTAGATCGTAGGATTAGGCACTTTAAATCATAGGGAGTTGAAGATGCGACTGGCCGGACCCGACGCTACCGCGTTACGGTACTGACTTCATGACCCTCCGTTGCATTTTCACACCGTACCGCAAATGGATCCTATGCGTTGAATGGATCCTGCTCGTGTTGAGTGGCAGGATCGATTGGCTACAGGCGCCCCATCCAAG
>JBHENP010000317.1:579-808 GCA_046261995.1 Pyrinomonadaceae bacterium
CGAATTTCTTTTTTGGCATCGACAATGACAAAGTCGCTTCTAAATGGGCCGAAAGGGGGCTCGTTGAAGACGACATTGATAAAGCCGGTGCCATTGGAGTTCACTGTGTAAGAGCATTGTGCCGACGTCAGGGGCGTGACCACTCCTCCGGCATTCAAGCGCGCGGTGATTCGACACCCTCCCGATCCATCGAAGCTGTTAAGACCAACGACTGCTGCCTGCACCATAC
>JBHENP010000318.1:0-256 GCA_046261995.1 Pyrinomonadaceae bacterium
CCGCGCACCCAGTATCCGCGTGCGGTCAGATAGCGGGTCAGGTGATGGCCGATGAATCCGCCTGCTCCGGTAACAAGTACTCGTGTTTGATTACGCATTAGCACCTCTCTTAACTATTTGGAGTGCGGCGACCTGTCGCCGCTTTGGCCAGCGCGGCCTGGCGCCGCGACGGTAGACTAATTTTCAGCTACGGCGACTGCGACAGGTCGCAGGAGACCAAAGCGGCGACAGGTCGCCGCACTCCATAAAAGATCGA
>JBHENP010000318.1:467-807 GCA_046261995.1 Pyrinomonadaceae bacterium
CGTTTGAAAGGCCGTCTAGGTCAACTGCGGTTTGGTACCCGACACCACGCTGGCACTCAACTGGCCCTCGGGAACGCAATCGATCAAGCCAACCAGCCGCGGCAGCAAAGCATCTTTCGAGAATGAAGCGGCAACTTTTACAGCTGATGGTGAACGTCTCCCTCTCACCTTCTCCGCTCCTGAGACGATGTAATCGGCGACTGTCTCGACCTCGCCGTGTCGGCAACTGCAAATTAATTTCTGATCTTCGAGTCCGGAGAGTACGTCAACGATGTGGCTGGTGGTTGGGCCAACGTAAAGCACCGGCGCGCCTATCTCCAGGATGTTGTATATCTTGCAT
>JBHENP010000319.1:0-805 GCA_046261995.1 Pyrinomonadaceae bacterium
CAGGTATTCCATGCTCGGATCGGCGCTGACATTCGTCAGCGGAAGTATCGCCAAGGAGTCAATTGCGCCTGAGGTTGCAGGAGTGTGACGTGATAACTTGTTCGAATGGGAGGCTTGGCTATACCTCTCTGCGAGCGTAGTTTTGCTCCAGTCGGGGTCAAACTCTATTAATTTTTTGAGATGACGAAGTTCAGATGACATCTCACCGGCAGTTTGGTAACGCGACTCCTTATCCTTAGCCAGGGCTCTCAAGACCAGAGCTTCAACCTCGGGTGGCACTTGCAGCAGGGGCGCCGGCTCGCGATCCAGAACGGAAACCAGAATATCACTGGCCGTTGCTCCCTCGAAGGGAATGCGAACGGCGATCATTTCATAGAGCACAACGCCAAGGCTGAAGATATCCGTCCGTTGATCGATTTTCTGTCCCCGCGCCTGTTCGGGCGACATGTAACTGATTGTGCCGAATACCAGGTTCGGTAAACGCCAAGGTTTCCGCTTCGGGAAATAGTGAAGAATTTTCTTGACTAAGTTTTGCTAATCCGAAATCGAGGACTTTTACAATCCCGTCCTTCCTCAGCATTATGTTTTCCGGCTTGATGTCGCGATGAACGATTCCGGCTGAGTGGGCCGCTTCCAATGCGTTGCAGATTTGAAGCGCAACGTCACAGATCGTCTTGAGTTCCGGTGGATTATCGTTAATATGCTGGCGCAGGGTTATACCGTCTACGTATTCCGTGGCAATAAAGCGGGTTCCATCGATCTCTCCAACTTCGAAGATTGTGAGAATATTTGGATGGTTCAAGGA
>JBHENP010000320.1:0-804 GCA_046261995.1 Pyrinomonadaceae bacterium
ACGGTGGCCTGGCTTTCTGGAAGGGTCAGCTTGACGAATGCGAGAACGTTCCGTTGCCAGTCGAATTCACGAACGCGCAGCAGTGTCGCCAGATTCGCCGCATCAATGTCTCGGCGGCGTTCTTCTTATCGATCGAGTTTCAGGAGACGGGCTACCTGGTTCAGCGTCTCTACAAAACCGCTTACGGCGACTTCGATGGCACCTCCGTGCTCGGTGGGACGACGCATACGATTCGTGTCCCGATCATCCGCCTCAATGACTTTCTGGCAGACAGTCAGGAGATCGGCCGCGGTGTAGTCATCGGACTGCCCGGTTGGGCTGAATTACTTGAGGCTAAGAAGCAGGCCTTTATATCGCAGTTTGTGCTGCGCTCACGCTTTACCGCTGTGTATCCAGGCAGCATGCCGGTCGCCGAGTTTGTTAACAGGCTGAGCGACAATGCGGGCGCCGGCGTGGTGTCGACATCAGAGCGTGCTGCATTAATCGACGATCTTATTTCTAATCGGAAGAATCGAGCCCAGGTTTTGCGAGCTGTTGCTGAAGATCCCGACCTGGTGGTTGCGGAAAAAAACCGGGCGTTTGTGCTGGCCCAGTACTTTGGTTACCTGCGTCGCAACCCGAACGTCTCTCCGGATACGGACCACACCGGCTACGAATTCTGGTTAAACAAGTTGAATCAGTTCAACGGCAACTTCGTCAACGCCCAGATGGTCTTTGCCTTCATCGATTCGATTGAATACCAGCAACGCTTCGGTCCGTAGGCTTTTTGGAGTGCGCTGACCCGTCAGCGCTTTGGTCTTCTGC
>JBHENP010000321.1:0-802 GCA_046261995.1 Pyrinomonadaceae bacterium
GCATGAAACTTCGTGAAGATGGGGCTCTCGAAGACGTGGCGCCAACAGTTCTCGGCTTGCTGGGCATCGAACAACCTGCGGAGATGACCGGTCGCGACCTGCGCGATTCATCGGAGCATTTGTAGGGGCGTCCCTCCGTGGGGCGCCCCCAACGTCGCGGTGATGAGGGTGATCTTGAACGAAGGGAGTTGCGGAAACGATGGGGCGCCCACGGAGGGACGCCCCTACAATTGAGTTGCTAGATTAGCGAAAAGCGGGCCAGTAGGTGGTAGTAATCTTGAGCTTTGATCCGCGAAACATCCTGGTTATTGACTTTGGCCAACTTGGCGATGTCGTCCTTAGTCTGCCCGCTCTGCGCGCCATACGTGAGCATTTTCCGAAAGCAACGATCACAGTGGCCGTCGGCAAGCCGGGAGCAGACATAGTTGATCTTTCCGGCTGCGCTAATTCGACGCTGGTGGTGGATCGTGTCGCGTTGCGTGACGGACCAATGTTGATTTCGGTTGCCCGCATTGCCAAGCTGGTTCAGGGAGTAAGGCGGTCACGATTTGATTTTGTAATCGATCTCCATAGTTTGTCAGAAACGAATCTTCTGGGCTTTCTATCAGGCGCACCGAAACGGCTTTATTCGCGCCGCCCGACACGTTCACTTGATTTCCTCGCCAACTTCACACCACGGCCGCCTGTTGAGGTTGATCACCGGCAGCGCCACTTGATCGATCGCTACCTCGACGTGCTGATCCCGCTGGGCGTGAAAGACGCACACCGCCTACCTCATCTAAGAAGCAGAGCAGCAGACGAT
>JBHENP010000322.1:0-801 GCA_046261995.1 Pyrinomonadaceae bacterium
GGACAGGTAAGGTCGCAGACGTCGTTAATCTCGAGGATGGGCGAACAGGTGTGTTGCAGATGGTCTTCGCACAAGCCGCAGTCCAGCGGGCAGCCATGCTCGACTTTGGTGGCAAAGCGATAGGGCATGGTGCCCGGTTTTGTATACGAGAGGGATTTGACGTAGTACTCGGCGTCGCTGGAAATCTCGACTTCAAAGTAGCTGTGCTGGGGACACTTCTTCTGCATCCAGACGCGGTCGTCGCGGAGCACAATGTGAGCGTCGATGACTTTTTTGCAGGTGGGGCAAATCGAGCGCGTGTATGAGAAGAAAGCGGCGTCTCGATCTTTTTTTAAAGCAGGAGCCGCGAAGAGAGAGTTGAGTGGAATCACGTTTACGCTCCTTTGAAAAAGCTTCGTCGTCCTAAAAGGTAATCAATGCAAACGTTGTTTAGAAGCCAGGGAGTTTATTTCATTTGCGGGAATATGGAAACAAAAAACCGCGTGCGGGACGGTGAGTAACGCAAACTGTTAGTTGTGGTAGACGGATACTTGGACTTCTAACGACGAACAAACGCAGCGGATCCGGGCCATTAGGTCCCATGAAGTCAGTACCACCTCGCGGTAGCGGGTGGGTCTTGCTTCAGATTGCTAATTCGTTTCCGGAGCGCGACCCACCCGCTACCGCGAGGTGGTACTGACCTCACCGGGACCGCAAGTTGGGTGTTTGCGGTGGGTACCGCATAGTCGACTTGAGACAACTCGTGCGGGTAGGGATCACCAACGAGCGCAAACTAACAGTTTGCTTTAGCTAAGCCAGTGT
>JBHENP010000323.1:0-801 GCA_046261995.1 Pyrinomonadaceae bacterium
CTATTGAACTTTCGCTTCCCACTGTGACCTCAATTTATCGGAGCCAAACCAAGAAACCGCACACATTGGAAACGTAAACCAAAGCAACTGGCCACAGCTCCTTTAAGAGTCGTGGACGGTTGCAGAGAAGCTGTCAGGGAACTCCGGTATTCTACCACCCTGTCAGCATCCATGAATGCCAATTGCAGGTCGTGTCTTACTTGAGGTATTCGGTGATTGCCACTCAATTACGGAACCGATGCCGGTAAGGGCATTTGAAAACCAGAAAAATACGGCTCAAGCTCCGGTAATTTGCAGTCAGGAAGGTGGACCCTGTCCCCGCCGCAAGCTTGAAGAGCACTCAGCAACGCCTGGTAGATTTGAGGTTCGACCATTTGGGAGATCTGTGAGGAAGCTCCTTGAGAATGAATTGGAGCTGTCACCCCCAACGATTCTTGGTGTCGCTCGTAAGAGCGGGGACAGGGTCCGCCTTCCTGACTGCAAATCACCGGAGCTTGGGCCATCCTCTTGGGGACGCTGAGATTTGACCCAGCGTCTACCGTCCTGGTTGTATAATTTCGCCCTGTCAAAAGCTTAGCCTCCCAAGGTCGAACCAAGACACTACTCAATTGCACGCGATCGATAAACACATCTATCATGCCTCCGAGCAATGGAACACTTTGAGGCACTCATTGTTGGAGCGGGCCCGGCCGGGTCTTTTGCTGCTGAGTTGCTCGCAAGGGAGGGCGTGAAGGTAGCCTTGTTTGATGGCCGGCCGGAGGGCGAACCAAAGGCCTGCGGTGGAGCTGTTACGGCAAAAGC
>JBHENP010000324.1:0-800 GCA_046261995.1 Pyrinomonadaceae bacterium
GATGTACACGGATCAAAACGGATCAGAAAAACCCGGATGGAACCATTATTGAGCCTTTATGCTTCTGATTTGTTTCAATCCGTGCTAATCCGTGTGTATCTGTGGCCTAGTCTGAGTGCGGTCGCTACCGCTCCCGGTTCTGTAAAATTCGCTGAGGATGAAAGGTCTACAAACGATGAAAAAGTTCTTGATTAGCCTCATTGCGTTTTCGCTGATTGCCGATGCTTCTGCACAGATAGCCTTGGCGCAAGATCGAAGTTTACGTAATGGGAAGATTGCCGCTGTGGGAAAAAACCTGAAGGCGGCGGCGAATGCGCGCTTGATTGACGGCACCGGCAAATATGTCATGCCAGGAATTGTTGACTGCCACTCCCACTCGATGCTCGACGCTATCAATGAAGGCAGTCTGTCTGTCACCTCGATGGTCCGCACGGATGATGCTCTCAATCCGAATGATGTAGACCTCTACCGAGCTTTGGCGGGCGGGGTTACTGCCCTGAATCTTCTGCACGGCTCCGCGAACGCGATCGGAGGCCTGAACACAGTAGTCAAGATCAAGTATGGCAGGCCGGTGAAGGAGTTTCTTTTTCCGGGTGCGATTCCGGGAATCAAGTTTGCCCTCGGAGAAAATCCCAAGCGCTCCAGCTTTGCGCCTCAGCCGGGACAACAACGTCGCTATCCGGCAACGCGCATGGGAGTCGAGGAAGTGATTCGCGAAGCTTTTATCCGCGCGCGCGACTACAAGAAGACCTGGGACGAATATCGTACTGCTCTCACGCGGCGTCAGCAGAACTTGATTC
>JBHENP010000325.1:0-255 GCA_046261995.1 Pyrinomonadaceae bacterium
GCTGATAGCTACCTAAACGTCTGTTCGCGCTGCGCGCTCATTGCGGGCAGGATGCCCGCGCTCCATGAATGCCCCCGCTCCTACATTCACTCCTTGAAGTTCGCGGTTGGCAGAAACCGAGGAGCTCGTCTCACCTTTTGCCTGTTCAAAAGAGTAGGCATACTTGATTAGCTTCGGCTCGCTATATGCACCTCCGAAAAACGAGATGCCAAACGGTAGTCCGAAAATATAGCCGGCAGGCACGGTGATGTGTGG
>JBHENP010000325.1:394-799 GCA_046261995.1 Pyrinomonadaceae bacterium
CAGGAAGTCTCTAAGCTTCATATCAGCTCCTTCAGATCTGGTTAACGATTGCGGGCTTGCGGGACTTACGCCGGGTAAGATTCACCGTTCCCAGGCTTCGACGTCTCCGTCAACTATAACAAAGAGGGGACAGTGGGCGAGTTTCCTCTTGCTACTGTCTCAGTCACACCGTGGCTTTAGCCCGGTGTCAACGAAAGCTCCTTATCCCTGGAACTGCTCTAGCGGTTTTCCTTAATGCGTTATTCACCTGGAGCCAACTCCAAACCGTTCAAAACGGTTGGAAATCAGGGGCAAGCTCTAACACCGGGCTAAAGCCGCGGTGTGAATGAGAGTCTCAAATTAAACTTTGAAATGAACGGTCCAGAGTCTGATCAATCCCACTCGTCTCGGTCGCGATAAGTTTTA
>JBHENP010000326.1:0-305 GCA_046261995.1 Pyrinomonadaceae bacterium
GTAGCCAATGGCAACGACCTGGTTTATTTCGGCTCGGGCGATAGTTATGTCTATGCTGTTAATTCCACCAATGGTCGTTTGATCTGGCGCAAACGGACGGGCGCGGGGGTGCAGGCAGTGGTCCGCACCGGTGAGGACTTGCTGGTGGCTTCGCTTGATAATTTTGTCTACAAGTTTTCGCTGGCTGGAACCAGATTGTGGAAACGACGGCTTCCGGGAAGAATTTCCTCGCAACCGCTGGTGGTGCACAGCGCGGCGCTCTTTACGCCACTCTCAAGTTCAACCGCCTTTGTGTTGGAGCTGCG
>JBHENP010000326.1:469-798 GCA_046261995.1 Pyrinomonadaceae bacterium
AAGCGCAGAGCTTATGGAGTGCGGGGACTTGTCACCGCTTTGTCTTCTGCGACCTGTCGCAGCTTTCCAGGACACTCAAGTAGTTCAGAGTTCAAACTTCAGTTTGTCTTAGGCGCCACGGCAAGCTAAAGCTTGAACTCTAAACTGCTTGACGCTTGGGTATGGTGACTGGCTGGTAAGAGAAGGCGCGACAAGCCGCGCAAGACCAAAGCGGTGACGGGTCACCGCACTCCAAAGTTATGGTTGATTTACTTGTGGACTCGCCTCGCTGAGTTCGGATCGCCGGCGAAACATGCCCAACAAGCGACCGAGCAGTCCGTGAAGAATGT
>JBHENP010000327.1:0-282 GCA_046261995.1 Pyrinomonadaceae bacterium
TCCTTATGCTGTCGATTTAGAGCCACGCCCAGATTGGTCCACGCCCGGGCGTCGTCCGGAGCGAGTTCCAGAGCCGCACGCCACGCCTTTTCGGCCTCGATCCAGTTTCCCTTGCTCTCAAACGTGCGCGCGGTTTCATAATGTGCCCGCACCTGTGCAAGTCTGCTTTTGTCAGTTTGGCCACAGACGAGTCCGGGAACGAAAAGCGTCAAAAGTAAAACTAGGCGGAACCTGCTAATCATGACAATCGCTCTTGATTTGGAAATGAGGTGACCTGACAAG
>JBHENP010000327.1:540-797 GCA_046261995.1 Pyrinomonadaceae bacterium
CGCTTTTTGCAAACAGACAATAAACATTCAACCGGCTGCGACAGGTCGCAGAAGTCTAAACGCTGACAGGTCAGCGCACTCCAAAATAGCAGCTTCTCTCTGAGTCACTCAGTACTCAGTACTCAGTACTCAGTACTCAGTACTCAGTACTTAGTACTCATCACTATCCTCGTACAATCCGGCGCGCGCATACGACTCATCCAACAACTCAACTGGGTGACAGGTTACGAGATCCATCCCGGCAAGTATGGCCCCGG
>JBHENP010000328.1:0-290 GCA_046261995.1 Pyrinomonadaceae bacterium
CCTTTTTCCCGATGCCGTTGCTGACGAGCCCGAAGACTTCGAGGACGAGGCCGCGCCATTATTCAGTCTCAAAGCCGCAAGTGGTGATAGTGGTGACACTTAGATTCTTAGTCGAAGCGCTCATTACAGAACCGAGAGCGATAGCGACCGCACTCAACTTCCTATATCAACCGCGCGGAGTCAGATATAATCAACTCACACGAGCTCTGCCTAAGGTTCTCACGTACAGGAATCTGTTCAAATGGACAAACCGACTCCGACTCACCAGGAGTTTAGCGACGACAATACAC
>JBHENP010000328.1:300-797 GCA_046261995.1 Pyrinomonadaceae bacterium
GAGAACAAGTGTTCGATGATGGTGAAGCAGGTTCCGCGCCCCCTATCGAAATGAGGTCCGCTCAATTACATCAGAACCGGGAGCGATAGCGACCGCACTCAACTTCCTATATCAATAGCGCGGAGTCAGATATAATTAACTCACACGAGCTCTGCTTAAGACTCTCACGTACAGGGACCTCTTCAACATGCCCAAGACGACTCCAACTCACCGGGAGTTTAGCGACGACCATACACCTCTCGCTTACCTCATAACGTTTCGAAGCTATGTACCTGGCTTCATGGCGATAGCCGGGGTTCAGTGGACCGCCTGCACAACGCTTTCCGGACTCCACGGCTCTCTCCTAATCCACTGAGACGAAACTATGAACGGCGCCTGCTCAAGCGGCCACCAGTAAGGCTGACAGCGAAACGACGAACGGCCATCGAGCGCGGGATTCGCGATACATGTAAGATTCGCAAGTGGCTGTTGTGGGCTCTTAATATTCGCACTAACCA
>JBHENP010000329.1:0-406 GCA_046261995.1 Pyrinomonadaceae bacterium
ACTCAAGACCGCCTGGTTTAGTTGGGCCACCGCCTGGTTGTAGCGTGCTTCAGCGGTCTTGTAACTCGTCACAGCTATGTCGACTTCACGTTTCGCGATGACACCGCTAGCCATTAATGATTCCTGCTGTTTGAGAAAACTCTGTGCGTCGTCAAGCTGGGCCTTGAGCACCGCCACATTGGCCTGCGCCCCGGACACACCTGACTGATTATTCTGGACGGTCGATCTTGCGGCGAGCGCTTTTGCCTGCGCATCACTCACTCCGGCGCGAGATCCGGTAACGCTCGCAAGAGATTGCTGAAGGCTGGCGCGGGCCTGCTGAAGGTTTGCGCGGGATTGGTCCACCTGCGCTTTGGCAACGCCAGGATCGAGCTGGGCAATCACCTGCCCCTTTTTAACTACAGAG
>JBHENP010000329.1:416-796 GCA_046261995.1 Pyrinomonadaceae bacterium
CATCTTTTCATGCGCTCGTTTATCGCCATTCGGTGTTGGTAACCCAGTCCCGACCTTTTCTGATAGACACCACTGCGGTGTAAACGGTTACCGCGACAGAGGCAGGAGGCAGCATGCGGTAATTTGCAGGTCGGGAAGGGCGGTTTACCCCCGCTCAAGATTCGCAATATTCATCCTTGAGGATCAGGAATCTTGCGGGACTTGAATTTTCAATTCGAGAACGAGTGACTGCGAAGCTTGAGCGGGGGTAAACCGCCCTTCCCGACTTGCAAATTAGCGCGGCTTGAACCGTTCAACTGCAGTCTGCCTCCTGCCGCCTGCTCCAGCCTTCTGTAACCATTCACCCCCACCAGGTGTCTTACCAGTCGAGAGGCTAATAA
>JBHENP010000330.1:0-300 GCA_046261995.1 Pyrinomonadaceae bacterium
TCATAGAACGGCCCGGCCCTAACATTCTTGCTCACCGCCTCGACGTAACTCTGTAACTGCGTACCTGGGCTGTTCTTCACGGTTTTGTTACGATTCATTCGATGCAATCATTCGATACTAGCAGCCCGGATCCCGATCAAACAATGGAGCATTCAAGAGCGGTTGACGCGGGCCGCGTCGAAGACTTGCCCAACGGGAGCTCTAAGACAATCCAGCTACCCGATGGGCGTGAGCTAGCTCTTTACAACGTCAACGGCGAATTCTTTGCCACCGAGAATTACTGTCCACATAAAGGCGCGC
>JBHENP010000330.1:545-795 GCA_046261995.1 Pyrinomonadaceae bacterium
ATTGGCACGGCTGGCAATTCGACGTTCGTACGGGAGAATGCCTTACCGTGCCGGAGAAGGTTTTAACTTATCGGGTGGTAGTCGAAGAAGGGTTGATTAAGGTTCTGGTCTGAAAATTTTCCATATCTCATTTGACATTTCTCATTTGTCATTTAAAAGACACTGCCTCCGCAAGCCAGCTCGTAAGCTTAATGCAGAGCTCCATCAAGTCCAGGTCTCTGGTAAATTACAAATGAGAAATGTCAAATGA
>JBHENP010000331.1:0-793 GCA_046261995.1 Pyrinomonadaceae bacterium
GGTAACAACTGAGGCTCAAGTCCTACGAAACATCGAAAGGTGGGGGCTGAAGGTAGCCTGCTGAGCGCGGATTGGAAACAACCCGGAGTGGATCTTTCAACTAGCGCCGGAGGCGCGGCAGAAGGTGGCCAGGGGTGCGCGCGCTTCGCGCCCGCCCTGGATCAGAGCGATATAAAACAACCAGCCCTGAAGAGCCTGTCGGAAAAATCAAGAATCGCAGAAAACGGGGAATCCAAAACCATTCGACGCAATCGAAAAACTCGTTAGAGGGCAAATGTGGGCCAAGATTTTTTCAGCGAAATCTTTGCACCCATTTTTCCGACAGGCTCTGAAGGGGCATGTGCTGCCGCCCTTTCAGGGCTGGTTAGTTATACTGGTTAGTTATATTTAGTGATGATCCAGGGGCGGCGCGCTAAGGCGCGCACTCGCCCCTGGCTACCTTCTGCCGCGCCTCCGGCGCTGGTTGCGTCGTCAACCCAAGCATCAGTCTCCCAGCATCACTTCCTAAACTTGCTCATTTGCAGAAAATTGCGGAGCGAGCTAGGCTAGAGCTACCACTGAGTGACGGTTCATTCAGTCAAAAACATTTCCAATTGCCAATTGCCAACTGCCAATTGCCAAATGCCGATTGGCGCTGGCGCGGATCTTCCCCCTAACCCCCAAGAGCGGGCCGGGTAAATGAAAACAAATCGGCAATTGGCAATCGGAAATCGGAAATGATTTTATGAGATCAGCGCGTTCAATGAACTCACTCCGACCCGTAGTCGTCGATAAGCGCGAGGCAATCTTGCGC
>JBHENP010000332.1:0-254 GCA_046261995.1 Pyrinomonadaceae bacterium
CTTGCATCGATTCGGTCATAAGTTCGGATCTCCACGACGGACGGACCCTCAATTAGTGGCCTTCCTCAGCACGTCATTAGGGAGTTAGTCTCAAGACTGTGTGACATCCGCCTTCTCATTCACACCGTGGCTTTAGCCCGGTGAGAAGGTGGTATTCGCGTACTCAGAACCGTTTCAACGGTTTCCCTCTGGCAGCAAAGTATTGTCGCGAGAAACCGTTGAAACGGTTCGGGAAAT
Source organism: Pyrinomonadaceae bacterium (assembly GCA_046261995.1). Classification (GTDB taxonomy): domain Bacteria; phylum Acidobacteriota; class Blastocatellia; order Pyrinomonadales; family Pyrinomonadaceae; genus PSRF01. The sequence goes on from JBHENP010000332.1 coordinate 238, forward strand.
AGTTGACCGACCTTTAT
>JBHENP010000332.1:457-793 GCA_046261995.1 Pyrinomonadaceae bacterium
GGCCGAGCGCGGAAAATTCCATACCGATGAATCCTTCGTACTTCGCTCGCTTGAGCAAAGTATTCACTGCTTGATAGTCAATCTTTCCCGTGCCCGGTTGATGTCGTCCGGGCAGGTCGGCGACGTGAAAATAGCCGACCCACTCCAGGTTTTTGTCAATCTCCGTCAATACGTCTTCACCCATCATACTCATGTGGTAGATGTCGTAGAGCAGCTTCACACGCGGACTATTGACGCGCCTGACGATCTCAACTCCAAGTGCTGAGTCATTGAGAAAACACCCGCGATGATCAAGCGCCGTATTCAGCGGCTCAAGGAGCAATGTGACGCTTGCCG
>JBHENP010000333.1:0-793 GCA_046261995.1 Pyrinomonadaceae bacterium
GAGGTAATTTCATCAATGCCACGCAAGGTGGCAATCTCTTCCAATGTTGGCTTCTGCAAATGAAAGATCATGACTGACTGATTCTCGCCATCAACAATCCAATACTCTTTCACGCCATACTTTGCGTACAACTGCCGCTTTACAGAAAGGTCCCGGCGGCGATTTTCAGACCCCGGCGATAGTATTTCAACTACGATATCCGGAGCGCTGATAATTTTCTGCTCAGAGGTCACGTCAGCCCAGCGATCGCTCCGAACGAAGACAAGGTCGGGAATTACCGCGTCGTAGTCGCTGAAAATTACGCCCGCGCCAGGAACAAGTATGCCCACGGGATTCTCTTTGAGATATGAGCCGAGTTCCATTTGAAGATTGTGAAGGACGCGTTGGTGAGGAATTCCAGGTGAGCGGGACACAAAGAGTTCTCCTTCGATGAGTTCGTAACGGTTGTTGTCATCCGGGCATGCGTCGAGGTCTGCCACCGTCAAGAGAGGCTCAATTCTCGTTGCCACCTATGACCTCCTAACTGATGGGTCCGTCGTTATGAGGAAAGACTTAGCATAGTACCGGCACCTGATAAACTCAAAATCAACTGTTTCCAGCCGCCGAAAAAACAAACACGATCCACGAAACCACACTAAACGGCACGAAATCGATGCGTTAGTTCGTGTGATTTCGTGGATCGCTTTACTGCTTCTAGTTGTGCTCACCTTTTTCCCGCAGCGTTATGTTCGAGACCTCTTGATCGTTGGCCTGAAGATGTTGCGCCGGACCCAAAAGGACAGCACGCTAGTAG
>JBHENP010000334.1:0-789 GCA_046261995.1 Pyrinomonadaceae bacterium
CCATTGACCACCTCGTGGTCAGCGCTACTACGCGTGACCACCGCCAGCCCCACGTAGGTCCAGAACTGCCGCTTGCTACGAAACCGGTATGGCGTCCCCACTACCGCGAGCAACTGCGCCACGCTCACCGAACCCAACCGCGGCACACTCATCAGCCAGGCATAGGCTGGTTGCCGCCGTGCTTCTTTTACCATCTCTAGCTTGGCTTCATGCCGCAACGGCTTCAGCGCCGCCAATTGCTTATATAAAAAACTGGCCCGCTGGCGCGCTCCTGGCTCACGCAGTTTCTCAAGCCACTCTCCCCGCCCAGCACTGCGATAAATATCATGGCCTCCGCAGGCAATCGCTCGCCCGCGAAAGATAGCCTTCAACCGCAGCATGACCCGCGTCGTGTCGCTCACCAAGCAGTCGTAGGTGCGCACCAACTCTTTTAACTTCCGCACCCCGTTGTCGCCATGATAGACCGCCCGCAATGACCCACTGCGTAACAACTCCGCCAGCTTCTTGGCATCTACACGATCATTCTTGTTTCCGCTTTGTAGCAGTTTGTTGTGCCGCGGATCACAGACCACTACTTCCGTTACTAGGGACCGCACTACCTCATGCAGCCAACTCGCCTGGGTCCCTTCCTCGAACGTCACATACACTTTGCCGCGCAGCTGCTTGAGAAACCCGCGCACTCGCTCTGCCCCTGTCTCAATAACTGATTGCATCACTACTTTGCCGGCTCCATTCAGCACCACTATCATAATGCTTGCTCGATGCACGTCCATACCCACATAATACGTT
>JBHENP010000335.1:0-350 GCA_046261995.1 Pyrinomonadaceae bacterium
CCACACATACTTCTTGCCCACTGCAGGAAGAAATTGTGTGCTGGGGAGCGGGGTCGACGCCGAAAGTAAGGTTGTTGAAGTTGTAGTTGTTCCGATTCATCAAGTTGACGGCGCGGTTAACGGCCGTTTGAATTCTATCGGGGTTCGTGATAGGGAGGGTTAGCGCGGAAGCTCCCGCGAGCGCGGCGGCATCCGCTGTGTTTTGCAACTCCGTCTTTGCTAGATAGAGGTGACTCAGATCGGCTCCGAGGCCCACGGCAAAGAAGAGGCACAGGACAGAAAGGACAGTGTAGACCAAGACGCTGCCTCGTTCGTTCTTCCGGTGGGACGAATTAGCTACGCACTTATTG
>JBHENP010000335.1:521-788 GCA_046261995.1 Pyrinomonadaceae bacterium
CCGGACCACTCAGAAGCCTCTGTCAGAACCGGGAGCGTTAGCGACCGGGTCTCCACCGGAGCATGCAACCAGGTATGACAAGAGCGACGCTACTGCGGTGACCCACCTAAGCTCAGAACAACCCGGTCGCTACCACTCCCGGTTCTGACAAGTGCTTTACTCTGGCGTCGCGCCCTTGTTGGTCGTTACCGGGGCCACCACAGGCTGAACCGCGGTCTTAACCGTCTCACCACTTTGGCTGTCCTTGTTTTCGGCGCCCGTCACTGC
>JBHENP010000336.1:0-783 GCA_046261995.1 Pyrinomonadaceae bacterium
GAACGCCACCAATCAATGCGCGAATCAGCAGTGATTTGGAAGAGATAGCGCAGGCCAAAAACGTCCCAAGCCCGGCTAACTTGCAGGTTAGGAAGGGTGGCTTGCCCCCGCTCGAGTGCCAAGGGCACGACTGAGTTACTTCAGCTTTCAACCTATAGGCCCACAGCTCAGTCCTGAGTGTTTTCATTTAGGAAACTCTTTCCCTTCATAGTGATATGCTCGTTGAGATATTAACCAACCAGTCGCGCCATTGGCGCACGAGCGGGGGCAAGCCACCCTTCCTAACCTGCAAATTACCGGAGGACTTTTCGAGTTTTCACCCAGTCACTACTGCTCCTCCGTTCCGTAGGCAGATGGCAGGCCGCTGATTGCAAAACTACCCGAGAATGCGTGTCGCCGCACGCTTTCCGTTTTCATTTTACCGCTGATCGCATGCGGGAGTAATGGAGTGCGTGAAACTGCTTGCTGTGCCCAGCGCTTCCCGGTTCGTGATTTCCTGAGGCATCAAGGTTTTATACTACTTAAGTTAGGAAAGATAAATAATTAACTTCGTCGGGCTATTGGTCCAGTGTGATACGCAGTTGGCACTCAGACATTTGGAGACATGTATGCTGAATGTCAGGTCGGGCGACTGGAATAAGCAAAACGAGAGAAGCTTATTCAAGGAGAAACGACGATGACGAATCAGGTTCAAGGCACATTCATTCCTCGTGACTACGACATCTTCGGGGGTCTGGATGTGGACAAGAAGAGCATAGCAGTCACTTTCACGGATCACGGAAC
>JBHENP010000337.1:0-472 GCA_046261995.1 Pyrinomonadaceae bacterium
TCGCAACTGCGGCGGGACGGAACACCTCACACCTACGCTTTATCATGGGGGCCTAACTGAAGACTTGCGTGCCGTTCTCGCGGAATTAATCGAATGCGATCGTTTATCTCGACTTTTTCTCGTGGGATTCTCACTGGGCGGGAACATGGTGCTCAAACTGGCGGGAGAATACGGCGACCTACCACCAAAGGAAATTCTTGCGGTCTGCGCAATCTCACCTTCAGTTGATCTCGGGGCCAGCGGCGACTTGATCGGCCAGCGATCCAACTGGATCTATCATCGAGACTTCGTCCGCCGGCTCAAAAACCGCATCAAGCTGAAGGGCAAACTTTATCCTGAGATCTACGATACCAGCAAGGTTCATCTGATCCGTACGATCAGAGAGTTTGATGAACGGTTTACTTCGGTGGCCCACGGTTTTACCCACGCCGCAGACTACTACGACAGGGCCAGCTCGCTTCGGGTTATTGAT
>JBHENP010000337.1:540-782 GCA_046261995.1 Pyrinomonadaceae bacterium
CTGCAGCAAGCGACGAGGATCGCTTCTGGGCAGAAAATCGAGTACTGGAATTTTGCGAATTGGCGCAGCGTTCTTTCTAGCAGGCTGCTTAAGATTAAGAACGATCCACGAAATCACACGAAGCGGCACGAAGTGAGGCCCCAGTTCGAGTCATTTCGTGTGTTTGGTGGATCGTCATATTCTTCTTAGATTGCCCACCTTTGTTTCATGAGCCTGCTAGGGCGCCGTCACGCTGGTAACTG
>JBHENP010000338.1:0-252 GCA_046261995.1 Pyrinomonadaceae bacterium
GTTCAGACTAGCACTGAATCTTACCATTCTCGTGATCACTATTGTAGGGGTGTCGCTCCGCGGGCATCCCCGGCATCGCAACCGGAGCCCAGAGTGAAGCCCTCTACACCCTAACAAAGCGGGTATTGTTGTAGTTTGAGAAATCGATCCGCAAAAACGATCCACGAAACTACACGAACGAACACCCAAATTGTTCACGCCATCTGGGTATAGTTTCGTGGATCGTTTGTATATGCCTTCCCACCTGTTGCG
>JBHENP010000338.1:443-782 GCA_046261995.1 Pyrinomonadaceae bacterium
TGACCGCAGAACGTATCGATGTTCTTCAGAATGGGCTAATAAGGTTTTCTCAGCCAAGCGCATTGAACGATCCGTGGGACATGCGTCCGCACGTTGAGCGGCTGTTCACTGATAATGATTTGGAGGAGCACGTCACGGCTCCATTAAAACCTGAATCCGACAGGCAGCTGATCGATTACGTGTCTGAGATCATTGAAGATTTTGCCAAAACTCAGGGGGTTACTGATAAGAGTCTCAATGAGATCAGGAAGGTTGTCACTGAGGCAAACGACGAATTCCCAGGCGAGTTGAGACAGTTTTTCGAAGTCGCGTTCGCTGAGACTGTTGAGAAAATGAAAC
>JBHENP010000339.1:0-354 GCA_046261995.1 Pyrinomonadaceae bacterium
GGACATGTCCCCCGGCGCAGGCTGAATTCAAGGGGACCTTTCGGAGTGACACGCCCGTGACGGTGGAGGTCACTTCAAGCGCCAACAACGCCGGTGGCGCCGCCGTGGCAGTCTACTATCTGGGTAGGGGACTTGACGTGGAGGCTGTCTTTTCGGTGCCAGCCGGTACTGCTTTTGCGCAAGAGTGCTCGAAGCCCGGGTCAAGAGTCAAACGCATCATCGTTGAGGTGGATCTGCCTCAAGGAGGACAGGGTCTGGTGAGAGTCGGCCGGGGCGCAGGGGACCAATTTGAAATTAACATCATTAACACGGGGGACGGACAGACCTACCGATTTGTGTTTGACGTCGTCTGAA
>JBHENP010000339.1:506-781 GCA_046261995.1 Pyrinomonadaceae bacterium
GGCACGTTCCATTTCACGGAAGGAGAAATCATGAACCGAAAAATTATTTGTCTGTTGTGGGCGGCGGAATTTTGCGAGAGGTGGTGAAGTTTTCTCCGCTAACCAATGACAATCGTGATTTAGTTAATGGACTTTTCTGGACTCGCGGCGAAATGGCAAGATCTCGTAAGTGATTGAAATAATTGGCGTCCCGTACGGGAGTCGAACCCGTGTCGCCGCCGTGAAAGAGAAGCGACCTATTGTAATTCAACGTAACTTCGCGGCATGGATAGCAC
>JBHENP010000340.1:0-777 GCA_046261995.1 Pyrinomonadaceae bacterium
GTCTTTGCGCCGCTCGACAGTTCGTTTACAAGCTGATCACGCTCAGAGGTGGAGAGCGCCCCACCCGCATTCGCGTTGAGAGAATCAACATACTGTGCGCTAGTCATCGTCGGCGGATAAGTGGCCACGAAGTTCGGGCGCTGGACGAACTCGTTGAAGTAAGCCGTCTGGTTCGCTTCAAGCTGCTCCTTCCAACCGGTTGCGCCAACAACGACGCCTTGCGCAACGCTCTGCACGTCAGGAAGAAACTCTGAACGCGTCAGTGGCACGGTCGTGGCAATACGGGTTGTACCAAAAGCGGCCCCGTACGTCTTATAGACCAGATAGCCAGTCTGCTGAAACTCTATTGAGAGGTAGAACGCCGCCGAAACGTTGATCCGCTTGACCTCGACGCACTGCGCGTCCGAGCCGCAGGAGGTGATCTCGTTGGTCCAGAAAGCAAGGCCAGCGGCGTCTGGTTCGCGGTTGAGGAAGTCGAGGTAGTGCTGGCGGACGAAGAACTGCGGGTCGTCTATCGGATTCGGCAGGGTTAGTGGAAGGGCCTGCCATGAGGGAGACCCTTCGTACTTATCATCGGTGTTGGTAATGTTCGTGAGGCCGCTGCCGTCCGGGTTCATCACGAAAAGGTCTCCACCGATATTGCCGACGATTTTGCCGACGATGATTTTCGTGCCGTCAGGCGACCATGCGTGGGTGTAAGCCAGGGTATCTGAAAGCTTCGTCGGGTTGGAGCCGTCGGCATTAACCCCCCAGAGGTGATATGATTCCCAACAGCCG
>JBHENP010000341.1:0-323 GCA_046261995.1 Pyrinomonadaceae bacterium
AGCCTATGCCGAATTGAACGTCGCGCTCATCGATGCCCTTCGAGACACATTCGGAGCTGAGGGTTTGAATCGCGTGCTCGTGTCGCGCTGCGCCCGGCAGCGGTCTGACTATGCGAACCGAATCCGTCCCAGCGACTCTTTGGAGCAGAAACTAAGGGAACTAGCACACATTCGCACAGAGGAGGGGTACATGGCGGAGGTCCGGCCCGAAAGCGACGGCAGCTATCTGCTGGTCGAGAACCACTGCCCGATTTGCGCCGCGGCAAACGCCTGCCAGGGTTTCTGCACGACTGAGCTTGATCTCTTCCGCTCAGTTCTCGGTC
>JBHENP010000341.1:399-775 GCA_046261995.1 Pyrinomonadaceae bacterium
TTAGCTGGCTGTATCACTGGGCTGAGCCCCTGGTGCGGGCTTGGCCCCTCGGATGCGAGTCGCATGATCTTCTTTCAGACCAACCTGATGCTGAGTGGGCGCCGCGCGTTCCAGAGATTTGCCTGAATTGAGATCCGCAGACATGTCCACCTGATCCACGGAGGGGCCAAGCCCGCACCAGGGGCCCAGCCCGATGAGAACTGCAGTGGTCCGGCGGGGCACAGCCACCGCCGCACATCAGGCGGCAAAGCCGTGCCACTCAAGGTCTTTCTAAGCGGACGGTGTAACAGCACAACTGCCTGTCCAATCGAAAGTGAATGTCGCTGCGTCAAGTATATTGCCCCCCAATTCGCGTCGGTGAACATGCACGAAGACG
>JBHENP010000342.1:0-341 GCA_046261995.1 Pyrinomonadaceae bacterium
GTAATGACCATTGATGCCTGGCACCAAAGTGATCATTGGACGATTGTTACTGATCTCAATTTGAATGTTTGCCGGATCCGGAGGAGTCGGCGCGGGCGTGGGGGTTGGTGTCGCAGTCGGGCTAGGCGTTGGCGTCGGAGTTGGTGAAGGCGTTGGCTTCGGAACGTTCCTGGTATTCGTGATCTGGAAGATGCGACGCTGCGCGTAATCGATCAGGAAAATCTCGCGATTACCGTCTTCGTTGTTGCGTGCATTCGGATTTAGATTTCCCGCAGAGTCCCGGGTCGGTATCTTCTCGGTAGAAATGTCGCCGTTCGACTCAACTACTACAAGACGTCCAT
>JBHENP010000342.1:440-771 GCA_046261995.1 Pyrinomonadaceae bacterium
GTCTTTAGCGAAAGAGTTGAAACCCGCGGTACTGGATGTGATCTGCGAAAGAAAGGGCTCGGGAGTGGCGCTCGGTGTCTGCGCAAACGCAGAAAAAAATGCGCCTGAAGCGAGCATAAGCACAATCAGAGCGCAGAACATTCTGGGAACTAGCTTCACGAAATCCTCCGGAATAAAGACGCGAATAGGAGCGGATTAGATGCCCATGGGAGCCTGAGCAGCAGTCCAGCGTCAGGTAAATCAGTGAAATATATTTCCCTTAAACGCTGGCCGCTAAAAGAAGCGCTATTCTACGCAGAACCGGCGCATATCCGCAAGCGCACGCTTAGTT
>JBHENP010000343.1:0-346 GCA_046261995.1 Pyrinomonadaceae bacterium
GCCTCGGTCCATGGAGCCACTTCCGAAGCCTGAGCAATCGCCGGGGCAGGGAGGTAAGTTGAAAGACGGCGACCGCGTTTCCAACCAGGAACTACGAAGAGTGTCATGATTAGAATAAAGATCACGCTGGGAATTAGGAATGCTGAATGGTGTTTGATTGCGGTCACACGTATATCCCCCGAGGCCGTTCTTATTGTCGTAATGTTGACTGGTAGTCCGCGTCCTGTCTTGTTTTGTAACGCAGGCAGTCAGTTTGCGCGAACGAGCCGACTGCTCTCAAAAAAATTGCCTGATCGAAGGGCCGGTAGGTAAAACTAACCGCGAATTGCCGACTAATCTGATCCCG
>JBHENP010000343.1:540-769 GCA_046261995.1 Pyrinomonadaceae bacterium
CCATTCATTGCCGATAGTTCTGTTCAACGAATGAACGGAGGTGAGGGAAGTTATGTAGTGGTGCCGTCAATTTTGAGAGGGTTGGTTTGGTCGGCCAACGATCCACTAAACTACACGAACGAACACGAAAGTTTTGTTAGACCGTTAGTGTTATTTCGTGGATCGTTTTTGATTTTCGTTCCTACCGGTAATCACTCGCTCATTACTACACTCCTGGCTGTTTCATGAT
>JBHENP010000344.1:0-290 GCA_046261995.1 Pyrinomonadaceae bacterium
ATCCTGTGTACTTGCCGACCCTTCCTGATATCTCAGCAGCAAGACTTTACCCTTCCCGTTAAGCAGTTGACCCATTCGCTCCCCTGCCAGCGTTCCACCCTTGCGGTTGTCGGTCGCGACGAAAGTAGCGATCTGATTTGACTCCAGAGCCGAATCAATGATCACCGTGGGTACGCCTGCGCGTTTAGCTTCCTCCACCGGTCGCACGAGCGCGCGGTTGTCCAGCGGCGCAAGCACGATGCCATTGACGCCCTGAGAGCTGAAACCTTCTACCACCTGGATTTGTTGTT
>JBHENP010000344.1:507-768 GCA_046261995.1 Pyrinomonadaceae bacterium
CGAATTTGAGCGACCGAATCATTTCGATTTGTCACTTGTCATTTGTCATTCGTTTACTTTAGTTCGTGTCGGTTCACGAAATGACATTCAGAAAATGGCCAAATGACAAATGTCAAATGATTCGCTCGCTACCGCTCCTCGGTTCTGTATTGAGTGGCAACTTCTCTCCCATGCCAAACTGATCACCGCCCGAACTAACACTAACTTGTTCGGCTGCTGCCACCGGGTTGTTTAAGGTGCCTAAACCTACAATCTCCACTT
>JBHENP010000345.1:0-294 GCA_046261995.1 Pyrinomonadaceae bacterium
ATGCTATGGATCGCGTGGCCAAAGAGGGCGTCGGGCGTGGCAACAGATCTTTCTGACGATGAGGTCCGACAAATCGGGCTTGACGCAGGGCTGGTGGATGTGAAGGTATGCGCGGTGAACGACATTTGGTCTGGACTCAAGTTTGTTTATCGTCTGAAAGATCGCAAGTCGTTCTAAGTTGTTCTCAGTTCTTCGTTGTTGAACGCTGAGACGCCGTGTGCTTCGATTGCGCGACATCAAACAAACGCGTGAGGATCAGCACTCAACTCTAGCAGGCGAAGGCAATCGAATTTT
>JBHENP010000345.1:527-768 GCA_046261995.1 Pyrinomonadaceae bacterium
TGGTAATTTACGAAGCCAATCATTTTTATGGACAATTTGTATTCTGTTAACAAAAGTACTGAGTGCAAAAGCATTAAGTTTGATGATTAAGATCATTCCTCATGTGATCATCTATCCTCTCGCAATAGAGTTGTTTGCGTTTCTAAACACATGCCTGTACGAGGCTCTTTAAAATAAAAGTTGCCTGTCGAAAAACATGGACCACCCGGAGTCAAAAAAGGGGTTGCAAAAAAATTTCCGA
>JBHENP010000346.1:0-264 GCA_046261995.1 Pyrinomonadaceae bacterium
CATCAAAACTCTGTACCTGGTCGACAATAATCGAGGGTGGATTATCTTCACTGAGCTCAAGTCTGCCGCTCACCAATACCGGCAGTTCATTCTTAACCAGGCCTGAATACTTCCGGTAAGTTTCCGGCCAGAGAACACACTTGGTAGCGCCGGTCTCGTCTTCCAGACGCAGCAGCGCAAACCGGTCGCCCTTCTTTGTGGTTTTGGGCTGAAGATCGCTAATGATGCCACCAATATGGATGCGAGAACCGCTGGTGAGCGCGG
>JBHENP010000346.1:425-767 GCA_046261995.1 Pyrinomonadaceae bacterium
TCCGCCAGCAGAAGTTGCGAGCGAGTCCACGAAGCGCCGGTAGCCATCGGCTGTTCAATAAAACCAGTATCTTCAGCCATGGAGCCAAACAGTCCGTTTTGACCTTGTATCCGCTCGCGCTTCGCACGCTGAGCCCGCGCCAGCGCCGCATCGATTGAATTGTGAAGCGCTCCTCGCCATTCGTGTAGCTCGCGCTCGTCAGGCTGTAAGGAGTCAAACGCTCCGGCGCCTACCAAACCCTCGAGAACGCGTTTGTTGAGTCCGCCATCCCCGAGGCGCTCAGTAAACTCGAAGAATGATTTAAACGGTCCGGCTTGGCGAGCCTCGATGATTGAGTTGACC
>JBHENP010000347.1:0-234 GCA_046261995.1 Pyrinomonadaceae bacterium
AATTAATACCCGATCTCCAGCCACGACCGGCGACGATTTGATCTCGCCGCCGGTCTTGTAGGCCCATAGTTTTTGGCCATTGGAAGCATTGACGGCGTTTATCCAACCACCGAGGTCGCCGATGTATACCACACCCGCGCTGAAAGCCGGAGACGATTCGCCAATCGGAGAGCCAGTGGAAAACTTCCAGTAGACTGAGCCATCATCGAGATTGAGGGCAATCAGTTCGCCTTT
>JBHENP010000347.1:478-765 GCA_046261995.1 Pyrinomonadaceae bacterium
CTCAGCACAACAGGCAAAAAACAAAAGTACAGAGCTATAAACAAGAAAAGCGATCGCACTATTCCCACTCCTGGTAATGACGTGATTGAGTTCTTAGTGATCATAATGAAGTCAGTACCGTAACGCGGTAGCGTCGGGTTACGCTTGCGCCATCACGTTGTGTGCGACCAATGGCTAACCCGACGCTACCGCGTTACGGTACTGACTTCATTACGAATACGCCTCCTCATAAACCTCCAAAGCGCCAGCCTGATCAAACTGACGCGGATTGAAGTTTCCAGTCCATT
>JBHENP010000348.1:0-763 GCA_046261995.1 Pyrinomonadaceae bacterium
AGCTCGGCGAGTTTGCACCGACACGCACGTTTAAGGGGCACTCGGGGACAAAGGTGGAGAAGGCCACTAAGGTAGCAAAGCCGTAAATCTGAATCGTGAATCGTAATTAGACAAAGTCTACGATTCACGATTCACGATTCACGATTCACGAGGTCAGAGAATGGAAGCAACGGCGAGTGCAAAATATCTCCGAGGTTCCGCACAGAAAGCGCGGCTGGTCATAGATATGATTCGGGGCAAGGACGTCAATAAAGCTCTGGCAATTCTGCGTTACTCGAGCAAGCGGGCAGCCCACGGAATCGAAAAATGCATGCGATCGGCAATCGCGAATGCGAATGAAAGCGCGGAGAAAGCCAACATCTCGATTGACCCTGACGATCTTTGGGTCAAGTCGGCGTACGTCGATCGCGGGCCCACGAAGAATCGGCGCCGGGTGCGACCCGCGCCGCAGGGCAGGGCTTACCGTGAGCAGCGGCATTTTTGTCATGTGACGATTCTGCTTTCCAATGATGCGCGACCCGAGCCAGGAGCCGAGCTCAAAGGCGGAAAGGATTGGAAGATCGCGGAAGGGAAGCCCGCCAAGCTTGCGGAAAGCAAGAGCCGTAAGCGCGGTGGCGCCGCGGCCGCTCCTCGCGCCAAACGAACCGCGTCAAAAGCTGCTCCCGCTGGGAAGTCAGTGCCCGTGGAAAAAGCGGATAGCGAGAAGAAGCCCACCAAGCGGGCTGCTAAGAAGAAAAGCGCTAAGGAATAGGCTAACTAAGAC
>JBHENP010000349.1:0-239 GCA_046261995.1 Pyrinomonadaceae bacterium
CAGCCCTTGCGCTTAAAATAGAGCCACGGCAGGACGGCTGAAAGCAGCATAAGCAGCATCGCGAATGGATAGCCCAATTTCCAGTGCAGTTCGGGCATGAAATCAAAGTTCATGCCGTAGATGCTGGCCACCAGGGTGGGCGGCAGGAACACCACGGCGGCGACCGAAAATATCTTGATGATGCCAGCCTGCTCGATGCTGATAAGGCCCAAAACCGCATCGAGCAGGAAGCTGATCTT
>JBHENP010000349.1:482-761 GCA_046261995.1 Pyrinomonadaceae bacterium
CTTTCGCGCATCTTGCCGGTGAAATCGCCCTCTTCCCCGATGTTTTCAATAAGCTCCTGAAGGCTGACGGTGCGGCGGCGCTGGCGCTTTCCGGGGGTGCCTCTGGTCCGCCCAGCGCCAAAAGTTTTGCGTGAAGTTTCCTCTACGATATGACCGACGCGCTCGAGATGATCTGCGGCTCGATCTACCACGGCTTCCAGCAGGCTGATGAAAATGCCCCATGAGGTCATGGCGGTGGTTTGCGGCTTCATCGCGCGCTTCACATAGACAGGGAAAGCC
>JBHENP010000350.1:0-760 GCA_046261995.1 Pyrinomonadaceae bacterium
ATGAGATTACTTGAGAAGGATGCTATCGCGCCGTCAGCTGCAAGGCTTTGTTATCCCGCCGCCGATACAGAAGTCAACACCTGACCCTTTACTAGTACAACTTCGGCATTTGCGCCGTTCCGAGGAACGTCACTTCGCCATACGCGTCAACCGCGTAAAAGTACAGGTCACTTCCACGCTCAAAGATGACAAAGAAACAGTCGTTGCCGGTGTAGGAAGAGTCCGGTGGTCGTCCCCGCGTATCACCCGCACCGTGGAGCGTGAAGTCGGAGGTCTCCACCCGTTCAACCATGGCAGCGGCCGCGAGATAGCAGGCTGCGCCTAGAGATATGACTGGCGGGTGTCCCAGATGGTGGCGCAACCTGTCGAAGAGACGCCGAGTGAGTTGAACTCCCCCCGCTACGACCGCAATTGCGCCGCCCACGTCAGCGATAAGGCGGACCACCTCAAGAGCGACAGAATATCCAGAAGCTCCTCTCCCTGAATCAGCGAAGAAGAGTTTGTATTGGCCGTGGGAGATATCAGTTTCCATTACTCATGCCTTAGGCGGGATAACGCCGTGCTTCAGCCGCGCCGAGCGGAAACATTCAACTTTCAACGCAAGGAATGACCTTGAGAAGCATGCTATCGAGGCGTCGGCTGCAAGCGCTTGTTCGGTTGCGCGGCAGAATATAATACAGGTAGCTTTGACCTGCCTCTATCGATATGATGCTTTGGAGCGCTTAACTTTAACCGAGCCGATTTCTACAGATTCAAGGAA
>JBHENP010000351.1:0-234 GCA_046261995.1 Pyrinomonadaceae bacterium
ATGTTGAAAACCGGAAAGCCTTTAAGAAACTAGTCTAAAGTCCAAAGTCCAACGTCCAATGTCCAAAGTCTGTTTGGACGTACAGGCGTTGGACATTGGACATTGGACATTGGACGTTGGACTTAAAACTATGAAAGAAGCAGTGATCGTATCAGCCGTTCGAACCGCTGTCGGCAAAGCGCCGAAAGGAACTTTGCGCAACACACGCCCGGATGAGATGGGCGGCGCAGTAAT
>JBHENP010000351.1:477-760 GCA_046261995.1 Pyrinomonadaceae bacterium
GGACTGCCGGTCGAGACCAGCGCCATGACCATCAATCGGTTCTGTTCCTCGGGTTTGCAGTCGATCGCAATTGCTGCCGACCGCATTAGAACTGGAAGCGCAGAAGTGGCCGTTGCCGGCGGACTCGAGACGATGTCGATGATCCCCATGGGCGGGCACATCATCCGTCCCAATCCGTACCTGGTGGAACACTATCCTGACTTTTATTTGAACATGGGCCTGGCCACCGAAAACGTGGCCCGCAAATACAACGTGAGCCGCGAGGAACAGGATGAGTTTGCGC
>JBHENP010000352.1:0-317 GCA_046261995.1 Pyrinomonadaceae bacterium
CGTCATTATCCTGCTGGGAACTATTGTTACTTATGCCGTGGCGCTAAGTTCTTCGGCGCTGGTTCTTTGGTTCTTCGGCAGTTTTGAGGGGTTCGCCCTCTACACTGCTTTGGCTCAGACTGTGGTGCTCGCTGTGCCTGCTACACTTGGCGCCTCAGCGGGACGACTATTACTACAATGAAAAAGACTAAAAAGAATTGGTTGGAATGGATGGTGTTTGCGCTCGGGCTGATCCTCGTTTCTGTGACGCTTGGTTATCTCCTATACGCTGGCGCCACTATGGGCCACGAAGCCCCCAGCATTGAGGTTCGGCTGGG
>JBHENP010000352.1:523-760 GCA_046261995.1 Pyrinomonadaceae bacterium
CGGCGCTGGGTTAAAAGAGCGTGCCGAACTAGATGTGGCTTTTCTGCCTCGTCATGCGACTCGCGAAGGGTGGGTAACGTTTGAACAGAACCCTGGCGCGGCTCAACTTAAAGCGCGGGTGCTCGGCTATCAAAGGCCCTAAGGCATTCATGGCCGCCGAGTAAATATCGTGCGGATGATCCCTTATCCGAGACTGAAGAGACAGACAGCTCAGACACGTAAACACTGCTACTTCAC
>JBHENP010000353.1:0-272 GCA_046261995.1 Pyrinomonadaceae bacterium
GATTGGGATTAATCCTCAGACTGGCCAGATGATTGAGGGCGGGTTCGGGGAGCAAGCCGAGCAGGTCTTGCGCAATCTCGCTGCCGTACTCGAAGCCGCCGGAAGCGACATGTCGAACGTTCTAAAGACGACTGTCTTCCTTGCCGACATGGACGACTTCAACGCGATGAACGAAATCTATCGACGCCATTTCAAAGAGGATCCACCCGCACGCTCAACCGTTCAAGTGGCGCGCCTCCCACGTAATGCGCGAATCGAGATTGAGGCTGTTG
>JBHENP010000353.1:309-759 GCA_046261995.1 Pyrinomonadaceae bacterium
CCACACCGGACAGAACCATTGTGATAGGTTATGGATCCTGCACACAGGCCCAGCAGGATTTACTCGACACGAACAGGAGTCGCTCAACATACAGAACCATTTGCGGTAGCCAATGGATCCCAGCACTCAACAACAGCAGAAGCCAGACAACCCCATTGTTGTTCAAGGATCCGGCCGTGCTGAGAGCTGATCCATTGGCTATCGCAGCTGTAGTTGAGCGGTGCTGGCCAGATCGAATCTTGGATCCATTGGCTACCGCAAATGGTTCTGTGTGGAGCTAGGGACTTCCGGGGAAAGCACTGTCAAATAAAAAATGCCTAGCTCACACTAAACCAAAGCTAGGCATTCAAAACTATTCGAAGATTAATTCTACGGAGCGGCGCTTCTCATCGTCTCATCACGCTTCGCCTTGAACTCCGTGCCGGGTTTCCAGTCGGGATACTTCTCACC
>JBHENP010000354.1:0-758 GCA_046261995.1 Pyrinomonadaceae bacterium
ACACCAATGACCGTAAAAGGTTTTGCGTCGAGCGTAATCGACTGCCCGACCACTTTCGGATCACCCGCGAATTGACGCTGCCAGAAGCCGTAACTGATCAGCGCGACACGCTCGCTGCCTCTCCCCTCCTCTTCCTCACGGAAACCGCGTCCCAGTATTGGATTAACGCCCAAAGCCGGCAGCGCGTTAGCCGAGATACGCGCTCCCCACAATTGTTGTGGATCGCCCAGACCCGTCAGTGTGAAAGTGGTGTTGAAGTGCGCGGCGAGGTGTTGGAAGATTTGCGACTGCTCGCGCCAGTCCAGATATTCCGCATAGTCCGCTGGAGTCTCGCTTGACGGCGGCTGCGTATCAGTGACGAGCACTAACTGCTCCGGGTCCGGATAGTTCAAGGGACGCAGCAAAAGGCATAGCGTAAGTCTTGCCATAGTTTATGCATTACCCCTCCTAAGAATTTCGGATTTCGGATTGCGGATTTCGGATTTTTTCTTCGGTTCGGTGCACTCTGCGCCTTAAGAGATCTCTCACGTCGGCAGAAGACAAAATCCGAAATCCGCAATCCGAAATCCGAAATTCTTTCACTCATACCGCAGCGCTACCAACGGATCGACTTTGGTCGCGCGGCGCGCCGGAATGTAACAAGCCAACAGCGCAACCAGAGCAAGCAGCGCAGCCAGCGACACGTAGGTAACGAGGTCGGTGGGTGCAACACCAAAAAGCAAACTTCGCAGCAGCCGTGTGAACGCAAAAGCTCCGAC
>JBHENP010000355.1:0-758 GCA_046261995.1 Pyrinomonadaceae bacterium
GAGTACATTGGGGCCAAATGAAGGATGTTAGGGGAGCGATCCACCAAAATCACACGAACAACCACCAAACTCGTTGGTGTGAGTTCGTGTGGTTTAGTTGATCGTTTTGAATGTTTTCTGATTGAAGGGACAACCAAAGGAGATTTCACATGCGATATGTTGATGGATTTGTCTTGCCCGTCCCTAAGAAAAACCTCCAGCTCTACCGGAGTATTGCTCAGAAGGCGGGTAAAATCTGGCGGGAGCACGGGGCAGTCCAGTACGTGGAGGCCGTCGCCGACGACCTCGATGTAAAGTTTGGGGTTTCGTTCACGCGCACGATCAAGCCTAAGCCCGGCGAGACGGTGGTGATCTCGTTTATCGTGTTTAAGTCGCGCGCGCATCGCGAGACGCAGTGAAACAAACAGAGAGTCGGATAGGTTTCCAAACGCAAGTTAGCAAGCCTTGTGTGTAACGGCTCAAGGTGGAAAAATTCGCAAGTCGGGAAGGGCGGTTTACCCCCGCTTGGCTTAGTTAACACTCAACAACAGATTTTCACCGTGGGGCGATGTGGGACAGCGCAGGAAACCAGAGACCCCATACGGGCTTGAGCGTTGCGCCTCAGCGGGGGTAAACCGCCCTTCCCGACCTGCGAATTTCTGTATCTTGAATGGTAAAACTTTGCTCAAAAACAAAATTCTTTGGTCTCCCTATTGGACCGAGAGTTCGATTGAGACGCGGCTAAATTTCCGAAAAGGGGGAGTTCCATGGAGGTCCGA
>JBHENP010000356.1:0-300 GCA_046261995.1 Pyrinomonadaceae bacterium
GACGTCCTCTCAGGCGTGCGGCAGGGAGTGCGGTCGCTGCCGCTCCCGGTCTTGTATTGGCGCCGTGTCCTGCCAGTATTGCTAGTCGAGTCTCTTGAGTACTGATTTTACTTGGGAGTAACCTGGACATAAAGAGAGGGCGTCGACCTCCCCCAAGACCGACGCCCTTGCCTTTATCTCAGTTCTCCCATGGAGAATTAACGATAAGTTATCCTAGATCATCTCGAACTGCTTAGGTTGCAGTTATCTTGCAAAGCTTTAACAACACAGTAACAAAACTTTTTCAAACTAGTGGGGTAG
>JBHENP010000356.1:478-758 GCA_046261995.1 Pyrinomonadaceae bacterium
TGAAATGCGGCCGTCGGAGGGCGGGAGAAACGTAATTGTGCGCCGCGATGCGTCGGGAGCCGCCATTGATATCAATCCCCCACCCTTCAACGCCCGGACGCGGGTCCATGAATACGGCGGTGGAGACTATGTTGTCAGAGACGGGGTAGTCTATTTCTCTAATTTCTCAGATCAACGCCTTTACAGACAGCTTCCCGGCGCTGAGCCTCTTCCAATCACTCCAGAGACTGAGTTGCGTTACGCGGATGCCACTGTCGATGCCAAAAGAGAACGATTAATC
>JBHENP010000357.1:0-254 GCA_046261995.1 Pyrinomonadaceae bacterium
TCCGCGGCAAAACCACCATCGATGTGCGCCACGCCGTTTTGCACGACGCAGCACCCCCCGTTGCTAACTTGCGCAAAGAGCCGATTCCGCCGCGACTACAGCAGATCCTGGATCGCAGCATGGCGAAAGAGCCTCGCGATCGATATCAGAAGATGGAAGAAATGCGCGACGAATTGCACATCGTGCTTCAAGAGTTGGCTGAGGGCGTTTCTTATCCCGGCGTAATGCCGGAACCGGCGCGACACCTTGGCGGT
>JBHENP010000357.1:455-757 GCA_046261995.1 Pyrinomonadaceae bacterium
AGTCTGGCCATCCTTCCGTTTCGCAACCTGAGCAACGATCCCGCGTCGAGTTTCTACGAGTTCTCTCTCGCGGATGCAGTGATTACGGAACTCGCCCGGGTACGCTCGCTCGTGGTGCGACCTTCGTCAGTGATTGCGAAGTATCAGGGTCAACAGATTGATCCCCGAGAAGTCGGTCATGAATTGAATGTCAGCGCTGTCTTGACGGCAGCTTTCATGCGTGCCGGCGAGCGGTTTCGGGTCACGGCGCAACTTCTAGACGTCGATTCCGGGGAGATTCTCTGGAGCGATCGCATCGATAC
>JBHENP010000358.1:0-311 GCA_046261995.1 Pyrinomonadaceae bacterium
GAGGAAGAGTTGCTGCAAAAGCGATTATCCGTAACGCAAACTGTTTCGGTCTCTATTCTAATTCGAACTTATCCATGTGAGGTTTGGATGACTCCCCGATCCGAATTCGAGATTCTTTTACATCGTTGCCGTTGACTGCTTTGTCCGCTTCGTTAATTCAAACCCATCCACCAGGAAAACTCAAATCCCCTTTGGTTTTCAAATTCGAAATCCGCAATCCGAAATCCGAAATTCTTCTAGGGTATTACTCGTATGGGAAGCTGAGAGATGCTCGAACCCACTCCACCGATCAGGCTGCGCAAAAGGGCTTT
>JBHENP010000358.1:470-755 GCA_046261995.1 Pyrinomonadaceae bacterium
CGACGTCTGCACTTCGACTATGTCATTCGGGATTAGCGCAATGTCTTCCGCTTGCCTTTTCTCGATAGCTGAAAGGTCGACGATTATCTCTTGTTTGGTCGAGCTTCCCGGCCCTTGTCTTAGCAATCGAATTTTGTCCTTCTTAGTGTCCTGTCTGACGCCCCCTGCCATGGCAATCGCCCGCGACAAGGTGATCGGCTCCTTCAGAGGAATCGTCAGCGGAGTAAACACATTACCTACCACGTATGCCTGGTCAGCTTCGGGTAGCGTGACGATATCCCCTGG
>JBHENP010000359.1:0-754 GCA_046261995.1 Pyrinomonadaceae bacterium
AGGTTGAATGTTAGAGCATTTGCAAGCTGGCGATTTTGCCCGCTCTGCTGCCGGCACACTTTTTTCTGCGGTGAGGTTAGTCTTCCAGCGGTCGAGGCCCGGCGTCCATTCCTCTCACGCTGACCTGGTTGATTACCCGAACTTTCAAATCGTCATTGATGTGTATCTGACAGGAAAGACGCACGATGTCGGCGAGTTCTGATTCCATGGCCAGGCGATTGCGCTCGAGCTCACGCATTTCGCCGGGGTCTCCCGCGAGAATCTCCACCCGACAAGTTGTGCAGCGCGCATTACCTCCACAGCGATGGAGAATGTCGATGCCCGCATCCTCCACGGCCAACACTAGTTTCTTGCCTTTGGGCGCTTCGAAGTGTGCTAGTTGAGCAAGCGAGCAGGACTTTGGGTAGTGCTCCGTTAGGAATGTTGCTGTTCTGGTAGACCTTGATGAGTTGCGCGAAGTCCAGCGCCGGAGGCGCGGCAGAAGGTAGCCAGGCGCAAACGCCGTAGGCGGTGCAGCGCCTGGAAGCCCTCCCAAGATAGTCCCAGCCTGAAAAGGGGCATCTGCTGCCGCCCTTTTCAGGGCTGGTGTCTATATCGGTCAAGATCCAGGGGCGGCAGCGCTAAGGCGCGCCTGCCCCTGGCTACCTTCTGCCGCGCCTTCAGCGCTCGAGCAGCAGCTCCATGAATGTCGCCCCGGCAACCGGATTATGGTAGTAGGCCTCGATCTCTCGAAACCCCAGCGAGAGGTAAATGG
>JBHENP010000360.1:0-249 GCA_046261995.1 Pyrinomonadaceae bacterium
CATTATCAGCGTGGACGTTGTTGAAGTAGCCACGCTGCGAGCCCTTGCCGTCGAGCAAGTCGGTAACGCCCCAGTAGGTAATATTCGAGTTGTTCCACAGCGGATCGGCCGATTTCTGTGTACCGCTAACCTCGGCGATGCTCATCTCGTGGCTGGGTTGGTCGGTAAGTGGGATTCCGAACTGCCTCGTGATTTTTCCCGAAAAAGATCCTGTTATGGAAGACATGCCGTCTCCTTCTCTTTGGTTGG
>JBHENP010000360.1:487-754 GCA_046261995.1 Pyrinomonadaceae bacterium
ATCGTAGATTAGCAGTAGGACTCCTCAGATTTGCCTTTTGCTCACATAAACGAGACGGAAGCCAAATCGGGGCAACGGTGGGCACTGATGCAGTTTCGTTGAGTTGATGCCATTACGCGGCGAGGGAGAGGCGTTACAGAACCGGGAGCGGTAGCGACCGGATCCTACATTCAACGTGCAATTGACTATTTCGCCGGCAGAAGAGCTGGCGGACGGTTGAGTAATTGAATCCGGCGCTCCCCGTTCTGTAACAAGCTTCTTTGGCAA
>JBHENP010000361.1:0-398 GCA_046261995.1 Pyrinomonadaceae bacterium
GTGTGAACCCAGAAGCTAAAGCACAGTGAGAGGACGGCGACAACCATAAGGAAGCCGGGCAATTTGTCGCGGCCCCAAAACAGCAGGAAAGCTGCCTCTGCCGTGATTACGAGCCAGCCATAATAGTGAGTATAAATAAGCAGTAAGTTAATCGCCGACAAAGCCAGCAATTGTTTATTTGAGCTAGCCTGGGCGTTGAAGAACCTGATGAATAACCAGAGGGAGCAGACTGCAAGAAAAAGCAGTAGGCTATACATGCGCACTTCCTGCGCATACTTGATCGAGTAACCGTTGACGGCCATCAACAACAAAGCCATCTTGATCTCGGTTTCTTCCAGGCGTAGTTCCCGACAGAGCAGAAAGAAGGGAAAAATGACGGCAATACTGGTGAGTGCCGG
>JBHENP010000361.1:493-752 GCA_046261995.1 Pyrinomonadaceae bacterium
CCACGGAACCATTTGCGGTAGCCGATGGATCCAAGCACTCAACCTGTAGCATGAATTTTTCGCCAACAGTAAGTTGAGTCTTAATACCTCTGTTGGTTGAGTGTTCCTGCTCGAGCTGAGTGCTGGGATCCATTGGCTACCGCAATGGTTCCGTGCGTTGTGCCTTAAGGTCGTGTTGAGCCGCACGGATGCGGAAAAAAAGACACTAAGATAGTTGAATAGAGAATCCTGGTTTGTAGTTAGACGAGGACCTTAGGCC
>JBHENP010000362.1:0-324 GCA_046261995.1 Pyrinomonadaceae bacterium
GGTGTGCGCGGTGCAAAATCGCTGTGACCTCCCTCAGAAGGGATGAACTCATATTCGCCGTCTCGATAAAAAATGCCGGCCACTCCCAGGCCGGTTCCGGCAGCAATCAGAGCACGATCGCCGCCGCGCTTGGGATCGCCGGCGTTGAGCGTCAGTAATTGCGAATGGTTGAGAGCAGGAATACCACGTGCGGTCGCTTCCAGATCGTTGATTAAACCGACTCGACCAATTTCCAGCACCTCGGCCAGAGATTCGGCGTTCACAGTCCAGTTAAGATTGGGAGTCTTGGCGTGCCCCTGAACAACCGGAGCGGCAATCCCAAAG
>JBHENP010000362.1:488-752 GCA_046261995.1 Pyrinomonadaceae bacterium
TCGCCAACTTCGCTGCCGTTCGTCTGGAAAAGAGCTACATTGGTTTTTGTGCCACCGATGTCTCCCGCAAGTATCATAGAAGATCAGCTTTGCCTCAAAAGTCCTGCGGACGTCGTCTAGATGGTGTCGCAGCACAAGTTCGTAGAAATCAGTCAAGGCACAGAACCGCTTGCGGTAGCCAGCGGATCCTAAGTTCAAGACTAATGGTCAGCATTAATCAATTAAGCATTTGTACGCCCAAAACTATCTACGACGCGGATTGAG
>JBHENP010000363.1:0-250 GCA_046261995.1 Pyrinomonadaceae bacterium
TTCATGATCTGAATTGCCCGCTCGGGATCGGCAACGCCAATGTGAACGTGAAGACCGAAAGTGAGCAACGAGCGCGCGATCATCTGATTCTCTTCAATGATCAGCTCATATCTTGCATTCTCGAAGATCTTCTGATCTTGCCAACGCGAAAACGGGTGCGTGCCAGCAGCGACAATCTCCAGGCCTTTCTTGCGCACGAGGGTAGCAACGATGCCGCGAAGCTTTGTGATATCGGTGCGAGCTTCTTGTA
>JBHENP010000363.1:511-752 GCA_046261995.1 Pyrinomonadaceae bacterium
TGCCGAGGGTGAATTGATCGAACATACTCGTGACGTCTTTACCCCTACTCGCGCAAAGGCGCGAGGGACATCCGGCAGGACTGAAGCCCTTATTTGCTCCTTGATGCTCTAGCTGTCGTTTTCTCGTCCTTAGACAGCTGCCTTCTTAGCCTGCGCTTCAATAGTGCGGGTGCCTCGGGACTCGCCGCTGCCTTGGCCGACAATCTCGATGCGCCGCGCTTTCACTTCTTCACGCTTCGGA
>JBHENP010000364.1:0-750 GCA_046261995.1 Pyrinomonadaceae bacterium
GAATTCCGATGATGCCGAAAGGCGTTGAGCACAACTTTTGGAACAACGATACGCGCCCGCGTCTGTAGTGAGAATTCCGATGATGCCGAAAGGCGTTGAGCACCTCGCAGGTAAGTCGTCGGGATTTACGTGGATCTCGAGTGAGAATTCCGATGATGCCGAAAGGCGTTGAGCACGCGCTACAGCGCAGGTTAGATGGCGGGTTAATTCCGATGTGAGAATTCCGATGATGCCGAAAGGCGTTGAGCACAGCGCATAGACACGAACCCAAATACCGCGCTGCCGTGGGTGAGAATTCCGATGATGCCGAAAGGCGTTGAGCACCCGCGGCAAAGCCGCCGGTGCTCAACGCCTTTCGGCATCGGTCAACAAGGCCCCGGTTACTTGCTTTGCTCGATCCAATGCGTAGACTCTCACGTTCTCCGTACTCCCAGAAAATACTTAGGCATCGCCACTTTGATGTACTAATTCTAGTGTGCCAACTGTCCCAAACCGCCTCGCCGCCGGTAGCTTGGCGTGGTTTTGGAACGCGCAGCCTGTTGCAAATCTTTCCCAATGACATCGGATACTCGAAATTCCTTGGCTAACTTTGTTCCGGCTCGAGCTTGCTGCAAGGCCGGAAAGGCTGCGAAGCCATACTGCGGTCAAGCTCACGGTTTCACCTTATACAGCTTGGCGGCATACCTTCGTCGCTGACATGATGGAAGCGACTGGCGATGTGGAGCTGCTGATGTCCTACAGCGTATACAG
>JBHENP010000365.1:0-748 GCA_046261995.1 Pyrinomonadaceae bacterium
GGCTGGTTGTCCAAAATGACATGTATGTGATTGCCCTTGCCGGTTGCTGGATCTTTGTGTGGCATGTAGCCCTTGAGGTCGCCGCTAACGTTAAGTTTGACTGCGACCGTAGAACCATTGATGACCGCATCTTTTTCAGGTGAGACGATCTTCAGGACCGGCTGGGCCTCATCCTGTTCGGCGCGGGCCTTCATTAAATCCAGGATCTTTTGCGGACGCGGAACCACCGTCAGATTTTGCGTGGGCGGCGGCGTCACGGTGCTGGTTGCAGTGGTACTTGCGTTGTCGGAATTTCCGGCCGAACAGGAAGCAAAGAAAAGCGGGAAAGTCGCCAGCGCTAAAACAACCGGAAGCAAGTTTCTATAGCGGCCCATGCTGTTCCTCCAAAAGATCAAATGATGTGCGGGAATGAATTATTTTGGTCAGTGTACTCTGAGAGGCGCTGTAAGCCAACAAAACAGGAAGCAGCGTCAGCCGGCAGTCGGCAGTCAGCGACCGAAAAAATCTTGCCTGGTCCTGCCGACTGCTCCTGTCTTACACCCCGGCGCTGCGCACCGTAACATCATTCTTCAAACGCTTCTCAACAACGGTCCAATCGATGTTGGAGAAAAAGGCCTCGATGTATTTCGGGCGTTCAGCCGGTTTATAGTCGAGAAGGTATGCATGCTCCCAAACATCCATCACCAGCACGGGATCGAAGCCGGCGACGTTTCCTGTTTCATGGAGAGTGATCCAGTGGTTTGATAAC
>JBHENP010000366.1:0-231 GCA_046261995.1 Pyrinomonadaceae bacterium
CAGTCACATTCACGTGATGGAAGTTGATAATGCCTGCGGACATGTTCCAGTTACCCTCCTGGGTGCCTCGACTCATTACAGTTTAAAGTTAGGATTCTCGATGATACCAAAGCCGTATATCCAAAGCGGTGTCGCGCTGCGCTTGCCACCGCACTGCAACAACTAGTCGTCCTTCCGCGCATCGTCATTGAATCTAGCGGCCGCCTCGAAGCGATGCTCACCTTGATTCTT
>JBHENP010000366.1:418-747 GCA_046261995.1 Pyrinomonadaceae bacterium
CAATAGTTCATTACGTCCGCCTTGGAAGTTTCCGGCTCGATGACAAATTCCAGGTCGCGGTAACGTTCAGGTTTCTCGCCATCGGTCGTCAAAAAATCTGTCCAGCGCGACAGCATGTTGCCGGCTAGGTGTTTCATAATCACCGCAATGCTGTTTGCTTCCTCATCAAGCGTGACAAAGAATTCCTCTTCGCTGGTTTGATTCAGCGCCTTCTCCGCCAGCTTCTTGTAAGCGCGAAAGGACTTAATTGCCTCGTCGAGATAGTGCTGTCCCAATAGTTCGGTCATCGTTCGCTAACTCTGTTTTTTCATAGACAGCCCATATCTAGT
>JBHENP010000367.1:0-744 GCA_046261995.1 Pyrinomonadaceae bacterium
CTACTTGTGTCGATTCCAAACATTCTCATCTGGACAATATTCGGCTTTGGCTGGTGGAAGATTCTGCGGTGGTGGTAGGAGTTATGCTTGTTCCATCTCCGGCTGGCAAATTCATTGATCCACGAAACCACACGAACGAACACGAATCGTGTTCGCGACATTTCGTGGAATTTCGTGGGATCGTTCTTGATTTTAGATGCCAACTGAGGGCAGTACTCTCTAAAGACGTGAGATTCGGACACTACTAACTCGGTGATCTTTCCTTCTTTGGAGAACACTCGCTATGGCCGGTTATTCAGGCACGCCCCTGGCAAAGAAGCTCGGTTTCAAGGAAGGCTTTCATGTTGGGTTCGTCAATCCCCCGGAAGGATTCCAAAAAGAACTCGGGTCTTTGCCCAGCGGCGTTAAGATTTCTGTGGCGCCTTTACCAAAGCCACTAGATCTGATGCTCTTTTTTGCCAATTCTCAAAAAACATTAACGCAGGAGTTTCCCAAACTGGCGCAGAAACTCGCAAGGAATGGAATGCTTTGGATTGCCTGGCCAAAGAAAGCATCAGGCGTAGCGACAGACCTTTCGGACAATAGCGTTCGGGAAATTGGGCTGGAGGCGGGGCTCATTGACGTCAAGGTGTGCGCAGTAAACGACATCTGGTCTGGACTTAAATTTGTTTACCGTTTGGAAGATCGCAAGTGATGCGGATGCTGTTCATGAACCGCACTGTTCAACGCTGAGACGTGTTGTGG
>JBHENP010000368.1:0-744 GCA_046261995.1 Pyrinomonadaceae bacterium
ACCTTAGCCAATGCGGTGGGACGGTCACCCGAAGGTGTACCTGTCGAGGTCATACTCCACGCTCGCGAAGGTGAGATTTCTGAATTAGAAGTAGTCTCACGTGACGGAACGAACGTCTTTAGTTTGCCGCGGCCCGAAATGCTTCAGATTGTGTGATACATTCAGTCGCAATCCAACAAAGCCTTCCAGCAGTAGTCATGATGCGCTACCTGCATATCATCCTCGGCCTCGTCTGCGCTGGCAGTATCAGCTGCTCGCCGGCACCCGTGTCTCCATCGACAGGAACACTGTCGGGCACCGACGAGGTGCTCGCTCGCGCTTTCGGGCAACACAAGAGCAACTTGCAGGTGGAAGGGAAAGGCATCGTTCGTCGCGTGCTCTCGGACGACAATGACGGTAGCCGGCATCAGCGCTTCATCGTGGCGCTCGGCTCGGGTCAGGCATAATGGCGTGGTTTATGAGTAGGGGGTCCAAGCGCTCGCGCAGCGCCCCGCCCAACAACGCCTTGCCGCTGACGGCGGGATAGCATGGTTCTCGAATAGCATTATTCCTTCAGCTTGAATGCTGATCGCGCGCCGCAGCTGAAGGGCCGTCGTTAGGCAGCAGAAAAAGTCTCTCTGCAAAGGTGAATATGTGACCAATCCAAGAGCTGTTGGGTTAACTCCCCTGCTGTTCGTTCTATTACTATTTGCTCCGCCCGTTTTCGGCCAAGAGACTGGCTCAATTTACGGCACAGTGTGGGAC
>JBHENP010000369.1:0-291 GCA_046261995.1 Pyrinomonadaceae bacterium
AAGTAACTCGCTCCGAGACCGCCATCCGCCATTTTTAACAGCAGCGCCAACTGTCCGGTGCTTAATCTGGCGGGCATTAGCGCGACGATTCCCACGTACTCAGAAAGTATCTTCCTCGTTCTCCCGGTCGTAACGTCGTAGATGCGAAGCGACTGACCTTCGTTCTCAAAACCACCGGAACCGTCGAGCCCCGAATAGGCGACGCTCTTACCATCGTCGATAAGCCATGCCTCGAACGCCTGATTCGAGATCTTACGCTCTCGACCGTTGACAGTTATGTAGAGTCTGTTT
>JBHENP010000369.1:488-743 GCA_046261995.1 Pyrinomonadaceae bacterium
ATAAAGTGTTTTTTGGTCATTGCATTCTTTAAAAGCTATCTTTGCAAAACTCGAGTGATCGTAGATACCACTCAAGATCGGAAATTCGCAGGTTGGGAAGGGCGGTTTACCTCCGCTCAAGTTAGTCGGCATTCAATCATCAGTGTAGGCTGACGTGAGGCGGGGGTAAACCGCCCTTCCCAACCTGCGAATTTCCAATCTTGACCGATTCACGATGACTTCAGCTGCTCCAGTTCATCGAAAAGACTTGAAGAA
>JBHENP010000370.1:0-316 GCA_046261995.1 Pyrinomonadaceae bacterium
GTACATAGGGAAAAGCCTTCAAACGGGGCCAACTCGTAAAGCCGCGGCAATCTAATGCCCAAGATCTTGCTCGCCTCTTTTGCGGTAATCAGACGCATACGGGTTTGTCCTCCGATGAGATTAAACAACCTGCGCAAAACTGAAAAAAGAACTTCTGATGGAGTCAGAAGAGAGTTCCGATTTATGCGTCTCTAGAAACGCGGCGTCCGGGGCGGACACCCTCTTCTCGACGAAGTCCCACTTCCACGGCAAACATTGAGACAGAGTTTCCTCCCGTATTCTTCAAGCTTTTACTAATCTGCTCAAAATTAGTCGG
>JBHENP010000370.1:488-742 GCA_046261995.1 Pyrinomonadaceae bacterium
CCACCGCGCGATCCTCGACTTGCATAAAGCCCAATTAAACGGCACCATTTCGCACTGGATCACAACTCGGAAGAAGTGGTTGAGAGGACTCATAATCTGTTGGTTCGGGGTTCGAATCCCTGCGGGGGCACCAAAGCAGTAGGCAGTAGACAGCTGCAGGAAGCGCTAAAAGCAGCATGCACTGGGCAACTGATCTTACCCGATCTTCCGCAGTCTCAGTTTCCATTCAGTTTAGGGCTTGAGGAGTCAAACAG
>JBHENP010000371.1:0-741 GCA_046261995.1 Pyrinomonadaceae bacterium
CGGCTTGCCTGTGTATTTTTATTTCTCGCGAAAGAATAGGGCAGCGTAATCCTATTATGGAGTGCGGTGGCAAGCGGAGCGCGACACCGCTTTGGATTCTTGCTAGAGGCGACAACGCTCGATCCAAAGCGCCGTCGCCGCTTCGCTCTGCCGGCGCACTGCAAATGACTAATCAACGCCGCACCACCTGAATCAGCGGCGCAGGCGAGCCCTCGCTGGTGGCCAGCAGAGCATTTCCATCCAGTCGATAAGCGATTGCTTCCCCTTGCTTACGTTGGCCCAACCCAATTGCTTTCCGTCGGGATAACGCAAGCGGATAGCTTCCGCACTCTCCGTCAACCGCGGTTTGCTTTTTGTCGAACTCGCGTCAGCCGCAATTATCGCTGGCTCCGGAACACGATAAACAACTATCTCTAAACGCCGCTCGCGGTTGTCTCCAATGTCGCCAATGTAGAGATAGTTCTGGTGGCGCTCTGGTCCAGGCCCGGCGGCGATATCTTCCCAATCACGCGCAAATGCATCGGCGACGCGCCAAACTCCCTTTCGATCACCGCGACTATCGAAACCGTAAATGAAAGGGCCGTCCCCTGAATCGTTGTGTGTCCAGAAAAGACCTGGCGTTGATCTTGATGCCACAAGGCCGCTACTTTCCTTGATCGCAGGATCCTTTAGCACTCCGAGCCTTGTTGCCGGTCCGTAGGTTTCGGTAGTGGCTTTGGAAGTCCTCGGGGACGCTGTAGG
>JBHENP010000372.1:0-309 GCA_046261995.1 Pyrinomonadaceae bacterium
CCCCAGAGCCGTATGGTTGAAGACATTGAAGATGTCCAGGCTGGGCCTAATTCTGACGTGCTCACCAATCGCAATCAGTCGCTCGATTCTCAGGTCAAGATTGAACCGATTCTCAAAAGGCCACGGATTGCTCTCAGGCACCAACGCGATCGGCTTGACCACCCCACCGAGCGCGCGTAACTGAGCCTCGGTGAAGAGACCGGCGGCGACTAGTTTCTGACCTGTCGGCGTCAACTTGCTAGCGAAGTTCTGGTTGTAGGTAGTCAGAATCTGGTTGAGTTGCAGTAGGCAGGGCAAGTAGACAGGGCA
>JBHENP010000372.1:417-741 GCA_046261995.1 Pyrinomonadaceae bacterium
GCGGTTCACCCCCGCTGAGATTGGTTAGCAGACTTCTTAAAAAGTGAGATTCAGGGAAGGACCTGTGCTTGAATCTGGCGAGACTCGGCGGGGTAAACCACTGGGTAAAGCACCCTTCCCAACCTGCAAATTTAATTCAGCATGATAGACAGACCAATAAAGACTGAATGTCAACCGCTCTGATGCGAACCCAGATGGTAGCTGGAACCAGCGGCGCATTGCTTGTAGCTGCCTTCGCTTGCTTCTATAATTGGGGTACGCCTAAATCCTACTTGAGAACCCCGGGGCGTATTGTGCACTCTTCGCAAGGCAATGGCATCAGGG
>JBHENP010000373.1:0-320 GCA_046261995.1 Pyrinomonadaceae bacterium
GATGTGACCCAGGTTGTATGAAGCCTCGTTGCGCACATCAACCACAAACGCCTCGCCCTTGCTGATCAAATCCCGCAGTTCAACCGTGCTGATACGACGCACCCCATCAGCAGGCAGTCCTGCAGTGGGAGCGCCTTTGGGCTTGGCAGGAGTCGCCGGGGTCGAGCTCGAAGCGACTCTGTTTGGCGAATCTGCCGAGTTACAAGCAATCAGCGCCAACGCAGCCAGGCTCGCAAGCGCAAATGAAATAACAAGACGCATGAAAAATAGCCTCCAAAGTAAGTGGGCTGTAAAAGTGACAAACAAAAACCGAGACCAGT
>JBHENP010000373.1:459-741 GCA_046261995.1 Pyrinomonadaceae bacterium
GCGTGATATAGTCTGCGTTCGCCAGCAGAGTATGTCAGAACGGCGAGCGGTAGAGACCCGGTTTTACCTGGGAGCATAAGGCCGAGTTTGGATAGAGGGTTCGCTAGATCGCCGCAGATCAGACCGGGTCGCTACCGCTCGCCGTTCTGACGGGCTAAACACGAACGGAGCATCATGCTCGACCAACGACAGTCCGAGACCCAGTCTCAGCCCGTGAAATGGGCCAAGGTTATTGACCACAGTCGTTGCATCGGCTGTCATGCATGCACGACGGCCTGCAAG
>JBHENP010000374.1:0-272 GCA_046261995.1 Pyrinomonadaceae bacterium
AACCCCCAGCAAGAGCCAGTCCCAAGTCAAACATCGAAGACCAAAGACCCAAGGCCAAAGACCTTCCTATACAATTCACGATTTCCGATTTACGATTTACGAGTTCGTGCTCCCGTAGCTCAGCTGCATAGAGCGTCCGCCTCCTAAGCGGAAGGTCGCGCGTTGGAATCGCGCCGGGGGCACCACTTTTTAAAAGCTCTGCACACAGATTTGGCACAAGATCCGCACACAGACTTGGCATAAGGTGAGGCCAGTACCCCCCAGCACTACTC
>JBHENP010000374.1:397-739 GCA_046261995.1 Pyrinomonadaceae bacterium
GAGAATTGACAAGTCATGAACGGTAGGATTCGTTTTATGCGCACTTTCTTTCTAATCATTGGATTCTTACTTCTTACCTCACATCCCCTGGCGGCACAGGAGCGACTGTGCGACCCGTCCTTCGAGAACTGTTACCAACCTCTGCTTGACCTCGTCAATGCTGAAAATGCTGGAATAGACATCGCTTTCTACATGATAGAGCTGCCGGGGCTGGCGAATGCCATTATCAGCAGACATCAGGCTGGTGTGCCTGTCCGCATTATTGTTGAGCCACGCGGAAATCTGAAGTTTCCCATGAACCAGCCCTTGATTGACCAATTCAGGAACGCGGGTGTTCCGATG
>JBHENP010000375.1:0-483 GCA_046261995.1 Pyrinomonadaceae bacterium
GATCTCGCGGCGGCCTCCCGGCAGCGGGCCGGCCGCGTTGCCGTTGTTAGGATTGCCAAGGTCGGCGCGGAATTGGTCGACGGCGGCCTGAATCGCCGCCGCGTCCGCACCAGAGGCTGAGCGAATCACCACCGGGTCGGCCATGGCAACTGTCTGCAGAGCAAAAGTGAGAACGCCTAAAGTAATCGAGGAACGAATTTTAAATAATCGAAGCATATCTACCTCCCTTTCTTAAATTAAATGGGCGGCGAGCAAGCTCCGACAACAACCCGCCGTTTGCAACTCTTGTTGGATGATGTTCCTGGTAACCGCACACGGGCATCTGAGGCACGCCCTAAGAGAGTGATCCAAGATGGGCGCAAACTCCAGCAAGGTCAGCCTGGAATGCGGTTCAGAAGAGCACACATTATGCCAACTCTTATGTCGCGTCAATATGCACCCGAAGAATGTCATCAGTCTTAAAGATAGCCTCCGAATCCGAAG
>JBHENP010000375.1:501-736 GCA_046261995.1 Pyrinomonadaceae bacterium
TGACTTATGAAGCTGTGTAGCCGGAAATGTAGCGACTACACGCGTGACCGGATATAGCCGTTACGGACGGCTCTCAGAGCCTCAATATTTGACTAGATTGGAGGCGGCGATCGGAATCGAACCGATGAATACAGGTTTTGCATCTTAAAGGGTCGGTTTTATCACGTTCAGTTGTGTTCACTTTCGCTTTATTCCACCTACCATTAGTCCGTTTGGCTGTCTAATACTGTCCCGG
>JBHENP010000376.1:0-231 GCA_046261995.1 Pyrinomonadaceae bacterium
GCTTCAACCCGTAACAAATGTTAATAAATCGTAAGAGCCATAACCTCCTGGAGTTCCGGTGACCGCACTCTTAATCAGCGGGTCGGAGGTTCGAGCCCTCCACGGCTCACCATTTTTTCAATCGTAGCAGTGATTTAAGGGCGACCCTCCATGAGTCGCCCTTCCTGTTTCTTGTCAGCAGGTCCCCCAAAACAATTTCATTCCTAGATTCACCACCAAAATCAACTAGTT
>JBHENP010000376.1:483-736 GCA_046261995.1 Pyrinomonadaceae bacterium
CCATCGGCGTAATAAGGCCTACCATCTCGGGCGCTATTCTTGAACTCGATTCTGAGATTCCAGATTGGAATCCTTAAGCTGGTACACTTGGTCTTCTAGCGTGGCCAAGCTAATACAGGTAGAATGAGCCGCTTTAGCCATCTGCAGCTATGGTTCTGAATAGCACCTTCCGCTGGACCACAGCAGTGACCATTCCTTTCGGGCTGCCGCAGTAATTTGGAGTGCGTGACTTGTCACCGCTTTGATTGAGTTG
>JBHENP010000377.1:0-284 GCA_046261995.1 Pyrinomonadaceae bacterium
CCAACTATAGTGGTGTTCTTACCGCTCAAAGCCACCGTGGTTCCCACTACATTCTCAGCTGCTCCGAAGCGCCGCTGCCATAACCCGTGGCTGAGCACTACTACCGGCTCGCGGCCTTTTTGAGAGTCATCCGGTTCGAGCGTGCGTCCCTTCAGGGCGTTGGTGCGAAAGAGCGGAAAGAAGTCCTCGCTGACACCCGTCCCGCGGACACGCTCCGTCTCGTCGCCGCTAACGAGCAGGGAACCGCCAGTAACAAATCCTGCCATTCGCTCAAACACCTGGTT
>JBHENP010000377.1:473-735 GCA_046261995.1 Pyrinomonadaceae bacterium
CGCAAAATCCAACGCGACGTGGAACCCAACTGACTGACTGGCACGATCCCCAACCCACAGCTAGTGTCTGCAATCGGCAAACTGACCAAGGATTCCAATCAGCAATCAGAATTGCCAAATCTAAAATCACAAATCTAAAATCAAAAATCCCTTCATTCGTACGTCAGCGCCACCATCGGATCTACCTTTGTTGCGCGACGTGCCGGCAGGTAACAGGCCGCAAACGCTACGCCTGTCAGCAATAGCGCTATCGCCGCGTAAG
>JBHENP010000378.1:0-429 GCA_046261995.1 Pyrinomonadaceae bacterium
GATCGTACGTTGCTTTGCCAGACGGTGGCGTGGTGACGCAATGGCAACCAGTTGATCCTGACTGAGTCGTTCGGTGTTTATGCCGCGCGCCTCGACGGGCAGTGACACAAAGGCGACGTCGAGTTCTCCCGCGAGAATCTGCTGCACTAAAGCGTCGCTGGTTCCGGACGCAACCGTGATCTCTGCGCCGCCGTGTTGTTTGCGAACCTCCCTTAGGAGCGTCGGCAAAACATCGGTGGTGACCATGGCCGACGCACTACCAACTCGCAAGCGTCCACGCTCAGCGCCAGCCAGCTCGGCAATTTCATCGACCGCTGCATCGTGATCGCGCAGGATTTGCCGCGCCCGCTGTAGCAACTGTTCGCCCGCCTCGGTGAGCATCACGCGGCGCGGGGCGCGAATAAACAGTCTGGCGCCCAGCTCATTTTC
>JBHENP010000378.1:460-732 GCA_046261995.1 Pyrinomonadaceae bacterium
TAGCGATAAAGGCACGAAGTTGTCGTATTTCCATAGTGGCGAAGGTACCGGGGCGCTACAAACGAATGCTAGACGTTATCAACGACGGTTATTGTAATAATAAAATCTTTTAGTTTCCATTATAAATTGCCGTTACCTAGAATGGGTGTCAAATGGTCCATTCATAACTGAGAGCCCTGCTCTCCCGGCCTATGGTCACCACGGAACCAAGACAATCAGATTTTTTGAGCACTCGAAGGGCGGCGTCCAGGCGCGCGGTTGTTGGTGTCGAT
>JBHENP010000379.1:0-733 GCA_046261995.1 Pyrinomonadaceae bacterium
AGTTGAAAGAATGGTACTGAGAGAGCCGCGTTCGCAATGCGGAGGCCAGGAGTTCGACCCTCCTCTGCTCCACCATTTATTTTCAATCATTTACAGCCGCCGGCAACGGTGGCTGTTTTGGCCATGTGGCCAATATGTGACCAACTTTTCCAGAAGTAAGCTTTACTGCCTCGACAGCAGCCCGCTTGCTTCCTTCAACCATCCTCACATAACGCATCGTCACGCGAATATCTGAGTGTCCTAGAAGTTGAGCGATCGTGAAAGCATCACAACCAGCTTCGGCCAATCGAGTTCCGAATGTTGCCCGAAGATCTTTCCAAATTAGCCCCTCGATACCAGCCAGTCGGCAGGCAGTGTGAAAACCTCTTTTCACCTGCCGCAAACATGATTTGGTCTTGGTACTAACAAAGACATAGTCATCGGGCCTCTTGTCCTTACACAACTCCGCCAGAGCGTCTCTGACATCGTCGTTCATCGGAATATCGCGTGGCCTTCCGTTCTTCGTCTCTCGCGCTGTTACGATGTTGCGAAGAAAGTCCACTTGGTGGCGCTTCATTCGCAACTGTTCGCCCATGCGCATACCCGTGCCGAGTGCGACGATGACAGCAGATCTCAGATGGGCACGCGGCCCATTAAGCTCTGCCATGAGTTTGGGCTCCTCTTCCGGTAGCAAGTACCGGTAGCGGAGGTTATCAAGGGTGAATTGATCAACCTTTGAGCAAGGATTGGATTC
>JBHENP010000380.1:0-340 GCA_046261995.1 Pyrinomonadaceae bacterium
GGCGGCGAGACCACCCACTGATTGTCAGCGGTGGGTTCCGTGGCATACGGGTCGGTGTTGCTCGCGCCCTTATCGCCGGCAAGCATGTAGGCGATGCCGGTGCCCTCAATCTTCAGCTCGCTCTTGCTCATCCAGGCTTGCGCCCACTTCTGCCACTCTTTGTCGAGGCACATCGGCTGGTTTATCATGGCGTGACAGACCCATCCGTTCGTGCCCGCGCGCAGTTGATTCGGCTTCGACATGTCGGTCATATCGATGATTGTGGCGTTTTTAGCAATCTCGCTTGGCCCTGCGCTCGTGGCGAGTGCAATCTTCTGCGCGTTAGTCAATCTCGGAGCGG
>JBHENP010000380.1:497-733 GCA_046261995.1 Pyrinomonadaceae bacterium
AAAAGTTGTGCTGTTTTCCGAAGCATCGCAACCTCCTTATGGCTGAAACAGAAATCAGACTCGCGCGGACGCTATCGCTATCAGGGCCGACTGTCAAGGCCGCGAATCTCATTTGGAGTGGGTTTTTACGTGAGGCAATAGGGGCCCGGTGAGTGGAGTGGTGCCATCAGAAAGTTTCACCGGCGGATCTGGGACAGGCCACTCGCACAAGATTTGAAGGCCGGAAGACTTGACTC
>JBHENP010000381.1:0-234 GCA_046261995.1 Pyrinomonadaceae bacterium
GTCGCTACCCTCGACGTTGATATTTGAGCTTTGCTGCGAGGATGGCATTATAGCCCCGGATTAGACCCAAAGATCAAGGCTCAGCCGGAAGGCAGTCGAATTTCGGATTTCGAATTGCGGATTTCGAATTTTCGTCGAAACGACACGAGCGAATACGAATTTATTAGCGGGACAACGATCAAATCCCGCGATTTGACACACCCCCGTCATTTCCCGGTGTCGAAGAATAAAATG
>JBHENP010000381.1:410-732 GCA_046261995.1 Pyrinomonadaceae bacterium
AAACTTTCTCAACCAGATAACTGCCGGTGTGCGTCTGGCAGCAGCCGCGGCGCTGAACTTGGAAGTTTTGCTGGGATCAGAGCAAGCGAAAGCGTCCGTCTCATCTTCGCCGAAGACTTATACCAACCCTGTTTACGCCGGGTCGATGCCGGATCCGTTCGTGCTCCTGTATCAGGGTGTTTACTATGCTTTCGGAACGACCGGGGGCGAGCGCAAAGACGATGGGCGCATCTTTACACTCCTCCGCTCAACGAACCTCGTCGATTGGCAGGAGTTGGGCGGAGCGCTTACCCCGCCTACCTCCGACACGGACTATAAGTAC
>JBHENP010000382.1:0-255 GCA_046261995.1 Pyrinomonadaceae bacterium
GCATTCGCACGCCAAACCCGATCAGTCAACTCAAAAAAGAACTGCCGAAGGTCTATGAAGAGTTTGCTTCAATCACACGTCTGCTGGAGCAGCAGTACCATGATATGCAGGACTGCGAATTCACCATCGAGCGCGGGAAGCTCTGGATGCTGCAGACGCGCACCGGCAAACGCAGCGGCGCCGCGGCAGTGCGTGTGGCCGTGGAAATGGTCGGCGAGAAACTGATCGACCGGGCGACCGCGGTGCAGCGCGTGA
>JBHENP010000382.1:476-733 GCA_046261995.1 Pyrinomonadaceae bacterium
GCAGTGGTCGCCCGGGGCATGGGCAAACCCTGCGTGAGCGGCGCGAATTCCCTGGAAATCGATTACAGCCAACAGCAGTTCACTGTTGATGGCACGGTAGTGACCAAGGGCGAGTGGATTACCGTCGACGGCTCAACCGGGCGCGTGTTCCTCGGCCAGGTACCGACAGTTCAGCCAACGCTTGGGCCGGAGTTTCATGAGTTGATGTCGTGGGCCGACAAGTATCGCCGGCTGCGAGTTCGCGCTAATGCCGACAC
>JBHENP010000383.1:0-278 GCA_046261995.1 Pyrinomonadaceae bacterium
CGGTAGTTATGGCTCCTTAAGAAGACGAATCGCGCGAGGTTTCCAAAAAATATGGACCGAGCTGATTAAACGACGTTGATCGACGTGTCGAATGATAAAAAGACTAAGGCAAACAAACTAGAGCCTCGTGAGTAGGCTTGGGCAAAAGCCAACTCACGAGGCAGTTTTTGACGATAGCCCGCTTTCGGGATATCGGCGGCACTAAACTCTCCAGGTTTTTGAAATTATGAACGGATTTACTTTTCCAGAAAGAAGCCATCGATACCGGTTCACGGCTT
>JBHENP010000383.1:412-731 GCA_046261995.1 Pyrinomonadaceae bacterium
GCGCTACCAGGTGCACGCGTGAGTTCCAGGCGATTAGCAATTCATAATATTTGGACAACGCTCCAAGAGCAGCATCCGGAAGCGACACTCCGTACGCAGGTGCTTCAGTCTTCACCGCTTCTCTGAATTGTATTGTCGCGGGGGTTAGTTTCATTCAAAGTAACTTCGCAGCGGCAAGCTAAAGCTTGAACTCTAAACTGCTTGCGCGTTGCGCGACGCGCCCTTCTATCTAAAGGTCAGTCTCAGCACTTCATCTTCAAACCGCATAAGTATGCACCACGCGCCTTTGTCGGTTTGTCGCTCGCATGCGATCCTTAGT
>JBHENP010000384.1:0-265 GCA_046261995.1 Pyrinomonadaceae bacterium
GGCTTCGCCATCGTCGGCGACTATGTGAGTGTGAACGGACTCTTCGAACGGGAGATGCTGGACGAGGATTCGTTGCCCTTACGCACGCTCGCCACCCACTACCATTACTTTACTTGCATGAAAGTTACTGACGGCGCCCCCGCAACGAGCGTCCCGGATAGCCGGGAACCGGGCATACTCCGCGCCGAATTCAGACTGCGGGGTGCGCCGCCCCAACACATCAAAGCAGGCGACCAACTAAAACTGGCCGTTGTGGTCAAAAATG
>JBHENP010000384.1:495-731 GCA_046261995.1 Pyrinomonadaceae bacterium
CTATACGGTAAAGATTGATTTAGTTGATCAGCACGTCTGCTGGTTTGAAGAAAGAGGATCGCAGCCGCTCGAAATTCCAGTTGCGATAGTTGCGGGCCCATGAGGTCAGTACCACCTTGCGGTAGCGGGTGGGTGGTGGAAGGAAATCTACCAGGTACAGGACCTACCAAATACGACCGGAACCCACCTGCTACCGCAAGGTGGTACTGACCTCATAGGACCGCAGGTTGTTTAAT
>JBHENP010000385.1:0-290 GCA_046261995.1 Pyrinomonadaceae bacterium
GTGCTGCAGGGACTTTTCTGGATGGGCTGGGGAGGGGTGTTGTTTTCTACGTACCTTGTCGATCATTTCAGTCTCTTCGGCTTGAGACAGGTCTACCTTTACCTAAAAGGTCGACCAGATGAGCCGACGCCTTTTAAAACACCGGTACTCTACAAGGTGGTCCGACATCCCCTCTATCTGGGATTCATTATCGCGTTCTGGAGCACACCGCGCATGACACTGGGCCATCTCTTTTTTGCCGCGGTCTGCACAGCGTATATCGTGGTGGCGATTCAATTCGAAGAACGTGA
>JBHENP010000385.1:400-731 GCA_046261995.1 Pyrinomonadaceae bacterium
TTCTAGCACTCAACCAGCCCCAGCACCGTTCAACCACAGAACCATTTGACCTAGCCAGTGGATCCTAATTTCAACCAGCCAGCACCTATCAAACCTTGGCTCTAGACTCGGCTGGCTGGCCACAAATATTCTGTGGTTGACCGGTGCGGGGCGGATTGAGTGCTAGGATCCATTGGCTACGGCAAATGGTTCTGTGGTTGAGCGGTGCTGGGGCTGGTTGAACTTAGTACTGCGACCGCCTGGGGATTGAGTCTCGTCGCAGTTCGCAGCTCACCTGATCACATCGACCCTAGTGACGGGATGAATTTCCCAGGCAGTAGCGCGCCAGTTG
>JBHENP010000386.1:0-239 GCA_046261995.1 Pyrinomonadaceae bacterium
CAGAAAAGCTCTCAAAGGCAGTGAAGGAGTTAGGCTGGAGGAGTTATCACAAAAGAGATCTGAGAAAGATTGAGGAATTATTAGAGTGGTGCTCATGATCTTGAAAGGCTCCCAAACTTGAGCGGGGGTAAACCGCCCTTCCCAACCGGAGAGATGTTCTCGGTCGAGTGAAATACTGCGACTTGAAAGGCTCTCAAGTAGACAAGATCAAACTCCAATTGAGATAACCTCTCAGGTTG
>JBHENP010000386.1:484-730 GCA_046261995.1 Pyrinomonadaceae bacterium
TCTCGCACCCCGGCGGCCGAAGACAGAAATCTGATTTCCGCTCTCGTCCGCGGCCCGGTCTCGATCGAGACCTTTAGAAACTCCCAAAGCTTCACCTTTGGTTTTGAAGGTAGCAATCAAAACAGGCTGCGGGCGCGGGCTAAAGCCCGCATACTCGGGCATTGTTTCGGGTGAGGTTAACTGCAGAATGCGTAGGCCATTGTGCCCGTCCGCCACATAGGCAAAAAGACTCGCATTCGTCATTGC
>JBHENP010000387.1:0-730 GCA_046261995.1 Pyrinomonadaceae bacterium
CGGCGATTAGCAGGAGCACGAACAGATGTGACGATGCGCGGTTTTTCATTATAAGAAGCGAACCTCAAAGGCCCGCTCAACCCTCGCCAATTTGCAGGTTGGGAAGGGTGGCTTGCCCCCGCTCAAGATTCCCACCTACCCAAACCTTAAATTGACTATTGAGCCCATCATCTTTATCGGCTTGAGCGGGGGCAAGCCACCCTTCCCAACCTGCAAATTGGAGCGGCTTGAACAGGCCAATTACGCCGCACACACTCAGCGTCTAGTCCCTGGCGCTATGCCTCTTTGTCGAGGCCGATTCCGAGGCGGAGTTCCCACTTGTGGCCTTTGATTCGCAGGCACGTTGAAATACCCCAGTTCCTTCGCCTTTAAAACCAGTGCTGCTGCAATCGGAGCCGCTGAGCGTGAACCGTAGCCTCCACCCTCTACAATGACCGCCATCGCAAGTTGCGGCCGCTCAAGGGGCGCAATGCAGAGAAACCAACCATCGATCCGGGGATTCTGTTCATCCATGATGGTTTCCTGGTATTCGCGAATGATGTTTCCCTTGTTGTCTTTCTCCACTCGGAGTCTCGTCTTCGGTGCTCCAGTCTTGGGATCGTAAACCGGCACGACCTTCTGCGCCGTTCCCGTTTTGCCTCCCGTGTTGATTCCGGCGGCTTTTACCGGCGCAAACACGCCTCTTGCCGTTCCGCTCGAACCGCCGGTTACGCGCCCCATGATCTCGCGC
>JBHENP010000388.1:0-727 GCA_046261995.1 Pyrinomonadaceae bacterium
CGTTAAGCTTGAAGGCGAGCTCAGTGTTAGAGGTAAGGATTCGGCGCAAACGAAGGAAGGCACGCATGATTTCGATGTTCACGTTCACTGCGCGTTCGCTACTAAGCACACCTGAAAGCATCGCCACACCTTGTTCTGTGAATACGTAGGGCCGGTAGCGGCGACCGCCCCTGCTCTTTGAGGTGCCAAATTGGAACCTCAAACGGGCAGTCTCTTCGGAGTCCAACTGAACATGAAATCCGCCGGAAACCGTGTGAGATTTCTTTTGACTGCGCGATTTAGAACCTTGGTCTCGACCTCATAAAGCGGTGCCAGGTCTGAATCGAGCATTACTCTCTCACCCCGAACTAATAATATGGATTTTTCAATTCGCTATAGCGGAATTAAGGCGGTTGCGTCTTTGATCTCAACGAAGAAACACAGACTAAACGGTTTGGTGACGCAACGACAAGCTAAAGCATGTCGGACATCAAAACTGACACTTCCGGAATCTGTCCCGGCCGCAACTGTGAATCGATAGTAAGAGCGGGGACAGGGTCCGCCTTCCTGACTTGTATATTTCCGAAGCTTGAACGGTGCGGCGAGCGTATGAATTGTCGGGCGTTTCTCCGTGGACGCCCGTGGTGCCGATAGACAGCCGATGCTGGAAAGCGACGAGCAGACACGGAGTTCCGCCCCTACAATTACATTCAGACGTTGAGCCGGTCATGATCGCGCCATGCTCGGC
>JBHENP010000389.1:0-260 GCA_046261995.1 Pyrinomonadaceae bacterium
CGTCAGTAATGACGTCACGCAAGGCCTTGTACGACTCGCGCTCGCCGATGCGGTACTGCTTGCTTAGGCCTTCGCAGCGAATGGCAAGGGGAATTTCGGACATTAGAATTTCGGATTTCGAATTTCGGATTTCGAATTTAGAACCATATCAGCAGCGGATCTACGCGGATAAAACGCGGATCTGAAAAAGAAAAAGGATACGGCACGCGTAACGAAGGGATGCCGACGAAGAAGCGAAATAATTACTCAAAGGTAAGCTG
>JBHENP010000389.1:421-727 GCA_046261995.1 Pyrinomonadaceae bacterium
TTCCCAGCAGCGCCCAGCGAAAACCTTCCACCACGCCTGCCATCGGGTTCAAACCGTAAAACGGGCGCCAACCTTCTGGGACTATTGAACTCGAATAAGCGACGGGTGTGGCGAACAACCAGAATTGGATCAGAAATCCAATGGTGTAACGTACGTCCCGATACTGCACGTTCAGCGCTGAGAGCCAGAGACCCACACCGAGCGCCGTCATCACAGCCAAAATAATGAAGCCCGGCAGCGTGACTATGGCCCAGGTGGGAACAATGCCGTAATAGAGCATCATCAACAGCAGAATCACGAAAGCTA
>JBHENP010000390.1:0-369 GCA_046261995.1 Pyrinomonadaceae bacterium
CCCCAGAGTCGAGGCAGCAATGATTGCACTCCAGGGTGCGAGTCCAGTCACACGATGCTCGATACTCGATTTGCAGATTCGTCTCCCGGTCCAGAAGACTGCGAACACAGTCAACAGGCCGGAAAGGGCAGGCCCAAGCCGGGCGGCCCACTCGCTAATCCCGAACAGGCGGAAGCTGACCATCATCATCCAGTAGAGCAGCGGGGGCTTTTCGAACCACGTATGGCCACCCAGGGTAGGCGTTACGAGATCGCCTCGCTGAAACATCTCGCTCGCGACCTGGGCGTAGCGCCCCTCGTCAGGTCCGACGAAAGGCATGTGACCAAGACCGTAAAAGTAGAATGCTACGATGCCGAGAAACAGTAAAAG
>JBHENP010000390.1:453-726 GCA_046261995.1 Pyrinomonadaceae bacterium
CCAGCTACCCATTCAAACTAACGAACCTCTGAACGGACCACACTTCATCTGACAATTGACAACTGACTACTAACCACTACTGACTACTGACCACCGACCACTTGACTACTGACTACTGACCACTGACCACTGACCACTGACCACTGACCACTGACTACTGACTATGTCTTTACGCACTGCGGTTATTGGCGTGGGCCATCTGGGACGACAGCACGCGCGAATTCATCGAGCGCTGGCGTCAGAAGGTCTAAGCAGCTATGACTGGGTTTGTGA
>JBHENP010000391.1:0-725 GCA_046261995.1 Pyrinomonadaceae bacterium
GCGCTGAACAGTATCGAGACCATGCGCTCGCAGCCGGGTGCAATGAATATGTCTCGACGCCTTTCGAGCCGGAAGAGCTTGAGCGAATGATTAGAGAGCTGATCAATTGACTAAAAACCTCAGAAGATTTTCCATATATCATTTGACATTTCTCATTTGTCATTTAAACGCAACCGTGATCGCAGATGCTCTTGCGTATGCTGCGAAAGAGGTTTTTGAAAAAAATGGACAAATGAGAAATGTCAAATGATATATGGAAAATCTGGCTGACGGTCAACATAGCCTGACGGTCAACATAATACATAAGCCGAGATGTCCAAACAGTCACTGCTTGCCTTAATACTAATCCTCCTGTGCGCGGCGCCTGTCTTCGCACAAGACACCAAGTGCTCGTTAAAGCTCGCTGAACTTCCCGAGAGCCCGGAGTTGTTTGGTTTTCGCATGGGCATGACCACAGCCCAGCTCAAGCAGCGCGTTCCGCAAATAGTCCTGGGACGGGTCGATGAGTTCGGTGTGTCGAAGACCAGCATTAGCCCTGACTTTAATCCGCAAATCGATAAGGCCAGCTTCACTGGAATCAGGACCGTTTCTTTCGATTTTTTGGACGACCGCCTCACTTCTCTTTGGTTTGGTTACGACGGGTCATTCAAATGGAAGACCGTGCCGGATTTCGTAGAAGGGATCTCAAAATCGCTTCGCCTTCCGAACGATTGGAAAACATGGAA
>JBHENP010000392.1:0-312 GCA_046261995.1 Pyrinomonadaceae bacterium
GGTCTTAGCTGTAAAGAGCCCGTAAGAGACGTATACTGACGCAAAGGCAACGAGCTGCGATCCGCGGTAAATGTTAGTAAATGTAGTAACGCCGTAATAGGCGCACTGCTGAATCACCGGTTTCATAACCTCATGGTCTTTGAGGAGAATTGAATTCGTTACACGTTCACTTGAGATATTGGTGAAGAAACTTTGTGACTTACATCGGACCCGCTTGCTCTGCTTCGCTGTCTTGAGTGAGACCTCGACAAGGTGATGTAAAAAGATGATGTAAAGATGATGTAATCATGTAAGTGGACCTAGTCTGACCAG
>JBHENP010000392.1:482-724 GCA_046261995.1 Pyrinomonadaceae bacterium
CCCCGGCATCGGGCGTCAAGATATCATGGCGAATATAAGCGTACAATCGGTGCGACCGGGTGCGTTGCTGCTAGTATAGAGTCCAAGCTTTAGCTTGTCGGCACCGCGAAGCCGCAACCTAAAGGTTGAACTCTGAACTTCCGGCCTCAACATGAACCAGTACCGATTAGGGAAGCTGTACAGATACTC
Source organism: Pyrinomonadaceae bacterium (assembly GCA_046261995.1). GTDB lineage: Bacteria > Acidobacteriota > Blastocatellia > Pyrinomonadales > Pyrinomonadaceae > PSRF01. Next base: position 672 of record JBHENP010000392.1, read on the forward strand.
CAGGCTGCCTGTCGCGATGCTGGGGTGCCCACGGAGGGACACCCCTACAATAG
>JBHENP010000393.1:0-722 GCA_046261995.1 Pyrinomonadaceae bacterium
GGTCCCCACGGTGAAACAAGTCTTTGGCGGTGAAGTTGAAGCCAAGGCGGATGGCTCGGTCTACAAGTTGGTGCGCTTTCCAAAAGCAGGCTACTGGCTTTCTTATAATCGCACCGGCGGCGCTTCGCCGTTAACCACCGTCACGCTGCAAAAGATTCCGTAACAGTTTATGTCCGACAAGCTTTAGCTGGTCGTTCCGTTCGGTAAACTCTAGGAAGCTCTGAACAAGTCGAGATTCTGAGCAGCACTACCGCGAAGCGGTTGCGGCTTACAGCCCAGGGCGGGGTCCCCGCGCGGGCAGCCCGCGTGGGGTGCTAGAGTTGCCGCGCTTCGTGGCTACCCTGGGATAGAAGTTATGGAAGGTCATAACCCCAACCGGGGTTATGACAGGTTTTTTGAACTTAACGATCAGACGCAACCCCCTTGGGGTTTCTATTTCTTTTCCCGACTCTTTTCCCAGGGTAGCCGAAGCGGCAACCCTGGGCTGAAGGTCGCAACCGCTTCGCGGTAGTGCTGCTCAGAATCTCGACTTGTTCAGAGCTTCCGGAAGCTTATCGGACATTCATCACGGACCTGTAGCTCAGCGGAATGAGAGCGCGACTCTGCGAAGGTCGAGGTCGCACGTTCAAATCGTGCCAGGTCCGCCAGTTAGCAGCTTTGCCGGCGTAGCCCAATAGGCAGGAGGCGCTAGTCTTAGGAACTAGACAGTGTGGGTTCGAATC
>JBHENP010000394.1:0-722 GCA_046261995.1 Pyrinomonadaceae bacterium
GAGAAGCATTGATCGATATTTGATGGGAGAAACGTCGCTTCCTTAGCGGTGTGAAAGAAGAATGCAGAATCTCGTTTTCGAAGAAAGAATTGGCACGCAAAGACGCAAAGGAGGCAAAGACGCTAAGTAGAAACCAAAAAGAATTTAGCTTCCCGGTTTCTAATCCAGGCTTTTCTTTGATGCGTCTTTGCCCCCTTTGCATCTTTGCGTGAACCTCCTTTTCCGGTCGAGCGGCGCCGACAGATTGAAAATTGAAACTGACAAAAGAACATGAGCGCACAACCACAACTGCTAACGCGTCCACCTGAAGTTGCCGCTAACGATTTGATACCGCAGCCGCGGGGCGCAGAAATCTTAATCGAAGCACTCCTCCACGAAGGTGTGGATGCAATCTTTGGTTATCCGGGTGGCGCCGTCCTACACATTTATGACGAGCTGTGGCGCGCGCGCAATCGCATAACACATTATCTGGTGCGCCACGAACAAGGTGCGGTTCACATGGCTGAAGGCTACGCACGGGCGTCGGGTCGAGTTGGCGTTGCCCTTGTCACGTCGGGGCCGGGCGCAACCAATGCCATGACCGGTATCGCCAACGCGTACATGGATTCGACGCCAATTGTGGTTATCACCGGGCAGGTCCCAACACCGCTCATCGGCACAGACGCTTTTCAGGAAGTCGATACCGTCGGCATCACTCGTTCCTGCGTGAAACACAACTACCT
>JBHENP010000395.1:0-325 GCA_046261995.1 Pyrinomonadaceae bacterium
CTCTAGTGGGGACGTTCGGTGAGCTCCGTGTTGCTGTGTCATGAAGTCCAGTGCCGCCTCGCGGTGGCGTCCGATCCGCACTCAACTCGCGGTCCCAGTGAGGTCAGTACCACCTCGCGGTAGCGGGTGGGTCTTAGAGGCAGAGGCTCTCAATTAAGCAACATCAATTCGTCTTCATAACCATTTCGCTCGCGGGAGGGGCACCCACCCGCTACCGCGAGGTGGTACCGACCTCACCGGGACCGGAAGTCGAGCGTGTCGTGTCTGCTCACGCGCATAGCGACGTTGACTCATAAAACTGTCGCCGTGTCCCATCACGCACTCG
>JBHENP010000395.1:443-722 GCA_046261995.1 Pyrinomonadaceae bacterium
CCAGCGACGTAGCCCGGGTTGAAGACCGCACCTTTATCTGTTCCCTTTCAAAGGACGCCGCTGGACCCACGAACAACTGGGAAGAACCTTTCCAGATGCGGAAGAAATTAAAGGAGCTTTTCCAGGGAGCAATGCGCGGTCGCACCATGTATGTGCTGCCATTCAGCATGGGACCGATTGGCTCACCGATGTCCCAGATTGGGGTGCAGCTCACCGACTCGCCTTACGTGGTAGTCAACATGCGCATCATGGCGCGGATTGGGCTGCCGATTTATGGAG
>JBHENP010000396.1:0-309 GCA_046261995.1 Pyrinomonadaceae bacterium
CTTGCCAGGTGTAAAAGCTGCTGAATGACCACTCTACTGGATTGAGGGAAGAATCACTTTTGACATCATCGAAAATAACTTTTGATTTTCCTTTTTCAGTTGTTCGAAGGCACACCACAACCCCATTCTCAGAGCGAATAGCATCATCAACATCCGCCATCCTTATTACCTCTCTACTAGGCACCGAACGCCCGGCATCACCCGCGCCCCGATCCAACTATCATAAAAGCCATGCTGATGGGGCGTCGGGTGCATGTCGTTGTTAGATGGCGGCCTACTTCCCATCTGCAATTTTGAAATGAGGATTTT
>JBHENP010000396.1:319-721 GCA_046261995.1 Pyrinomonadaceae bacterium
CATTGAAGCCAACATAAAATGCCTCATCAAAATAAGGCTTGATACCCAGCATATTGGAATACCATTCTTTAGCCTTCTGTAAATCATCAACGTGATAGATAACTGTTCTTAATCCCTGAAACATTCGCGCCTCCTTTGTCTCATTCGGAATGGATTTTTGTGTCTGCTGCAAATTGGCATAGGCAAACGAGAGAGCACACAGCGCAATAATAGCTGCGAAAGCAAATCTCCGACTCATGTTCTTTCCTTTCTGTCCTTTAAATTCAAACCCACGAGCAAGCCATCTAACGCTGGGCATCAGCGGCGCGCACGAACCGCCGCCAGCGACAAGCCTTGCATGAGAGACATGCTAATTGCGCGTCCGCTGCATGCCCTTGTTATCGCGCCCACTGAGTTAACGAT
>JBHENP010000397.1:0-324 GCA_046261995.1 Pyrinomonadaceae bacterium
TCGCGAAGGGTATGCAGAAGCGCCTATGGAGCCCGGCGCGCGCACGTTCATCGAACCATGCGATTCCGGGCCACGATTGAAGTTGTGCCGTTTAATCGTACCGGCAAAACCGCGTCCCTTGGAACGCCCGATAACCTCGACCGCGTCGCCATCGGCGAATTGGTCAACCAGCACCTTGTCGCCCACATTCGTGGCGTCCGCCGGATCCTCAAGACGAAACTCCTTAAGAACTCGCGTGGGAGGAATGCCGCCGCCGGTCTTTTCGAAGTGACCTCGCATTGGCTTGGTTACATTCTTCAATTTCACGGGCTTTTCATCTACGAG
>JBHENP010000397.1:469-720 GCA_046261995.1 Pyrinomonadaceae bacterium
ATTCCGTTAATCATAAGCACATTTCCGTTTGGCAATTGCCGATTACCAATTTAAAGTCTTCAAGCCGGCACCACTGCGTCCAAGAGAGCCAGGGTTCCGGCGCCAAGCCTAATCGGCAATTGGCAATCGGAAATCGGCAATCGCCTCACTGTCTGCCAAACGCCTTGATTTCGACATCCACACCTGCTGGAAGGTCCAGCTTCATCAGCGCATCAACGGTCTGTGGTGTCGGGTCGAGGATGTCCATCAGA
>JBHENP010000398.1:0-269 GCA_046261995.1 Pyrinomonadaceae bacterium
GTTAAGGGTTAGGTTGGGATCTGATCCGTGGTGACAAACTTGCCGCCAGAACTCGAACGACTCAATCGCCTTCCCACCAGTGAAGCAGAAAGCGAACTGCTGAAATGCTGTGGCTCGCAGGAATGGGCGCGACTCTTAATAGCCGCAAGACCCTTCGGGAGCGTTGACGACTTAATCGAAAAGTCTGATCACGTTTGGCGGTCGCTTGAGCCGCGCGATTGGTTAGAAGCGTTTCACAGTCACCCGAAAATCGGAGAAAAGAAGGCAGC
>JBHENP010000398.1:410-720 GCA_046261995.1 Pyrinomonadaceae bacterium
TTAGTTTTAGAAAGATTGCCTGGCCCGCCGTTTAGAGTACAAGCTTTAGCTTGCGTGGTAGGGGAAGTCGGCAACCTAAAGGTTGAACTCTGAACTACTTGTGCCCTGGGGAAGAGTCAAGCAGTTTAGAGTACAAGCTTTAGCTTGCGTGGTAGGGGAAGTCGGCAACCTAAAGGTTGAACTCTGAACTACTTGTGCCTTGGGGAAGAGTCAAGCAGTTTAGAGTACAAGCTTTAGCTTGCGTGGTAGGGGAAGTCGGCAACCTAAAGATTGAACTCTGAACTACTTGTCCCTTGGGCAGGAGTCAAGC
>JBHENP010000399.1:0-240 GCA_046261995.1 Pyrinomonadaceae bacterium
ATCCAGGGCGTACTCAGCGAAGCGCAGAAGAGCGAGTTCAATCCTAAAGCCATCGAGTTGAAGAAAGGCGAGTGTTCCTTTCATCACCCGTTGACGGTCCATGGCTCATTTGAGAATCGGACTGACCGGCCACGGCGGGCGGCGGTGATTAACGTTATCCGCGATGGCGTCCGTTCCTTTTCGGATGAACCGTTGCTCGAAGGCGTGCCGCGAATTCCCGCGGGAGAGGAGCTCGGTGGG
>JBHENP010000399.1:413-719 GCA_046261995.1 Pyrinomonadaceae bacterium
AGATTGAGATGTCCGATGGAGCAGGTCATACGACCATGCGGTTGGGTGTCGGTCCCGAGTAGCGACTCACTCATGCCGCGGTCTCATGAGGTCAGTACCACCACGCGGTAGGTGGGTCCTAGTCGCGACTCAACTCGGCTTGAGTGATGGGTAGCCAGGACCCACCCGCTACCGCGTGGTGGTACTGACCTCATGAGACCGCGGGTGAGTGATAAGTAGCCAGGACCCCCCCGCTACCGCATGGTGGTACTGACCCGTCAAGCCGCAACGAGCGGGATTGCAGCAGTAAGCTGAGTGAATCATGAC
>JBHENP010000400.1:0-461 GCA_046261995.1 Pyrinomonadaceae bacterium
GCATATAGCCTGGTTCGAAGATCACGGCTCCGGCACTCTGCGTCATGAACTGGTTGTTGAATAACTCAGCTTGTTACGCAGGCTTGCCGACAAAGTGAGTCTACTCGCGGCCCGATGAGGTCAGTACCACCTCGCGGTAGCGGGTGGGTTCGGCGCCGGCAAGCGAAAGAGTCTAACTTGTTGGATTGACAGCTTCTAGATCCAGGACCCACCCGCTACCGCGAGGTGGTACTGACCTCATTACACTGTAGTCGGAGTTATCACCACGTCGCGGTAGCGCCGGATTCGATAGTCAACTTAACTGGACTTCCGTTTCATCGCCGCTGCCGGTAACATGCTCGCGCCTACACCAGAGGCCCACAACAAAAGTACCGCCAGAGCCAACAGCGAAATCACGCAACCAATCAATACCGACTTTGGTTGATAAACAAAAGTTACAATGTGGGTGCCAGCCTGAAGCG
>JBHENP010000400.1:488-719 GCA_046261995.1 Pyrinomonadaceae bacterium
CCTGGTAATCTCCGCGTGGCGATCCGGAACCGGCTCGCCTTCCTTCCCGACAACAATGCCGGCGGTCGATTCGACCAACGCCTGTTCCCGAGGATTCCATGGTGCGCCGGTGCTCGTTTTCCCAGTGCGGATAGTGGACAAAATCTCTTCTTCCGTCTCAACTAACTCGCCCGACGCTAACCAGACGCGCGGCAACAGGCGTGTGTTCTCGAAGAGGGCTACCTTTTCCAC
>JBHENP010000401.1:0-303 GCA_046261995.1 Pyrinomonadaceae bacterium
ATCTTATTCCGCTAATTAATGGCGAAGAGCTGAAATCAGAAATTGAGCCGTTGAAGATTTGGGGCCAACTCGGGCCAGAGGGAATCGTGCCGGCCTCTGGCCCTCGGATAAAAGCGAAGTGCGTAAGAGTGAGCGTGCTCTTCGGACACACGGCCTACGTCACGGTTAAATTCAAGTCAACTCCGACGGTGGCCCAGATATTGGAACGCTGGGAGAACTATGGATCGCCTGATCGAGCCGGGTCCCCACCTGGGAAGCGCGGGGTGCACGGCCGAGCATCTGGCCGAGGTGCCAGGTTGCCTT
>JBHENP010000401.1:451-719 GCA_046261995.1 Pyrinomonadaceae bacterium
GGGTGCGGTGCTGGCAACAGAAGCAGCGGTTGCCAGAGAACTCGTTTATCGAAGAATCATAACTCGTCAGCAAGAGCCGCTGCCGGCATAGCAGCGAACATCCGGAAGGGCTTGAGCCGCGGATTTGCGCGGATGAACGCGGATCAGACCACTACCAAATAGATTAAATGTCCAGCTTTGGCCTTCAAGCTTGTCAAAAAACTCCATGGCCCAAATTCAAGATAGTTTAAAGGGCAAGACTGAGACTCTCCAGGGAACAAGATTATCA
>JBHENP010000402.1:0-253 GCA_046261995.1 Pyrinomonadaceae bacterium
GAAACGCTGGCCGCGGGTTTGGAAAGATTGGGTACTGCGCTGGATGAAGTTGCGAACGAGTGAAGGAATTTGAGCTGCTGCCCGGCCTTACCCAAAACCCAAAGGTAGATGAGGTCAGTACCACCTCGCGGTAGCGGTGGGTTCAGGCCTACCAATCATCCACGCCACGGTTTATGAAGCAGCACCCATCCGGTACGGCAAGGTGGTACTGACCTCATGAGCCGCGGCGTGAGTGAATAGCCAAGGGAAACGA
>JBHENP010000402.1:395-718 GCA_046261995.1 Pyrinomonadaceae bacterium
TCAACTGCCTCGCGACCAGCAACTCTACTTTTCGTTCGAGTTTGTAATTGCCCTTCTCGTTTTCAACTCTCGGGGCTTCGCTTGCGTCAGTCGCTGGTGTGACCGCAGAGGGTGACCGGGGTTCGGATCGGGGCGCCCGCCTTCCGGACTGCCCCTTGCCGGAGACATCCAAAAACAACAGCAATGGAACCAGAATAAGACCCTTGATTCGAGGCGCTGACATTGTTCTCCGTCGGGTCATTCCAGAAACTCCCCGGTTAAGGTTTTCTCCGAGCGAACCTGGTCGCAGTAGGCGGGCGTAGTCTTTCTGGACGGTACCCAGC
>JBHENP010000403.1:0-718 GCA_046261995.1 Pyrinomonadaceae bacterium
CGCCTGCCAAGACTCTGGCCAGTATCGATGGAGTGTCTGAAGCCATGGACATAGTCTATTGCCTCAGCTCGCAATTCGCAAAATGGGACCACTCGATACAGAACCGGGAGCGGTAGCGACCGCACTCAAATACCCGAACTTTCTCCGGAGAAAACACGCGCAACCGCAGGAATCGACTAAGAGGTTTGCTGCCGTGATCTATATGTTATTCGTTGCGTGCAGTCGCTATCGCCCTCAGTTCATCGCGACTCAGAGGGATCTCGCGTTCATAATGGGAAAGAATCTTCTCAATCTGCTCGAGCCCCTCATCCCGCGCGGCGGCGAAATCAATAGCGGCAAGTGTCGATACGTGCTTATTAGGGACGGCCCATACGGCAAACACGAAACCAAGATTAGTGTGCTCACGCCAGAGGGCAGCCATATCAATTATGTGCCGATCATTTCTGGCGAAGGTCATTGCCGGATCACCAATGATCAAGGCGGCGTCATTGCCTTTCAGCATGTGGTCCACGTTCGGAGCAGATGTCACCCAGGTAGGTTCTATACCAAGAAACTCCAGGAAAATAATCTTCATCAGCGCGGCCGAGGTGCGTGAAGACTCATCCAGCGCCACCGAGCGGACTTCCCTGAGATCCTGCACCCTGGTCACCAGAACCACGCTGCGAACATTTCCCTTCGAGCCCACACAGACGTTCGGAATCAATGAGATGTCCGGTAT
>JBHENP010000404.1:0-310 GCA_046261995.1 Pyrinomonadaceae bacterium
CAGCAAGCGCGGGCGATGCGACCGTAAGAGCGCGGGCGTTACTCGAGCAAGTCGGTCTGGGTGATCGCCTCGATCATCGGCCGGCGAAACTTTCGGGTGGTGAGAAGCAGCGGGTGGCGCTGGCGCGCGCGCTGATCACGCGGCCGCAACTTTTACTGTGTGATGAGCCTACCGGCAATCTGGATCACAAGGTCGCCGACGTGGTTGCCTCGCTGCTGTTGGAGTTGCATCAGCAACAGCAGACTATCCTGGTCGTGGTTACTCATAATCCGGAGCTCGCCGCTCGTTTCCCCCTTCGTTATGAAATGAT
>JBHENP010000404.1:428-718 GCA_046261995.1 Pyrinomonadaceae bacterium
GTTGGGGAGTAGTTAAGACAAGCTGGAGCTTAAGCTCTGAACTACCGGCACCGTTCAAGAAGTTTAGAGTACAAGCTTTAGCTTGCGTGGTTGGGACGTCGGCAAGCTAAAGCTTGAACTCTGAACTACCGGCGCCATTCAAGAAGTTTAGAGTGCAAGCTTTAGCTTGCGTGATTGGGACATCCGCAAGCTAAAGCTTGTACTCTTAACCACCGGCACTTATGCAAACCGCTCCACTCATCAAACGAAGCCTTTCCTACTACTGGCGCACCAACCTCGCTGTAGTGCTG
>JBHENP010000405.1:0-342 GCA_046261995.1 Pyrinomonadaceae bacterium
GCGTCGGGCGTAAACCTTTGGCGCGAGTGGGCGAGGCTTGAGCTCACGGACAAACCGGCTGCCGCGAAGCTTTTACCCGCGAGGAAGGAATATGCGGGCATCGTCTTGTCCCTGGCGAAGCAGGAATACCCGGATACCTCCAGCTACGACGATCCGGAAGTTGTCTGCCGAGTGAAGAAAAAGCATCACGCCGGTTTGATCGTGCGCTCTAAGAAACTCGAACGCGTGCAGGAACTCTTAACTCAGTACGCAACTCGCTTCGCCGAAGATTTTGAAGCAGTTCTGCCTCCGCTGGAAAGAGCTGAATAGGCTCACAAAACGTTCCACGAAACAACACGAAAT
>JBHENP010000405.1:475-715 GCA_046261995.1 Pyrinomonadaceae bacterium
GGCGACAGCAGATCAAGAGTCTTGTTCGTGCCCTAGTTTTCATCAACGATGTCTCTTTTGTTGCCGCTGCCGTCGGCTTCGCGGGCTTGGAACTCAACTGCGATTGTCCTGGGGCTCACGCCCCAGGCTTTACGCTGTCGCCACGCTTCGCGGGCTCTAATTCCTATTGCCGAAAGATTAGGGGAGAACCGTAGCCACTCCTCACGTTGTCGCGACACGTCTATTAACCTAGATCCTTGG
>JBHENP010000406.1:0-304 GCA_046261995.1 Pyrinomonadaceae bacterium
GCCGTAATCGATCCACGAAATCATACCTTCAACAGCGCAAAGCTTAGACAGGACGAACAAGATTTACAGGATAACTGTGGCGGACTAAATCTGTAAATTCTGTAAATCCTGTCAAATGACTTGAGGGATTCCGAGCGCCCAATGCAGCTTGTTTGACTCCCGACTTGAGGTTGATCTCTTCCAACTCATTAAAGTTTCACCAAACCATCAGGGACGCTTGCGACCCGAGCGGCGGGCGTTCCGGTGTACACATCTTCCGTTGCGGCGCGTAGCAGTTCACCCACGCTCCAGGCCTGTGCGATGC
>JBHENP010000406.1:412-715 GCA_046261995.1 Pyrinomonadaceae bacterium
TAGAGTCCGCAGACCGCGAGCCGTCAGCAGCTCCCGCTCGACTACCCCGAGGATACTCTTCGCTCTAACTTTCGAAACCATTGAATGGGTGAGGCTAACGGCCATGATCTGGTTCGGCCGGACGGACCCATCGCGGCTATCTCCGCTTACGACATCGTAGAGACAGCCAGTCTCTTCATTCCAGAACTGCGTGTTGAAACTCTTTTGCGCCTGCACCGCTAGTTTCGCGTACTGCTCATCATTATCTTTTTCTCCAACTCGGCGCGCCAGGTTTTCCATCAGACGCAGCGCGTTGTACCAGAG
>JBHENP010000407.1:0-713 GCA_046261995.1 Pyrinomonadaceae bacterium
GACTCAGTCTCGAACGTAAAACGAATCACGAAATTTATTTCGCAGAGAAGACTTAGCGGCTTTGGCAGACTGCTGAAAGGGGTGCGGTCATTTTCGGAAGCATGAGAACGATCCACGAAAGGACACGAAATGACTCGAACTAGGGCTTTTTTCGTGCGGCTTCGTGTGAATTCGTGGATCGTTCTTTTGTTTTTCAGCGGCCTGACAGATCTTTGGAGATTGGAGTGTCAAAATGTTCGATGAGAAGACGGCCGCATGCCTCAAACTCACTCGGGCCTGCCCATCAAGCACGCGTATTTCCCGCACGACATCGAACACCTCAACTTCGAACAGATCGGAACGCCTGGTTCCTATCCATTCACGCGGGGAAACCTCGCAGGCCAGTATCAGTTCATGTCCTGGGCGAACCAGCCCGTCATCGGCTACGGCCTTCCGGAGCACACTCGTGAACGCATGGACTATCTCGCGGCACAGGGGATGGTTGGCTACTTCGGACGCCCCTTCTATAACCTCGTCTACGACCTCGTATCACACGAGGGACTCGACCCCGACCATCAAGGGGCACGGGGTCGCATCGGCCAGTGCGGGATGGCTGTTTACTCGGTCCGGGACATGGAACGGCTCTTCAGCGGACTGGACTTAAGGAAGATCAACGTAGTTCACATCACGTACTATCAGGTTATTCCCGCTCTAGCGCAGTACATCGCTTACGC
>JBHENP010000408.1:0-316 GCA_046261995.1 Pyrinomonadaceae bacterium
GTACAAGTCCTCGCGGGCCAACCTGGCGGCGGTCTATAGAGTTTCAGGCTTGAAGCCCTAAACGCTTATAATCCTTAGTCGACCAGTGAGGTTGTTTCAAGGGCCTCCACAACCACCAACTCAATGGCAGAACTGACACAGCACCGCAAGCCAGGTCTTACCACGACCGATAAGTTGCGGATGCTGCTGGACATTACCAAGAAGATCAGTCGCTCACTCGACCTTCAGGAAATCCTCAATCTGGTAATGGACACGCTTGATTCTCTGATCCCTTACGACGCGGCCGGCATTTTCGTACTTAGCGGCGCCAGCCAGG
>JBHENP010000408.1:433-710 GCA_046261995.1 Pyrinomonadaceae bacterium
CTCTGAAATGGTGGCTCCAATCATTTCAAACGACGAAGTGATCGGCGTGTTTGATCTGGAGAGTGATGAACTCGACGCTTATGCCAACGATGATTTGGAAGTGCTGAAGCTACTGGCTTCGCAAGTCGCGATCATCATTGAAAAGGTGATGCTGCATGAGCAGTTGATTGAAAAGAAGCGGTTGCAGGGTCAGCTGGAAGTGGCACGTCAGGTTCAATTGGAGTTGTTGCCTCCCAGCGATCCCAAACTCGAAGGTTTTGATATCAGCGCGTACAAC
>JBHENP010000409.1:0-709 GCA_046261995.1 Pyrinomonadaceae bacterium
TTCAGGAAGTTATCATCTGGATTGGAACAACCTGCAAGGGCCTTCAGGGTTTACCGTTCTCTGCCATATGATGAGCATTTAAGCGGAAACCAGCAACTAACCGCCAAGTCGCCAGGTTCTTGTCAGAACGGCGAGCGGTAGCGACCCGGTCTGATCTGGGGCGGCCTACAAACCCTGTCAGAAACTGTCCGGTGTATGATTCCCAGTTGAGACCGGGTCGCTACCCCTCGCCGTTCTGACAGGAACGAGGTGGCCGTTGAATCTCGCTCAGATGGCAGGCATCGCCAACAATGGCTATCGCGTCTCTCATAGGACGGCGGATGGGCCGCACATTTTCCAGCATGATTGAAGAAACAGGCCAAGACGCAATAAACAAACGCTCCCGCGTCCCTGTGTGGCAACGCCGCTGGGCGCGATTGGCAATCATCTGGGGAATCTGGACCTTCATCGGTCTGGTTTTTACGCTACAGTTTTACTTCGCCTCTTACCGCTCCGAACGTCCCACTCCGTTTGTTGATGCGCTCTATATGCAGATGATCTGGGCTTATCTCTTCGCCCTGGCGACTCCCCTGGTACTCTGGGCGGTCACCCGGATGCCGCTCGAGCGTGACAACTGGGTTCGGAACGCACTGCTGCACATCCCGATCAGCATTGTTCTCGGCGTCCTTCTGACCGCGCTGGGACACGTACTCATTTGGCTACGCTGGGG
>JBHENP010000410.1:0-255 GCA_046261995.1 Pyrinomonadaceae bacterium
CGAACCGATATTGTTATCCCCCAATACATTCAGTTCTATGAACGCGTTCTGGCGAAAACCTCGGGAGAAGTCAAATGAGGCCGCGTGTTAGGTGGTGTGTGCCATGTCAGAACCGGGAGCGGTAGCGACCGGGTTCGCTGCGGTCATTATTCGTCTTCGGCTGTCCACGGCGCTATCGAGCCGATCGCTACCGCTGAGGCCGGGTGTCAGGTGCCATGTCAGAACCGCGAGCGGGTAGCGATCGGGTTCGCTGCG
>JBHENP010000410.1:376-709 GCA_046261995.1 Pyrinomonadaceae bacterium
TTGTGATTACCAAAACGGATCTTGTGGAAGAGGAGTTGATTTCGCTCGTGCGCGCTGAAGCTGAAGAACTTGTCGCTGGGTCGTTCTTAGAAGGCGCACCCATGCTCGCCGTAAGCGCGAAGACGGGACTCGGTTTGGCCGAGTTGAAGTCCGCCCTTCATGATGTAGCCACTCGAGTACCGGCACGATCAACGGATTCAGTTACTCGCCTGCCTATCGATCGCGCTTTTACGATGAAGGGATTCGGCACGGTCATTACCGGCACGCTGGTTACGGGCCAGATCGCGGTAGGAGACGAGCTCCAACTCCTTCCCTCGCTGACTCGGGTACGAG
>JBHENP010000411.1:0-339 GCA_046261995.1 Pyrinomonadaceae bacterium
GATTATGTCGTTGTCCTGAATGTTTTCTTCAATCATCGAATCGCCGCGAACTCGCAGAGCAAACATTCTGCCACGGCCAATCATGTTCTTCGGAGCAGATACGGTTTCGTGGGCCAGAATTGCCTCGATAGGCTGACCAGCGGCCACTAATCCTAACAGCGGAATTTCATAATCCTCGGGACTCTCCGGTTTGAGAGTGACGAGCTCAATGCCGCGGCTAACGTTGGGAATGCGTTTAATGAGTCCTTCACGCTCGAGCGTCGACAAAATACTATGCACGCTGGCCGAAGAGCTCATCTGGAACTGCTTGCCGATTTCGGCAATTGTGGGAGGCTGTTT
>JBHENP010000411.1:349-709 GCA_046261995.1 Pyrinomonadaceae bacterium
ATCCAGGTACCGGCTGATAAATTCAAAGACCTGCCTTTGGCGGGCAGTTACAGGCATCTCAATCCCTCCGCTTAAAAATCTTGCCTAAACAAAGCCGCTATGATATTTTCGGCATCCGAGCGAAAATCAGGCGAATATTATCGAAGATGTGGTGCGCAGTCAAGCAATAAGAGGCACTGGTCATTTGATCTTGGTCTTTTCTCATTAGCACCGTGGCTTTAGCCCGGTGATTAGTGGATGGCGTTGGGAAGGGAAAACCGTTTAAACGGTTTCCGGTTGGGTCGGGCGCTAAATTCACCGGGCTAAAGCCACGGTGCTAATGAAAGAATTGAAGGATAGACTGGAAAGTCTGTCCTACTT
>JBHENP010000412.1:0-709 GCA_046261995.1 Pyrinomonadaceae bacterium
GTCTTGGGTGACTGATCCTGGCCGGGCCATACAGCCACCAGCAGGACCAGAAGCGTTAAGCCGTTCATTTAACCACCAATCAATTCCGAGCTAGATAGCCGTCTTGCGATGGGCCAGCATGCGCAGGATTCCATTAATCGCCAAATGCAATAGAAGATAGGCGATGATCGCGATGATGATCGGCATCATCAAGGTGTGACCCTGATCGGTGCTCGGGCTGGCGACGATACCTTTGAACGGCAGATAAAACGGATTAGTGACCGTGACGATAAACTGCACGAAACCCGCCGTGCTGCGCGCTGCCATTAACGCCAGCAGAAAACGCAATCCCAGCAGGGCATAAATCACCCAGAAAATGTAATCAACGAACTGAGAGACTCTGGCCGCGCCGCGTCCGCGCTTCACCTCACGCTCGGTATCGACTACTTCATCAACGGCCTTTGAGCGAAACTCTCCGGCGACCTGCTTAACCCTTTGCGACTCACCCGCCGTCGGCACCTGCGCCTGATCCGCAATCTCCGCCTGTACCTCGCCTTCGACCTGCCCTTTTACCGACTCATGCTGCACCGATCGTCGGGCCTCGTCAGCTGCTAATTTGTCGTCCATAAGATGCTCCAGTCCGACAAGCATTGCTGCCTGTCTCGATTAGTGATTAGAACAAGAACTTCCTGCTTGTCTCAGGGGGCAAAGGGGGGTGTCAAACTATCTA
>JBHENP010000413.1:0-708 GCA_046261995.1 Pyrinomonadaceae bacterium
GGCAAAAGCGCCGCGATCTCCTTGGATACCAAGTATGCGCAAAATCGCGAAAATGGTCTTCCAAGGCTTTTTGCTAGCAGATTTGAAAACGCGGGTTGGTTAGCAGGTATACAGCTGTGTAGCTGGTACACAGGCTTGCGGCTTTGCACAAAAAGTCATTCAACTGCTTTGTGACGGTGCACTGTCCCCCTCTCGTTGGGAGAGGGGTAAGGGGAGAGGGACTAAACGCGCCTAAAAGCCCCCACCCCAACCCTCCCCAGCGGGGGAGGGGGAAACGACGGAATAAGCATCGAACCACTTCAGCTACTTTTTGTGCAAAGCCTTGCCGGTCCTTCGGACCTAAGAGTTCAACTCAACGAGATGCCTAAGGCGACCCCGCAAACTAACAGTTTGCCGTTACCCCGCTTGCGTGTCGTGGACGGTCTTGATCGCCCGATCATACACGCAGACTCTCGGCTTTGCACGAAAAGGCTCGACGCCTAACTAACGCGAACTATGCTTAGTTTCTCGTCTGCTTTGTCATTGCGCGGGCTGAGACTGTTCTCCGAGGCGGTAGCGTCCGACAGCACTTTCGCCGATGCTGCCGAAATAGAGAAAACCCTGACGTTCGACAGCGTTGGCAATTTGGGCGTAGCAGTCCGGTGCACCATTCTGAAGGTTTTCAACCACGCGACCGTTGGGATCCAATCCCAGCACAAAGCTGTAACG
>JBHENP010000414.1:0-707 GCA_046261995.1 Pyrinomonadaceae bacterium
TCCCTGACCAGCACTCTGCGTCAATGGGCGAACTGGAAGGCGACCGGCTCGCACTTCGGCGCGAAGAAAAGGTACGGATAGACTGTGCAATCGCTGACCTCGCTCAGTCCCCAAGCCAGGCGTCGTAAACCTGTGAAAGCTTCCATCTCATTCAAATCATCGCTGAAAAGTTCCATGTGGTTGGACGTCTCAATCCACGTGCCAATGGTGATGGCTAGGTCTTCTGGACGACGAGTTGCCGTGAAATCAAGCTTAGGACGGGCATAGCAACGATTTTGGTAGGCACTTCGGTGCGACGCACGAGACCACCTGTCTGTAAATCACGAACACCTAAGTGTTCGCACCATGCGAACATCCCCTGTGTGTAAATCATCACAGGCGTATCTGTGTGTATCATGCCCACACCCTTCCAACAGCGGCTATGGAAGATCTAGGTTTCAATGCCAGCGGCGGCGTGCAGGCGAGTGCAGCTAATATAGAAGAGAACGAGAAGGCTATAGACGATCGCGACTGGAAGAAGAGTCCCCACAGTCACGGTTTAAACGAGATCGCAAAAACCCTCTAAGTTATTGAATTTATTGGAGGCGGCGATCGGAATCGAACCGATGAATAAAGGTTTTGCAGTCTTAAAGGGCTAGTTTCATTCCGTCTACTTACGTTCGATAGCGTCTGGGGTGCGCCCCTTTCGTGAGACAAAAAGTTAAGAC
>JBHENP010000415.1:0-265 GCA_046261995.1 Pyrinomonadaceae bacterium
CTCCGGGTTGGCGCGGGCGGCAAACGATCTGGCGGAACGAGCGCGTACGAAGCAGCTGAAGCCCGATGAAGTCGGTGGTGGCACCTTTACGATTACAAACCCCGGCGTCTTTGGTGGTCTATTTGGCACGCCGATCATTAATCAACCGCAACTGGCAATTCTTGGCGTGGGCAAGATCGAAAAGCGCACGAAAGTGCTGACCACGCCTGACGGAGACGATTACATCGCAATTCGCTGGATGGCCTACTTTGCCCTGAGCTTCGAT
>JBHENP010000415.1:419-707 GCA_046261995.1 Pyrinomonadaceae bacterium
GCTTTAACCCGGTGCCTAACGCTGTCGGGATAGCGGAAACCGTTTGAACGGCAATAACATACTTGACTCATAAACGACAGTTTACATGGGCTACGGTTTGCCTTGCGCCGAAGGGGCTACGTCTCGAAGCCCAGGGCGGGGTCCCCGCGCGGGCAGCCCGCGTGGGGTGCTAGAGTTGCCGCTTCGGCTACCCTGGGAAAGCAGTCCTTGGTAGTTTTGAACTTGGACCAATGGATTGAATCTATTCCCAACTGGTAAAGACCAATCGCGGTAACAGACCTCATTAAG
>JBHENP010000416.1:0-321 GCA_046261995.1 Pyrinomonadaceae bacterium
GTTCTGGGTGGCGGCGTTATGGACGCCGGGGATCTAATCCTCAATCCGATTATCCACGAAGCAAAGCGACGCGCCTTCCAACCCTGCTTTGAAGCTACTCAGATAGTGGCTGCAACACTCGGTCCCGACGCCGTCTCAATCGGCGCAGCAATGCTGGCAAGGGATGGGGCCTAAGTTGGTTATTGGGTCTTTGGTCTTTGGTCTTCGCTTAACTCTCATGCGTTGAAGCCAGAAGTCGTTCCGAGAAGAGAAAGACCGCAAGGCTGTTCTCCAGTTATCCGACCTGCGGTTGCTCGTGTTCTATGTTTGAAAATTCACCTC
>JBHENP010000416.1:456-707 GCA_046261995.1 Pyrinomonadaceae bacterium
GTCTTTAACCGGGTCCAGTAGAATGATTTCGATGGGTCGATCTGCGTCAGTTTGCTCTCCGGGTTTCCCGCTGCGCGCTGGTCGTAGTAGTCGCGAATAGGATTAGCAAACCTGCGGCGATGCCACAGATCTTTCATCACAGTACCAACGCGCTTGCCAAGCTGAGCATTTTCGGCGCGATTTTTATTTTGCTTGCCGCCCTCTGGGTAGGCGCTGAAATCAATCGCTCGTCCTGGAACACAGGGCAGTGG
>JBHENP010000417.1:0-390 GCA_046261995.1 Pyrinomonadaceae bacterium
GACGTAACCACTGTGAAGAAAACGGCTGTCGAAGCCGCACAATAAGAGCTCTACCCTGGTTGCCCAAACGCCGACAACAGATTTCGACTTTAAAGAACTCGAATTCAACCGCAAGCCCTGACGCGCTTGGTAGTGGCTCACCTCTTTGGAGTGCGGGGGCAAGCGCAGCGCGACACCGCTTTGGATGTATCGCGAGAGAAGCGAATTCAAAGCGCCGTCGCCGCTTCGCTCTGCCGGCCTACTCCATACTAAAGAAAATGACTTTGTGATTATCGAGTAACTCCAAATTGGTCAGGATATCAGGCGATGACTTATTTGCATTTTCATTTGACCGCCAGATAAAGTCTTGCGCATTTCCTGCTCGCCCGTTGAGTCAAAGGAGGAATGTAC
>JBHENP010000417.1:465-706 GCA_046261995.1 Pyrinomonadaceae bacterium
TTCGGCAAGATTTGGTCGCGTGAAGCCGGCGTCAGTTACGATCAGCCGAAGAAGGGGCATGGCGCGATCGTATTCGCAGTCTCGTTTCTATTTTCACTAATTGCAGCGACAGTGTTGGCCTTGTTTCTGGGACGGAATCCGGCACTGAACACTGCCGTTCGCGACGGCTTTGCTATTGGTGCCTGCTGGGTCGCGATTTCGTTCGGCATCAATTACCAATTTGCAAATCGCACGTTCAAGC
>JBHENP010000418.1:0-705 GCA_046261995.1 Pyrinomonadaceae bacterium
GCTCGAAAGACGGCGACGAGGCTCAGCACTTCCTGTCGCATCGTTCCCGCCGGCGCATTGACATCAATAAGAGCCATCTCGCGTTCGATATGCGGCTGGCTGGTAACGTCGCGCACTTCGCGCACGCGCGCCAGCCTTGAACACTGTTTGACGATCTGCTCAATCGTGCGATCGTCGCCATGTGTAACAACGGTCACACGTGACCATCGAGGATCGGGCGTCTGTCCTACCGAAACGGTCTCAATATTGAAACCGCGGGCGCTGAAGAGACCGACGATGCGCGAGAGCTCGCCCGGCTGATCAGCCACGACTATGGAAAGTGTGTGACGCATGGCTAGAATTTCGGATTTCGGATTGCGGATTTCGAATTTGAGAAACCGATTAGCCCGCGGATTAACGCGGATTACACGGATCTGAAAAGGCCTTCCCTAAATGATTCACTTGGACAACTCGTTTCCCTGATTGATGACTCGTTTTTCCCTTATCGGCATGATTTTCTTTATTTTATTTTCTTTCCTTCAGATCCGCGTTTATCCGCGAAAATCCGCGGCTGATTTCGTGTTTTGCAAATTCGAAATTCGCAATCCGAAATCCGAAATTCCCTTACTCGACGATCATGTCCCGTGAATTTCCTCCGGCGGGGACGATCGGGAAGACGTTTTCTTCCTTTGAGACGACGATGTCCATCACGGCGACTCCTTTATG
>JBHENP010000419.1:0-703 GCA_046261995.1 Pyrinomonadaceae bacterium
AGGCAGGATCATGTGCTCGGCGTCGATAAAAACGAGCGCTACCAGTGCGCTAACAAATACGAGGTCGAAAGGCAGGGCCGGCGTCATGCCCGAACGCCAGGTCACGGCGACAAAGAGAAGCCCAGTCAGTATTTCAACTGCGGGATAGCGAGCCGAAATACGAGTCTTACAGGACCTACAACGCCCGCCTAATAAGACGTAGCTAAGCACCGGGACATTGTCGTAGAAGGCAATTGCCGCCCCACAGGAAGGACACTTAGAGTTTGGAAATGCGACGGACTCGTCGAGCGGCAGCCGGTGAATTACTACGTTGAGGAAGCTTCCGATAATTCCGCCGAGAGCGCCGGCGATGATGTAACTAAAAGGTGGAGGTATGAGTTGGTTGAGGTCTGGAAGGAGCGTGATCAGGGGAAAGCTCATCAAAAGGCATTGTATATTGCCTCGCGCTTACTGCATACAATAATGGTAAATGGATACTGGTTCAGTTTACGTTTCTTGAACTTTCATTCACACCGCGGCTTCAGCCCGGTGACTACGTGCGTTTTGCAAATCTCCTGAACCATTTCAACGGTTTGCTCTTCGGGTTGAAGTCCTATTGGGCGCCGGGAAACCGTTCAAACGGGTCAGGGTATTGTAAGAGCGTAACCCCGGGCTGAAAACGGGTGGGTGAAAACTGAAAACAGAGTGGCCGCGAAATCATTAC
>JBHENP010000420.1:0-702 GCA_046261995.1 Pyrinomonadaceae bacterium
ATTAAAGACCATCGTGGATGGCGACGGTAAAAAGGGATTGCATCGCCGTAATGACCGCTGGTCGCGTCGTGCCTTTCGCCGAAACAGATGGCGTCATATGTGAATGTTACGTAACCCCTCTTGACCAGATGCAAAGCAGTCTGCAACTGCGGATTGCCCGCAAGTCCGGCAGGTTCTCTTTTTCCCTCTTGTGTCGTCTGATGCGGACAGATAACCACGGGAGTTTTCTCTTGTAGATTTTTCGGAAGGAGCAGATACGACGGCACAAATTCATTCGGCTCGGTTTGAAACACGAGCTTCCGCAAAGTGTAGCCGTCACGCGCGGTTTCTTCCGTAACTTTTGCCGCTAACGGCGGTTTTGGGCAGTGGTCTTTGCGCTCTAACCCGCGGCCCGTTGAACACGGCCGCGCCGGCGACGGCTAATCCCCCTAACTCGAGGAACTCTCTGCGCTCGATCTTCAAATTGTATTTCGAGTCGTTTTTCATCGTTGCAATTGCGGCGACCCGGAGAAACCGTTCAAACGGTTTCAGAAGTTACAGAACATTCTCAACACCCAGCTAAAGCAGGGTGTGAATGAGAAGTCGATAGGGAAGGCTTCGTTAAGGACATTAGTTTCAGCGAAACAGAATTTTCAAATCGTGTTGTCCACTGGGAATATCCAC
Source organism: Pyrinomonadaceae bacterium (assembly GCA_046261995.1). Taxonomy (GTDB): domain Bacteria; phylum Acidobacteriota; class Blastocatellia; order Pyrinomonadales; family Pyrinomonadaceae; genus PSRF01. The sequence goes on from JBHENP010000420.1 coordinate 664, forward strand.
CGAGATCGTGCCGTTACTGTGGTTGTATCTAAATGCGTT
>JBHENP010000421.1:0-255 GCA_046261995.1 Pyrinomonadaceae bacterium
TGGTGCGAGACAATGAACACCGTAAACGCCAGACCGGGGGTTAGAGATATACCGAGTGCAACTGAAGCCAACTCACTACAAGACGCCGAAATTCGCCCTCTCAAGGCAGAGATCACGGGTTCGAGTCCCGTATGCGCTACCAATTTCCAGTGAGTCAAGCCGCATGCTAGTGTAACTTGAACCATTAATTTGCCGCTCAGGCAACTTAATGGTTCCAATAGCCTGCGGCAATTTATTGGTTCCATTTTTTCGGAA
>JBHENP010000421.1:394-699 GCA_046261995.1 Pyrinomonadaceae bacterium
GGGTCGTGAACTACTGCTTACGCGGATCGTTGACCGCTGTTTCTATTATTGTTCGAGTCTCACATCGCAGTGGTGGCAGTAGGGTGTTATGTCAGTTGATGGAGGCCTATGGTGAATGCTCAGTGGAAGGTTTTTTGGAGTGTGTCTACTTGTGGGCTGTCCTAAACACCGGCGTTCTAAAACAGGTGGCGAGCGTCTTGTTGACACCACCGAACTCGATCGACAAGTATTCCAAACTTTGGTCAGCTTCCTACATAGCAATGATTAGCCAATAACTTACAGCAATACTTACGCAATACTTACGC
>JBHENP010000422.1:0-313 GCA_046261995.1 Pyrinomonadaceae bacterium
CCTATAACGCGCGTGCTATACACATTTAGCGAGACAACTACGCTTCGGATTGGGTATTATCTAAACCTTCCCGGAAATTGGATTCAGCAGGATTGCACTTTTATGAGTAGCCTCCCTCGCTATGTAATAGTCCTGGGCCTCTCCGTTGTTTGCGCTGGTTTCACTCCAGCGTCGACTCGGGCCATATGACCAATGACTTTTGGCTGTTCGCTCTGCCGATTTGGATTGTGTAGTCAGATTGATATCCAATTGAGATCTTAAACTTCCAGATTGTCCAAACTTGAGATCTGAGATGTCAGACCGCGTGGAAAGT
>JBHENP010000422.1:468-698 GCA_046261995.1 Pyrinomonadaceae bacterium
CGAAGTTAATCCCGGAACAGCTTGACGCTTACTAACAGCAGTTGCTAGACTCAAAACACTTACCAGTTAGGGCCCGGCGCTTTACTGCGTCGCTCGGATTTCCCCAGACCCGCGCGTGCGGCGCAGTCTGATTTTTCAAACTCAATGGAGGTGCTGCGGTGGGCTTTAAAGTCGGCCAGAAGGTTGTTTATCCAAATCATGGTATTGGGACCATCGAGCAGATTGAACAG
>JBHENP010000423.1:0-292 GCA_046261995.1 Pyrinomonadaceae bacterium
GTAGTTGGCGAATCTACCGAGATGATGGTAGGCGCCTCCAGGTCCGAGTTTGTCGCCACCGCCTTCGGCACTATTCCCGTCTGGGCGCTGGGCGATTGAACGTATGGCAGATCAGGAACCGTCCTTGAGGAATCGACTAGCGGCATCGTACTAATCGCCGCGCGCAGCTGCGCGGCAAACTCTCCCGCAGTCGCTTGTCTGTCCGCACGATCTTTGGAGGTGGCGCGCGCAATAACCTCGCTAAAGGCACGGGACACACCGGCGACAACTTCGTTCAGAGGCGGTGGCGTAA
>JBHENP010000423.1:345-697 GCA_046261995.1 Pyrinomonadaceae bacterium
CATCCCGAGCCAACTCGCCCCATTGCTCCGGCGACATGTAATGCGGCGTACCCAGTACCTGCCCCGCCATCGTCAGCGCTGTGTTGCCGCCACCGTCAGCCCCAGCCAACTCTCGCATTTTGGCGATGCCAAGATCGAGCAACTTCACGACTGGTTGGGCGCCTCCCGCTTTGCCAATCATGATGTTTTCTGGTTTTAAGTCGCGATGGACAACGCCCATTTCGTGCGCCGTATTTAGCACACTCATGATCGGTTCCAAAAGTGCAAAGGCTTCCGCCGGGGTTACGGGGCCGCGCGTTTTGATTTCATGACTAAGGGTGTGGCCTTCAACGTACTCCATCACCATGTAGAT
>JBHENP010000424.1:0-299 GCA_046261995.1 Pyrinomonadaceae bacterium
GTGCTGTGCCTTGCCAGTTCTTTCTTTTCTCGTCCGCGAAACTGCGCGTCACCATGCCGACTTTGACCTGCGTTTTGGCTAAGGATTGGTCGTCTCTCTGCGCAATCGCTTTACTTCCAGCGTAATGCCAAGCGAGCACAAGAACTAGCAGATAGGTCAGGTATTTCATCTCTTTTTCTCTGCGATTCATTCTGATCGATCACGTGGGTAAAGCGGAAACAAGCCATGGCCTTTTTCAAAATCCTGCCTCAATCGGCAAGGCCCAAAGCCATAGAGCCCTCAACAGCCTCCGGCGTCAA
>JBHENP010000424.1:392-697 GCA_046261995.1 Pyrinomonadaceae bacterium
GGCCACCATAGATGCTAATGGCATCCCAGATTGGCTCAATGGCTTGCCACGACGTTTTTCAGGTTCACGTTCTTGTTCAGCCATAGTAAAGAGGCAGCCAGCTAACGCCGCGCTTTCACTGCGGCGCGCGATCAGAATTCAAGATAAGCGGAAAGACTAGTCGAGAAGCACGCTATCGCGCCGTCAGCTGCAAGCGTTGTTCTGGGGCGCGCTACATTACCTCAAACGCTCGTGAACTTCGACAAAACTTGGCAACTTTTCCAACCATTCGTAAGTTGTAGAGTAGAGTTCGTTCTCATCAATAT
>JBHENP010000425.1:0-696 GCA_046261995.1 Pyrinomonadaceae bacterium
TCGTCGATTTGGTCTGGATGTTTGTATTCCCATTGATCTACATCATGTCAGTCGATATCGGCGCGCACTGAAGAGTTGTAGGGGCGTCCCTCCGTGGGCGCCCCCGATCGTGATGCAATGGGCGCCCACGGAGAGGGACGCCCCGGATCGTGGTGCAATGGGCGCCCACGGAGAGGGACACCCCCGATCGTGATGCAATGGGCGCCCACGGAGGGACGCCCCTACAATTGCACCCACGGATGACACCAAGGAGCAGATGCCAATGAGCGCACACGCTGAAGAACACGAACACTTTACCGGCCAATGGCCATCCATTTCATGCTGACGATCCTGCTGGGCCTCTCGATAATCAAGGCAGCGCTGATTGTGGCTTATTTTATGCACTTGAAGTTTGAGCGGCTAAGCCTGATTCTCACCATAGTTCCTATGCTCGTGGTCTGCATCTGCTTGTTGTTCGTTTTCTTTCCCGATAGCTTTAGGTCGCAGGATCTTCGCTATAAATTTAAGGAGACGCCGCCCGTGCCGGCCGCGGAGAGCCATTAATGAGGGTTTCGCGAATAGCAAGAGTGTTTCTGGTGCTTGGCCTGGCGCTGGCAGCTTTCCTGGCGCTCGAGTCGATAGGCTTGGCGCAATGCTCTATGTGCCGGGCCTCGCTTGCCGGGTCAAGCAATCCGTTCTTTATCAGAAACTTTAACC
>JBHENP010000426.1:0-358 GCA_046261995.1 Pyrinomonadaceae bacterium
AACCTGGACATTTACGAGGCCGATCATCTGCTGGAGTTCTGGCCGGTCATCCTGATCCTCATCGGCCTGGTCCGGCTGCTCGATCGTCACGCCGAGAAATTCTCCTCAGTGATTCTGATCGGAATCGGGACGCTGTTCCTCCTGCTTAACCTCGACCTGATCAAGTTCGACATCTTCGAACTCTTCCCGCTCATTTTTGCGATCATCGGTCTGAAGCTTGTCTGGGAGGCATTCCAGCGCCGCGACGCCTCCCGCCTCTCCGCGCGCGACTCAGGCAAAACTCTCACCGCCTTCGCCATGATGTCGGGGGTCAAGCGTCAGATTGTCTCCAGGGAATTCCGCGGCGGCGACGCTACAG
>JBHENP010000426.1:443-696 GCA_046261995.1 Pyrinomonadaceae bacterium
CCACGTGCTCCCGCTGATGGGTGGCTTCGAGGACAAGACCCGTCCGCCCCGCGAGCCCGGTCCGCGCCTGATCATCAAAGGTATGGTCGTCTTCGGAGCCGTCGAGGTGAAGAACTAGCGAGTGCTGAGTGCTGAGTGCTGAGTGCTGAGATGCTAAGGTCACGCACGAGTCTTCTTGACTCAGCACTCAGCACTCAGCACTGAGTACTCAGCACTATGAATCCCATCCTTGCTGATCGACGCCGCCTGAGCC
>JBHENP010000427.1:0-251 GCA_046261995.1 Pyrinomonadaceae bacterium
GTGTCGAAACGGGTGGCCGGATCACACTTACTTACTGGAGCGCGACGAATGCGCAGGAGCTTGAGTTCGCTAACCAAATGGCGGCTGAATGGAACGCGCGGCACACCGAAGTGCAAATCAAAGTTGAGCCAGTTCCGTCCGGGCAATCGACGGAAGAAATAATCCTGGCGGCTATCGCCAGCAACACCGCGCCTGACATCTATGCCAGCGTTTTTCCCGGCGCAATGCAAGACCTGCTCGATGCTCAGGGA
>JBHENP010000427.1:463-694 GCA_046261995.1 Pyrinomonadaceae bacterium
TGTTTGAAGGTCGTAAAGTCGTGTTCGACAATCAATCCTCCGTCGCCATCTTCCGCTTCTTGCATGAGTGCTATGCGAGAGGTTACATCCCGCGCCAGTTATTTCAAGGCGATGTTTTCCTCGATGGCCGCGTGGCCGCGAGGTTCGTCGGGCCGAACAGCATCGGGCACCTTGAGCGCTACCGCTCTGCCGATTTTGAGTACGACTTTGGGCCAATCCCACGTCCCGATG
>JBHENP010000428.1:0-689 GCA_046261995.1 Pyrinomonadaceae bacterium
CAATCCAAAGGTAGAATGAACCCCAGAACTTCCGGACTCAAAGTGAACCAGTCCGCGCGGTACACTGCCAAATTGGGCGCTGGACAAAGAGCCAAAAGCCTCGCTAGACTACGCGTTTCGCTAACCCGGATTATTCATGAACCGTTGATGTCATTCCAGCCTGCGTATGCAGGCGACAGCATAGAGCCTGGGGCGTGAGCCCCAGGGAAGTAACGAAGATGAGCATCAGCCCGTATAACGGGCGGCAGCCCGTTGTGTTTGAGACGAGCGCGAATTTGGTTCTGCTGTCGCCTGCTTTGCAGGCTTGAGACCCTTTGTTTGCGTGACCTGGGGCTCACGCCCCAGGCTATATGCTGTCGCCTGCATACGCAGGCTTACTGAACAGCTCCGCGGTTCATGAATAATTCGGGCTAAGGTGCCTCCTGATTGACCAGAACACCTATTCATTCAGGAGACAAAACTCGTCTATGGCTATTCCAGCAACGCAGATTCGACGCGGCATGGTAATCGTTTTCGAGGGGCAGCCATGCAAAGTAATGGAGTTTCGGCACCATACGCCTGGTAACCTGCGCGCTATGGTGCAAACCAAACTCCGGAATATTAAGACGGGGGCTTCCTTCGAGCACCGGTTTCGCTCTGCAGACACAGTGGAACGCGCAAGTTTGGAACAGCACGAGATGGAATACCTC
>JBHENP010000429.1:0-230 GCA_046261995.1 Pyrinomonadaceae bacterium
CTCGAACTGTGTCATCAACCTGTCGCCCGACAAGCCGGCGGTGTTTCGCGAGATCTGGCGTGTGCTCAGGGACGGCGGCCGCACCGTCATCGCCGACATCGTTGCCGACGGCGAGGTGCCGCCCCGGATGCGCGCCGATGGGCAGCTGTGGGGCGAGTGCATCAGCGGAGCCTTGTCGGAGGATGGCTTCCTCGCGGCGCTGGAGCGCGCCGGGTTCTACGGCATCTCGG
>JBHENP010000429.1:440-692 GCA_046261995.1 Pyrinomonadaceae bacterium
CATCAGCAGCGGTGAGGACTGCTGCGGCCCCGACGGGAACTGCTGCTGATGTCCGTCACTCTGGCGATCCTCACGGCGATCGGTGCGGCGGTCCTCGCCTTCGCCAATGGCGCGAACGACGTCTCGAAAGGTGTGGCGACCCTCGCCGGGACAGGACGCGCGTCCTATCGCACGGCCATCGCCTGGGGGACGCTGTGGACGTTCGCCGGCGGCCTGGCATCGCTGGTGATTTCCGTAGGACTGGTTAACGCG
>JBHENP010000430.1:0-255 GCA_046261995.1 Pyrinomonadaceae bacterium
CACTTATACGATCTGCGATCGGTGTGCTTAAGGTTTTTTACTGTTTACGGAGCGCGCCAGCGTCCGGATCTCGCAATACATAAATTCGTTCGGTTAATCAGCCAGGGCAAGCCAATCCCGATATTTGGAGACGGTGGAACTCGCCGCGACTACACCTATATCGACGACATCATCGCCGGAGTCCGCGCGGCCATCGACTTCGATCAGACCCACTACGAGGTGATCAACCTGGGTGAGTCGCGGACCGTTGAGCTA
>JBHENP010000430.1:339-689 GCA_046261995.1 Pyrinomonadaceae bacterium
CGCAGGTTCGTTGAATGGTTTCGCGCCGAAGGATAACCGGGGCTAGTTAGAGCAGAGTGAGCCGCGGATTTGCGCGGATGCACGCGGATCAGACCATCACAAAATAGGATTAAATCAGTTCCCGGTTTGGCTTGCGGCTTCACAATCAGGCTTTTTCAGATTCGCGTCATCCGCGTTAATCCGCGGCTAGTGATCTCTCCCACATCTGCAACCACCCCTGATTTGTTCTACAATGCGATCCGGGCTGATTGCGACCTTCGGCACTGCCCCGGAATTAGAATGTCCACAACAACAAACATAATTCGTGACCCGCTGCCGCAGGAGATGCAGCCACATACTTACTCGATCAT
>JBHENP010000431.1:0-320 GCA_046261995.1 Pyrinomonadaceae bacterium
GGCTTCACCAACGGCCACGAGATATTCGCAATTAGTATTGATGGAAGCAATCGAGTAAATCTGACGAACACCGCTTCTTTCGATTCACATCCATCGTGGTCGCCCGACGGTTCTAGTATCGTTTTCTCCAGTGACCGCGCCGGTGGTCAATTCGCTTTTCGTTTATTCACGATGAACGCGGACGGCAGTAATCAAACCGCGCTTCCGGGCGGAAGCAGCGGAAACTACACTGGAGATGTGGACCCCGCCTGGTCGCCCGACGGCATAAAGCTGGCAGGCGTTCAAAGATGGCTTCTTGATGTCGGAGTGTTCTTTATTCG
>JBHENP010000431.1:377-687 GCA_046261995.1 Pyrinomonadaceae bacterium
CTGATGGCAGCGGCTTGACGCAGTTGACAAATACGGGCGGTTACGAGGCTCACCCGGCGTGGCAGCCGCTCGCGCCCTCCGCTTGCTCCAACCCAATTGACTGTGCTGATTTCTTCGTCCGCCAACACTATCTCGACTTCCTCAATCGCCCGGCAGATGACTTGGGACTTGCTTTCTGGACTAATCAGATTACGCAGTGCGGCACCAATGCGAACTGCATTGAAGACAAGCGCGTAAATGTATCCGCCGCTTTCTTCCTCTCCATCGAGTTCCAGCAGACAGGTTACCTCGTCTACCGGATGCACAAGGC
>JBHENP010000432.1:0-687 GCA_046261995.1 Pyrinomonadaceae bacterium
TTCGTATCTTTAAGGCGGCGGCAATCGCTTGATGCTCGCAAAACTCTTTCCCATTGTCGAAGGTCATTGTGTGCATTTTATGCGCCAGTGGTCCGAGGCGGGCAATGCTCTTGCGCTTAAGTTCTTTGGCGCTTTTACTCTTGAGCTTGGCTAGACAAGTCACCTTTGATTTACGCTCATTGGCACTCAGAATCGCACCTTTATGACGAGCTCCGATAATTGTGTCTCCCTCCCAATCACCAAAGCGCCGCTTAGTGGCGACGATTTGTGGGCGCTTGTCGATAAAAGTGCGATTGGGAATCTGACCGCGGCGAATGTAACCGCCATAACGCTTGCGCTGTTTCTTTTGGCTCCGCAAATGACGGTATAAAGAGCCGCCGCTACGTTTGTCAGCATAGACGTATTGATAGATGCGCTCAGGACTAACTGTGGGTAACTTTTCCAATTTCAGGCGACCGCTAATCTGCTCTGGGCTCCAGTCCTGGCGTATCAGTCGCGCCACCACTGCCCAAGTCTTCGCCGCGATGCGCGGCGCATGTGAGCGCCGATGTCGCTTGTGAGCGAGGTTTTGTGCCAGCTTCGCAAAGTAGCCTTTCCGGCCGCGGTTGCGTTGCAGCTCACGCGAGATCGTACTCTTGTGGCAACCGACGAGCATGGCTATTTGAGTTCCGTTATGACCGGCTTTCA
>JBHENP010000433.1:0-687 GCA_046261995.1 Pyrinomonadaceae bacterium
CTCTCCAAAGCCCAGTACTTCCGAGAGGAAGATGCCGTCGAACTTGAGAAAAATACCCATGTTCAAGACACCGCCTAGAAAAAGAATGACTCCTCCGATTAACCTGACCCGGCGGCTGTATCTCAATTCATAGAATTCCGGGATGGTCATCACTTCATGCCGGCGCAATGATTCAATTATGAATCCGGTCTTGCCAACCAACATGTATGCGAACATGCCCAGGATCCCGATGATGAAGCAGGCGAAACCTGTCACGTATCCCAGCTCTCCGAAATACATAAAGGTAATAACCCCGATCTCCGTGGCCTCGATGGTGGCAACTCCCAGCGCTACTTTGACGCGGCGATCGGCAACCATATAGGCCAGGTAGACAACCAGAATGGTCCAGTCGAGATAGCTAAAGTTCATACGGGGGTCTCTTGCTAATATGATTTAGTCATAGAAGAACACGACCTGAAGGGTAGAAAGCAGATGACTGTTTCGTGCGCGTTCGTGTTATTTCGTGATCGTTCTGTTCTCAGGTTAAACAAACGATCCACGAAATCACACGAACGGACACGAACAAGAAAGAAAACAATGCCAGACTTAGCGTCGTAGTTCCTGAGTCTTATTGCCAGATGACGAATGACGCCTCTTGCTTTACGAGCTTGCGCGTGACCATGTCCTTCGCTTCGATCAACGCTGTGT
>JBHENP010000434.1:0-265 GCA_046261995.1 Pyrinomonadaceae bacterium
GTCCATACTATTTTAAACAATTTGCCAAGTTTTTGGTTTGGGACATTGTCAGAATGTGTAAAATATGCCGAGGCCTTCGGAGGCAACAGAAGAAGACGAAGATCGCCTTAAGAAATACTTGGTTGCGAGTCTCGCCGGCGTACGCGATTGATAATGAATGCGCGGCCAAAGCAGTAGACGTTTCGGGGCGGCTCCCAACCTAGGTCATCACGGCGATTTTTCCTGTGGGTGTAAAAGATGTCGCCGCCACCACAGTTGTCCGTCG
>JBHENP010000434.1:383-687 GCA_046261995.1 Pyrinomonadaceae bacterium
CCGGTGATCTCCCGAGGGCTTCGATCGTGGGGCCCATCAGAAAAGGCCATCGTCCGAAGTTGTAGAGCTCGACCTTTTGACGCCGTGATCTTGATAATCTCCAATTTGTAATTGTTTCGCCGGCGGCCTATATTGGGCACCAGCGCGAGGGGCGCATCCAGTCCGCGGAAAGGGCCGTGCCCACCCATTGAAGCAAACTGAAGGTTACGAACCTTCTTTCAGCCTGATTCGTGCGGACTCCAGGCATGCAATGAAAGGAGATTCGTATGTCTGACGCACTTCCCCTTCCGCCTCGTCCCAACCT
>JBHENP010000435.1:0-686 GCA_046261995.1 Pyrinomonadaceae bacterium
GCGAGAGAGTAAATATAGAGAAGACAAACCCTTCGCCCTGATGGCCGACTCGCTAGAGATCATTCGTGAGCATTGCTTCGTGTCGAAAGCTGAACGTGATCTGTTGTCGTCGGAGCGGCGGCCCATTGTGCTACTGGAGCGAAGACCTGGTTCGAAGATTCCGCAAGCGGTTGCCCCGGGCGTGAACACGCTCGGCTTCATGTTGCCTTACACGCCGCTACACCATCTGCTGTTAAAGAATCTCGATCGACCCCTGGTGATGACGAGCGGCAATGTTTCCAATGAACCAATCTGCTATGACGATGGCGAGGCGACCAAACGCCTCCACAAGATTGCTGATTATTTCCTGCTCCATGACAGGCGAATTCACATGCGTACGGACGATTCAGTTGTCCGCGTTCGTGAAGGCCGAGAAATGGTAGTGCGACGGTCGCGCGGTTATGCACCGGCTCCGATAAAAACGGCATTCAAGTTTGAGCGACAGGTGTTGGCCTGTGGCGCGGAACTGAAGAGCACTTTTTGTCTGACTCGCGACCAGTATGCATTTGTCAGTCACCATATTGGCGATTTGGAAAACCTGGAGACTCTTCGATCATTTGCTGAAGGGATTGCCCACTTTAAACGCCTCTTTCATCTTGAGCCTGAAGTAGTTGCTTACGACCTTCATCCCGAGTACCTCTCGACAA
>JBHENP010000436.1:0-685 GCA_046261995.1 Pyrinomonadaceae bacterium
CCACTCCTCAATCGCTTTAGCAGGCCCGTAGATAAACACGATTCACTCGATTACAGACCGAGAGCGGTAGCGACCGGATGCTACCCCTGCCTATTGAACTCGAGAACACATTGCGTGTGGAATCCGGTCGCTACCGCTCGCGGTTCTGTAACGTAGTCTTGCCTGCATGGACCTGCACGGCTAGCATCCCGTAGTTCTCGAACACTCTCGGTAGCGAGGGATCCAACGCTCAAGGAACAGAGACAACGCAATCTCGACTTGAATCTGGGATCCGGTCGCAACCGCTCGCGGTTCTGTAATTCCTCTGTTTACTCGTCTCTCCAAGGGCTTCCGGCACCTATGGTACCCTCTCCCTCGTCTAGCTGAGGACAACCGTTGTGACACAAACCTTCGCGCCTGGCGATGATCTCATTTTATCGGCTATGGCTAAATTCAGAAGCAAGGGATGTATCCGATCGCTCCGCGCTCTTAATGCTTGGAATACGCTGATGAGGACTGGCCGCTCTTCGTGTACGTTCGTGGATTTCGTGGATCGTTCTTTTTCAGCAGTCTGACGAGATCCGATACTCGAGTACGGTGTATGTGTGAACGATTGTATTAATTGTTTGCTGGTTCCGCTTATGATTACCCACATAGCGCCCTATGAGACATAGATTCGGTACATCCATATTCGCCATTGTCATTC
>JBHENP010000437.1:0-685 GCA_046261995.1 Pyrinomonadaceae bacterium
CGATCAGACAAGCGTTCGTGGAAACGAAACGCTCCTATGGACTCGAGAAGATAGGCATTACCGGCTACTGCATGGGCGGCACGTATGCGCTGCGTGCGGCGTGTGAGATTAGCGAACTCGCTGCGGCCACTCCCTTCTACGGGGATGTTCCTGAGGAGAAGGTGCTAGCTGAGTTGAAAGTGCCAACTATCTTCTTCGCGGGCACGCGGGACAGCTGGATCACTCCTGAAAAAGTAAATGTCTTGAAACGAACGGCGCGTGAACACAGCCTACTGCTCGAGGTCGTTAGCTACGATGCCGACCACGCTTTCTTCAATAACACGCGGCCGGAAGTCTACGATGCCAGTGCGGCGGCAGATGCCTGGCAGCGCGTTCGGAATCACTTTCGAAAGTACCTGGGCAAAGCCGCCCGGCCCACGGGAGCCTGATGGTTTGATTTCTTGCGGACGGTGATTTGTTCGTTTCATCTTCCATTTATCATTTTCCATTCGTCATTTTTCATTGGAAAAGTAGCTACGGCAGTCTCATGCAATGACAAATGACAAATAATGACAAATGAGAAATGAGAAATGAAAAATGAAAAATGATTAGATCGGCCTGGCTGACGTAATGAATGCTTCCAACTCAGCGCTCGTCGGCAATGCGGTGCGCGCCCCCAAAGCGCGGCACTTTAGCGCCGCAGTCG
>JBHENP010000438.1:0-683 GCA_046261995.1 Pyrinomonadaceae bacterium
GGAAAGAAAGACGGAGGTAAAGAACGCCGGCGAAACCATTTCAAAGTCTGACAAGAGCGAAACAAATGAGAGGGCAGTGTCATAATTATAGTTTTCCTTTGTGCTTTGGAAACAAGTTGGCAGTTTTCTTGCTGCGTGTGCATGGGTGGGTTGATACATGGCGATCCACGAAACTACACGAACCAACTCGAAATCTCGTTAGTGTCGTTTCGTGCGATTTCGTGGGTCATGTTTTGATGTTAAGCGTGGTCGCCGCCGACTAGGACACTACTCGTTGCGGGCCTTTATTCCTCAATTTCAACTGTTCACGCCGGGTTCAGTGTCTGAGACGCTGGACCTCCTTGCGCGTGAGCCCGGCGTCTGGAAACCCTTCGCCGGCGGAACGGATTTGATGGTGATGCTGGAAGCGGGCAAGCTCGCTCACAAAAACTATATCAACATTTGGAACCTGAAAGAGCTGCGCGAGATCCACGTGGCCAACGCTCAGGTAACCATCGGCGCGCTGACAACCTACACTGAGATTCAGTTGCATCCCGTTTTGCGCGCGGAGTTCCCCATGCTTTGCCAGGCCGCAAGCGAAACGGGCGGCCTGGCCATTCAGAACCGAGGTACTCTCGGTGGAAATATTGCCAACGCTTCACCCGCTGCCGACTCGCCGCCCGCTTTGCTGGTTTACGATGCGG
>JBHENP010000439.1:0-297 GCA_046261995.1 Pyrinomonadaceae bacterium
CGGGTGGGTATTGGCTAATCATCACTACGCCGAATGGAGTCGCTACTCAGAACCCACCCGCTACCGCGCGGTGGTACTGACCTCATGAGACCGTGGCTTGAGTGATGAGTTGACGACATGCTTTCATCTAATACTTGCAACAGCATCGAGTCGTAGCGACGGTGCGGCAGTCAATACAGAACCGGGAGCGATAGCGACCGGTGCCGGCCCTCAGCTCAGCTTGAGGGCCCGATCTTTTGATTAGCAATCCAAGCTTGAGTGCCATCATCCGGGTCGCTACCGCTCCCGGTTCTGATT
>JBHENP010000439.1:314-681 GCA_046261995.1 Pyrinomonadaceae bacterium
GGCATACAGTTAATTCCCATGGCCGGTCTTTCACCGGCTAGACACGCAGCCTTATGGGCTGCGCACGAAATAACACGAATCACCACGAAATGAACTTCAGAAAAATGGCCCAATGAAAAATGTCAGATGAGAAATGGACAATGATTCGGCTTACTGCTCCGCGGCCCCCTCAACCATCGTGAATTCTGCTTCTGATTGATTGCCTTTGCCATTGCCACCCGTTGTCCGGTGTTCCGTCAGTACTTCTTCGTAAAGATCGACGATCTGATCAACTGCGCCTTCTAACCCAGATGTCGTGCGCACTCGTCGCGTGACTTCAGCGGCGTCCTGGGGATCATAGCGGGCTAATTCGCGGGCTATCACGTTC
>JBHENP010000440.1:0-682 GCA_046261995.1 Pyrinomonadaceae bacterium
GCCTTCAGCTGCGGCGCGCGATCAGCATTCAAGCTGGGCGGAAAGGCGCCGTCAGCTGCAAGGCTTTGTTAGACCGCCGCTGAATTAACGTGACATTGTTTTCTGTCACGAACGTCCGAACACGATCTACGCATTCGGGTGATTCAAAAGCTGAAAAAGGCATCCAATGAAAGAGCTTTTCAAGGGGGTAGAAAAGAAATCCGTCGCTTGCTTCAACAACCTTCAGGAAACCCTTCCATTGTAGAGTGGCCTCACCCAAGTCGCTTTGGGTTTTTATTCCTTTCTTCGAGAATTTCCACTCAATTTCCATATCGGCGTCAGGGCGCTTCCCGAAACGCCGCCCCCAGGCCCAAGCATTCACTCGGTCAAACATCAACAAATAAAAGCAGAAGATGATCAGGAGCAGCAACGACCAGGGGGGAGCCGATTTTGAGGGAAGCTGGATCCACGCCAAAAGCACAACGCCTATGAAAGACAAGAGGACGATAGAAAAGATCTTCATCATCAAAACAACTCCACGGCGCAATTTGGTGGCCTGATGATGTTGCATTGCAATCGTGAGTTGCACGCGTGTCCAGCGGTATTTCGCTTTGCAGGTCTCCGGCATACGAAGTATTACGACGCGGTCTAACGACGGCCTTCAGCTGCGGCGCGCGATCAGCATTCCAGCTGATTGTAAAGG
>JBHENP010000441.1:0-258 GCA_046261995.1 Pyrinomonadaceae bacterium
CGCCTATCTTCGTTAGAAAGAGAGGACAGTTAAATCGGTTAGCAACCTCTTGCAATAGCGACGTTGACGATAGATTCGCGACCACGGGCCCCAGCTGCTTTCCAAGCACATAAAGAGTCGCCAACACGAGCGTGTAATCTTCTCCAATCGGTATTCCCTCCTCGGAAACGATTGCGAGCCGGTCTGCGTCCATATCCTGGGCAAATCCAACATCAGCGCGATGTTTTTTGACTGCTGTGCAAAGGTCCCCCAGATTTT
>JBHENP010000441.1:425-681 GCA_046261995.1 Pyrinomonadaceae bacterium
CGCCAAAGGTTCTGCCGGACGTGGAAATAGTCCGTTTGGAGTGGAATTGATCGAAAACACTTCAGCACCCAAAGCCTCAAGTAGCTTTGGACCAACCAGTGAACCCGCGCCATTACAAGCGTCGAGCACAACACGCAGAGGTTTTTTGCTCTGCGGCAGTGGTCCAAGGACCTCGAGCATTTTTTGGATGTGGAGATCAGTCGCTCCGGAAATCTCTTCCACCTCCCGCATTTCCGCGCCGGCGACTGTCGTGTAC
>JBHENP010000442.1:0-255 GCA_046261995.1 Pyrinomonadaceae bacterium
GCCTCCACCATAGTTGTAGTGCCTACCATTTTTTCCAGTGAGTCACAGTTAAACGAGCAACTTGAAAGACTCGAGGTGCATTTTCTCGCCAACCAGGACGAGCATTGTTATTTCGCTCTGTTAGGTGATTTCCCCGATTGTGAGACAGAAGAAACGCCGGACGACACACTCCTCCTCACTACTGCGGCAGCGCGCATCGACGAGCTAAATCTGCGGTATGGCAACTTAGAGTCGCCTTGCTTTTACATTTTTCAT
>JBHENP010000442.1:431-680 GCA_046261995.1 Pyrinomonadaceae bacterium
AATGGATCCAACGCTAAATCTGGTAACGCGTGGGTACGGCATCGTGCAACCGCGCGTGAGCATCTCGCTCGTCAGTGCTTCGCAATCGAAGTTTGCGCGTATTTTTTCCGGTAACACCGGAATCGATCCCTACACGACTGCGGTATCAGACGTCTATCAAGACCTTTTTGGGGAGGGAAATTTTACCGGCAAGGGACTCTACGACGTGGATGCATTCCAGGGTGCACTGGCCAACCGAGTTCCGGAAAA
>JBHENP010000443.1:0-398 GCA_046261995.1 Pyrinomonadaceae bacterium
GCGCCGCCGAGTTTCGCGAAGCATTACGACGCATTGGACGTCGTCCTACGAGCCGGCAGAGCTATCAGCCTTACCCGGCCGGCAGCGTTTTGTTTTCTGAGGTGGCGGATGAGCTGGAAATGTTTCAGAGCTTCCACACATCATGGGGTCGCAAGAGCAATCCGGCCGTTGTCACGTCGGTTGTGCTGATCTTGATGATGGCAGCGGCCGCAATCTTCTACGGTTATCCGCAATGGCGCAAAGCTCAGGAGCTCGATCACGTCGACCCTTCGGGCAGGCCATCGCTTCGTCCCACTCGAACCCGTTCCGTAGAAAGAGCTCCCGCTAGCAACGCCACCAGGTTTGGCAACAACAGGGTTAATGAACCTTTCAAGCCCGCATCTTCAAAACCGAGTGAG
>JBHENP010000443.1:438-680 GCA_046261995.1 Pyrinomonadaceae bacterium
TTATCGAACCACGTCCCGGTTCGCCAATACATGGAAGAAAAAGACAGAGGACGACTGACGTTCATTGTCGCGTCGTCGCCGTCTCACAACAAAATGCCTTCCGCTTGCGCTTCGGCTTTGCCGCCGGATGTGAGGCGGGGCAATGCCCCTCAGTGGAGGTCGCTTTTAGATTCGTGGGCTATGCCCTCGGTGCGGCTTTGGCCTAGCGTCGAAGGGCTAAGTCCGTAACGGGGGCATAGCCC
>JBHENP010000444.1:0-680 GCA_046261995.1 Pyrinomonadaceae bacterium
GGATGAGATTGTGCTGGCCATCACGTCGTTTGCGCTTTATGGCTTTCCCGAATCACATGCCGCCAGTTTCGCTTTAATTGCTTACGCCAGTGCGTATCTGAAGTGTCATTACCTGGCGGCGTTTACAGCAGCGATATTGAACAACCAACCGATGGGTTTCTATCAACCGTTTACGATCGTTAAGGACGCACAGCGGCATGGACTGAAAGTTTTGCCGGTTGACGTAATGCAATCGGATTGGTTGTGCACGATTGAAAATAGTCCAAAGTCCAAAGTCCAAACAAGCAGTCGAATGTCCAATGTCCAATGTCCAATGTCCGCACAACCAAACGGGTCTGATACAGACGTTCAGGCTTATATGGACCAGGTTGGTGACGATAAACAGACATTGGACATTGGACATTGGACATTGGACAGTTCGAAAGAGTTAGCGATGCGTCTTGGCCTGAAATACGTAAAGGGTTTGCGGGCGGAATCCGGTCAGGCGATTGTGCGTGCCCGGGCAGAAGCTCCCTTTACGAGCATCGACGATTTACACCATCGCGTGCCCGAGCTGCGTAAAGATGAACTTCGGAAACTAGCCGCGGCGGGAGCGTTGAATTACATAAGAAGTCCAATGTCCAATGTCCAATGTCCAATGTCCGCGTCCCCCAACAGGCCCGATCAAAACAGTCATGATT
>JBHENP010000445.1:0-680 GCA_046261995.1 Pyrinomonadaceae bacterium
TGGAGAATTCTCGTCTCCACTTGAGCTTTCCGGTCCGAGCGTCGTGGCAGGAGAGAACGCCGGTGATGCCGAGGGTGCAAACATTTCCGTTGTTAAGGACGGGTGTCGACTTTGGACCTTTGCCGTGGGCTTTCGCAGCATTGTGCATCTCATAGGAAATCGATTGACTTGATCTCCAGATTTCCTTACCGGTCGCGGAGTCGAGACAAAGCAAAACTTCCTCTTCAGCTTGACGGGCAAAAATGAAGATCCTGTCATTCATTACCACCGGCGACGCATGACCAACTCCGACCGGTACCTTCCATTGTTGGGTCAGAGTTTTTGGCCACACTTGAGGGACAGAAGCATCATTGACCAGGCCATCACGATTTGGCCCGCGCCATTGGGGCCAGTCAGTAACTTCAGTTGCCATGCTTCGAGACGCCACTAGAACCAGCCCAATCATAATTAGTGCTATCACTCTTTTAGAAAAATGCATGCAGGATCCTCCGGCGTGGGCAGTAGCAAACCCACCTGCTTACGAATGCGTACCGCTCATCGCCTTCAGCTCCGTTTGAGCGAGCCTTATCTATTTCCGCGTTTTTGGCTCAGCGTAAAAGGTTTTGTTAACGATTCTCCACTGACCGTCGATTTTTAAGAGAGACATGTAATCCGTAATTTCACCTGAGGATAGTCAGTGC
>JBHENP010000446.1:0-249 GCA_046261995.1 Pyrinomonadaceae bacterium
ATAGCATCCTTTTTACTCGGAACAATGTGATCGTTCTCCGCCGCCCAAGTCAGTACGGTAACAGCATCAATACTTCGTCCACTCAGAGGGCTAGATGAATCCATACGAGTAGCAACCTGACGACGCGCTTCAGCGGCCGGGCAACAGCTGCATCATGCAGCAAGTTGTCGTTGAGAAATCCGCTGATTCCGGTTCGCTGCAAGCGCTTCGTTAGGCATCGCCCTTGGTGAGTCGGAGCGCATTTTGATT
>JBHENP010000446.1:424-680 GCA_046261995.1 Pyrinomonadaceae bacterium
ATCCCACTCAAAGTCCACTACGGAAGTATATCATCTGGCTTTAGAGCGGGAGCTACGGAGAGATGCCTAACGCGCTTCAGCTGCGGCGCGCGATCAGATTTCAACCAGCAAGAACCAAACTACTTGAGAAGCATGCTATCGCGCCGTCAGCTGCAAGCGCTTCGTTATGCGCGACCTACATTGAAACAAGCACCTACAGGCTAATATTAACTGTAAAGGTACCACTATTATTAGACGTCGTCTAAGCAACATTGAC
>JBHENP010000447.1:0-239 GCA_046261995.1 Pyrinomonadaceae bacterium
AAGAGTCTGCGAAACATAACTACCTCTTTCTAAATTCTTTTGTCAGCGCTGGAATTGCACTTAACTAAACTATCCTGTTTAGTGAAGTACGTGAACTAGTCCAAATCCGAAATCCGCAATTCGAAATCCGAAATTCGTTTATTCAATCCAATCGGCAATGAAGATGTTGGTATCTCCGCGAGCGGCGGCGTTTCGGTTCGACGCAAAAACCAGTTTCTTGCCGTCCGGAGAGAACATCG
>JBHENP010000447.1:430-680 GCA_046261995.1 Pyrinomonadaceae bacterium
TATCCAGTTTGGTGGGCCGGATCAGGTTCTGTTTAAGTAACGCAATATAGTCTTCTTTTTCCTTAGGATCCTGTGGGTGATGCGCACGGTAGACAATTTGCTTTCCATCTTTTGACCAGAAAGGACCGCCGTCGTAGCCGAGTTCATTGGTCAGACGGCGAACGTTACTGCCGTTCGCGTCCATTGTGTAGATATCGAGATCGCCGTCTCTGGTGGACGTGAACACAAGCTTGCCATCGCGGGAGATTGT
>JBHENP010000448.1:0-679 GCA_046261995.1 Pyrinomonadaceae bacterium
CCTCAACATGATGCGGAAGGAATACAAGGGCCAACCCTTCGGCTTGAACGACCAAACTCAATACAGAACCGGGAGCGGTAGCGACCGCACTCAACTCAAGCGATTATGCCGCTACGGAATAGAACAAACCCACCAGGCAGTGCCGCTAGCTGAGTGCGGTAGCGACCGCACTCAACTCAAGCGATTATGCCGCTACGGAATAGAACAAACCCACCAGGCAGTGCCGCTAGTTGAGTGCGGTCGCTACCGCTCCCGGTTCAGTAATTGAGTTTTGGCACAACGCCATGCTCGTTGTTCCTGTGCCTGTTTAGAGGAACCGGCACGCCCGACTCTTCAGGCGGACGACAATTGACTGTTTTTTTTCGTTTCGAGAGCTTCCAGCGCGGTTTGATCCAACGTCCAGCCGATAGATTCGCAGGCAATTAATAGAGCCCCAACGACTGGCTCAAACTGCGGCGGCGTGATTATCACCAATGAAAAAGTCTGTTTCAGAACTTCCGTAAACCGCGCGCGTACAAGGTCACATGCTTCAAAGACCGAACCCTGATATGAAACGAAAAGTTCTCTTTCCTGCAGATTAAGACGCCTTGCGGCTGCTGTGACTGCTTCGGCTAATTCCTCTCCTGCCTGAATGAAGATTTCGCGGGCGACTGCATCACCAGATTCTGCTGCTTCATAG
>JBHENP010000449.1:0-679 GCA_046261995.1 Pyrinomonadaceae bacterium
GTAGTCAGTAGTGGTCAGTAGACAGTAATACGGGGTTCAACCCTACAAACTAAGATAACAATTAACACCTGACACCTGACCACTAACCCTGACCACTGACTACTGACTACTGACAACTGACTACTGACACATCACCCAAACAACTCCCAAACTTTCCTAATCGCTCCCCGTTGTGCTTTCCGGTCGTTAACAGCAATGAAGATTGTGTCTTCGCCGGCAACCGTTCCCACAATCTCGGCAATCGCCGCGCCATCGATGTTCACTGCCACGGCAGATGCCGCCGCTCCATTGGCGCGCGGCACCGTATAATGCCCGCGATGCTTAACAACGCCCAACTCTTCCAGGTCGCGGGACACACTCGACTGGGTCGCCGGTACGCCCGCTCTCTCGAGTAATGACCTGAGCTCTTCCTGCGTACCAATAGGCTTAGCCCGTATCAAACTCAGAATCCGTTTTTGCCTTGAGCCTTTCTTCATCTCTCGTTATGCACTACACTTGCATAAACAGTGCATAGATGCATAAACTAACACGGAGGATGCTTGGGCGTCAACTTCGTCCTTACGAGGGGGGCCAGGGGTGCAGGTTGGGAAGAGTGGCTTGTCCCGACTCGAGGTGCAATTCTATTCAACCTTGAATCAGCTCTCTCGAGCTGAGAGATTGCACCTTAAGCGGGCAAGCC
>JBHENP010000450.1:0-677 GCA_046261995.1 Pyrinomonadaceae bacterium
AGCCTACTGGCCGGCGCACTCCCCGCCTCAGCAAGAGCACCCTGCGCCAACCTCGACGCCAGAGCATTCAATGTGAACCTCTTAATCCCAAACCACGCGCCCGTTCCACCAACCACACGCAGATGAAACTCACTGGTAGCCTCTAACGAATGCGCAACAACCAATATCTCAGTCTCGGCGGCATACTTCTCCACCCACTCCCGAGCAATCCCTATCCGCGTCGCCGCATCACTCGAGACTTCGATTCTCTTGTTCAGGTTTTTTTCCATCGTTCTGGTTCAGTTAATCACTTGACCGCTTTTGGCCCGTTACCAAGACAGTTTCACGCAAAGTCGCAGGTGTGCAAAGACGCAAAGAAGAATTCTGACTTTGCGTCTTTGCACCCTTTGCGTCTTTGCGTTAAAAAGCATTTTCGTGTTCGTTCGTGTGGTTTCGTGGATCGTTTGTTTTCCTAACCTGACTCTCAAACCACGGCACACCCTCCGGCTTCAGCTTGATTCAAGAAGTTTAGAGTTCAACCTTTAGGTTGCGCGTTCCCAACCACAAACTAAAGTTTGAACTCTAAACTTCCCTCCTCTGGCAAATCCCTTGAAATCCGATTATGATCGTCACCTCGTATATCGGTACCATGCTCAAAACTTCCGCAATCCTAGCGATACTGGTGATAACAACTATGT
>JBHENP010000451.1:0-310 GCA_046261995.1 Pyrinomonadaceae bacterium
CTGGCAGACCAGATCTATCAACGCCGGAACGGGAGCGTCAGGCTCGGTGCGACCCACGCTTATCCCGTGTCTTCTTGCCTGGGCTGCGGCAAACCGATCCACGAAATCACACGAAATGGCACTAACTTCTTCGTGGTGGTTCGTGCGATTCGTGGATCGTTCTCCATATGATTCAAAAATATGTCACACCAAATGTGGTTCATCTTGTTTGATGTGATTAGATTCGGATAGACTTAAGATCGGTTTTTCAGTAAAGACGTGCAGGTTCGACTCCCGCCCTCGGCACCAAGCGAGACGCGCATCCCATTTG
>JBHENP010000451.1:371-676 GCA_046261995.1 Pyrinomonadaceae bacterium
AACCTGGTCGATTAACGAGGTGAAGCGGCAATTTGAATAACGTGCTTAACCGCCTACACCATCAAGCGCGCAGACAGGCCGAGACAGGCGGCCTGGCGTTTCCGGCGCTCTCGCTGGCGCTCGTTTTGCTTCTGCCATTTCTTCCAGGCGCGGACGCTCGGGCTCACGCACAGCAACCGTCGCCTACCCCTGGTCCTCAGCGGACCGGGCGGTCATACACTATTGACAATCTTCCAAAGACTCCACCGCCACCTGGTCCGAAAGCGCCTGCGCCCATGACCTTTGCGGATATCACGGCCCAGACC
>JBHENP010000452.1:0-675 GCA_046261995.1 Pyrinomonadaceae bacterium
AAGCGCGGCGAAAGCATAAAGCCTGGGGCGTGAGCCCCAGGTTAGATGGCAATAAATAGCTAGCCCGTGAAACGGGCGGCAGTGGCTTGCCAAAGACGTTATTCAGGCCCGCGGTCGCAGTTCACAGATACCGTTCATCATATTCAATTCCGTTTGCCTTCAGAAACTGAACGAATTCCTCACGGAATGAGATCCTTTGATGATGTTCCTTCTGACGTTGAAGGTA
Source organism: Pyrinomonadaceae bacterium (assembly GCA_046261995.1). Taxonomy (GTDB): domain Bacteria; phylum Acidobacteriota; class Blastocatellia; order Pyrinomonadales; family Pyrinomonadaceae; genus PSRF01. The sequence goes on from JBHENP010000452.1 coordinate 227, forward strand.
ACGCTGTACTTCTTCAACATTTGATTGGCTTACGGTAAAGGCGCCGTAGCCACGTTGCCACGAAAACTCTCTGACCTCGGGAAAGACGTCATGCATCCAGCCGCTCGCATTGCATTTGAGATCGCGCAAACATCGGACAGAGCACGATCCGGACGAAGCTTGGCCAAAACATGCACATGATCCTCGTCACCGTTGAGAATCTAGGGCGTGGATAATAACCGAAAGCGTGGCAAGCGCGCGCTAGTTTAGTGGGGGACGTTATCTTTCGCCCGCGTTCGCGGGCTCGGGGCCGGAGATGACATTTACCTGGGGCTCACGCCCCAGGCTTTATGCTGTCGCCTGCTTCGCAGGCTGAAGTCCTGATGTATTCGCAGACTTTTGCTGACTTCCGCACACGCCAAAGGCGAATCTAGTGCAAAGCTCGAAGTACCAAGTTCAAAGTACAGAGC
>JBHENP010000453.1:0-238 GCA_046261995.1 Pyrinomonadaceae bacterium
GTTCTCACCCGCGTTATCGCTACTTATGCCGACAGAGTCTTTTCTGATCGCTCCAACGGTCCTTACGGTCCCGCTTCACAGCTACAGAATGCTCGCCTACCGTCACGGAATTTCGGATTTCGGATTTCGAAATTCGAATTTAAAAACCGTTCTTGTCTTCAAATTCGAAATTCGAAATCCGCAATTCGAAATTCCGCAACCCGAAACTTCGGTACGTGGTTTTAGCCCCGTTATATTG
>JBHENP010000453.1:405-675 GCA_046261995.1 Pyrinomonadaceae bacterium
TAGCCTTTCACCCCTAAGCACAGGTCATCCAAACGGTTTTCAACCCATACTGGTTCGGCCCTCCACGTGGTGTTACCCACGCTTCAGCCTGCCCATGCCTAGATCATCTCGCTTCACGTCCGAATACCACAGACTAAACGCCTTATTAGGACTCGCTTTCGCTTCGGCTCACTTATCGTTTAACCTTGCCTGTGACATTCACTAGCCGGCTCATTATGCAAAAGGCACGCGGTCAGTCAGGACGAACCTTGACCTCCCACTGCTTGTAAG
>JBHENP010000454.1:0-264 GCA_046261995.1 Pyrinomonadaceae bacterium
GAGAAAAAGTTTGCTTACTTCGAGCAGCAGTCGATGGCACTGTTTGGTTATGAGATGAAGCAGGTTCTGCTACTCCACGCCAACGCGCTGAACGCCGACTACTTCGACAAGCTGGCTCGGATGATCAAGAAGCGCAGCTACAAATTCATTTCCCTTGATGAGGCGCTCACAGATAAGGCTTACACCTCGCCTGACACGTATGTCGGACCTGGCGGCATCACCTGGATTCATCGCTGGGCACTAACTGCGGGGAAGGATGATGAT
>JBHENP010000454.1:361-674 GCA_046261995.1 Pyrinomonadaceae bacterium
GAGCCCACGCAGTTTGCTTTCTGGCTCTCATTCACACCGCGGCTTTAGCCCGGTGTCAACAGGAAGCTCCGAGACTCGGAACCGTTTGAACGGTTTTTCTTTGAGAACCGGTAACGTGGCTTGCCCAAGAAACCGTTGAAACGGTTCAGGAGATTTAGAGCGCTTCACCACCGGGCTAAAGCCACGGTGTGACTGAGAAGGAGAGTAATTGATACGGGCCGAACCAAGCCAGACAGTTTTTCCCGAGATCTAACCAGTGGACTTCATCTCTGCATTCAAGAGCGAGTTGTTTCGGCCTCTGGCCACCCTGGGC
>JBHENP010000455.1:0-230 GCA_046261995.1 Pyrinomonadaceae bacterium
TCGCAAAATCTGCGGCTGGTCCACACGTGCCAGTGCAGGCGGAGTATCTGCGCGCCGCATTCAGAGCAAAAATTTGGTCGATACATTGTTGAGCCTCCGGCAAAGAAAAAAGGTTGTGAGGTCTCTGCCCCAGCAGGAGACGGGTTGCCAACACCAAGTCTCCGGTTTGCGAAGACCGACGATTGATTGAGGTAATCGCCGCTGGTGACAGGCGTGAAGCATTATAATGC
>JBHENP010000455.1:400-674 GCA_046261995.1 Pyrinomonadaceae bacterium
TCCGAAGTTAGCTACCTGAAGCGGGACCTGCGGGCGGATTGCAAAAAGTTGAAGCTGGCAGGCATACTCGCGAACAAAAACTAAGGACATGCGATTCCAAATGAACAAGTCCGGAAATTTCGTAATCAATTCTCTAAGGCCAATTCTATTCGTCCCTGCGTTGGCGCTGATATTTCTAACAACAAACGTGTCTCGCGCCCAGGAAACTGACGATGTCGTTCGAACGAGCGTATCCCTGGTGCAACTAAATGTTGGCGTGGTCGATAGACAAGGG
>JBHENP010000456.1:0-247 GCA_046261995.1 Pyrinomonadaceae bacterium
TCATAACCCTCTCCTTATCTAGTCAACCGACGTCCGTCCTAATCGCTTTCGCGAAGACTCCAAGTGCGCACGCTCTTCGCAGTGCAAAGGACGTCAGTGCTCATAACTGCTTTTTCAGCGTTACTTTTCAGCGTTACTTTTCACCATGGCAAGAACCATGCCCGCAGGGCCAAGCTCACAAAGGGTTTAAGCGATAAATGGAGTTAGGACAGGTTACTTCGATGAATGCTCGCAGATTGGCGGGCTG
>JBHENP010000456.1:442-673 GCA_046261995.1 Pyrinomonadaceae bacterium
ACTCACGAGTTCGGGATTCAGTAGGGCCGCCTGGGATTTTGCGCAAGGGCGCACCGGTTGAGAATATTAGCTCTTGCAGGGCTGCGGAAAAACTAAGAAACGATCCACGAAATCACACGAAGCCGCACGAAAAAATATCTTGGTTTTGAGTCATTTCGTGTGCTTTCGTGAATCGTCTTATTCTTACCCACAATGGCCCATTTCCTTTTCAGAATCCTTCTGAGATTATGG
>JBHENP010000457.1:0-673 GCA_046261995.1 Pyrinomonadaceae bacterium
CCCGCCGCATCCATTCTGAGCGAAAGAGCCAAACGAAGAGGTTAAGCACCAGGAACTAGCCTTGTTCGAGATAGGGTGAAGGTGGCGAGAACACTCAATTAACCGAGAGAGTGAAGAGTTCAGGGTCCTGTGAGCGGAGTCCCTCGGCAGCAACTCCGTGACCGATAGTAGGCTACTACTGGCGCGGAGAATATCCCCAACGTCATGGCACGTCAATAGCGACGCAGTCCGGAGCGGTCAGCAGGCTGGCGAAGCACGCGAATAGCGTAAACCTGGTGAGGTAAGGACAAAATTGAATTCGATTAACGTTACGTTTGATCAACGTCTAGCGTCAAAAACATTGCAGCCCGCGCAGCGGGCGACAGCATAAAGCCTGGGGTGGAGCGCAGCGGAACCCCAGGTCAAGGTATAAACAAAATTCAACCAGCCCGCGGAGCGGGCGACAGCGCAATAAGCAACTTGTCCGTGCATGTCTCTTCATCAATTTCTTTTGTTGCCGCTGCCGCCCGCTTGGCGGGCTGGGAATCAAATGCGATTGGCCTGGGGCTCACGCCCCAGGCTCTATGCTGTCGCCACGCTCCGCGGGCTCTAATTCCAAAGAACTGTCGCCGCTTCGCTCTGCCGGCGGCTCCAAAGCAACTATTTCCTAGCATATATCCACAAATGCCAGCCC
>JBHENP010000458.1:0-235 GCA_046261995.1 Pyrinomonadaceae bacterium
GCGCTGTAACGAGCGGATACCGCGTCCAATCTGCTCGTCTTCGATTAACAGGAATCCTTCATTTACAAACTGCTCGAACGTACGGCGGTGGTCGCCGCGACAGCCTGACAGAATCCTGACTCTTAGCTCTTCACGCCGTGCGCTCTCCTCCTGTTCCTCCGCATCTTTTTGACACCGATCATTCCAAAGCTTTTCCAGTCGCGTGCCTTCAACGATCTTGTCTTCCGTCAGGAGG
>JBHENP010000458.1:426-673 GCA_046261995.1 Pyrinomonadaceae bacterium
CGCGCAGAAATCATGACCAAGCGGATTCGCCGCAAGGCATTTTTGGCAGTAATGGGAAACTTGGGGCATGAAACAGAAGTCAGGAGACAGTAGTCAGTGGTCAGTGGTCAGTAGTCAGTAGTCAGTGGTCAGTAGTCAGTACTGACTACTGACTACTGACTTCTGTTCCGCATATTCATAGAACCCGCGGCCAGACTTTCGGCCCAGCCATCCTGCGTCCACATATCGTTTCAGCAAAGGACAAGGA
>JBHENP010000459.1:0-326 GCA_046261995.1 Pyrinomonadaceae bacterium
GATCTGGGCCAATCGCAACGCGCCTAACGAATCAAGAAAAGAAGGCGTCGCTCAGCGTGAGTACCATACCGACCATGCCGGTTGTTTGCTCTGCGATTATCTCGCGCTGGAAATAAAGTCGGAAGAACGTCTGATTTGCGCCAACGATTCGTTCTATGCCCTGGTTCCGTTTTGGTCCATCTGGCCTTTCGAGACGATGCTGATAAGCAAACGACACACGGCGGGGATGGATGACTTCAATGACGCAGAACGCACTGGGCTGGCAGATATTCTCAAACGAGTCACCATGAGCTACGACAAGCTATTCCAAGTTTCTTTCCCTTATT
>JBHENP010000459.1:429-672 GCA_046261995.1 Pyrinomonadaceae bacterium
AGCCCAAAGACTGCGCGATTTGGCAGGCAGCGCGTGATTCTGAAGAATTCAGTTCCTGCTTTCGGAGGCAAGATTTCACGCAAAGAGGAAAACTAAATAGACTTTTGCGTCTTTGCTCCCTTTGCGCCTTTGCGTGAAACTACCTCAGTTGCAGTCGAAGCCGGGTTATGAGATCCAAGAACGCGCCAGAGTACCGCCTTTCCTCACTTCACATCAAGAGTGATCACAGACACCGAGTGCTTC
>JBHENP010000460.1:0-670 GCA_046261995.1 Pyrinomonadaceae bacterium
TCTTGAAACCGCAGCAGTAGTCGGCGCAATGTTTACTTGCTGTCCACCCTCAGCAGCAATGTTGACCTGTAACGCTGGTGTATTTCTAGACAGTCTTCTGACTCGAGTGAGTGTCTCGCAAGCCCGTGTGAAGCGTTTCTGCGCTAACGTGAGCCGCTTCTCCCAGTAGATACCCAGCGTGAGCGTGATCGACTGTTTCATCACGCTCGAATAACTCAACTCAACCAGACTCAGTTTCAGCCAGCACAAAGCAGCCTGTTGAATCAATAGCTGCTCTAGCATAGGAGCAGTGTCGAAGCCTAAATCCCTCTTCAGAACCTGCAGGCGATGCTTCCAACACTCTTTGAGTCCGGCAACGGCAGTTGCGTTCTCCAGGACTGTCAACTCGGCCATGTGTCCGGCGCTTGCGACCGTTCGCCACAACTCCAAGCTCTGGTTGCCATTTAGCAGGTCAGACAATGCCTTGACATCTTGTGAGCGCGGATGCTCCTGATTAGTCTTTGCTATCAACTCAGAAAATCTTAGCCGAATTTTCTTGGCTTTATCCGCAAGCTTGACCAACGGCTTTTCTTCCTCCATCTCGCTTCTTTCTCCACTGTCGTTTGTGAGTATGAAACCCTGCGGCAATGAGTGCCGACCTAGTTATCAAGTCGATCAGGTCGCTGGCTTG
>JBHENP010000461.1:0-263 GCA_046261995.1 Pyrinomonadaceae bacterium
GTATTGCCCGGCAAAATGTCAGCTTCGGGCCCGCTCATAATTGTCTTACCCACTTCTATCCCGCTTGGTGCAATGATGTAACGCTTTTCACCGTCGAGATAGGTAACCAGTGCTATGTGGGCCGATCGATTCGGGTCATACTCGATCTGCGTAATGCGGCCAGGCACGCCCTCCTTATCGCGCTTGAAATCAACAATGCGGTAGAAGCGTTTATGACCGCCGCCACGCCGGCGAACGGTAATTCGCCCGTAATTGTTGCGGCC
>JBHENP010000461.1:424-669 GCA_046261995.1 Pyrinomonadaceae bacterium
GCACTGCTCCCACGGTAAGCTCGTCACGCGTCAGGTATGTCTGGTACCGACGTGATGGCGATGTTGGTGTTAGTTTTTTAATGCCCATAGCTTCGAATTTCGGATTGCGGATTTCGGATTGCGGATTTCGTTTCGAAGCGGAAGTAGATGTCTCTTAAATCCGAAATTCGAAATCCGCAATCCGCAATTCTTAGATTGCTTCGCCGTAATCAACCGGGTTCTCGCCCTGCTTCAGGGTAACGTAA
>JBHENP010000462.1:0-669 GCA_046261995.1 Pyrinomonadaceae bacterium
GCTCCGCATCCCGTAGCGAATGTCTTTGAAGAGTGTTTCCATAATCAAATTTCCGATTGCCGATTGCCGATTGCTAATTCAAGTCGGATAAATTTGCAGGTCGGGAAGGTGGTTTACCCCCGCCCAACTCCTCATGGAAGGTATGCGGGGGTAAACCACCCTTCCTAACCTGCAAATTTGCTCGACTTGAATCCGCAATCCGAAATCCCTTCACTCGTATCGCAGCGCCACCAGTGGATCTACTTTCGTTGCGCGGCGGGCTGGAATGTAGCAGGCCAGCAAAGCTACGCAGGTTAGCAGCAGTGCCACGCCTGCAAGCGTGGCCGGGTCGGTAGCGCTCACACCAAACAGCAGGTTCTTCATCAACCGGGTCAAAGCGAACGAAGCAACTAATCCGATTGCCACACCAACCAGTACTAAAGCCATACCCTGCTTCACCACCAGTTTGAGTACGTCTCGTGTTTGCGCGCCCAGCGCCATCCGCAGACCAATCTCATGCGTGCGCTGTGAAACGCTGTAAGCCATGGCACCGTAAATGCCGACTGCTGCCAACAACAGCCCCAGAGCGGCGAACAAACTTAGCAGAGACAGGTTGAACCGTTGCGGCGCAACTGACTGATACACCAACTGTTCCATCGAACGAAGATTTCTAACCGGAAGGTTGAGATC
>JBHENP010000463.1:0-668 GCA_046261995.1 Pyrinomonadaceae bacterium
GCCGAACACCTTGTCGCCTGGCTTGAACCGCGTCACGTTTTTGCCGGCGGCTTCGACCTCGCCGGCCACATCGACGCCCGGTCGTCCGGGGTTCTTTTTCGACGCCCTGACCATCATGCGCACCACGTTGGGCTTGCCTTGCATCAGTCGCCAGTCAAGAGGATTGACCGAGGCCGCGCGGATTTTGATTAGCACTTCATCGTCCTTCGGCACCGGCTTTTCGACGTCCTCACATTTGAGTACATCGGCCGACCCATATTCGTGATAGACGATCGCTTTCATCTGGTCCTGTTCAACGTCGAGCGTTTGTTCACCGAACGCTGTGTCAGTGAGGTCAGTACAAACTCGCAGTAGAAGCTGTGAAAAAAAGTAACGATCACAGATACCACTCAAGCGACAGAAATTCGCAGGTTGGGTAAACCGCCCTTCCCAACCTGCGAATTTGCGCATGCGGCTGGTCTCCGGCGAATTGAATTCTTTCACCAGTTCGGTAGCGGGTGGGTGCCTCGATTACAGCAATCTAGTACAGAAACTTGCACCCACCCGCTACCGCGCGGTGGTACTGACCTCACTACACTAAGTTGCGCTTTAACACGGCGTCGGTATCGTCGGGTCAGGCGCACCCATCATGTTGTTCTCCCAACGGTTAACCCGACGCTACTCTATAT
>JBHENP010000464.1:0-348 GCA_046261995.1 Pyrinomonadaceae bacterium
GCGCAATCCACTCTCCGCTTCCGACATCGAGCGTCGTACCGAGGCCCGCAGCAAGGCGCTCTTTATTCATAATTTCATGGATCCCTGGGATCTCGACGTAGCGCGTCTGAAGAAGTGCTGCACTCACTACGTGATGCCCGATGGCCGTCTCATGCCGGGCTGTTCGTATAACAACCTCTACCGGCACAAAGACGATCGCTTCTTTCCCGACGCGGAGCCGGTTTCACCGATGCCGGTCAAAGTTGACGCCGGTCCGGCTTTGGTTCAAATCATGGGAAGGGAAGTGCACACCTAGAGTGGAGGCCACGGCGGACATAGTAAGCGAACTGCGGGAGCTGATCGTCAAGG
>JBHENP010000464.1:358-667 GCA_046261995.1 Pyrinomonadaceae bacterium
CGTTGATTCTGCTGGGCGTAGTTGTGGCTGTGGAACATCGGTATGCGATTCGAGTTACGCGCGAAGCGCTGGTGAATACGTGCAGCGGTGGCACCACGCTGCGAAAATTGGCTTTTATGATCGAAGCACTTAAGACTCAAGAGACGTAAGCAGCAAGTAGTTCAGAGTTCAACCTTTAGGTTGCGGGGTTACGGAAGCGACACCGTTTTCATTGGGACCGCGGGCGTCTCGCCCGCCGAACCATAAGCGCAAAAGGGGAACGGCCAGATGCCGAACACCTACCGCCCATGACTATGATCAATCAATCGC
>JBHENP010000465.1:0-666 GCA_046261995.1 Pyrinomonadaceae bacterium
GCTGTGCTACGCCCCGAAACCTTGCCGATGAGATTATCTGCAGGTGATGCATCATAAGAGCCACTTGACCATGGGTCAAGCTTCGATGAAAACGGTAGGGTCAGTTTAGAATTGAAAACTCCCTTGTGAGCGTCCGTTCAAGGCGTGCAGTGGGCGTTTCATGTTCGCGAATTGCAACCTGAAGGTTGAACTCTAAACTTCCGGAAGCAACCTAACCGACCTGAAGTCCTGCCATGAATTCTCGGGTTGCCGCCAACGCTTCACCTCGGTGACTGATGGTGTTCTTTATTGCCAACGGTATCTCTGCGAACGTCATTTGGTAGCCAGTTGGAATGAAGACGGGATCATACCCAAACCCCTCATGACCCGACGGCGCTTCGGCAATCTTCCCCTCACATCGCAAACGAACTGTGCGGAACGGTCGTCGCCGCTCATAGCCAGCAGCTTCGAAAGCAGTAAGCTTGTTCTGTCGAAATCCGTCAGCCCTTCGCCTCCGAAGCGCGCGGATCTCAGGCCCGGCAACCCATTCAATGAAGCGACCTCGAGTCCTGAGTCGTCCGCCAAGGTCCAAAGTCCCGTTTGTGTTGCATAGGAGCTGGCTTTGATGCTTGCATTCTCTGCATAGGAACACCCGCACTCGTCAGGTGGATGGAGGCCGGGGAAATC
>JBHENP010000466.1:0-665 GCA_046261995.1 Pyrinomonadaceae bacterium
AGATTGGGACGAACGGGAAGGTGACGATTAGACATACGAGCCTCCTTTGGGCATGCCCGCTGTCCGCTGTGATCGGGCGAAAGGAGGTTCGCGATGAACCTGTTCACTAGGAATCGATCAGGTGGACTCAGTCCTGCCCGCGGACGGGTGGCGGCCTGCACGCCCGGGCAGCATAACGTCGTCTGCGATGTCGGTCAAGATATCAAAGCGAAGCGATAAACTCATACGTGCAGACATGCACGGATACTTAGCAAAAGTGCTGCGTGAGCATGACTGCGAAACTCTTATCGTTGGCGGTGTTGGAGACCATGTCCACGCTCTATTCGCACTCTCGAGAAACTAATCCATCGCCAATGTCGTCAAAGAGATTAAACGCACGGCATCCCGCTGATCAAAGAAATCCTCACCCCGACAGGCTAGTTCCATTGGCAAAATGGGCCGGGGCATTCTCCGGCAGCCAGTCCAATCTCGGCGAGGTTATTAGATATGTCGAAAAATATCGAAACGCAGGATGAACATCACCAACGCGTAACTTTTCAGGACGAGTACCGCGCTTTCCTTAAAGCGTATGGAATAGAGTACGACGAACGGTACGTGTGGGACTGAACCAGCAGCGCGAACCCTTTCAGGGTACACGCAGTTCGAGAACATGATCTTTCTCCCAG
>JBHENP010000467.1:0-265 GCA_046261995.1 Pyrinomonadaceae bacterium
GAGTTGGAGAACGCAATCGAGCGCGCCGTTATCATTGCGTCGGGCCGGCAGATTGAATTGGAAGACTTGCCGGAAACTATCAGCAGGATCGCGCTACAAGAGCAGGACCGCATTAAGGTGGAACGTGCCAGAGCTGCCAGCGAAGGACGCACCACCACTTTTGAGGTCACCGTTCCTTCCTCAATGGACGAGATTGAGCGCCAGGCAATTGAAGCCACCCTCGACTACACCAGGGGCGACAAAACTCACGCCGCCCGCGCCCTGG
>JBHENP010000467.1:401-664 GCA_046261995.1 Pyrinomonadaceae bacterium
TCTAAACTCCGTGAATGCCACTCTAGTAGTTCAGAGTTCAAGCTTTAGCTTGCCCTCGCCCCCAAACAGCAAGCTGAAGGTTGTACTCTAAACTCCGTGAATGGCTTGCCAGTAGTTCAGAGTTCAAGCTTTAGCTTGCGGAGACCAAGAGCACAACCTGAAGGTTGAACTCTAAACTTCTTGAATGCCACTCCAGCAGTTCAGAGTACAAGCTTTAGCTTGCGGAGACCAAGAGCACAACCTGAAGGTTGAACTCTAAACTT
>JBHENP010000468.1:0-409 GCA_046261995.1 Pyrinomonadaceae bacterium
GCACCATGCCGCGTTCGATATCCGCTGCGTCAATGCCGGCGAGATTTACGGCCGTCCGCTGGCCGGCTTGCGCGACCGGAACCGAAGTTCCGTGCACCTGGACACCGCGAGCACGAACGCGAAAGCCCGCCGGAAGCAGTTCAAGTTCATCCCCGGACGCTATCTCTCCCGATACCAGAGTACCCGTCACCACGGCTCCAAATCCTTTCATCGTAAAGGCTCGATCAATTGGCAGCCGGGCCACAAAATCTGTAGAACGTGCCGGAACGCCGGCCGCGATCTGACGGAGCGCTGCACGAAATTCGTCGAGGCCGGTTCCTGTCCGCGCACTCACAGCGATAATCGGCGCTCCTTCGAGAAACGATCCGGCCACCAGTTCCTCAGCCTCGGACCGCACGATTGATAGCAG
>JBHENP010000468.1:419-663 GCA_046261995.1 Pyrinomonadaceae bacterium
AACCAGGGAACTCTTGCCATGGTCGATATGGCCGGCAGTGCCGATGATGATGGAACGCATGCTGGGTAGGAAAAACTGGACTTTGGTCTTTGGTCTTTGGACTTTGGACTTTGAGCTTTGTACTTGGTGCTTTGTACTTGGTGCTTTGTACTTGGTGCTTTTGTACTTGGTGCTTTTGTACTTAGGTCTTGGGTCTTGGGTCTTAGTTTTGCCTTGGGCTCCGGAGGAGCCCAAGGCTTATAGC
>JBHENP010000469.1:0-249 GCA_046261995.1 Pyrinomonadaceae bacterium
ACATCGGACAGCGCGGGAAGATAAGCGCCTCCGGCGATGCAAGGACCCATGACCGCGGAGAATTGCGGGATACGCAGGTAACGCCGCATGAGCGAGTTGTAATAGAAGATGCGGCTAGCCCCGTACTGGCCAGGAAAGACTCCGCCCTGATACGGGAGATTCACGCCTGCCGAATCGACCATATAGATGATGGGAATGCGGCAGCGCATCGCGATTTCCTGTGCGCGGAGCATCTTGCGTATCGTCTCG
>JBHENP010000469.1:399-663 GCA_046261995.1 Pyrinomonadaceae bacterium
CCCCTACACCAGGCGCCTGTCCCTCGTACTGATCGTACGCCATGAGAAGGCCCACCTCGAGGAACCGCGTGTCAGGGTCGCAGAAGAGAGTGATTCGTTCACGAGCGGTGAGCTTTCCCTGCTTGTGCTGCCGCTCGATCTTATCCGCTCCCCCGCCCTGCCGGAGCCGCTCTTCCAGCTCTCGTAAGGCAGCACTGAGCTCACGCAAGCGTGAGGTCACGCCGGATTCTGCTCTCGGGCGGCGAACCACTCCTTGATGTAGTT
>JBHENP010000470.1:0-402 GCA_046261995.1 Pyrinomonadaceae bacterium
GAGCAACGCAAGGACGAGTTGGTTCGCGCGCTGGCCCCAGTCAGCAACAACCCGGCAGTGAAAATCGAGATCCGTACGATCACTGAAGTAGCGCAGCGTCAGATGCGCGGTTCACCAGGAACGGTCACTGTCAGGGAGGCGGAAGAGACCGCCAACACAGTGGCTGTTGATAACGAGCTGCGCGATTATCTCTCACGAAAAGATGCGACTCTAAGAACGGGTAACGGCCTTGATGAAGCCGTACGGTCTTTTTCTTCAAGAATGGTAAATCGGGGCTACCGGGCCCTGTTTCACGCCATCGAACTCAAACGGCTGATTAATCGGTTCGCGAATATCGACATGCGCACGGTTGCTCCCGACGCGCGCGCCAAGTGGCTGCAGATGTTGCGTGAACACGCCGCG
>JBHENP010000470.1:412-663 GCA_046261995.1 Pyrinomonadaceae bacterium
CAGTAAAGTCATCACAATTCTGGCGCTCGCTCACCAGCACCGAGAAAATCGCAACCCGCATCAAGAAGTACCAAGGCTGAGAAACTTGTTACGGAACCGACAGGCTGCTGAAAAAACAAACACGATCCACGAAAACACACGAAACCGCACGAAACGGACGCCTTAATTCGAGTTAATTCGTGTAATTTCGTGGATCGCTTCATTTCTTCTATCGCTGCTCACCACTTTTTCAGAACCCCTCTTAGCTTAAC
>JBHENP010000471.1:0-308 GCA_046261995.1 Pyrinomonadaceae bacterium
ACTTGAGACAGCTAATCGTCAACCTTTTCCGACTGATCTTCCCACTCCGACGTCTAAAGAGACGGACAAGAGGGATAGCAATCCTCAACACCGTTCATGCGGTAATCAAGAATTACAAAGGAGTACCAGAAAAAATGTTCCAACGAAGATTTTTACCAGTCCTGATGAGCCTGACTCTGGCTTTCGGCGCCATCGCCTACGGCCAGCAGCCGCAAACCCCGGCCCAGGATGGCGGCATACGCGGGGAAGGTATGCGACATAGAGAAGGTCGGAGTCACGAGAGGATGGGCAGGCGTGGCCGTCACGGG
>JBHENP010000471.1:417-663 GCA_046261995.1 Pyrinomonadaceae bacterium
AAACTGAACGCAAAGCGCGTCACGATGAAGTGCTAAAGCGGCGCCAGGAACGCCGGGAGAACACTCCTCAATAAGGCGTTCAGAGAATCGCTTCAAGATTTGCAGGGTCCGGCTTCCCCCGAGAGGCCGGGCCTTTTTCATTGAGGTAGCCCGTTGCGCGAGGCGCGGTTCACCGTGCAATGCTCATGAGCTCGGGCGCGCAGCAGGACGCGATTGCCTGGACGTTTGCATTTGTCACTGTATCGC
>JBHENP010000472.1:0-327 GCA_046261995.1 Pyrinomonadaceae bacterium
GACCCGTTCACTGTCTCTCAATCCCATGTGTTGCCAGGTCTTGCCGGCGTCTGTCGATTTGTACACCCCATCGCCGAAGGAAACACTGTTGCGCGTATTTGATTCGCCCGTTCCTACCCACACCACGTCCGCGTTGCTCGGCGCGAGAGCAATGTCGCCGATGGAGATAGTGCCCTGGCGTTCGAAAATCGGTTTCCAGGTCACGCCGCCGTTCGTTGTCTTCCACAGTCCACCCGAACCAGTCGCGACGTAGACGGTGTTTAGATCTCCCGGCACTCCTTCCACGTCCGCCGTGCGACCGCCCATGTTAGCGGGCCCGATGCTGCG
>JBHENP010000472.1:398-662 GCA_046261995.1 Pyrinomonadaceae bacterium
AAGGTGTGAAATGCCGACGGAACTGCTGGTTGAAACAGAGCCGCAGTTTACCACAGGGTGAACAAGCAAGGATCAGGTTCGAATACCTCTCAGGTCAGGTCGGGTGTTTACGCCTGCTTGCCTGACGATGGGAGTCGGCGGGGGTAAACCACTGGGTAAACCACCCTTCCGAACCTGCGAATTTAAGTCTCGACCTCCGGGGCTAGCAGGCGTTATAAAACTAAGGAACTAATCATTCGTGCGAAGGAGAGTCGGAACCAGGGA
>JBHENP010000473.1:0-242 GCA_046261995.1 Pyrinomonadaceae bacterium
GATTATAGCCAACTGCAATGGGGCTGATAAGAGCATCGGCAACGAGGTTTGGAGTGGGGCGGAACACTTCGCATCACATAAGTCCGCAGGAGCATGCGGCAGGAGGGCATTTTCCATTTCTCATTTGACATTTTTCATTGGTCATTTTCTGAATCCAAATTCGTGGTGATTCGTGTAACAAACGTTCAGAATTTTGTTTTCTTGCGATCATGTTATTTCGTGGATCGCTTGATGGCTGGGGG
>JBHENP010000473.1:428-662 GCA_046261995.1 Pyrinomonadaceae bacterium
CCGACTTGACGAAAGTTTCGTTGGCATCAGCAACATGGTATCCGATTTTGCTGCAGCAGATCTGGCAGAGCTTTTTAATCAACTGACATTACCCGAAGCCGCGACAGTTGTTTCGATGCTCCCGGTGCAGCGTGCTATTGAGGTCTTTGACCAGCCGACGATGCGCCGCCGCGCAGCGATCCTCGAAGAGTTAGAACCAGCGCGCGGCGCGGAAATTCTTGCTGGCCTCTCGGC
>JBHENP010000474.1:0-371 GCA_046261995.1 Pyrinomonadaceae bacterium
GTACTACCGAATCCAGATCAAAAAGCCCACCATCGCGCGCGAGATCGGTTACACTAGTTACGGCCCCTCTCCTCTCCAGGCCGGTTTCTCCGGCTTGTACAATCATTGTTCAGTAAAGGGTGGTGAGTTGAATGAATCAGAAACACCCACGAGGCGGGACGAGTCCGTCTCAGCGTCCGCGCAGTCCTCGAGTTCCAGTAGAATTCGCTCTCGAAGTTGAAGGCAGCACAGCGGAGGGCAAGCCATTTCACGTTGCTGCGCAGGCCGTTAAAATCAGTCGCGCCGGAGCCACAATCATTCTCGATGAAGATGTTGCCGTAGGATCTGTCGTCACCTTAACGCCCACATTCGGGCGAAAGCTCGAGGCCACG
>JBHENP010000474.1:399-658 GCA_046261995.1 Pyrinomonadaceae bacterium
TATCCTGTCAGCCGAGGACGTCACATTTGAGCTCGTGCGAGAGCTGCAGCTGCTTGAGCCATACGGGGCCGGCAACCCTCGTCCCGTATTTCTGGCTCATAACTTGCGGATCATGTCCGAACCGCGTCTAATTGGAGGGAAGCATTTGAAAGTTTGCGCATTGGCGGACCCGAAGGACCACTTCCGGAGTGATACAGAGGTTGACGGCCTCTTCCAATCGGCAATTGGCAATCGGCAATGACTTTACACGGACCAGTCG
>JBHENP010000475.1:0-656 GCA_046261995.1 Pyrinomonadaceae bacterium
GGATGTGACAGCGCATATCGTGTGTCCCGACCAATGATGAAAAGGTAATTGCAGGCCTTTTCCGCCGAGAGATCGTCGCCGCGTTTCTTGCGCCGATCCAGCCAAAGCTCAACACGCTGTTTTGCGTCGCGCGGCTTCTTGCTCTCGGCATCGAAGAGCAGAGTGTTTTGAGCCTTCTTCAAAGCTTCAAGAAAACTAGACGGAGTTCCGAACGCAATCTTTCTTACCGCCGGCGCCGATTCGATTTCGGTGACGAAACGCAGGAAAGTTTCGATCCATTGCATCATACTGGAAAGATTCGCAATAGCCTGCCAGGCATTAAGAAACTGATCCGCGCTATCCGTGGCAGCCTCTGCCCGCTCAAGATAGGAAATCGCCGGTCGCAAAGAGTTACTCCAGGGGCTTGAAGTGCTGTAGCCGCGAAGCTCTTGCTCCTGCTTTATTAGCTTTGTGAACCTGTCTCTGATTTCACTCATGTGAGGAATCGTCGCTAGTGTCCCGTTTCAAAGTTCGTATAAGAAATGATTGTCTTCAGCCTGCGGAGCAGGCGATAGCATAAAGCCTGGGGCGTGAGCCCCAGGAAAGGAAACAAAAAGAGACTCTAAGCCCGCGCAAGCGGGACAGCAGCAACGTCAGCCTCCTGCATGGTGTGGTTC
>JBHENP010000476.1:0-243 GCA_046261995.1 Pyrinomonadaceae bacterium
GTCTCTGCCAACGTAATAGCAGGAAGCTGAATGCCATGCCTCGCTTCTTTGACGGCCTCATATGCTGTCTCGCCGGCATCGCCAAGACGGACATACCGCGGTGCCAGATTTTCCGTACTGAAACCGGTAGCCTGACACAGAGCCTCGCTAATTATACTTCCACCGACGTTGGTAGTGCGTGAGTCACTCAGCGCAAACTGGTGGCCCGCAAAATAGCGCGCAGCACGTGCGAGGTCAGCGTCG
>JBHENP010000476.1:421-653 GCA_046261995.1 Pyrinomonadaceae bacterium
CATTAAGAGCGGCTTTGACGGAAGGGCACAGCCGCTTCCTCACATCGGGCGGCGAAGCCGAATTGATGATCGCATAGCTGGTATGACAAAGAGAAACAAGCCGACGATCCCGTCGTAACTATCTCAGTCACACCGCGGCTTTAGCCCGGTGTCAAAGCGAGCTCCGTCACCGGGAACCGTTTTAACGGTTTTCCTTAAAGCTTCACATCCACTCGGCACAAACCGTTAAAAC
>JBHENP010000477.1:0-652 GCA_046261995.1 Pyrinomonadaceae bacterium
ACTTGGTAGAAATCACTAATACAGAACCGAGGAGTGGTAGAGGCTGTTTGAAAACCCAAAAATGGCCTACGGTAATTTGCAGGTAAGGAAGGCGGACCCTGTCCCCGCCTCAAGCTTAAAACCACTCAGCAACGCTTGCGAGATTGAGATTCGACGATTTGCGAGCCATGGGAGGAAGCTCGTTTGGGGCATAAGAATGAATTGAGTTGTTGGTCTAAACAATTTTTGTTTTCGTCGTAAGAGCGGGGACAGGGTCCGCCTTCCTTACCTGCAAATTACCGTAAGTCCTATTTTGTTTTCACACACTCGCTCGCGGTTCTGTATTTCCTGGGATTACGGCCGCGCCGACCTGTCTCGCGACCTCGAACCCGGCGAAGTGGAAAGCATCAGCATGACCCTGAGAGCGCCTCACGAGCCGGGGCGGTACATCGTCGAATTCGACATGGTGTCCGAGCATATTGCCGGGTTCGAGGACTTCAGCTCGGGGACGCTGCGACATGAACTTGTCGTCAAGGAGTAAGGCGTAAGGTGTGACTTGCCTCTCAATTTGAGGCGGCGCTCTCGCGCCAACCAAACGTAGCGTCGACACCATCCACCAACTAACACGAAACGACACTGACGAGATTTCGTGTTAGTTCGGTCGCCTCCATCT
>JBHENP010000478.1:0-651 GCA_046261995.1 Pyrinomonadaceae bacterium
CGTTTGGCATCTGCTGGCTTACGATGATTTTTATCCCAACGTGGAAGCCGCAGAGAAAGCTTTGACTAAACCTGATTTGCTTACCGTGCGGAAAGCGCATTTGGCTCTAACCGACAGGGCCTTCGAGCGGACACCCGCAGCGCTACTGGGCAAACGGCCCGTGAGCGAGCTGGAGCTCCTACCCTATCGGCAATGGCTTAGATCGGAAGCAAGGGATGTATCCGATCGATCCGCGCTCTTAATGCTTGGAGTACGCTGAAAAACCTGCGGTCACTAGTGTCCTGCTCTTAAATCATATTTGTTTCCCCATTTTGTCTAAATGCCGCCACTCATGTACAGAACCGGGAGCAGTAGCGACCGCACTCAACTAACACCATAAGTCTGCGTGGTTCTTTAATCTCAACTCGAGATCAGATCGAATCGTAACTCTCTGTGGGGTTGTTTGCGTATGTGATTTTAGTGCAATAATCAAATCGTTGGCTGAGTGCGGTCGCTACCGCTCCCGGTTCTGTAAACTGGGTGGCGCTGAACGGTCAATTTGTCGGGCTTTTACATATAGAGCACAATCGGCCACACTCTCAAAGCCACCTATGAGACTCCGTACATCGATATTCGCCATTGTCATTCTCTGTTCGACTACGATCTGTGTGC
>JBHENP010000479.1:0-268 GCA_046261995.1 Pyrinomonadaceae bacterium
GAACTTGCGTTCACCGAGTCGTTTCCGGCGCGCCGCATGTTTAGGAGCTGCGATCGGAATTGCCGGTGTGGCCGTTCATAGTTTGGTAGATTTTGGTTTGCACACCATCGTCAATGCGCTGGTGTTTACAACCTTAATCGTAATTGCCACGTCAAAAGCGCGTCGCGAAAGCGAGCCCGGCAGCGCGCTGGCGCCTTGAAAGAGGAAACAGTGTTCAGAGTACCGACTTCAGTCGGACTTTTTCGACTGTGAATTCAACGTGCAAGTA
>JBHENP010000479.1:285-650 GCA_046261995.1 Pyrinomonadaceae bacterium
CCTAAAGATCTCGCTCCTAGGAGCGAAACCGGCAGTGGAACAATTGGCGGGGTCAGGCAAAGACGATTGCGCTCCTACGGAGCTAAGGAGCAAAGAAAGGACCTTCAGGCTATAAACATCTCGCCCCGCTGGGGCGAAGCTACGGATAATGTTCTGTTGCACTTGCAACTGAATTCGCGACTCAAGACACAAACTAAAGTTTGAACTCTCAACTACTTGAGCGGACTCGGAACTCGAAACTCGGAACTCGAAACTCGGAACTCGAAAACTCGAAACAGTAAAAGAATGACTAAATCGCTGAATCTTGATCGTGCGCCCGCGACGCTGTTGGCAATTTTGCTGTCCACCGCGATGGTCAGCGCGCT
>JBHENP010000480.1:0-231 GCA_046261995.1 Pyrinomonadaceae bacterium
CCGCAGTCTATACCTACGGAATTCGCAAGCGGCGTCGCTCGGCTCGCTACTAAGAGTTAACGAGATTACAACGTTTGCGCTCGCATCTTCGCCGTGGCCGATGCCTTTGACGCAATCACATTCTCTCTCATTTATTCCGGTCCGGCACGACGTATCCACGTCGGGAACGCAGACTCAGTCCTACTCTGCGGGAGGCGACTTCGATTCGGCGGTATTCCCCCTGCCTTGAAG
>JBHENP010000480.1:332-648 GCA_046261995.1 Pyrinomonadaceae bacterium
CCACCGGTTTCCTCGGCGACAGCCGTGAGGACCGGCTGGCTTTTTTTAATATCTGCTTCGTAGGCCTTGCGCTGCCGTCGCATGGCCGGATCGAATCTTATACTCACGCCGAAGGACGGATTGCGAGTTGTCCCAGGCGGCAAGGTTGCGTCGGTCGCGGTAATGGGATCTGAAGCCGGCGGTAACTGGCCACCAGTAACGGAAGACGGCCTGCCTTCCTTCTTTTGCCGCACGAATACAGTGTAACTAATGATATGAACTGTGGCTCGAGCCGCAGTCAGTCGTTTGATAGCTTCCGCGCGGTCAGTTTTTCCGC
>JBHENP010000481.1:0-647 GCA_046261995.1 Pyrinomonadaceae bacterium
ATACAAGAAGAATCCGGAGAAATTCGCCGGTTCGATCAGTCATGTGAGCAATGCCATTAGAATCGCCCTGACTGGACTAAAACAAAGTCCGGAACTTTTTTTGGTAGCTCACAACATCGGGGAAGAGGAGGTATTAAGACGTGTCAGAGCACTCACCGGCACTGATATGTCTGGCTGCGCATAGCCGTTCGTAGTGTTTCGTGTTATTTCGTGTGGTTTCGTGGATCGTGTTTTCTGGGCAATGACTACGATCCACGAAGTCACACGAACTCACACGAATGGTTTTGTGGACCGCGTGGTTGGGGGTCTAAGTTTCGTGTTATTTCGTGTGGTTTCGTGGATCGTATTTTTTGGGCAGAGACGATCCACGAACTCACACGATTTTCACACGAATGGTTTCGTGGATCGTGTTTTCTGGGCAATGACGATCCACGAAGTCACACGAACTCACACGAATAATTTTGTGGACCGAGTAGTGGAGGTCTACAATAAAAAAAACTAACCGAGGTCCTCACAACATGAAAGAAATAATCCTCAAGGAAGAAGTTTACGCGATCGTGGGCGCGGCGATGGATGTCTACTGGCAGTTAGGACGTGGCTTTCTGGAACCGGTCGATTTGAGTCAAAATTCTTGCACGGCTACTAAC
>JBHENP010000482.1:0-305 GCA_046261995.1 Pyrinomonadaceae bacterium
GGAGAGCATGTCGAGGACGCCCTCCAGCGCGGAGCGGGGCAGCTCCGCGAAGGGAGCGGCGCGGCGGACCACCTGCTCGAGGTCGTCCACGCTCCACTCCTCCAGCGCCACCATCGCGACGACCTGCTGGGCGAGGACGTCGAGCGGGCTGCGCGGATAGCGGAGCGGCTCCACGGCGCCGGCGCGCATCCGCTCGGTGAGCGCCGCGCAGGCGAGGAGATCCCCGCGGAACTTCGGGAGGATCACCCCCTTGCTCTCCAGCCCGATCCGGTGGCCGGCCCTCCCGATCCGCTGGATGCCGCTCG
>JBHENP010000482.1:393-646 GCA_046261995.1 Pyrinomonadaceae bacterium
CTTCTGGGGGAACTCGGAACTCGGAACTCGGAACGCGGAATGGACTCAGGGGCGGCTGCGTCTTCCTCGGTACCAGCTGCTGGACCCGCAGCTGGTACCGGAGCATGAGCCTCAGCTCCCGACCCCATTCCGAGTTCCGAGTTCCGAGTTCCGAGTTCCCAGAAGCCTCCCAGGAACCGGGCGGCTTCCGCGGCGGGCTGGACGGTGGCGGAGAGGCCGATGCGCTGGAGCGGGGGGCCGGTGAGCTCCTCCA
>JBHENP010000483.1:0-282 GCA_046261995.1 Pyrinomonadaceae bacterium
CTCTACGATTCATAAGCGAGTCCTTTGTACCTTGATTGCTGGCTTCGAGTTGACGGCGATAATCTTCGGCATCAAAGTTACCGCGCGACCTGGCGATCAGGCTCTCTGCCCCGATTTGCCAAACTTCGTAGCCCCTGATGCGCACCGCGCGGCCTGTTCCACCCGGCCCGGTATTCGTCCCCGTCAGCGTCCAGTGATAAATGGCGCGGTCATTTCCAGGCGCAGTGAAACCATCAATATCCTAAAGCAAAATGCGCGGAGTTTCGCCGGAAGCATCGAGTG
>JBHENP010000483.1:394-647 GCA_046261995.1 Pyrinomonadaceae bacterium
CCGGAGCGGTCAAATACATTGAATGGCACTGGTGAGTTGGTCGCGACGAGGAGTCATTCAGTCGCAGAAGTGAGTGCGGTGGCGACCGGATGGTGCCTGTAAACTTTTTGGAGCAGTGCGGTGGCAAGCGTAGCGCGACACCGCTTTGGATGCATCGAGCGAGAGGCGAATCCAAAGCGCCGTCGACGCTCCTCTCTGCCGGCGCACTGCTCCATAACCCTGGTAAAAGCCTCACTCAATTACTGCCAATACA
>JBHENP010000484.1:0-645 GCA_046261995.1 Pyrinomonadaceae bacterium
TCGCTCAAACCATTATCTTAGCGATTCTGATCGGGCTTGAATGGAAATCAAATCGTGGGTCGGGTGGCCACATGTGCCAGTCCTGACGCCTCTCCGCTGCTTCGCTTTCACACTCGCAACTGAGTCCTTGCAGCTTGGGCCATCCACTGCTGGTCATCAGGACCTTCCCGACGTTAGCTCTGCGAATCTTTTCCTGGATGCTTGGACCTCTACCCCGGCTGTCCCAGTAGTGCTCTTGCTCGTTTCTTCCTACTGAGCTTCGGTCTTCCCCAACGGTAGAACGGGTCGACAGCTTCGCATATACCCGTGCCACGACTTCTGCACGGAACCGTATTTCGGGGCTGCAGTCATTCCTTAATGTTCAGGCCTCCAGGTTTGCTTGCCACCCAGGTCGTTCCTACCGCTGCGGTGCATGACCGCAGGGCAGCCGTGGCGTTTACTTCCGAGCACCGTATGAGTTGTTGCCTCCTCACACGTCGGATATGCTAGCCGTCTGAATCGAGCAACTGACGGCAGGGGACTTTCACCCCATTAGACTCGCAGCCTGTCGGCTGCATCCCTACCGCTCTCGGTTCTGTGCGTTGAGTCGCTCTGGCTAGGGCTGAGTGGCTCCTGCCGGTGTTGAGTGCTGGGATCCATTGGCTA
>JBHENP010000485.1:0-643 GCA_046261995.1 Pyrinomonadaceae bacterium
TGCTTGAACCGAGCAAGACCTGGAAGGCGCCGGTGAAGGAATGTTGGTGAATGCTGGTCGTGCCGTCGAGCCAATAGTAAACGTCGATGTGAAAACGGGGACCGGCGAAAAGTGTTATCGGGGGATTTCCAAATCTTCCTTCAACGT
The DNA here is from genome assembly GCA_046261995.1 of Pyrinomonadaceae bacterium. Classification (GTDB taxonomy): domain Bacteria; phylum Acidobacteriota; class Blastocatellia; order Pyrinomonadales; family Pyrinomonadaceae; genus PSRF01. The sequence continues at coordinate 148 of JBHENP010000485.1, forward strand.
CATACTGATGGGGTAGCGACGCGGCAGTGTGCACCCAGCGAATGATTTCCTAGGGATCAATACGCGCAGGCAACTCAGCCTCGCGAAGCGCATGCGCGGCAATCTCTGGAAAATCTTGCTCGTTGTAGTTTTCGGCTTTCCACCGGTTTTCCACCAGAGCACCGAGTTTTTGAAAATCCTCCATGTAGATAGTCCGGCCCCGCTGCCCTTCTCGCAATTTTGGAATGATTAGGCAAGCGGTTGGAGATCGGCGGGTTCACTCGAACGAGTTTCCGGAGCTCTCTTTAGTCAATCACTCGGCTTTGGATTTAAAAATGAAGAGAGATCGCTAACAGTGACGACTATCATTCACACCGCGGCTTTAGCCCGGTGCTACGCTTAGCGGCAATCACCAGAAACCGTTTAAACGGCAATGACATACTTTACTCATACAGGCCAGTTTGCATGAGTCAATCTTTGCCCCGCAGGGGCTACGTCTCGAAGCCCAGGGTTGCCG
>JBHENP010000486.1:0-251 GCA_046261995.1 Pyrinomonadaceae bacterium
TGGTGGCTCAGGCTGCTGTTAGATGACCGTAATAAACTCTCGTATCGTATTCGAAGGCGATACTGCCATGCTTCTGGTGTGCTTCGAATAGTTCTCGTAACGCCCCGATCATGGGTTCGAAGCTTGGATGGTCAGATTCGGGCGTGTACGAAGCGGAAAGCACCCGGCCATGCAGGCTTTCGAAATCGAGGTTCTGCACGTTTTCAAATGATTCCCGCCTAAAACCTTGCGGCGCAAAGAAACCAGCAATA
>JBHENP010000486.1:338-642 GCA_046261995.1 Pyrinomonadaceae bacterium
CCTCTAAGCAAGTCAATGATGGGCTGCGGATAAGTGGGGCGAAACTTGGCATAATTCTCAACTCGGGTGGTGAAGCGTCTGATCGAATCTACCATTGCTTTAGAATTTCGGATTTCGGATTTCGGATTGCGAATTTAGTATTCAACTGGGGCGACGTCCATTTCGGGTTGCCTTCAAATCCGAAATTCGAAATTCGCAATCCGAAATTCTATCCCCGCAATCCGAAATTCTAAAGCGTTAGTCGCGCGGGATAAACGAAGTTTGCGGCGTTTGAGTTTCCGGTGGATAGAGTTTAAGAACCAAA
>JBHENP010000487.1:0-642 GCA_046261995.1 Pyrinomonadaceae bacterium
GTGCTGATCCATGTGAACCGGCACCGGCGCGAGCAGCAGGCGGACCTTCTCCGCCAGATCCGGTGCGCCCGGCGCGGGATACCGCACCTGATACAGCTCGCGCGGAAAGCCGCCGAAGTCGTGAATCGTTCGCGGCGCGGGCATGGCCGTCACTCCGGTGTACTCGACATACCAGTGCGCCGAGACCGAGAGGACGGCGCGAGGCCGCGGCAGTTTTCTTCCGATCTCCGACCAGCCCTCGGTCCAGGCGTTGCGCTGCAACGCGTTCATCGGGTTGCCATGCCCGAAGAAAATCGCCGGCATCCTCATGAGCTATTGCGGTTTCCGGGTTTGCAGGGAGAAGCGGAGTATATCAATGGAGCCGCTCGGCGGCGTTAAGATCCGGGAATGCGAAGCCAACTGGCCAATCGCGATCGTGCGCTTGCCCGGCTCGAAGAGTTGCTTCGCCAGGCCATCGAACAAGAACGGCCGCGCCGGAAAACACGCGTCTCCAGGAAGCAGAAACAGAAGCGGCTCGAAGACAAGAAGCGCCGCGCCGACATCAAACGCCTGCGTCAGGGACTGGATCGATGAGCTGCTTCAAGCGCGGCGGCCGTTGTCAGATCCTCTGATATCTTCCGCCCGGAAATCGATGACCCAGCC
>JBHENP010000488.1:0-249 GCA_046261995.1 Pyrinomonadaceae bacterium
CAATTATTGCCGCCATCCTTACAGAGATAGTGCTGGGTCGCATCTTCTTCGGGAAGTGGCTCCACCTCGCCAGCGCTTACATCACGGGGATCAGTGTCGGCATTCTTATTCGCTCGCCGGCATTCTGGCCTTACGCGCTCGGCAGCGTGATTTCAATCGCCTCAAAGTATGTATTGAGAGTAAAAGGACGGCACCTCTGGAATCCGTCCAACTTCGGTATCTGTGTCCTTCTGTTTCTGGCGCCGGAGG
>JBHENP010000488.1:398-638 GCA_046261995.1 Pyrinomonadaceae bacterium
CGAGATGATGATGCGCCTGAACCAGGTGATATACGCTCCACTCTACGCCCTTTTCATTGTCGGGCCAGCAGCCCTGCTAATCGAAATCTGGTTAGATTCGCGGCCCGCCCGTTCTTGTCAGAACCGGGAGCGGTAGCGACCGGGTCCTAGGGTCGCCTTAGGTTTAACCACGAGCAGTAACGACACGGTGTAGGGTCGGCTTAGCTTGAACGGAGCGGTAGCGACCGGGTCTCAAGTTGA
>JBHENP010000489.1:0-254 GCA_046261995.1 Pyrinomonadaceae bacterium
GGAAGAAGTAGCCGTTCTGAAAAGCTCCCTCTAGCGCCGGGCATTCCCCGCCCGCAACCACCGTGGCGCCTTCAGCTCGCGCAATATCGGTGTAGCTCTTGATACGGTTGAGTTGCTCCTGTGATACCTGGGGGCCCATGTGTGTGCCTTTGTCCATCGGATCACCCACGACGATCTTCGCAGATTTTTCTTTCAGCTTTCCAAGGAACTCATCCTTGACTCCTTCCTGGACAAAAAGGCGCGAGCCGGCGCAA
>JBHENP010000489.1:277-637 GCA_046261995.1 Pyrinomonadaceae bacterium
CATCATGGCTCCATTGACCGCTTGCTCAATGTCCGCATCGGCAAACACGATATTCGGCGCCTTGCCGCCAAGCTCAAGCGAGACCTTCGTCAGATTCTCGGCGGCGGCTTTAGCAATCAGCTTGCCCACTTCGGTTGAACCCGTAAACGCAACTTTATCGATACCGGGATGGGCCGCTAGAGCAGCGCCGGCAGTCTCGCCATAACCGGGAACAATGTTTACGACGCCTTCCGGAAAACCAGCTTCCTGGATCAACCTTCCGAGCTCCATAGCGGTCACGGGCGTTTGTTCGGCAGGTTTGAGGACTATCGTATTGCCCGCGGCGAGGGCCGGTGCCAGTTTCCACGCAGCCATCAGCAG
>JBHENP010000490.1:0-636 GCA_046261995.1 Pyrinomonadaceae bacterium
GACTATAGGTCCGAAACGGGAAACTATAAGGATTGCGGGCCAAACTGTCAAGCGTATGTAAGGTGAGGAGAGTTTTCGGTGGTGTAACTCGATTACAGAACCGGGAGCGGTAGCGACCGGATGCTACGCTCAACGCAGGCTCTGAGAATTCTTTTAGTTAGGAGGCTGGCATCCCGTCGCCAGCGCTCCCCGGTTCAGCAGGGGTTTCATACAGCTAGTCTTTACTTGAATCTGCATAATGACTGACTCAACCAGCATCAGCATTGTAGCTCAGCTAAGAATTGTCAGAGGCGCGTTGAGCGTAGCATCCGGTCGCTACCGCTCCCGGTTCTGTACGAGGGTCGACCGTACGTCGTCCCAAACGACAGCAGACCTTTAGCCCTGGACGGCGGCACTAAACAAATGCCAAATTCCCCAAGCGATTCCGCCTAACAGAACGAGGAGGAGAACTGCTATGGCGAAGACTATCAGTTTGAATTTCTTGTACCGATTCTTGTCGGGCGGCGTTAACGAACCCTGAGGGAAATAGGGTGGTGGCGTGTAGGTGGCCATTTACTTACTCCTTACTACGGTCCACTGCCAGATCGTGATAGGTAACTGTTCATTGATACAAAGCGGCGCTAATAGATTCACGTT
>JBHENP010000491.1:0-636 GCA_046261995.1 Pyrinomonadaceae bacterium
TACTACTACCGTCCCCGGCCCGTCTGCGTTGCTCTACTACCAGAACACCATGCGGAATTTGTTTGTGGCAGAAATTTGGCAGCTCTTGAACAGATTTCCCGCCGAGTTGAAACCGCGATTTTTGGCATGGAAACGTTAGCAAACCTAATGGCCTGTAACCGAGACTTCGCTAGCGACTTCTCATTCCTACCCTGCTTTAGCTGGGTGTCTGAAAAAAGCAGCTGGATCGCGGCGCACTGGTTGAAGTCATTTGTCGTTCGCAAGGTGGGGTCTATCGATTGCCAGGGGTTTCACTCCGTAGGAGTGTGAGATGTTTATAGACTCTAACGCAACGCCTCATCCACTCCGTTCGGAGGAGCGGAACGCAACTAGGCCTGTGATCTTCAAGATACGCTCCGCTCCTCCGAACGGAGCCGAAGGGTGGTGGAGGTTCCGGTGCTATAGACATCTCACCCCCTAACGGGGTGAAAACCAAGGCCATTGCGTCCGCGATAAATGTGTCGCCCTCGGGCTTTTGCTTTTTCGACAGACTCCTGAAGATAGGTGTGAATAAGAAGCCGAGCCGGTGGGTTAGACCAATCACCTAGTTCTTTACCAGATGGAGAGTGCCGCTGAATGAAGCGACCTGGATGTTAG
>JBHENP010000492.1:0-635 GCA_046261995.1 Pyrinomonadaceae bacterium
AGATCGAACGACGCGACGCCAGTTGCAACATCGGCCTTGAATCCAATACTCGATCGAGCCAGCGCGGCGACTTCCGAAACACCGGCACATACTGATCGAGATAAACGCTGATGCCGCCGAAGAAGACCCTGTCCTCACTAACATTTGGTTCGTCGGTCAGGGTTGGGGTGTAAACGGGCAGGAGTGAAACATCTTGGCCTCGCGCGATTAGTTCCGTTGCTAATGCGTTGTCGCGCAGACAACTTCCGCAATACATCTGACCGGCTCCGCCTGTGAGATAAAGAATCTTCATTCCGTTTTGCAGTGCGCTGACCTAACATGCACCCCAGCCGGGCTGCCCGGCCGGGGACCCCGCGTCAGCGCTTTTGGTCGGCTCCGACCTGTCGGAGCCCGTTGCCCGAATCGTCGCTTGAAAAAAGCAGCGTCAGGCCGCCGCAGGCGAAAGCGGCGACAGGTCGCCGCACTCCAAACCAGGACACTACCGGGGAAGTTGGTACTGTCTTAATTTGGTAGCAGTGCGGTGGCAAGCGAAGCGCGACACCGCTTTGGATAGGGCCAGTAGCATTTTCTCAAGTTGAGAGTTTAGGTGGTGCTTGAGGTAGTTAACTGGCCAATCCAAAGCGCCGTCGCCGCTT
>JBHENP010000493.1:0-634 GCA_046261995.1 Pyrinomonadaceae bacterium
TCGTAGAAATTACTAGCGTCAGTTCCCGGTTTCGCTCGCGCTTCCTATTCACACCTATTTTCAGATAGGTGACGCCTGTGAAGGCAAATTCCGAACCGTTTCGACGGTTTACGACGCGCCGAAACCGTTCAAACGGTTTCAGAAGGTTACCAATCGTCCCGACACCCAGCTAAAGCAGGGTGTGAATGAGAAGGCGCTAGTTGTAGTGTCTCAGAAATTCCTTTACAAAGGCACGGACTGCTTTGGCCCATTTTCACTGGAGGGCACCTCAGGTCAATGGATTTTAGAGACACTACACTAGTGCAACGTTAATGAGCTTCGAACGGTTGCCGCTCACTACAGAACCGCGAGCGGTAGCGACCGGATGCTACCACTCAACCTCCAAAAGAACCGCGATCAATGACGAGTTGAGCTAAAGGACCGGTCGCTATCGCTCCCGGTTCTGTAATTGAGTGGCGCGATTTAAGGAACATCGTGCAAGACCACCAACCGAAACCATTTGTCTGGACCGCTCAAGCGGATCATCGATAAGGTCAGTCGTTGTAAAGGAATTTTTGAGACACTACACTAGTTATAAATCTCCATGAAAGGATTGATCTGAAAAGGCAGAGGTTAGCATAGACATGAGACAGGG
>JBHENP010000494.1:0-264 GCA_046261995.1 Pyrinomonadaceae bacterium
GGTGGGAACGATGCCGTAATAGAGCATCATCAACACCAGAATCACGAAAGCTACCGCGAAATCCACCAATCCTCCGAGTACGGCGGCAAGGGGAACGACCAGACGAGGAAAATAGACCTTGGTAATCAAGCGCTCGTTTGCCACCAGGCTGTTGCTCGACTCGGTCAAGGCGTGAGCAAACAGTTGCCAGGGCAGAAGCGCGCAGAATGTGAAGATTGGATAAGGAATCCCGTCGGAAGGCACCTTTGCCAGATACCCGAAGAA
>JBHENP010000494.1:286-634 GCA_046261995.1 Pyrinomonadaceae bacterium
GCTTATAGCGGACCTTAACATCGCGCCAGACAAGGAAGTAGAGCAACTCTCGATATTCCCAGAGCTCTTTAAGGCCAATCGAGCTCCAGCTACTGGCGGGACGAATAAAGAATGTGGGTAACTCCCCCACTTCTAATTTCGAATCTCGAATTTCAGCTTGCATGGCAGGATTTAGGATGTAGCCGGATTGTTTATTCAAGCCTGGCTAATTTGCAGGTTGGGAAGGGTGGCTTGCCCCCGCCTCAAGATTGAACGGCACTCCACCTGAGCTGGCTGATTCGATCTTGAGTGGTTGTGCAGCTTGAGCTGGGGCAAGCCACCCTCCCCAACCTGCAAATTCTCTGAGCT
>JBHENP010000495.1:0-630 GCA_046261995.1 Pyrinomonadaceae bacterium
CTTCTGGAACATGGAGCGAAAAAGACACCGCTCTCCAATGTAGATGGTTTTGCCGCCGCATGTTTGTCGGCGAATGCACAACGCGCTCGTGCGTTGCTGATTAGTAATCCCGAGCTCGTGTCTCAACTAGGCACGCGGCGAGTCGAGTTACTACAGCTGGCTGCGGAAAGTAAGAAGCCCGATGCTGTACGTTTGATGGTGGAACTCGGGTTTGATCTAAACGAAATTAGTCGGACCACGCCGCTTCATAACGCAGCAATGATGGGCGATTTGGAAATGGTGAAACTCTTGATTGAGCTTGGTGCGAGCCCCTTGATTCGCGACACCGAATTTAATGCGACACCGCAAGGTTGGGCTGAGTATGGCGGCAAGACAGAAGTGGCAGCTTATTTAAAGAACTTCGAAGAGTCATAGAAACCATCCAAGACGCAGAAATTCGCAGGTCAGGAAGGGCGGTTTACCCCCACTCAAGTCAGCCCACACTCATGGTTGAGTGCCGCTGTAACTTGAGCGGGAGTAAACCGCCCTTCCCGACCTGCGAATTTCCAATCTTGACCGATGGAGTGTTGTCACCTGATTCCAACCAGGTTTTGCACCGATTGGATCAGTTTCTCCGAATCGTAGCCAACG
>JBHENP010000496.1:0-629 GCA_046261995.1 Pyrinomonadaceae bacterium
CGTCTAATCTTCTTTGCTTCAACCTCTACGTTCATTGTGGACTCCGCGGCCTAACGTATTCTACTGCGGATCCGCGACGCAAGTACGGATCTGGTGGTATTATCCGACGCCGTTTACACAGCTTAAGCATTGAGTCCGGTTACACGTCCATGTGTAGAGGATACCTTCAAACCGTGCCACCACCAAGAAACTGCTCGACCAGGTTAGAACAGTTCTCTGTGTCAACATTTCAGCTTGAGCAACGATAGGCGAGATGTTCGGATGGACCACGTGTCTCATAGCGAAGGCACCGCCAAGACGATCCACTAAATTACACGAAATCTCACAAAGCCTGTGACCTCGGACTCAAGAAAGCAACCACGACGTGCCTCGGTAATTCGTGTTGGTTCGTGTGATTTCGTGGATAGTCTTCTAGGAGACTCGAAATATGACAGTACCCTCAAATGGGAGGAGTGCCGCGCAAATGATTAGTAAGACTTCAATGATTTTTGGCAAGAGAACTTTTGCAATTCTCGTCTTGCTAGTGATCTTCTATCTGGCAGAGAATTTGGCAGCAGATACTATGGCTCAGACTGACTACATCCTGCGCTCGCCCGATCAGAAAATTGAAATCAGGATTCGTACTGAGG
>JBHENP010000497.1:0-628 GCA_046261995.1 Pyrinomonadaceae bacterium
GGTTTCCTCTTACCGTTTGGTAGAAGGCTCATCGCGGAGCTCGGGTATCTCGGGCTCACTCTGGCGTACGCCTCGGGGCTGGCGCTCCTGGTCCAGAGACCGCGGTGGGTGCGCTCTCTACGCCTCCTTGCTCCGGTCGGGCGGATGGCTCTCACGTGCTACCTCCTGCAGACGCTGTTCGGCCTCTGGCTCTTCTATGGCTTCATGCCGGGGCCGAATTTGATGGGCAGGATCGGCCCTACATGGCTCGTCTTGGTATGGGCGAGTGGGTATGCGATTCAATTGTGGTTCGCTTCGGCATGGCTGCGCCATTTTCGGTTTGGGCCGGCAGAGTGGCTGTGGCGGTCGCTCACCTATTGGAGAATTCAACCGATCAGGTTGGTCGTTCGGCCAGCCGGCTAAGCGCTTGCAGCCGACGGCGCGATAGCATGCTTCTCAAGTAGCATTGTTCCGCCCAGCGTGAATGCTGATCGCGCGCCGCAGCTGAAGCGCGGCGTTCGGCGGCTTATAATCGGGTTACCCTGGAAGGAGAAGAAATGAAAAAGGAAACACAGGAGTTGTCGCGACGGCAAATGCTCGCTGCTATGGCTATATCATCGCTAGGTGGAATCGCAAAGGGATCAGTAAT
>JBHENP010000498.1:0-620 GCA_046261995.1 Pyrinomonadaceae bacterium
CCGTTTCAACGGTTTTTCCTTCGGAATTTTATAAGAGCCAGAGAGAGTGAGTTGCTGCCTCTGATGAACTTCAGCAGAAAGGTGCTCGCAAGAAAGTGCATCCGCAGCGAAGGAAACCGTTAAAACGGTTCGCTGTTTTTTATTGGGCCCGGATCACCGGGCTGAAGCCACGGTGTGAATGAGAAGTGAGCCGATTTGCTTTCCCGACAGACTCCTCTCTAGGCATCAACCCAAAGCGCCGTCGCCGCTGCGTTCTGCCGGCGCGCTCCAAATAGGTTGTGACTTAAGAAGATTATGAAACAAAAGAACCGTATGACGGCAGGAGACTGTAAACGATTTTGCTTGCGCACTTTAACCCACAACGTAACACGAGCGGCAAGATGCGCTGGGGGGATTGCAGGTGCAGCCTTGGTATTAACCGCGCTGACATTGATGACGACCCCTGCCGAGACACGTGGACTTGTTCAGCCTCGCGCGGAGAATCACGCGCTGTGGTCACACCCGCCGGATGCCGGTAAGAGCGCCGAGTCAGTGCGCGAGTTTGTAGCGAAATGCAAACGCGCAAACATCGACAAGATTGTCATGCTCATTAAGGGAATGAATGGCGAGGTCTATTGGAG
>JBHENP010000499.1:0-626 GCA_046261995.1 Pyrinomonadaceae bacterium
AACCATCAGCGTGCAGGTCAACTACAGAACCGAGGAGCGGTAGCGACCGGGTCTGGTCTCACTATATTTAAGAGACAAGAATTCACTGCTCCACCAAGGTTTGAGTGATGCCGCACACTCACCCGGTCGCTACCGCTCCTCGGTTCTGTAGTTGACCTGCACGCTGATGGTTGTGCCAGACTACCCTGGTACCAGGTTCCCACGTAGATTGACGGCGATGGGGTTCGGCTTGTAACCATCCTGCCTGGCGTGATTGATGACTCCTGATCATAGCGGCGCTACAGTCGCGAGGTGGTTAGGAGTTTTTTCTGTTAACGAGATAGCTGTGAACATATTCCTTGGCACGAGCATGGGGACCACCGAAATACTCCTGGCGCTATTCTTGATGCTCCTGGCTGCCAAGCTGGCGGCTGAACTCTTCGAGCGCTTACGTCAACCGGCCGTCGCAGGTGAAATCCTTGCCGGAGTGATCATTGGTCCTAGCGTGCTGGGCTTGGTTGCGCCGTCTGAGTTTATAACCATGCTCGCCGAAATTGGGGTTATCTTCCTGCTCTTTAGTGTTGGCCTTGAGACAAAGCCATCGAGTGTTTTTCAGGTCGGTAAGGCTGCCGTGCTCGTAGCCGTGC
>JBHENP010000500.1:0-625 GCA_046261995.1 Pyrinomonadaceae bacterium
GTCGTGAACATTGACAATGGCTTCGGCGCGGGGTTTGTGGCTAGTCTGATCAATCGAAAGTGGCAATCCCCGTAGGAATAGGAGGCAGGAGCAGGAGGAAGACGGCAGGACGGACCAGTTTCCATTTCTCATTTGACATTTTTCATAATTTTTCATTCGTCATGTCTGGATCTCATTTCGTGGTGCTTCGTGTTTCTTCGGTAGCGCCAGGTAAGCCTGGCTGTTCTAGTGAACTGCAAGGAGTTCACCTTGTCAATTGTCCGTTCAGCAGGTAGCTGGTGCGAGCGTGAGCGGGAGCAATCCTGCTGGCGGGGCCTCGCACGAGCAAACACGCGAGCCGTAGTGATAAGCAAACCCGCTTCGGCCTCGTTAACACATAGTGAAATGAAAGCGGCCAGTCTGCCGAATAAGATGAAGCCTGCCACCAGTGACGAAGCAACGGACGGTAAGCAGTCGCTGGGCATTTCCGGGGTGAGAGGGGACAGCGCGCGTGGAAAGAACAGTCGAGGGGGACCTGGGAGACCCGACAGAGCAGTGCCATCAAGAAGTAGCAGAGAGCACAAGCGTCGTGTGGGAATGCATAACTGCGCGGGGTGCTCTGGTCGGGAGTCGGACAGGCTCATAG
>JBHENP010000501.1:0-625 GCA_046261995.1 Pyrinomonadaceae bacterium
CCTCGCACCCTGCGACTCGAATCCACTCGAGCACAGAACGGGAGCGAAGCGACCGCTTACAATTTGCGGAACCATTAAGTATTGGTCTGATGATTCAACTATCATCAAATTGCAGGTTAGGAAGGGTGGCTGGCCCCCGCTCAACATACATGACCACTCGATCTTGAATACACCGCGCATGAGCGGGGGCAAGCCACCCTTCCCAACCTGCGATTCACCGATTCTCAATTATTGAGTCAAATGCTTGAATATACCTGAGTTTGAAAGCGGTCGTTTTGGCTCCCGTCTGTAGTTGAATGTGTTGGAAGTCGCAAGTGAGCTGATTGACGTTCTGAATGGATCCCGCCCGCATCAACAAATCGTCGAAAACTGCCGTTAGGTTTGCAGTAGTCGCGCGCAATGGTGAGGCGCGCGCAGGTGTGTTGACCACACGTCGCGGCGAAATAGAAACGCCAGTCTTCATGCCTGTCGGAACAGGCGGCACCGTCAAGGGCATTCGTTTTGAAGAGCTCGAATCTGCCGAACTGGATGCGAAAATAATTCTCGGCAATACATACCATCTATGGTTGCGCCCCGGCATCGACACGATTCGAGAATGTGGTGGTCTCCACAGATTCATCGGGTG
>JBHENP010000502.1:0-625 GCA_046261995.1 Pyrinomonadaceae bacterium
TTGCCGTTCTGGCTTCTACAATCAAGAGCGAGTTCGTAAGCCAGTCCTCGTCTCCTGACGCGCGGGGAGAATTAAACTGCGGCTTTAGCGAACCATGGCCACGATCTCGACGATTTCGTAGGCGCTGCTCGCAAGCTCGCTCTTCGAAGGAATGGCTGCGAGTTGACTTTCGATTACCCGCTCCTCCCTGGACTTGAGCAACTGCCGGCCAGTTCTCTCGCCGGCTGACCAAACCTCCGAAAGGAAGTAGCGCTGACCGTAGCGATGAAACACCAGCTTCGCTCGCTCCGACGCTTTGCGTGCATGGATCGGGAGCGTAAGCCGAATCGCGGTATTGTTCGACTGCTTATTGCTAATCGCCAACGTCTCGCCGCTTGCTGTGAATGCTTTGACAGTGTACTCACCGGCCGTGAGCGCCTTACCGCCAACGTTGAAGTCGAATGGAATGTTCGCAACGACCATGCGAGATGACTGACCGTTAGCAGAAGTTACTGCCGTCATGAACGAAACTGCCACGATAACCGTTAACATCGTGAAGCGTTTTAGAGTCTGTTTTCTCATATCTCCTCCTCTTGCCTTTCCAGGCAGTGGTCGACGCGGCTCGACCCTCAATTATGTAGTAAGT
>JBHENP010000503.1:0-624 GCA_046261995.1 Pyrinomonadaceae bacterium
AGTGGAGACGGGGAGACAGGGAGACAGGGAGACAGGGAGACAGGGAGACAGGGACACACGAAGACACGGAGCGTCTCCCCGTCTCCCCGTCTCCCCATCTCCCCATCTCCCCATCTCCGCACCTCCGGATCTCCCCGTCTCCGTTCCGCAGCGAGCCCGTGCTATGATCTCGGGAAATGCTCAAAGATCTTCTCGGCGGAATCTGGCGTCGCGTGCCTCGAGTGCTGCGCCGTCTTACCGCGGCCGCGATCGCTGTCGATGAACAAGGAAGAGTGTTGCTGCTCAAGCATCGCTTTCGACCGGGAACGGGTTGGGGTCTTCCCGGTGGCTTCATTGAAGCAGATGAGCAACCCGAGGAAGCCGTCCGCCGCGAGTTGCGTGAAGAGGTCGGCCTTGAGCTTGCTGCCGTTGAAGTGCTTACCGCTCGCGCCTTCTCTAGACCAAGGCAGATCGAGATCGTGTTTCTTTGTCGTCCAAAAGGAGATGCTTCGCCCCAAAGTATCGAAGTACGAAAAGCAGCATGGTGCTCGGCTGATGCGCTGCCCGGAGGACTGCCCAAAGACCAACGGTCACTGATAAAAGATGCTCTTAATGATGGAGTAAAGCGGGCGGATTGATGTATGC
>JBHENP010000504.1:0-312 GCA_046261995.1 Pyrinomonadaceae bacterium
GTTCACTTTGGACCACTCCACGATACGTTCTCGGTAGCGCGGGTCTCGCGGTGACATCTTGTTGAGCTCGGCAGCAACCGGGCGAGGAACCGCGAGCCACTCGGGGTGCGTGTGGTAGACGTGTTTTGGATCCGTGGGCAACGCGTCAAGATTTGCCAGCAGGCTGGTGTTGACCCAGGCGTGAACTTTTAGACCACGCTGCCTGGCTTCACTGAGAGTTAACGCCAGGGGATCGAAGTCCACAGGCTGGTCCTTCAGTTCCATCGCGCGAGGTTCTCGACGTGAGCGATAATAGGCGTCGCCGCGGCCGCG
>JBHENP010000504.1:352-624 GCA_046261995.1 Pyrinomonadaceae bacterium
CCGTTTTAACGGTTTGCTCGCGGTGGATGCATTTTCTTGCAGCAACTTAACAATCTGGCTACTTGAGCATCCCCAAAGAAAAACCATTGAAACGGTTCCTCGACTCGTTGGGTGGTTTGTATCACCGGGCTAAAGCCACGGTGTGAATGAGAAGTCAGAACCTCTTTTCCCGATAGACTCCTTCCGGGTTCTTGTTTACAAAAAGAGCGGGCGGGAGATTTCACCTCCCGCCCGATAGTTAGTCGCGGTTAGTTAGAAGGTGTAGCGGAGCG
>JBHENP010000505.1:0-253 GCA_046261995.1 Pyrinomonadaceae bacterium
TTCTATCACCGCACGCATAGAGATCACCTGCGAGCGTCGCAGCCGGTGTTGCAAAGGGATTTGTCCTTGAAAACGCGTTTGCTATCCGTGATGCGGCTCAAGATCGAAACGCTTGAGCCGTATCACGAATTTGCCGGCGTACTCTTCCAGACTGCCGCCGATCCACAGAGTCCGCTCAATCCGTTCGCGCCCGCCGCCGCGCCTGTGCGGCGCGAGAGCATGAGGCTTTTTCAAGATCTGGTAGCCGAATCGG
>JBHENP010000505.1:263-623 GCA_046261995.1 Pyrinomonadaceae bacterium
CTTACGGCTGGTGGCTGAATTGCGCGATGACCTGTCTCCCGGTTCCCTGGAAGAGGTCAGCGAGGAATCAGCCGAAAGCGAGGAAAGATGAAAGTTGTAATACCCGGTGGTTCAGGTCAGGTCGGAACGATTCTGGCGAGCGCCTTTCAACAATGCGGCGATGAAGTTGTCGTGCTGAGCAGAACGGAAACTGACTCCCAACCGTGGCGCGTGGTGAAATGGGACGGTGAGACCCGTGGGGACTGGGTGTCCGAAATTGAGGGCGCGGACACGGTGATCAATCTTGCGGGACAGAGTGTGAATTGCCGCTACACCGCAGAGAATCGCCGCATCATTATCGACTCGCGAGTGAAATCAACG
>JBHENP010000506.1:0-619 GCA_046261995.1 Pyrinomonadaceae bacterium
GCAGTGCCCAGCGGCGCGTTCAACGGCCCACTGTACGTCACGAGCGGAGGCGTCGAAACGAAGATCGCTGACGAAGCCATTGCGGCCTGGATCATTCGGCGCGGACAGAGCGTTGTTTATTCCGGTAGAGACGGAGCCGGTGGTTATGAGAATGAAGGACAGTCCTTACATATTTACGAGCCGCGAACAGGGCAGCTACGTAAGATCATGTCCGAGTACTACGCGATCGAGAAGGTTACGGAGGTGACAACCAGCAGCAACAAAACAGCACTGCTGGTCGAAATGTCGGATGGCGGTTTGGGCGCTTCGTACGTCGCCGTGGTTGATCCGGACCGTGGAGAAGTGTTCTTCCGGCGCTGGGCTAAAATCATTTCGCGTCAAGGCCCTACCGGACGGAGCGACAGAACCTCAATACCATTTTGAGAAAACCCGTGATTGTCAACAAACCAAGCAGGACTTAATTCGACGTGCCCGCTCTCATTCACACCGCGGCTTCAGCCCGGTGTTACCGTGGAGGCTGGCCCAGAAACCGTAAACGGTAAATATATACTTGACTAACCACGGAGCGATTTTGTAGTATTTGACACAATAGGGTGGGCGCTAAAGTGCCTGCCTGAGA
>JBHENP010000507.1:0-618 GCA_046261995.1 Pyrinomonadaceae bacterium
CTGCGGCAGGGGTATGGAGTGGTGGACGCTCGACAAGCAGTTTCCCTTGCCAGGCATGAAACGCACCAGTTGGAGATGGTCGGTTGCGGTCCTCCCAGAATTGAAAATGGCAAGGTGTTGTTCTTCTTTCATGATGACCACGCCTCAAGTGTTTCGCTGGCTTGTGACTTCAATAGCTGGGATGGCCAGAGGACGACGCTGCAACTGGACGGACACGGACTGTGGCGGGTCGATGGGGAGCGTTGGGTCGAGGATCCGAACAACGGCATGAAGGCCCCGGACAATTATGGAGGACTGAATTCAGTTCTCGTCATCAAGTGATTCAGAGGTTGACGGCGGTTCGGTAGCTGCCTCGAACACAACGAGGCAATGTCACGCAAAGACGCAAAGGGGGCAAAGACGCAAAAGAAGAGGTACTTTGCAGGTTGAATAAATTTCACTCAACTTGAAAATACACTAGACTTTGCGTCTTCGCCCCCTTTGCGTCTTTGCGTGACATTCTTAGAACTTCATTCAAGACTTGCCGAACCATGAGGAGCGCTCGCGACCTGGGCGGCGGGAGTTCTAGTGTACACATCTTCCGTGGCGGCGCGCAGCAGTTCACCTACGCTCCAAGCC
>JBHENP010000508.1:0-618 GCA_046261995.1 Pyrinomonadaceae bacterium
CTTGATGTCTCGATGAACGATCCCCGCGGCGTGGGCCGCCGCCAGCGCGGAAGCGACTTGGGCGGCGACGTCGAGCGATTCGTCGAGCTTCATGCGTGTGCTGGCCATGTGCTCGCGCAGCGTTTCGCCCTCAATGAACTCGGTGGCCGTGTAATGATGGCCATCCACTTGCCCGATCTCATAAATGGTAAGAATGTTCGGATGGTTCAGGGCCGAGGCTGCGTGCGCCTCTTGCTCGAAGCGGCGCAGTCGCTCGGCATCTCTGGTGAAGTATGCTGGGAGAAGCTTGAGCGCCACCTTGCGGCCGAGGCTGGTGTCCTCGGCCAGATAAACTTCTCCCATGCCGCCCACACCCAAAAGGGATTTAATCTGGTAGTGAGAGAACCTCCGCCCCACCAGCGATGTTGCTTGATCTTCGGCAAGGACTCTGGCAGCCACCTTCAAGGCGGGCTCTGCGATAAAGCTCCCGGCCTGATCGTGCGAGGAGATCAGAGATACCACTTCGTCACGCAACTCTGCGTCACCAGCGCAAGCCTGATTGAGAAATGTCGCTTGCCGGTTTGCGTCAAGCTCCAGGGCCTCGTGATAGAGTTCGTTGATTTGCTGCCAACGCTCAGG
>JBHENP010000509.1:0-618 GCA_046261995.1 Pyrinomonadaceae bacterium
GGTAAGTACTGCGAAATCATTGCGCGCGAATTAGGCTGGTCGGAGGAAGAAGTCGAAGGAATCGCAATCGCCGGTTATCTTCACGACATTGGCAAATTGATTGTGGAGCGGGAGATTATCAACGCGCCCTATAAGATCGACGCCAAAGCATCCAGGGAACTAAACCGCCACCCGGTGGCAGGTTTTGACATCCTTTCACCTATTCATCATCCGTATGCAGATATTCCGTTGATGGCAAAGTACCACCATGAGCGAATCGACGGTGGCGGTTATCCCGACGGACTATCTGGAGACCAGATACCTTTCGGCGCCAAGATCGTGGCGCTGGCGGACTCGTTTGATGCAATGACCACGGACCGCCCGTACAAAACGCGGCGGTCGTTTGAGGATGTGATTGAAGACTTTCGCTGCAGTACAGGCAAGCAGTTCGATTGCGCGGTTGTTCTGGCCCTGTGTCGCTCGTTGCTAAAGGAAATAAGTGGTCAGACTTCTGAAAGACGTATCATGAAGATCCTTGGCAAAAACTACCTTGATTCAGACCGCGTAATTCCACTCCTCACGGAATTGATTGCCGAACTCGATCCCAGTCAGAAATCCGCCGCCGCCGGCAGCGCTTAG
>JBHENP010000510.1:0-617 GCA_046261995.1 Pyrinomonadaceae bacterium
GCAATTGGCAATCGCCAATCGGCAATCGCTTCTATCCCTGTTCCTTGAAAGGATTGCGTGCGGGCGGTTCGTCGTGATGAGAAATCGTGTGGAGCAACGCTCTCACCAACAATCCGCAATCCGCAATCGGCAATCGGCAATCGGCAATCGCCAATCGGCAATCGATAGAGTTTGCTCGAAGGCGTGACGGAACGTTAACGTTACGCGGAAACAATCAACATGAAAATTGCTACCTGGAATGTTAATTCAATCCGAATCGTCAATGTTTACATCCCCAACGGTCAATCTGTCGGCTCAGACAAATTTGTATTTAAACTCGACTGGATGAAACGACTGCGGCAGTTTTTTGATCATAACTTCCAGCCCGACGGGCCCGTAATTCTCTGTGGCGATTTCAATGTGGCGCCCGAGGATCGCGATGTTCACAATCCTCAACTTTGGCAGGAGCGAATCATGTGCAGCCAGGCTGAACGGGTAGCCCTGGATGAAATTAAGCGTTGGGGCTTCACTGACACGTTCCGGATCCATCATGAGGAGGGTGGTCAGTTTTCCTGGTGGGACTATCGCGCGGGCGCCTTCCGCCGCAATTTAGGCCTGCGTATCGATCATGTGTGGGG
>JBHENP010000511.1:0-616 GCA_046261995.1 Pyrinomonadaceae bacterium
GGCTATGCCCCTGGTTTGGGCTTTGCCCTTTAATTCTGGGCCAAAGGCCGCACAGGGGCGTAGCCCAAATCCTTAAGAGGCTCGGCACGGCGGGGCGTAGCCACCGCCTCACATCCGGCGGCGAAGCCGATCTCTCGGAAGTTGATGACTTTTGAGGCAAAGCCGCCCCAAGACCGTCATCCACACTAGTCAACAGGCGAAAGGGTAGCGGCACAGCGCAAACCTGGCAGATTTTGCATGCGCCAGGCCTTTCACAGACTGAAGTCCGTGCCACCTCAGGAGAACATGCTCGGCATAATTGCGGCCACGCCTACCGATAAAACCAACATGATTACCCATAAAGTAATGGCCACGCCCCACGCGGCTCCCGAACTGGCGCGATAACTGCCGTGACGCAGGCCGGTCGCTGCCAGCCACAGTTTGTAGAACGCGGTCAAACCGATGAAACTGCCTAGCACGAACAGGATGGGTTGCTCAGCTGGATTAAACAGGATTCCCAGATTGTCCTGAACCAGATTGTCGGCATTCAGGATGGGATGAATGTCCTCAGGCGACTTGATGTAAAGCAAAACGAGGCTCAGGAGCTTCAGGATGATCGTGGCGGGCAGGGTAGCGT
>JBHENP010000512.1:0-614 GCA_046261995.1 Pyrinomonadaceae bacterium
GCTCGGAACTGGTTTGGCTGGACTTGCCGGAGCTGCGCGTCGAAAGGTGAGGGCTTGCAACGAAGCGTAAAACTGCACTCAGAGCTTTACGGATCCAAGACCGGGGCGCAGGCTCATGACCTGAAGCACGTCCGGGGACTCGGGAAACAACTTGGGCTAAGCGTTCGCGGCAAGAGCGAATACTTGGCCCTTTTCCCTTGGACGTGACCAATCGCACAGCGTAATGGAGAGGGGCGCTGAGCACTAGTGGTTTTCCACTTTTTACGTTTTTGCCGCTATAATGCCCCCACTTGATAACACTCCTTAAACATTTCCGAATTTGCCGGGCTGCCGGCAGCTTAGTGAGTCACGGGTCCAAGTGGCCAGAGAGCTGAAACAATGCCGTATCTCAAACCTGAGCGTCCGGAAAAAGTTAGTGCGCCATCGCTGCGAGCCAGCAAAAAACGCGGCGAGCGCCTGGTATGTTTGACGGCTTACGATTACCCCACGGCCCGTATCGTCGACGAAGCCGGCATAGACATCGTCCTGGTGGGCGATAGTCTGGGTAACGTCGTACTCGGCTATGGGAACACTGTCCCCGTTACTCTCGATGAAATAATGGTTCACTTGAAGGC
>JBHENP010000513.1:0-613 GCA_046261995.1 Pyrinomonadaceae bacterium
ATTGAAGACATCGGCATTCCGGTCGGGCGACCACAAACCGTAACCGTCGATCTCACTGGTAAGTTTCTGAGCTCAAGCCGCGAAGTGCGTATCGTCACCAATATGCGGATTCTCTGGGATCAGATTCTCGTGGATACATCAGGCGAGCAGGCTCCACGCCAGATGATGCGGCTGGATCCGGTGGCCGCCGGCCTACACTGGCGCGGTTTTTCAAGCGAGATTACGCCCGATGGCCGTGAGCCATTCGGTTACGACTACCGGCAGATTTCGTTTACCTCTCCGTGGAAAGTTATGCCCGGACGGTACACGCGTGAGGGTGACGTACGCGAGTTACTCCTCAAGTCGGACGATATGTTCGTCATCTCCCGGCCCGGCGATGAAATTCGCTTGTCGTTTGACACCCGCAGGTTGCCGAAGTTGCGCGCGGGTTGGACTCGGACATTTCTGCTCTACGCGGACGGCTTCAGCAAGGAGATGGACATCAACTCCGCCAGTCCGGATCAGGTTTCGCCTCTGCCTTTCCATGGTATGACTAGATATCCTTATGCAGATCCTGAAGCGTATCCCATGACCCCGGCACGACGTGCCTATATCGATAAATACAACACTCGTT
>JBHENP010000514.1:0-252 GCA_046261995.1 Pyrinomonadaceae bacterium
GGGTGGCACTGTGCAACTGTATTGGCTTCGGCTCTAAGAACAGCGCGCTGGTAGTTGAGCGAATCTAGATCGTAACGCAAACACGGTGGCTCTAAACACGCTCCTGGATACAGAACCGGGAGCGGTAGCGACCGGATCCCTGACTCAACCCGGCAAACGCCACAGCAAAACCGCGATCTACGAAAGCACACGAAAGCACCAGGATCTTGTCCGTTCCATTTCGCAGCATTTCGTGGAAAGTTAGTGGCGGGA
>JBHENP010000514.1:312-612 GCA_046261995.1 Pyrinomonadaceae bacterium
TTCTGACTCCCCCCGCCTGTCCTGTAAAAGCAGAGATGGAGAGTGCGGCGCGCGAACTGGTTGGAGCTTTACCTGGAGTGACCTCGGTCGCAGTGACTATGGATGCGGAGGTCCCCAAGGGCAAAGGGATTGGCGACAAGATCGCAATTGAAGGCGTGCGCAACATCATCGCCGTATCCTCCGGTAAGGGAGGCGTGGGTAAGTCAACCGTTGCTGTAAACCTCGCAGTCTCACTGGCGCTGGATGGCGCTCGAGTTGGAATTATGGACATCGATGTTTATGGTCCAAACGTTCCGATGA
>JBHENP010000515.1:0-609 GCA_046261995.1 Pyrinomonadaceae bacterium
CAAATAAAGTAACGCTATGGCTAACAGCAGAGGAACAATCAAGACCAGCCGTTTGACCATAAGGTTCGATTAAGTTGTAGGGGCGTCCCTCCGTGGGCGCCCTTGGGGTCACGGTGCCAAAGGGGCGCCCACGGAGGGACGCCCCTACAGATTTCGGATGGACAAAAATTGGATGGCTGTCGCCCGGTTACCGTTCGCCGCGTTCGTTTTCTACCTGCGTCTCGAGCCCTACCGCGAGTTGGTAAATGCCCGGCTGATCCATAGGCTCGATCGGCAAGACGGAAGGCGTCAGTAATGAAACCGCTGAAACTCCAGAACACCGGATTGAGTTGGCCGATAATTCCGTTAACCTCAAACTCTAAGAGCCGCTCGAGTGGTAGCTGCACGTTGAGGTCCTGCTCGACGGCCGCTGGATCGTATCCGCTGGCCGCGAATTGCAAGTCAACAGCTTTGACTTCGATCGGTATTTCGCGAAAGTTAAGATCGCCGCCCGCGGCGTTAAGGTCGAAGGAATTGGTACCGTCGATGTAGACGCCAGCGGAGGAGATCAAGGCCAGATTAAGCATGGGCAGGGCCCGTCGCGCGGGAGTGAAAGGCGCCCGTCTGTTC
>JBHENP010000516.1:0-608 GCA_046261995.1 Pyrinomonadaceae bacterium
AAAGTCAGCCGCGGATTTTCGCGGATAAGTAATGTCCTCGGCCACCTCCACTGCGAAACCGAGTTGTCGAACTTTCGCCTGTGCGGCTTCAGTCGCACTCTGATTGTCGAGCAGGACGTAGTGTTTGTTATCTGCTACGCCGGAGTGCTCTTCATCGTTTTCGGCCTCTCTTATGGCTGCCAGAACAGATCTCGATAAGCGCAGCCGATTACTGTATCTCTCCACAACCTCCATTGCCGGGGGACTATTTTCTGGCGGAGGCAGTGTGGGTCCCGAGGCCACGCTGGCCTCATCGCCTCGATTGGTATCGGAAATGATCAGGGTAATTTTGGCTGCTCGGGGTGCATTCTCAGCGAGTTTGCCGCCCTTTACGGCGGATCTCGGTTATTGAGGCGCCGCAGGAAATGAGTCCGCGATTGGCTTCACGCAGATCTGCGAGCGTTATTCGCTCATCGCGTGGCCACTCAATCATCGCCGAACCGCCGCCGGAGATCAGGAAGAGAAACAAAGCGCGCTCTTCATCGGCACGCCGAAGTAGATGAAACGCAGCCTGCGCAGCATCGAGGCTCTCTTGATTTGGCAGTGGGTGTCCGCCGGCAAACACACGC
>JBHENP010000517.1:0-607 GCA_046261995.1 Pyrinomonadaceae bacterium
GGTCCAGCTTGAGCTAAAATTTCCCGAAGTTATGTTTAATAACGCAGCATTTATTCTACCAATTCCCTATGGACAGGTGCCGGGTCTGGAGGATTCCGGCCCCAAGGAGCAGGGGCCTGTGGGACCGAATGAGACAGTGGAAATGGTGGTTGGTAGTGGAATCAAACGCATGCTCACTGACAATGGACCAACCTTCGGAGTTACCAAGGTTAGCCTCCAAATCTCAATGATTATTTTCGCGGACGGCACCGCATGGCGTAATGGGTTTAATCTCATTCGTGACCCGAAAAATCCCACGCGATATATTGTCATTTACAACAATATCGGCAGAATTAGAACCCCATCCCAGCACTCAATATTCGGCAACAAAAAGCGACGATTAATCTACATTTAATCTACATTAAATTATTGACAAGATTTCGTAATTAACAGTATAAGCAGCGTCGTCCCCCTTACCGCTGACGTTATTCTCACAGATTCCGTCAGTCTCACGTAACCAGACAAATTTTGAGTTGGTCATGCATAAGGCCTACATTTCCATTCGGGGACTGACCTCGAATCGACTTCCGAAGAAGTGCATCCCGCCTCACGTTTCACCGCCTTTGGT
>JBHENP010000518.1:0-606 GCA_046261995.1 Pyrinomonadaceae bacterium
TGAAAAAGACGTTCTGCAATCTGAAAAGCCGGTCTTGGTGGACTTCTGGGCCGCCTGGTGCGCGCCTTGCCGGATGCTGGCCCCCACGGTTGATGCCGTTGCGGAGAAGTATGCGAGCAACGCACGCGTGGTTAAACTGAATGTCGATGACAACCCATCCATATCTCAGCGCTATGGAATCAAAGGTATTCCAACACTGATTCTCTTCAAGGGTGGCAAGGAAGAGGAACGTGTAGTGGGCGCGACCTCGAAAGAGGCCATTTCCCGCATGATTGACAAACACGTGACCGGCGCAGCCACGGCGTGATTTAGGTACGGCGCGGATATACCAGGAGAACTTCGCGCCGTTCGCGTTTTAAGACCTGACGCGTGTCATTGCCATTCCTACGATAGGTCTTGCAACCACACACTTGTCACCTCGCGCACTACAGAACCGGGAGCGATAGCGACCGCATTCAGCAAGGCAGTACTCACGGTCAGGAATTAAAAGACCTTCACCTGAGCAAAACTTAACAATGAGATCATTCCGTGCGGCGGCAATGGCGAGACAGCGCTCGTTTGAAGAGCGACTGGCGGAACGGCTGCGCTCACGCAAAGTGGAGGATG
>JBHENP010000519.1:0-606 GCA_046261995.1 Pyrinomonadaceae bacterium
CACGGCTGCAACGCGCATACTGGAGCAGGTGCTCGAGCAACATCCGCAGATGGATGGCATTCGCCCCATCCTGGCCATCTGCTTAAGCGCCCAGGGCAAGCATCGGGAGGCTGACGAGCAGCTAACGGAAAAGGTCAGAGGAGTTGCCGCTAATGATCATGACATTGCTTACTGGCTCGCCACGGCCTACTTGCTTCAGGGTCGGCAGGTCGAAGCTTTTCGCTGGCTTGAAACCGCCATCGATCTGGGAAACGAAAACTATCCGTGGTTTGAGTCGGATCTCAACTGGTCTGGGTTTAACGACGATCCGAGGTTTTTGGCACTAATGCAGCGGATCAAGAGCGAGCGCCTGAAAACCGAGGGCCACACTGCATGAAAACATTTGTTATCGGAGACGTCCATGGCCGTTGTGCCCAGCTTAGAAGTTTGCTGGAGAGGCTCCCGCGCGACGAATCCTCCGATATGCTTGTATTCCTGGGCGACCTGATTGATCGCGGCCCCGACGCGCCCGGCTGTGTCGATTACGTGCTCAAACTTTCTCGCAGCAATCCGGAGCACGTAACCTGTTTGCGCGGCAATCACGAACAAATGCTACTGGACTTCATC
>JBHENP010000520.1:0-606 GCA_046261995.1 Pyrinomonadaceae bacterium
ATGGGAATGCGGCCTTGCAATGTTTATCTAAAGTGAACTTAGGAGTGGTTCAGGCTATCAAAGAGAACATTTGGACCGCTCACTACAGAACCATTTGCGGTAGCCAATGGATCCTAGCTTAACCTGGATTGACAGCGGGCAAGTGGTTACCGGCATGGTAAAAATGGACGTCGATTCAAAAACGTTGCCCCTTCAAATATTCAATCGGGATAAGTTGAGTACAGGATCCATTGGCTACCGCAAATGGTTCTGTGGTGAGCGGTTCCCTGGTGTAGAGGCCTAGCCCCCAAGCGGTCGCGGCGTACATCTTTTTGAAACCTCTGTAGTTTATACAACGTAGACAAACCTGATCCGGTGGAGTCTGTTTGCCAGCAGTCTAAGTCGCTGGAAAGCCGAGATTTGGGGATTAAAATGAAGGAGCTTTTGGTCGATGCTTACAATGAAAATGAATGGTGTAATTAGCGGAGCGTTCCTAGGTGCAGTGCTGCTGGTGGCAGTTGCAAACGCTCTAGCGCAGACTCCGGCAGCTACGCCGAACCCAGCCCAGCGCGACGCTACGCGTCCTCCCGGCTCGGAAACGCAGAATCCCAACAGGCCGCCGGGCAC
>JBHENP010000521.1:0-605 GCA_046261995.1 Pyrinomonadaceae bacterium
AGACGTCGATCAGCCGCGCACCTTTGGGCACCTGAAAGTCTTTGGCGTTGACTGTGACTTTGATTAACTCAGGACTCATTGCTATTCGCGTTCAGAACCGCCGCTCAATACAGAACCGCGAGCGGTAGCGACCGGATGTCAACACGCAAGCTGGAATTGGTCGTTTTGCTCAGAGGCTTTTGAATCACGTTGGTTGACTCTAGCATTCGGTCGTTACAGCGACCGGATGCTGCCGCTCTACCACAAAAGAACCGCGATCCATGACGAGTTGAGTTTTAGGATCCGGTCGCTACCGCTCGCGGTTCTGTATTGAGCGGCGACCGTTCGAAGATCATTAATGTTGCTTGGTTTCGATAGTGAGCGGAAGCCCCTTCTCACCCCTGACTTCAAGACAAAGTTTTATCGCATCCTTAATGTTCTCCAAAGCTTCTCCTTTGCTCTTTCCCTGGCTAACGCAACCGGGAATAGAAGAACACTCGACCACCCAAATGCCGTCCTCATCTCTATCAACCGTTACGGTGAAAATCATAAATACCTCCCTTGCAGCATTGCGCCGAGCGAAAGGCATTCAACTTTCGCGGAGGGATCAACTAGCGTAGCACGCT
>JBHENP010000522.1:0-269 GCA_046261995.1 Pyrinomonadaceae bacterium
GATTTATTTTCAAGGGCAGCGGATCGACGGTCTGAGATCCTACGAGATTTCGCGGCGTGGTGTATCTCGCACCTTCCAGAATATTCGATTGTTTCCCAGTATGTCCGTTTTGGAAAATGTAATGACGGCCTGTCATCGGCACGCAAAACAAAACCTGGTCGATGCAGTGCTGCGCTTGCCGCGCTTCGAACGCGATGAGCGCGAGCACCGCGAGTTTGCGATCGACCTGCTCGAGATTTTTGATCTGGCGCGGATGAAAGATGAAGGCG
>JBHENP010000522.1:374-605 GCA_046261995.1 Pyrinomonadaceae bacterium
AGAATGACCCGAAGGTCATTGAGGCGTATTTGGGGGACTAGTGATTTTTGATTTGCGATTGCCTATTGCCCATTGCCGATTTTCGCAAGAACTTGATTCATTCCTTTGAGACAAATTGGCAATTGGCAATTGGAAATCGGCAATGACACCATGCTTACGCTAGAAAACGTCTCAGTAAACTATGGCGCTATCGAAGCCCTCACCGACATTTCCATGCACGTTGAGCAGGGC
>JBHENP010000523.1:0-293 GCA_046261995.1 Pyrinomonadaceae bacterium
ACCTCACGCTTGCCGGTAACCGGATGCTCCATCATTCCCAGCGAGGAGGCGGCGTTTGAAGCTATGGACATCATGAAACTGGCAAAACTTGCGGGATCCTCCGCGCCGGGTAAATCAACTTCAGCCTCAGTTTCTGCGCCGGGGGGTACATTTTCTTCACTCGTCTCCGCCTGTAGGTTTTCTTTTTGCGGACTCGATGCTTCAGCCTGGGGGCTGGCAGTTTCCGTGGACACGGGCGACTCTACCGTAGCGACGCCGGCGGCTGCTGCAACCGCTGGTGTCTCAGGTTTTTT
>JBHENP010000523.1:359-605 GCA_046261995.1 Pyrinomonadaceae bacterium
CTTGAGTATGGAGTACCTGATTCCGAGTTTCGAGTTTGGTTCGAGGCGCCTTGCGGTCTAGACTAAACACTCAACGCCATTCTGAACTCGGAACTCGGAACTCGGAACTCGGAACTCGGAACTCGAAACTCGAAACTTAAATCACAATGCCTGCCAATTTTAATGATCTGATCGAATTAATGCAGAAACTTCGTTCACCCGACGGGTGTCCGTGGGACCGCGAACAAACCTACACAACGCTGGCGC
>JBHENP010000524.1:0-603 GCA_046261995.1 Pyrinomonadaceae bacterium
TGATCGCGCGCCGCAGCTGAAGGCAGGCGTTAGCTGGCTCATGTGACGTTGCCATTGGAATGATGAATGAGCTTTGGAACAACCTGCATGACATGTTCGACACCGATGATGGGTCACTGCCCGACATTTACGTCCTCAATCTGTCGGCACAGGGCCTGAAAGACATATGGGCTTACCTGCGTCAGTCAGCTGCCGGTCTCGCTAGTGACGCTTCCTTTTGGCATATCGCAAACGGCCAGAGTATTCCTGTTGATGCTGTGCCGAACGCTGCCGAGTTAGTGGTGAGTGGTGAAGCAGAAAGTTTTCATGCTGTCCTCCGAGGTATCTCTTTCGATGGCGCCGTGATTCCTGACCTTGGAGTATTTGTCTTCCCTGAGGCTATTTGCTTGGATTACCGCATGGGGTCCGAGTGGGGCCCGGCACAACTAGGTGCCCTATTTGAACTTCTGAATCAGCTACAGCTGCTTGATAGAGCGGCAGTCGTCACACTTCCGGAGGAATGTACGGCTGAAGCAAGGAAGCGATTTGCAACGGCCTTCGCTGACTATCGGGAGAACGCCGCATAACAAAGCCTTGCAGCTGACGGCGCGATAGCATGCTTCT
>JBHENP010000525.1:0-351 GCA_046261995.1 Pyrinomonadaceae bacterium
GGGCGTAAAGCCGTCCGGTCAAGCGAAAGTCAGGTAGTGTCATGTTTTCAGTGTCTACGTGGCTCATAGCTATGCTCGGGGCAAACGATCCACGAAATCACACGAAATGTCACTAAATTATTCGTGTTGGTTCGTGTGATTTCGTGGATCGTCCTCTGTAACGAATCAATATCCCACTACCGAAAGTCACGACAAATGGGTGGCTCGAATGACCGCGAGACGCCACATGGCACGCAACCCGTCAGTCTTGCAGTGCCTTGCGCGCAAGTGGGGCCTGCACTGGGTCAAACTGCGGGCTCAAGTCCAGCGCTCGCTTTAGGTATTGGCGAGCTTCGTCGCTGTCACCCGCTG
>JBHENP010000525.1:361-602 GCA_046261995.1 Pyrinomonadaceae bacterium
CTCGCCCTGCCTTGAGCGCCGTCCACGCCACTGCGTCAGCGCCGTATATGTCGCGGCGAACCTCATACTCTTTCGAGGCCAGCTTGTAACCTTGTTCCGCCTTCATCTCATGGTCTGCATAAAAGAGCGCAAGTTGGCGGTTGTAAAGCACGCCGCTCGAGTCGTTGAGGCGCGCGATTTGCTCGACAAGTGCATATTGCGCCTGGGCCTCTCCTTCCCGCCCCGATGCACGGTAGAGATC
>JBHENP010000526.1:0-601 GCA_046261995.1 Pyrinomonadaceae bacterium
GAACCACAACATCTCGTCGGATGCTGAAACAACCGGATAAGCAGAATACAGCTAAGCTCAGATTGAGAAGCTAGGCAGCACCTCGCGCCACTTGGGCCCTCGTTCACCTGGGTGTCGCAGCATGTTCACAACGCGCGGACGACATCAGCGCCCGCTAAGTTCGGTGACAATATACTTGACGCAGCGACATTCACTTTTTGGATTGGACGGGCAGTTGTGCAGTTACATCGTCCGCCTAGGCAGTTACATCGTCCGCCTAGAAAGACCTCGAGTGGCACGGCTTCGCCGCCGGATGTGCGGCGGTGGCTGTGCCCCGCCGGACACTGCAGTTCTCACCGGGCTGGGCCTCTGGTGCGGGCTTGGCCCATTCGTGGATCAAGTGGAGGTCTCTGCGGATCTCTTCAGGCAAATCTCTTGAACGCGCGGCGCTCACTCAGCATCAGGTTCGTCTGAAAGAAGATCACGCGACTCGCCATCCGAGGGGCCAAGCCCGGATGTCACTTATCAGGGCCAGTGGGAAGGTGGCACCGGAAGGAACTAAGGAGAACCTTATCCTTGAACAGGCTTGTACTCCGAGTAGGCAATCGTATAGAACGCAGGC
>JBHENP010000527.1:0-599 GCA_046261995.1 Pyrinomonadaceae bacterium
GATCAGGGGTCATCAACCACCGCCATCGCCTGACTGGAGATGCTATGGTTTTCATCATCGAAGAGGTGATTGCCATGAAGGGCAAGATAAAGATCGATGGGCTTCAGGAAGCCCTGGACGCCTTCATCGATTCGCAGGTGCTGATCCCAGGCAAGTGGCAGCCAGTATTACCGGAGCAACTCAAACCTGACACTCTCAAGTCGCGACTTCTTAACAAGATTCAGGCCAACCTGGAGGAGTATAAGGAATCGATTTGAGAGGGTTGTCCGTGGTCAGTGGTCAATAGTCGGTGTCGATGTTCTGTACTCAGTGCTCCGTTGCTTGTCACATTCAGCGATCAGTAGACCCATTTCGTGTCAGTTGGTGTGATTTCGTGGATCATTCGCTCTGCTAGTTAGGAAAACGATCCACGAAATCACACGAACGAACACGAACCACTGACCACGGATCACAGACAACTAACCACTTACTACTGACCACTAACTCCTGACCACGTCAAATTCGGGTTTCCTTAGCGCTTCCCAGTCTGGGCGTAGCAACCCATAAAAAACCGTGTCTTGAATTTCCCCGTTAACCTGCCAGCGCTCGCGCAGATATCC
>JBHENP010000528.1:0-599 GCA_046261995.1 Pyrinomonadaceae bacterium
TACTTGGAGCTATCCGCAGATTCACAGATTACTGAAACGACAGAACGCAACTCAACTTAGTTGGTCCGGTTTTGAATCTGTGGAACAAGAGATCAGAATCTTGTTTTCTCAGCAAGAAGTTCACGCAAAGACGCAAAGGGTGCAAAGACGCAAAGTCCACTCCGATTTGTTCTTTGCGTCTTTGCACCCTTTGCGTCTTTGCGTGAAACTGTTTTGTTTGCGCATGGCCGCGCTGGGAAATCTGAGGATAGTTTGTTTTGAGAGACTCCCCCTGGGCTGTTGGGCTTTAGCCGGTCGGTGTCAGGAGCTTTATCCACGAATTGCTGCAGGAAATTGGCCGCCTCCTGGTACTTGGCCTTATCGTTATTTATGGCTCCAATGTTGAACAATAGCATTCCGGACTTAACCAAAGCGTCAGTGTCATCGGGATTGGTAGCCAGAATCTTCTGGTATTCTGCCAGTGCTTTCTCAAAGGAATTTGCATCGAAGAGCATTTGCGCCAGACCCTTTTGAGCTGTTGTTTTCCTCGCTACGTCGGTCTCGGCTGCCAAATACCCCTCGAACGCCGCTTGGCCGGCGTCGACCTGCGACTGATCAAC
>JBHENP010000529.1:0-597 GCA_046261995.1 Pyrinomonadaceae bacterium
GTTATTACCAGTCGTATCCCGGCACTCGAAGAAACGACGGGAGGTGCGGCAATCCTCGTTGAACCGACGAACGTTGAGGCGCTGGCAGGCGCAATTGCGGAGCTGCTCGACAGTGATGATCTGCGTTCCAAACTTTCGGCTCTGGGGCGAAGCCGCGCCGCTGAGTTCACCTGGGAGCGTACTGCACGTCTCACGCTCGAAGTTTATGAGAAAGCTAAAGCGAGACGGCGGTAGCACCATTGCCGAATGCCGATTGCCAATTGAATAAGGCAAGCCGGCCACGGTTACTGCGATGGTGACGCTGCGGTTTTCCTTATATTGGTGCGCCTGTATTCATGGTCTGAAATCAACGTCGGGTAGGAAGTCGGGACTAAGAAGGTGCCACTCAATTACAGAACCGCGAGCGGTAGCGACCGGATCCTAAGCTCAACGCGTCATTGATCTCGGTTCTAGAGGGTCGAGTGGTAGCATCCGGTCGCTACCGCTCGCGGTTCCGTATGGTAGAAATTGGCAATCGGCAATGGCCTCCGATCTACTGCCCCGGACTCATTCACTAACGCAGTATAAATAAATTGAGCCGCCGAAGACTGCTGCGGG
>JBHENP010000530.1:0-597 GCA_046261995.1 Pyrinomonadaceae bacterium
GTATCAGATCGCATGCACTCGCCAAGCCGCATCCGCCGGCCAGCGCTTTACCACGAACCGCAGCGATAATGGGGACACCCACCTGTCGCATTAGCACAAACAACTCCATCAGCGATCGGGCGTCCTCGAGATTCTCAGCAACCGAAGCTTCCGAAATTTTTTGCAAAGCCGCCAGGTCTGCTCCCGAACAAAAATCCTGTCCGGCGCCGGAAATAACGACGACCCGAACGGCCGGATTATCATTAGTCTCACGCAGGTAGTTTTTAAGGCTTGCAATGACGGCTTCATTAAGCGCATTTCGCTTTTCCGGGCGATTGAGCGTCAGGCGCGCGATAGCACCGTCGACCTCGTTCAAAACTGGATTGCTTTCATCTGTCATATTAGTTGGTGTGTTTGGAGTGCGGTGACCTCTCACCGCTTTGCCCGGCTGCAACCTCTTGCAGCCATCCTTTGAATTGGAGGCTCAAGCCACAAAACCAAAGCGGCGACAGGTCGCCGCACTCCAAAGGTGATCATGATTCCGGGGCTAGGAAGTCCAGCAGCGCCTGATTCACTTCCTCAGCCGCCTCATTCTGAACCCAGTGCCCACTATCCGCT
>JBHENP010000531.1:0-597 GCA_046261995.1 Pyrinomonadaceae bacterium
ACCTAACGTCAAACGTCCCATGTCCAAAGTCCAAAGTCAGTGGGCGACAACCTTCGCCCAGCTACTCGCGAAGGCGTGAAGGACGTTGGACACGAAGGCGTGAAGGACGTTGGACATTGGACATTGGACATTGGACATTGCGTCACCCGCAACAGCCGCAAATCGGAATGAGCCTTCGCCTCGCCAGCGGTGTCTCAAAAGTCTACGGCTCGTTGTTCAAGGCCTAGGCATGGCGACGGTGCCCATCTATTTCGAAGGGCCACAACCGCAGCGGCTGCCAATCAGCACAACCTGATGCCGGTGCCCCTCTCGGTACGTTTTAACGCCGGAAAACTTCCAGTAAGCAAGTCTTTCACGGTTGCCGTCAAAGGCAAGGTAGACCCTCGTCTTCAAGGCGGAATAGAGCGTGCCGTCAGACGCATCGAAGCTCGCACCGAAATCGAGCTGGCGCGTGGTCTGTCACCTGATCCCGCGACCGCAACGCTCGTCGTGGAATCCAGCGGGCCGGGGAAAGCGGTACCTTCCGTCGATGAGGACGAATCCTATTCGCTCGAAGTGTCGGACACGCAAGCAGTCCTGAAGGCTCCAACCAGCGTG
>JBHENP010000532.1:0-596 GCA_046261995.1 Pyrinomonadaceae bacterium
ATAACAGGCAGCTGACCGAGCTGCCTTCCATCGAGCGGAACATTTACAGTTTTCTGACACTGGATTCGACCGTCAATAGCGGGCCGACCGGCAATGCCGAGGCGTTTCGAGTAGAGACCGGGGGATCGTTTTCAATTTCCGGTTCAAGACCTTCGGCCGCGACGTTCAAGATTGATGGCCAGGCCAATACCGATCCGACCTTCGGCACCCCGACGATCACCCCGTCGCTCGATTCCGTTAAGGAGTTTCAACTGCAAAACAACGCCTACTCCGCCGAGTTTGAAGGCATCACGCAGGTTAACGTCGCGACCAAAGGCGGCACCAACCGCTTTCATGGCTCGATATTTGATTTCGTGCAGATGCGAGCGGCAAGCCCGGCAAGAACAGGGTCCGGTTCAACCAGTTCGGCGGGACTATCGGTGGGCCAATCTGGCTACCGCGCTTTGGGGAAGGCGGCTCTCCGTTCTTCAGCAAAGATCGCACCTTCTTCTTTTTCAGTTATGAAGGTCGTCGAAACGATACGCTGAACCTGAGCGCCACCACACGTGTTCTAACCGCGGCAGAGCGGCGCGGCGATTTCTCGGCCGGCCTTGGCG
>JBHENP010000533.1:0-591 GCA_046261995.1 Pyrinomonadaceae bacterium
GGGTTAGTATCAGTTGTCAGTGGTCAGTGGTCAGTTGAACGAGCAGCGCATAAACACATAGACCACGAACAAAGAACCAAGACCAAAGACCAAAGAACTACTGAACTACTGACCACTGACCACTGACAACTGACAACTGACTACGGACCACTGACTAACGAATGTTCAGACAAATTCAGCACGTACATTTCGTGGGCATCGGTGGCATAGGTATGTCCGGAATTGCTGAGGTGCTGGTTAATCTCGGGTTCCGTGTGTCCGGATCGGACCAGAAGAGATCCAGCGTGACTGACCGGCTACAGCAGATGGGCGTGACCTTTTCCGAGGGTCACAGCGGGGAGAATATAGGTGACGCGCAAGTCGTGGTGCGATCGACGGCGGTGCGCGATGATAATCCTGAAATCATAGATGCTCATCGTCGCTCGATACCGGTGATCCCCCGAGCGGAGATGCTCGCCGAGTTAATGCGGCTAAAACCGCATTCAGTGGCCGTGGCTGGCTCGCATGGGAAAACCACTACCACGTCCATGGTCGCCACCGTGCTCGGACATGCGGGACTTGATCCCACAATCGTCGTGGGCGGGGTGGTTG
>JBHENP010000534.1:0-591 GCA_046261995.1 Pyrinomonadaceae bacterium
GCCTGAGACGTGGGAGAAGATCTCGCACGGTGAGCCGACATGGTTTGTTGGCAAGAAAGTATTTGCGATGTTCTCAAACAACCATCACAACGACGGGCATGTCGCTGTGACGTTACCGGCAGCGATTGGCATTCAAGAAATGTTGATTAAGAAATCGCCGAAGAAGTTTTATCGACCGCCTTATGTTGGTGTGCGTGGTTGGATAGGTGTTGAAGTAGATCAAGTCAACGACAAAGAATTGGAGATGCATATCAAAGAGGCGTGGAAGCTGATCGCGCCAGACAAGTTGCAGGAAAAAGTCTAACCCCGGTGTGGCGGCTATGCCGTTTGATGTGCGGTGGTGGCCCTGCCCAACTATCAGAGGCGCATCTTCGATGGTCGAAAAATACAGAACCGGGAGCGGTAGCGACCGGATCCCCGACTCAACTTTGAAAAAAAACCGGTCCAGGACGAAGTTGAGTGTAGCATCCGGTCGCTACCGCTCCCGGTTCTGTATTTTTCGACCAACATCAACGCCGCAGCTAACGGAAGGTCACAGACCTTCCGCACATCATGCGGCAAGGCCGCGACGCCGGCGTGGCGCCACTGATG
>JBHENP010000535.1:0-589 GCA_046261995.1 Pyrinomonadaceae bacterium
CTCAATAACATCTAAACTCTGAAAGAGTTCGCGGTCGGCTGTTCCGAACGATTTAGCCAACACCTTCGGCGTTACTGTTCTTTGGATGTGTGTAGACCCAGGGTGGAAGCAACCCTGGGCTCCAATTAGCGAACGCTTTCAGCGTTATTTTGTACCGAGTTTTCACGCGGCCTCTACTGTTCCAGGTTCTCCGGATTGCGTGACGCCGTACTTGAGACACTACGCTAGTCAATTCCTGCGCGGTTGTTAAGCCGCAGACGAGCCGCAAAGAAAAGACTTATTTGCTCTTGAGTCTCAGACTTTGCGCCTTTTTGTTTTTCTGCGAGTTCAGGATATTCGATCTTTCCGGGAAGAAACCTCGATCGGCCCCCGTCTAATAGATGGAAGTGAGCGGATGGAGGCACTGATGGAGCGGCTCGCCGTAATGTCCGAACCCTTAATTGATGAACGGGTAATCAAAGACTGCCAACAAGGCGACCGGGAAGCGTTTCGGCTGCTCTTTGAAGCCTACAAAGACAGAGTGTTCTCCATGGCCGTCTATTCCTTTCATGGCGATCAGACCGTCGCTGGCGATGTTACGCAGCAGATC
>JBHENP010000536.1:0-588 GCA_046261995.1 Pyrinomonadaceae bacterium
GAGGTATCCGTCCTGAGGGCTGCGGAGGTTCAGCCGCACGCGATAATCCTTCTCGAAATTGATCTCGCCGCCGAGCTTGAACGGGTCTTGAAATGGTTTCCCGTTGCGATATTTCTGCACCACTATTGAGTAAATCAGGCTGCGTGCCGGCTCGGCCACAGGCGACGCGGCAATTGACTGCGCTGACCCTGAACTTGATGAACGCCACATCCTCATGCCGATAATTGCAAGCGTGATTAGCAGGAGTCCGGCGATGAGCACAAGCGCTATCGTGCTTTTGCTCTGGCGCACAGAGAGTGCGGACGTTGGCGATTCCTGTGTGGCTGTTGTAAATGTCTTTGATCGTCTGATACCGCTGCTCGCGCTCTTTCTGGAGTACCCTTGCGATGACTCTCTGAAAGTCGTCCGGTGCGATCAATATCTGTCCCGCCAGCGGTTCGGGTTCATGCTCAAGAATCGCTGCGAGGACATCAATTCCGGTCTGCCCGTTGAAGGGTAGGCGCCCTGCCACCATCTCGTAGAGCACGACGCCCAGACTCCAAATATCCGTCCGGGCATCAACCGCGAGTCCGCGCGCCTGCTCAGGCG
>JBHENP010000537.1:0-587 GCA_046261995.1 Pyrinomonadaceae bacterium
TACATGATCTTCCATTCGAACCGCCCCGGTGGGTCTGGCGGGGCCGACCTCTACGAGACCAGGCGCACTCGAGTGCGTAGCCTCATCGAAGCCGTTTCACACTTTGTGCGTCTGCATTATCTGGACTTCCTCAACCGCGAGCCGGATGATGGCGGGTGGGCCTTCTGGTCAGCCCAGATTCTGCAATGTGACGGGGACGCGCAGTGCATTGACCGTAAGCAGCTTGATGTCTCGCGGGCGTTCTTCTACTCGGGCGAGTTCATCGCCAGAGACCCGCGGCTGGCCGTGACGCGGTGCGGGTGCTCAGAAAGGCCCTAGTAGAAACGCTAGGGCCTTTCTCTTTTCTACGGGAGTAAAGACTACCTGACCTGCGGACCGCGACTATGAGGTAAACGCAGGAACACGAAACACTCAAAGCCAGAAAAGAAAAAGCAAAAACCAAAAGCAGTTTATAAGGGTGCGATCAGGGCTGCTAATAAGTATTCGTGGTAAAAAAGCAAGTAGCACAATGGGTTGGGAACAAAGAGGCGCGAATGAGTATTATTATCGTAAGGAGCGGCAGGGCGCTCACGTGAAATCTGTGTATG
>JBHENP010000538.1:0-587 GCA_046261995.1 Pyrinomonadaceae bacterium
ACTCGACCCTGTGCCTGTTCTGGCGACATATATCCAACTGTTCCGAGAACCACTCCAGGCTTTGAATGCTGTTGCAGGATTGCGGTGGCGACTTCGCTGATGCCCTGAGGGCTAGTTTGTGAAATGTGCGGCTCGATTAACTTCGCCAGTCCGAAGTCCAGAATCTTGGCGTGCCCATCGCGCGTCACCATAATGTTGTCGGGTTTTAGATCACGATGGATGATTCCGGCAGCATGAGCTTTCGCTAATCCTTCGGCGGCGTGCTGGAGAAAACGAAGCAGCTTTGGTAAATCAGTTTGCAAATCGTGAATCAGTTGCCGCAGCGTAAAGCCATCGACAAACTCCATCGCGATAAAGCGCACACCATCTGATTCACCAACCTCATAAACGTGGGCGATGTTCGGATGATTGAGCGCCGCGGCAGCTTGTGCTTCCTGCTTGAATCGCCGCATCCGATCGGGATGGGCAGCCACTTCTAAAGGCAAAACTTTCAGTGCGACGTTCCGATGAAGTTCAGCGTCTTCAGCCAGGTACACCTCGCCCATTCCGCCCTCGCCTAATTTTGAGCGGATTTCGTAGTGGCCGAG
>JBHENP010000539.1:0-587 GCA_046261995.1 Pyrinomonadaceae bacterium
GCCGAGTTGGAATTGCAATTTTTAGGTGACCCTGGGTCTCGCTCACATGAAGACCTCACTAGATGAATTTGACCCGAAGTATGCCCCATTTGCGTGCAGTAAAGTTTGCCCCATTGGCCTTATTGGCTCTTTTCCTTCTGACGAATTTCACCGGACTCTTTTTCAGTCCAGTGTTCGCGCCCTCTGTGAATGCCACCACTCAGCTAGAAGAGATGATACCGCAGGATCTCCTCACGTCCGGTGATCGGAACCTGGACCGGATCATCTATCGCGCGGGTCGGCGCCATGGTATTGACCCGCGGTTTATTCATTTTGGGTGTACGGATCCCAGTGACTTGGTCTCTAACGTCGAAGCGGGAACAAAATACTTAAGCTGGCTTTTGAAGAGGTTCCACGGCGACGTTAGGCTCGCACTCGCCGGCTACAATGCGGGCGAAGGAGCGGTTGACAAATACAACGGCGTGCCTCCCTATAGAGAGACTCAGAACTACGTACGCAAGATCGTTTCCAACTACGGACAAGCGTTTCATCCGGTTGTGCCATCGGGCCAGGCAACGCCGGCTCCTCATCTGGTCGCTAAAGAGGGC
>JBHENP010000540.1:0-587 GCA_046261995.1 Pyrinomonadaceae bacterium
GGTTTTCAGTGAGGCGATTGACTTCATCGTCGTCAGCGCCGGGATCGACAATGAAGACTACTTCGTATTGCCTGGTTGTTTCCAAAATCATCCTCCCTATGGATGTCTAGCTTCGTCTCTTTGGATGAAGCAAGAAGGGAATGTACATTTTCGATTTGCGATTGCCGATTTAAAAACTGTAGACCTTACCGCCTCTGGCATCTGTGGCCTTCAAAATCGGCAATTGGCAATTGGCAATTGGCAATCGCAAATCAGTTATACTGTGTCAATGCTTGGCGAACACCATCCTTGAGGATGACTCTAAGCGCCTCTGCGCTTCGATCCAGAACCTTTTCAACTTCCGCTCGCGCTGCTTTGGGTAACACGTCCAAAACAAAGCGCTTCGAATCGCTAATCGGGTGCTCTGGCTGTATGCCAATTCGTAGCCGGAGAAACTCCTGCGTTCCGAGACAACCAATAATCGATTTCAATCCGTTGTGCCCTCCGGCCGAACCCCGCGCTCGAATTCGGATCTTGCCAAACGGCAAAGCCAGATCGTCAGATACAACCATTAGATTTTCGCCCGGCGTTTCCAGATTGTGCTTAGC
>JBHENP010000541.1:0-585 GCA_046261995.1 Pyrinomonadaceae bacterium
GCTTGAGACTATCCTGTCTCAAAGGAATGTTCACATGTATTGCCCTAAGTGTAATGCTGAATACCGAGAAGGATTCGTTGAATGTAATACATGTTCTATTCCTCTGATCGATGGGCCGCTGGCTCAGCCAGATTCGGACGAGGGAGAATGGGTATCTACAACGCCGCTGGGAGCGAAGGGAACCCGTCTCATTTTTCTATATTTCGCTCACATCCTCGTTATCGCCATAGGGGCTTTCCTTTCCTGGCCTCCATCGGGGCCACTTTCGACGATCCGGATCGTTGGAGCACTGTTTGGTGGCGTATAGCGCGCTCGAGATCGTACAGGTGGAGTTCGGCCCAGACAGCCAATCGCTTATTATTGGCCAAGTCGTGGGAGGCATCTTGATCCCGATAGCTTGGTTCTATTACTTCTATCGTAGGAGAAGCCTTTTCTTCTAAGCCGCATATAACAACAACGCCATGCAGCCGACCGCGGATAGCGTTGCCTTCATGCGCGAGACTTGCCGCTGGCGGCGTTGAAGGCGCGGCGGCTGATGGCGGGCGTTCTGCGCCCATCAGATAATACGGAGTGCCATGTGAGTTC
>JBHENP010000542.1:0-585 GCA_046261995.1 Pyrinomonadaceae bacterium
AGTCTGATTGTTGTGACCTCGGAACCCACCGCGACTACCACACCAGCCGCTTCCTGCCCGTTAATGAAAGGCAGCGGCGCCGGATATCGGCCCTCGCGGAAATAGACGTCGATAAAATTCACGCCCGCCGCTTTGATCTGAACAATCACTTCATTTGGTTGGGGATCCAAAACGGGAACGTCTACGAGTGCGAGCACCTCTGGGCCACCAACCTCGGCAACTTGAATGGCTTTCATAGCGGCGGCAATCAGAGGTCAGATGGTCAGAGTCAGAGATAGAGGGTCAGAGTCCGGGGCCGGACGTTAAAACGCATTATGGCGAAACGTTGCCGAGCTGAAATGTTTCTGTCTTAACTGACATCAACAATTGAAGATTGCGCTGCATGTCTCACCCCGCGCCTCCGTGGTGGATCTTCCGCTTTATGGAGTTCACCGCGGAGGCCCGAAGCCTACTGACCTCTGTTTTGTGCCTCCGACCACTGACCACTGAGCTCCGTCTTCCCTAGGCATTCAAAGTGAAGTGCTTGATCACGCCACCCTCGGCGTCTGCGAGCGGGTGCACAACGATGAAGGCACCAGGGTCTAT
>JBHENP010000543.1:0-585 GCA_046261995.1 Pyrinomonadaceae bacterium
GTTGCTGTGTGAGCTTTGTACTTTGTGCTTGGTACTTTGTACTTTGTGCTTTTGAACTCCTTGTTGACAACTCGCGCTTCGGCGCAGAACAACTTCAATTTCACATCGAAGCACAAAGCACAAAGCACCAAGCACAAAGCACCAAGCACAAAGCACCAAGTACAAAGCACCAAGTACAAAGCACCAAGTACAATACAACTGACACCTCATTACCACTAATTCCCTGGTTCACGCTTCTATTTTGTCTTTCGAACTTCACCCTGCATTGAATGGCGCGCGCGCTTGCATCTTCGACGCAGGCGGAACTCTTGTGCATCCGGATTGGGCGCGCCTCTCGCAAGTTGCGGAGAAGGTTTCAGGGAGAGCCTTCGAGGCTGCCGAGATGGGCCAAGCGTTCGGGGAGATGTTGAGAGCAGTGGGAATAGAGATGCAGTGCGAGGGTTTCGCGCTTGCGGACGACATGAAGCGTCCGCATTGGACCTTTCGGAGGATGTACCTTGCGCTTGGTCTCGACGACGTAACCTGCGAGAGCGTGGTACAAGAGCTTGACGGCGCGCATCTCGAGCGGCACTTGTGGTGCGGTCT
>JBHENP010000544.1:0-583 GCA_046261995.1 Pyrinomonadaceae bacterium
ACTTTTGAGAAACCAACATTTCCGAGCTACCGGAAACCGGACGCGTGCGTGGCTTCGTGATGATGTAAAGCAATACTTCGCACACCTGACGCGTGCCCGTTCCGATAGTGTTTCCCTTCTCATCCTGCAGCACATAAATCTTGCCCTGAGGGTCCAATGGAAGGATCATAGGTTTCGTGTACATTTTTGCCTCCGCATTACACTCTGGTAGTCAACACAAGGTAGCCAACACAAACCGTCCCAGCCGCATACGTAATAGCCGGGGTGCCGCTGATCGTCATGTTAGCGTTGAACCCAATCTCCGCGAGCTTTATGTCGTCTGACGAAGTATTGGTCAAAACCATTGTTAGAGTGCCACCTTGTAGGTGAATGTAGACGTGGCAGTGCTGCCGGGAAAACCTGCTGCGACATAGTTGAACGTAACTGACTGTCCATTGGACAGACTGGCCGAGTCGGCAAGAGCTGCCACGGGGCTAAGCAGAACAAGGGCCGCTACTGCAAGCAAACCCTTTGTTAGACGCAAAATGGGGGGCATTAGGAAACTCCTTGTTATCGCTAGTTTCAGTCAGCGCGACTGATACGG
>JBHENP010000545.1:0-583 GCA_046261995.1 Pyrinomonadaceae bacterium
TCCAACGCTTGGGCCAACTCTGAGTGAGCATAAAGGGGACGTGCGATCCGAATCAGACTTTGGGCGAAGTCGCGGTAGATGCGCCAGTCGCGACTCTCGTTGGCGTTGGCCAGAGTGGAACGTTTCACTGGGCCACTGAAACCGGCATGATAGAGTTTGCGTTGTTGAGCCGCGAGACACACTTCGATGTCGCGCAAGCTCTCGCGATAAGTAAGTTGGGCGAAAGCCATGGTGAGAAACTGATCCCAACAAGAAAACAAGCGCACGCTCTTGTTGCCACCATAGCGCGCCACGCAGCGATTGAATTCGTTGTGAGAAAGAAAGCTGATGAGTTGAGCAAACACGGTTCGACCTTGGTTCAAGTGTTATCTCCTTCGCAGTTGATCGCGAAAGAGTAAGCCCCCAAAACGCAAGAATCGAATTCAAATCGTTTAGACTCGGCATTATGCTTATTTCTCTACCAAACAATGACTTAGAGCAAAACCAAAACCGTTTAACCGGACAGTAGTGATCTGAGATCTCAAATTTCAGATCTTAGTCGCACGACGGTTTCCACGTGATGAGTCTGGGGGAACATATCAAA
>JBHENP010000546.1:0-581 GCA_046261995.1 Pyrinomonadaceae bacterium
ATTTTAGATTTGGGATTTTGATTGTTCCGCTCTAGCAGGCTGCTGAAAACGGGGGTGGGCCATTCTAAGGAAGAAGACGACGATCCACGAAGTCACACGAAATGACACGAACTGAGATGTCTTTTCGTGCCGTTTCGTGTGATTTCGTGGATCGTTCTTAGTTGTCCCCAGCCTGCTGAGAGAGGGGGCGTTGATCGCATGAAAGACGCCAATCAAAATACTAAAAACTAAATTCAAAAATCCATGCGCGGGAACCGCATACAACGCTCTTTCTCCGGCGACCCCCGCCGCACGTGGCCCCCTGCTCCTGACCGCATTCGTCGCTATCCTTATTGGTAGTTTAATTTTCATTTTATTTTTGCTCCGCTGGCTCCTTCGTCCCTATCGCCAGCTCGTGGGCGAAGCGGAGCGAGCTCCAATTGAGTCCAGGAGTCTTAAGTCGCGAGACGAAGGCGAGTTTGTCCTGGAGACCTTCCAGTCCGTCGTAGCTCAGCTTCAAACACAACGCAAAGAGCTGCAGAAACTCAGCGCACAGGCGAGCGAGCGGGCCGAGTCCGCCGTCAAGTTCAGCGAACGCATAG
>JBHENP010000547.1:0-579 GCA_046261995.1 Pyrinomonadaceae bacterium
AGCACACGCCGCTCGGCAAGCACGGTAGCGGCTACGAGCAGCATGATCGACAGGAAGGCAATGGTGATCGCGATAATTACCAGCAACGAGTGGATGAGAGAGTCCATCAAGATATTTTTGATTTCTGATTTTTGATTTTCGATTGCTGGTACCAGGTATGATCGCTACGGTTCCTAGGTACCAGCCGATCCAATCAGCAATCAGAATCAGTTAGCCTCAGCAAAACACAATCTAAAATCGGAAGCCTGCGGACGCAAATTAGCGTCAATTGTAATTTGATAAAGCGGCGAAACATTCACAGTCTCAGGCCGCGGATTGCCGGCCGCGAGCAGGTGAAACTGCGGCACCTTTTCAGTCAGAGTTCCAATCCTGAACAACTCGTGTCCAACTTTGGGGGTTACCAGAGTTTTCTCTGCCGTTTCGGGGAACGCTTCGACGAGCGCAGTTAATGTTTTCAGCGCATCGGAAAGATCTCGGCGCTCGGCAATGGCATGTCTTGCCTGGATGGGATTCGATTCGTCCTTGAGCAATGGATAGCGAAGTTCGGAATATTCCGGAAAGCGTTTAGCGATCTCTCGG
>JBHENP010000548.1:0-576 GCA_046261995.1 Pyrinomonadaceae bacterium
GGTCACGCCCGCGCCGATGGTTGCATTGCTGCCTATTGAAGCTCGTTGTTTAACTCGAGTATCCACGACCTGCCAGTCGGCTTGAGTTTGCAGCGAACCATCGTCGTTGGCTGCGCGAGGGTAGCGGTCATTGGTAAACATCACGCCGTGGCCGACGAAAACTTCTTCCTCAATCGTGACTCCCTCACAGATAAACGTGTGCGAAGAGATCTTGCAGCGAGCACCAATCGAGGCTTTCTTTTGGATCTCAACAAAGGCGCCGATCTTCGTTTCGGGGCCGATGGAGCAACCGTACAGGTTGACTAAATCGGGTCGGAAGATCTGAACACCATCTCCGAGGATTACATCAGAAGCAATTGGCATAATCTACGACGTCCACCGCCGCTCTGTCAGAACCGTGAGCGGTAGCGACCGGGTGTGATTTGAATAAACGTAGGCGGGGGTAAACCGCCCTTCCCAACCTGCGAATTTCTCCGCCTTGAGTGCTGTCTGCAATCGATTACAATTTTTCACAGCTTTTAACCGCTCGCGGTTCTGACATGCTGTTCCTCCGAGAGGCGCGCGAGTGCATACAGC
>JBHENP010000549.1:0-576 GCA_046261995.1 Pyrinomonadaceae bacterium
CCCCTCCCGTTTTTATTCCCGCCAGGTAGATCGGAAATTATGAGTGTTCAGGGATGAGTGATAATCCAGAGCGGAAGTGTGTGTGGAAGGGTTCGGGTACGGAAAGGCAGTTTCACGCAAAGGCGCAAAGGTGGCAAGACGCAAAGATGAAAATGTCGCAGCGATGAACCCATCTGCAAGAATGCGTTTCTTTGTATCTTTGCCACCTTTGCGTCTTTCAGTGAAATCGCGGCTACTATGACTTCGGCACAGAGTGTGTTTTATGAACCCTTCAAGTAATAAGAGCGAAAGTTTGCGTTTGACTCATCACATACCACCTGTCACTAAATCATGGATTGGTTAAGGGCAATAGGAACTTGGCTGGAGCAGTATGTAATCAGCGTGCCGCTTTATATTGCGGCGCCGGCGATGGTTCTTATTGGCGCTCTGGATTCGTCTTTACTCTCTCTACCTGAGATCAATGACTACCTGGTCGTGGGACGCTGTTACAAGTATCCCTCTGCCGTCTTCTACTTCCCGCTCTTCGCTGCCGCAGGGTCCGTTCTCGGATGTTGGCTGCTCTACTCGATCATGCGG
>JBHENP010000550.1:0-573 GCA_046261995.1 Pyrinomonadaceae bacterium
AATCAGGTTCCTGGTCTCTTCGGTCAAAGGACAGTGCAGCGAGAGCACGTCGCTCTGCCGTAAAACCTTTCCAAACTCAGCGCGTCCATGCCGGGTATTAGTTGCATGCTTCCGTTCGGCAATAAGCACGCGCATGCCGATAGATTCAGCCAGCGCCGCCACTGCCTTGCCCAGGGATCCGTAACCTATGATTCCGATTTTGCTACCGTGCAGGTCGTGAATTGTATGATCGAGCAAACAAAACTGTCTTGCGTTTTGCCATTTGCCTTCGCGAACATTGAACGTATTGAAAGTGCTCCGTTCGAGGAAGACGATTCGTTTCATGTTCAAGCCGCGTACCTGCCTTTTCCTTAGTGGTAGTCTTGGTGGTTAGTTTAGACTCGGAACCACGTCGAGATCCTCAGGGCCGCGCTAAGGTTTGCGCACTCACCTGCCCAGCAGATTACAATGCTTCGGATCGTATCCATTAATTTGAAGAAAAACTCGCATTCGTTGAACCTTCTTAGGGAGGGGTGTGTCTGAACCAATTGCCTCTAAGCCTTATATAAAGTTTGAGTTAAGCCATTCAAACCC
>JBHENP010000551.1:0-573 GCA_046261995.1 Pyrinomonadaceae bacterium
CGCGGGTGTTGATCACCACTGCTGTGATGGTGATGCTGGGAAGTCAACTGCTGGGGTTGTTGGGCAGCTAATGGGCGGCGGCTAAGCTCAAACTACAGAACCGGGAGCGGTAGCGACCGGATGCTGGCTTCGAGTAACGCATCAAAATACAGAACCGCGAGCGGTAGCGACCGGATGCTGGCTTCAACTAACAATGTGCTTTAACCTGGCACTTCAAGTACAATTTCATCGCTTAGACCCTAACCTCACATTAGGAGCCAATGATGAATCCTCACCGCGAGTTTCAAGACGACCGTATTCCTCTTGCTTATCTGATCACCTTTCGCAGCTACGGCACGTGGCTGCATGGAAGGTCAGGGTCGGTCGCCCGTTTCCATAACGTGTATGGCACTCCAACGTTGCCACCTGACGAGGCGAGGCGGCAATACAATAGGCGCTTACTCGCACAACGACCGGTCAAGCTAAACGGTAAACAAAGAACAGCCGTTGAACTCGCAGTGCGAGAGACTTGCCGAATTCGCAACTGGCGGTTATGGGCCTTCAATATTCGCACAAATCACGTGCACACCGTAG
>JBHENP010000552.1:0-573 GCA_046261995.1 Pyrinomonadaceae bacterium
ATTGCACGAAGGTCGTGTTACGGGCGAGTTCACACGAGCTACAGCAACTCCGGAAGGCGTGATGGAGTGTGCCACGGGAAATGTGCGGCGCGCCGCTTGATGAGTCGCTGTCAGAACCGGGAGCGGTAGCGACCGGGTCCTTACTTGTCCCAGTTGAGACCGGGTCGCTACCGCTCGCCGTTCTGACAGGTAATGTTGATTGTTCTTAGCTTTGTGAGGTTCAAATGAGCCAGCAAGCGCGCGATCCCCTCAACGAACGTCCTCCAGTTAATTCAGATTTCGTGGTCTCTGCTGAAGAAGCCGAGATTCCGCAAACCCGTATTGGCAAGTTCAAAATTCCTACCGACACGCTTCGGGCTTACACGATGCTCTTTGCCCTGCTAGCCATCTGGATCTACTTTCACTATTCCACCAACCAGATCTTCCTCGAGCCGCGAAACTTTTCCAACCTGATGCGGCAAACCGCGGTTACCGGTGTGCTCGCAGTGGGAATGTTGATGGTGATCATTACCGCACAGATTGACCTCTCTGTAGGTTCGGTTGTAGGCCTTGCCGGAGGCATCGCGGCTATAG
>JBHENP010000553.1:0-572 GCA_046261995.1 Pyrinomonadaceae bacterium
TGCAAGAGGCGGGTTATTGCGTAATAAGCAAATCTGTCGGTTCGCCGCAGCAGCAACTCATCTATAACTGAAAAGCGGTTGATCTGATGTGATTGCATATATGCCCTACGACCGAGTCTTACCATAGTCGGGTTTGAGCAGTTTCGGAAATGTTGAGAGCTAGCATCCGCTGGCTACGGCAAGCGGTTCTGTGACTTGAGTGCCCGTATCTTGGCGAAAGGTAAGCGAGCGCGCTGCGGGCCCCTTCCTTACCAGTAATTTCGCCCTCGCTCCAGAGAACTATTCAAGTAACTCCTTCTCTAATTTTTTCACAGCTTCGGTAGCGGGTGGGTCCGGTTGTCCTGACTTGCGAATTAGCGGGCTTGAGCTGTCCTTTTGGGATCGGCTCTGTGCTCATGATGCACCCAGGACTCACTCTGCGCTAACATGCCCGCGCACTAACTACACCGCTGCCACTTAAGGAGGATTCGCCGATGAGGGCTCTCACTCTTATGCTTTCATTCGTCCTGGTCACTGCCGCTGCACTCGGTCAAAGACGCGGCGCTGCTTTCCCACGAGGCGTCGTCGTCGAT
>JBHENP010000554.1:0-570 GCA_046261995.1 Pyrinomonadaceae bacterium
ATTCCAACAGGCGCAGATCATGACGCTTGGAAATGATGAATTTGATGAACTCCCAGGCCTCGCGCGGGTGTTGGCATGTCTTGAAGATGACAATGCTCTTCGGGTCGGCGTAACTGACTGGCAGTCCGGTGGCATCGTCAGGACGCGGGATTGGCCCGTAGTCGTATTCGAAGTCGGCAGTACGGTAGCGCTCAAGGTGCCCGATGCTATTCGGGCCGACGAACCTCGCCGCCACGCGACCATCGAGGAAAACATCGCCTTGAAAGGTTTGGCGCGGGGCGTAACCTCTGGCAAAACATTCGTGCAAGAAGCGGAAGATGGCGACGGAGGATTCATTATCGAACCTGACTTGACGACCTTCGAGCAATGTTTGGCCATTCGAGGCAGCCAGGTAAAGGGGTAAGTAATCGAACAGCCGCTTATACCAGATGGGAAAGTAATCAATCGTCAGCATCCACTGGTCAATCCGCCCATCGGCGTCACGGTCGCGTATCACACGTGCCGCCGCTGAGAGAAACTCCGAATAAGTGGTGGGAAACGATGATACCCCGGCCTCGCGCAGCATCCGCG
>JBHENP010000555.1:0-569 GCA_046261995.1 Pyrinomonadaceae bacterium
GCTAAGAAGCCCACGGTAAGAGATAGAATCAAAACTGAAATGCCAGCTCTCATACGCCCCCTAGCTCAGAGAATCCATACACGACTTAGCGGTCTAACGCTGGCCTTCAGCTGCGGCGCGCGATCAGCCTCCAACCTAATGGAACAACACTACTTGAGAAACACGCTATCGCGCCGTCAGCTGCAAGGCTTTGTTATGTTGCGTCGTTGAGAGAATCAGCTCCACTAACTGTGGACCGGCGTAGGATCTTTTTCCACGCCCAACCTAAAAGGAGGCTTGCCCAAACAGCTATTGAGACATTAGC
Source organism: Pyrinomonadaceae bacterium (assembly GCA_046261995.1). Taxonomy (GTDB): domain Bacteria; phylum Acidobacteriota; class Blastocatellia; order Pyrinomonadales; family Pyrinomonadaceae; genus PSRF01. Next base: position 305 of record JBHENP010000555.1, read on the forward strand.
GATCAATCCGCTCCAAAGGATAGCTCTTTCATGGGCGAAATCACCTTCTCGCCACAGTTCAAAAGGAAAACCAAAACTGATAAAACAATCATCACAAAAACCCTCGCTCATTCGGATATAGCTGTAATAGTTTGCCGCAATGAAGAGGATGAAAACCGCTAAGGACGCGATAAGGTATGGCTTAAATCTCATAGCAACGTACTTCCGCGCGACATGCCACAAGCAACATAACGCCGGCCTTCAGCTGCGGCGCGCGATCAGCATT
>JBHENP010000556.1:0-565 GCA_046261995.1 Pyrinomonadaceae bacterium
GGGTGGATCTGAACAATCCACCAACTTCCATTGGTGGGATTTGGAGTTTTCTCTACGAAGCTGTGAGTAAATTGGAGGCTTCCTTAGACTCTCGAATGCCACCCAATACAGAACCGAGAGCGGTAGCGACCGGATCCTAGACTCAACTGATTAGGAGAGAGGTGATAAGGTTCGTTGAGTGCTTGGATCCGGTCGCTACCGCTCTCGGTTCTGTATTGAGCGCTATTCAAGGAATCACCAGATTCTGGAATTTATTCACAGCTTCTTCCGTTGGTGGGATTCAAGAATTCGGTGCTGTTCGCATGTAGGTTTGGATCTGAACCATCCACCCACTGCCGTGGGTGGGAGGCCAACTCAATACCCCATGTCGTTGGGATGCACAAAAAAACTTCTAAAATTCTCCAGCCCTCAACTTAGATTGCGTTAAAACGAGCGTCATATAGATGTATCACTCCTGAAAATCCCGATTGCATGTCCAAATCATGAGGAGGCTTTCCTCCAACGTTACCAGCGGCTCCGCTCGTGGCGCTTCAGCTTGTGCAAAATGATCATCGGGGTTTGATGG
>JBHENP010000557.1:0-564 GCA_046261995.1 Pyrinomonadaceae bacterium
CAACAATGCAGTCTTGTCCAACTTATGACTCAATTGTCCTACGATTGCCAGAACCTCCGGATCGGATTTGGCTGTTTCCTGGAACCACGTGCCTGGTTCCGCGCAACAGGCACAGCCATAGACGATCGGTGAGTTCGTTAGAACCAGCATTACGGCGCAAAAGACGCCGGCACCCATCTTCTTGTGTAATGTAGCAAGATTGTGTAATGAAGCAAGAGAAGCTGCTTTCATAGTTTCCTCCATGGACGTTGAGTCAGATTGCGGCCGCCGATCGCGTCCGCACTCGGCATGCCTGAGAAGCAGCCTCTATCGTATATTCGCATCCACTTCTAAAACCGATACGCGTGCTACGAAACTTACTAATGCTGGTACTTGGAAATAGTATTAACGCGATGACCAATATCGAGTTTGTTCAACTTTTGCAGTGCGCCGGCAGAGCGAAGCGGCGACGGCGCTTTGGTTCAAAACACGGCAGGGGAATCCAAAGCGGTGTCGCGCTGCGGCTTGCCACTCCACTCCACAAAACTGCCCGCCGCGTCACTTTTTCGGCGGCGTCTTCATGGG
>JBHENP010000558.1:0-564 GCA_046261995.1 Pyrinomonadaceae bacterium
GTGCTACAGGTGGACTTGACGATACGGTGGAAAACTTCGATCCGACGCACGGGACCGGCAATGGATTCAAGTTTCAGCAATACCAGGCGGCGGCTATGCTTGAAAAAATACGCGAAGCACTTTACTTTTATGGTAAGCGGGAAGCTTGGCGGCAGATCCAGCGAAACGGCATGTCAATGGACAATTCATGGTCAGCCGCCGCTAAGAAGTATTTAGAGATTTACGAGGAAGTCTCGAAGTTTTAAGCCCTTGAGAGATTGCGTCCTAATTTCAGAGTGGGCTTGGGCGTAAGGAGCGATCCACGAAGCCACACGAACCACATGAAAATCCGTGTTATTTCGTGGATCGTTTCTGTCGACCTACCTTAACCAATGGTAGGTGAAGATTTAGTAGTGGGTCAGCTTGATTCCAGAAGTTTAGAGTTTAACCTTCAGGTTGCCGATTCGTTACCACAAACTAAAAGTTTGTACTCTAAACTAACCTACCGAATAAATAGGTTAGACACCGCTTGCAGGAAGCCCGAACTTGACCGCAAGGCTGATACAATAGGAATAAGTACGAACA
>JBHENP010000559.1:0-563 GCA_046261995.1 Pyrinomonadaceae bacterium
GGGTCAGACGATAGTCCAACATTCCTCCACCTACAGCGAAAGACTAAATTACCTTGCCTTCCGAGCTATTCCGCCAGCCTCGTTGCGGTGTTCTGTCCCCGCCCGTCGGCGAGATCTGAAGTAAAATCCTATTAAACCATGAGTTAAACCATGTAAAGGTTCAGAGCCAAAGGCAGTGCCGGCGGCATAGCCGGAACGAGATAGTAGTACATAGCCAGGTAAGCACCTAAAAATCTTCTAAGCAGCCGCGTCCTTTTTGTGAGGATGCGGCTGTTGCGCTTATAATCAAAAATTCAGTTATTTAGCATCTCGAACAGCAGTGGCAATTGGAACAATCTTATGGGGCTTTTTTGGAGACGCAAAGGTAAGGATCAGTTTGTAACCCTGGGCTTGAATAAACCGGAGGTTGCTCAGAGTTCTAAGGACGAGGCGGCGACCTCATCAATCCCTTCGGAGCAGAAGCGTGTGATTCAGGAAGAATCGCCGCCTCAGGCGGTTGAGCCGTTGGAGCCAGAAGCAACCGGCGCCGGATCCGCACCAGTGATCGCTGATTCTCGCATTGC
>JBHENP010000560.1:0-561 GCA_046261995.1 Pyrinomonadaceae bacterium
ACCTGCCGAAGTTCGAGGATTGAAGGGGGTATGCCAGATGACCCGACGCTACCGCGTGACGGTACTGACTGAGACCCACTCGGAGGCTACTGCGAAGCCCGTTAACACGACGCAGAGGCAAACAGTCAGTACCGTGACGCGGTAGCGTCAGGTCAACTCACGCAAAGACTCCGTGGTGGCCAGACAAACATATTATCTGTAAGCAATCTCAGTCATGATCACGACCCGACGCTACCGCGTTACGGTACTGACTGAGACCACTGAGTTGGAGTGTTTGCGCCGGATGTGATGATCCGAACCGCCGGCGCAACCCTGTCAGGGTTGCGTCCTTATTAATATCGATCTCATCCCCAGGGTTTCAAAGCAAACCCTGGGCTGAAATTGGCGAACGCTTTCAGCGTTAAGGACCAAAACCGAATTGCAGGAGTCGCTCAGCAAGTCTTCTACTGCGGAGGCTTGCGTTTGAGCGCATTCTTCTCTTCGTAGCCGTAGCCTCTTTAGCTAGAACCAGCTTTAGTGGCTTCAGATTGACGTCAACAAGAACTTCGATCGGTGCTGAGT
>JBHENP010000561.1:0-561 GCA_046261995.1 Pyrinomonadaceae bacterium
GGCGCATGAGTGAAGCAATCGACCTACACTTGCAGGGTATGCGCGAAGATGGCCTGCCAATCCCGAAACCCACGAGTCTCGCTGACTACATCGAAGCCGCGTAGCGCAACGACGCCATACAACAAAGCCTTGCAGCTGACGGCGCGATAGCGTGCTTCTCAAGTAGTCTTTTTGCTTCGCGGTTGAATGCTGATCGCGCGCCGCAGCTGAAGGCCATCGTTAGATTGCTTTCGTGGGGGCGAAGCGTTAATGAAAGTATTTAGACTGCTACTCATCGCCGCGGTTCTGGCTTCGATGGCTTCGCTGTCGCCAGTTCTTAGCCATGATGGTCTGGACAATCCGACTGTAGTCCAAACCGTGCCGCCGTCCTATCCCCTAATTGCTCGTGCCGCTAACGTTAGCGGTGTCGTCATAGTTGAAGTAAGCATTGATGCTGGCGGTTCCGTTACAGCGGTAAAAGTCCTGGAAGGTCATAAACTGTTGAACCTGATCGCTAAAAAGTCGGCGCGCAAATGGAAGTTCAACGCTCTCGATAAGGCAAAAGAAAGAAGCGCTCAGCTT
>JBHENP010000562.1:0-559 GCA_046261995.1 Pyrinomonadaceae bacterium
CTATTGAGCAGCCAATCGAAAAGGGCGAAGGCAAGAGTCAATAGTCCGGGTCAGTTGTCAGTAGTCAGTTGTCCGTAGCCAGCAGACAGTCGAAAACAAAGGCACACGACCTACTCACACCACTGACTACTGACCACTGACTACTGACCACTGACACAGACCACTTACTTCTGACTTCTGTTCTTATGTCAAACCTACTCATCGTTGATGACGAACTAGGGATGCGTCAGTTTTTGACGCACTTGTTACAACGCGAGGGCCACACGGTGCGCGCGAGGCTTTCCTGCTCGGAGCTTATGACTTCGTCCAGAAACCCTTCGACAATGATCTGCTCAAGGAGATCGTTGCCCGGGCGCTGGAAAAGATTTCGCTGGTCAAAGAAAAGGAAGCGCTGGTTGAACAGAACAAGGTTTTGATCCAGGGTCAGCGAAAGCGCGGGCAACTGGGTAACATCATTGGCAGATCTGCGAGCATGCAGGCGCTCTATCAAATGATTGAAACGGTGGCCCAGGTGCAAGCAACTGTACTGGTCACCGGAGAATCAGGCACCGGAAAAGAG
>JBHENP010000563.1:0-557 GCA_046261995.1 Pyrinomonadaceae bacterium
CTTTTTAACTGACCGTGCCATCTGTCACTCCATCGCCAATTGCCAATTTCCAATTGCCGATTTAAGAACAGTTTTCAATTACCACCAGTTAAGCCACCCGAAGAGCCAATCGGCAATTGGCAATTGGAAATCGGCAATGCTTTTACTTCGTTCTACGATCGCGCAGAATCATTTTCTGCGTTCGTTTGTTACTCCTGGTCTTGTAACCGCGAGTCGGCTGACCCCAGGGAGTAACCGGATTACGTCCACCATGCGGATGGTCCACTGGGTTCATCGCCACACCGCGCACGTGAGGTCGAATACCTTTCCATCGCGACCTGCCCGCTTTTCCGTATGAAACATTTTCGTGCTCAATGTTACCCACCTGGCCGACAGTGGCCTTGCAGACCAGCGGCACGCGGCGGACTTCTCCGGAAGGCATGCGAAGCTGAGCGTAATTTCCTTCCTTGGCCACGAGCTGAGCAAAGGCCCCGGCGGAACGAGCCATCTGACCACCCTTGCCGGGACGCAACTCGATATTATGAATCTGCGTACCCAACGGGATATTAATTAGAGGC
>JBHENP010000564.1:0-554 GCA_046261995.1 Pyrinomonadaceae bacterium
GGGCGCGGCCGTGGTTAGCGTTTTCCTATTGATGTTAATAGCCAGCCAACTTTCCAAGCTGGCCGGTTAAGCGCCGAGTTTAAGAAACTGATAACTCAACCAGCGCCGAAGGCGCAGCAGAAGGTGGCCGGAATAGATCTTCCACAAAGGAAGTGACGTACCAATGAAAAGCCTGATTGTTTTGTTGGCTCTCATCTTAGTCTCACCCGCATGCGCGTGAGGAACAGGACGGCCCACCCCGCCCATGTTTTCTCTCAAGACTGAAGAGCGCAGTCAGGAAGGGCGGTTTACCCCCGCGCGTTGAACGCCACTCAATCAGCGGGGGTGAACCGCCCTTCCCAACCTGCAAATTTTTGTTTCTTGAATCATCATGCAATCGGTCCAAGGCAGCCAGTCAGGGCTGCAGCACAGGATGCGCGACGGCGTAGTCCACAATCGTGCGGGCGTAGCGGGAAAAAGGGGGGCACTGCAGACCGTGCGACTCGAGGAGCGCGCTCGCCTGCATGGTGTCGTAGGTTTGTTTCAGAAAGAAGTAGGGTACACCGTGATGGGGT
>JBHENP010000565.1:0-553 GCA_046261995.1 Pyrinomonadaceae bacterium
CCATTGACCTTTCCAGTACAATCCGCCGGTTGCTGGAGTCGTTATGCCGAGGCCTTAGGCGAAGAAAAGCCGGCGACTCACCAAATTGCAGCCGTTTACGAACATCATTTAGGTGCTTGATTCAATCTTTCCGGGTGCTCGCGAGATAGCATACTTGGACTTAAAAAGTACGTGACATTGTAGCCTGAAAAAGCGCTTTTGGCAAACTCCTAGGGAAGGGTAAAGTCCAATGGAATCAACGGCTTCGGTGTGGTCCGCCCTTAAACTCAAACCGGCGGAAAAAGTGGAATGGGCCGGGGGTCTTTGGCGGGAATCCCCCGCTCCGCAGTCCAACGTAAGATGAGCACCCAAAAACCTCGGGACGAATTCGCGAACGGTTAGAACTCAAGCTCCCAGTACGTGTGCACTGTCGCGAAACGCCAGTTATTAAGAATCTTTTGAACGACTCAGTGACATTTTCACGCGAAAGATCCACAGGGCGATCGAAGCCCGGTGAATTCGTCCTGCCGCAATGGGCCATCAATTCGATGCGTCCCGCTTTCAGGCTTATCGG
>JBHENP010000566.1:0-553 GCA_046261995.1 Pyrinomonadaceae bacterium
GAGCATGGCTCTGGCTCTTACTGAGACCAGGTTCAAAGTTTGGCCCGCAACCTGTAACATGTCAATCCGGAAGATAGAGAGTCAATTTCACTAGTAAAGGTACCTGTTCAGGACAAAGTAAGCGATGCGAGATAGTCCTTCGGTCGTCGCTGCGGCTATGCCGTCTGATGTAAGGTGGTGGCCTGACTCTTCATTTTTGGACTCCGCCCCAATCCTATTAAGACCGCTTCGACGGAAGGGCGTAGGGCCCGTGGCAAGACTCAGATGTGCTGAACTAAGGCAGCCTGCGACCACTCAATACAGAACCGGGAGCGATAGCGACCGCACTCACCACTCGAACCCTAATTCGTGAAGGAAAATGAAGCAATCGCAAGAATAGTTTGAGGTTGCCCCGTTGATTAAACGCCATGCACTCGTCGGTTGAGTGCAGTCGCTATCGCTCCCGGTTCTGTATTGAGTGGTTTATTCCATTTGCACTCTATTCAGATCTGAGTTTTGACACACTCTCATCGAAGGCGGCAAAGCCGTAGCGAGGACCGCATTGCCCTTGGAC
>JBHENP010000567.1:0-552 GCA_046261995.1 Pyrinomonadaceae bacterium
ACTCCCGCCTCCACCGGGAACTCGCGTAGCAGCCGCGCGCAGAAACCGTGAATGGTAGTGATCACCGCACCATCCAAAGTTCGCTTATAACCTAACCAACGCTTTCTTTCAGCTCCTGAGGCTGTGAGCAGGATTTGATTCAGCCGCGCTCTGAGGCGCTCGCGCATTTCGTTTGCCGCCCGATTGGTGAAGGTGATGGCGACGATTTGATCAATCGAGAGATTTCGCTCGTGGAGGATGTGCAGGTAACGCTCGACCAGCACCATGGTCTTGCCGGAGCCCGGGCCTGCGGTCACCGAGATGTGTTTCTCAATCTCGTAAGCGGCAGCAGCCTGTTCAGGTTCTAGTGCGCGCGTATGCTTGATTATAACTCTCACCTTTTCGACTTGAGGCTAAGCGAAAGTCAAGCGGGGGTAAACCGCCCTTCCCGACCTGTGAATTAGCGCTAGCCGGATGGAATGACTCACCGCCCGCTATCTTGCAGGTCGGGAAGGGCGGTTTACCCCCGCTCGACTCTCCCCAGACTCAGCCAGCATTCCTACAGCTATCAGC
>JBHENP010000568.1:0-551 GCA_046261995.1 Pyrinomonadaceae bacterium
GTGAATACGTGCGATTCTATGATCCTGACGGAAATCGCTTTGCGCTTTGGAGAACAGTAGTCCAACCGCTCGAGCAGTAGCCCGACTGTTAAGGAGGGCTCATTTTCCATTTTCCATTTTCCATTTCTCATTGGCTGAGAAACGTACTGCGTTTCCATTTGTAAGCGGCGATGGTGTCTAACGAGTGAAGAGAGCGCACCCCTATCTCGAATGGCAAATGGGAAATGGAAATGAACCTCCTTAACAGTCGGGCTACTGTCCCGGAAGGTCTGTTTCAATGAACGCCAGCAAGTCGGTAGTAATCTACGCTGAAAGCGTTGGCTAGTTCCACCCCAGGGTTGCTGCAACCCTGGGACCTATGTTCCAAAAAAATTGTTAACGCTGAAAGCGTTGGCGAATGGCTGCGCACGCGACCTCGCGAACTCTTTCAGAGTTGCAGAATGGTATGGGTTGGACTGGAATCCCAGGGTTGCTGCAACCCTGGGCTGGAACTAGCCAACGCTTTCAGCGTAATTCGTAGCTGCTATTTCGGCGTCACTCCCAGGTTGTAC
>JBHENP010000569.1:0-551 GCA_046261995.1 Pyrinomonadaceae bacterium
ATGCAGCTGATTCAATTGTATGGTTTTGGATTGGCTCGCACGCGGATTATGACAAGCTCGTCTAATCGCGGCACCCGAACAAGCGCTTGCAGCGGACCGGAATCAGCGTGTCTCCGCATCCGTTAACTTGAATGCTTGATCAGTTGTCGCCCGGCCGCTGAAGCGCGGCGTTGTGGTGCGACACGAAGTCGCGTTTGTGACTGTGATGCTTGGGCAACCATGACATCACCTGATGTTCTGCCATCAGTATCCTACCCGGGTAATAAAGCTCCGGGGACAATGTAGCCTCATCCCTTAAAGGACGGCAGCCTAATCGTGAGAAGCGGCTGCGACTGCTAGCATCAAGGCGGTCGGGAACTAGGATTGAGTGGTATCGGGCAACATATGTGAATCGCTGATAAATGCCGTTACGCGCAACAAGCCAAAGATGCTGATAGGCTTGGACCAAAAGGTAAGTGGCCAAGTTCAGGTGCTCCTAACTCACCTGACGCAGACGAGGCGCCACCGGCGGAGAGGCGAGCCCTAACCCACTCTGGCATTCACGCGAAACG
>JBHENP010000570.1:0-547 GCA_046261995.1 Pyrinomonadaceae bacterium
GCATCGTGCTGACCGGCGGTGGCGCGTTGCTGAGGAATCTTGATAAAAGACTTACGGCTGAGACTGGTCTGCCTGTATCTGTCGCGGACGACCCGCTCAACTCGGTGGTGATGGGCGCCGGCAAGATGCTTTCCGATTTCGCCTTGCTGAAGCGAGTAAAGTGGGAAAAAACGTTCCAGTATTAGTGGCACAGACTTCAGTCTGTGTTGGTCTTTGGCCTTTGGTCTTTGGTGTCCGCGGTCAGTGAATCGTGATCATGCTTCGTCATTCTTGATGATTCCTGATTCCTGATTCCTGTTTCGTGTTGTTTCGTGTGATTTCGTGGATCGTTTTTAACCCACAACCAGCCAACGATCCACGAAATCACACGAAACAACGAACACAAACCACTGACAACTGACGACTGACCTTTGACTCTTTGACTTGCCAAATCCGAAATCCGATCCGCAATCCGAAATTCTTCCGAGCCATGTTAGAAACTGAGGACCAAAGAGCGCGCGCCGAGATCATCATCATGATTCTCGCAAAACTCTACATCGTATTGGAG
>JBHENP010000571.1:0-547 GCA_046261995.1 Pyrinomonadaceae bacterium
TCATTACATCAACGCCAACCTGCGAGGCGATCTGGCTCGTTGAGGCAACGATGCCATGTCTGGCGCGAACAGGATCTCGAGAGGCGGCTGCCGCGTTGAATGCCTCACTTAGCCCAACGAAAGGAGCGGTCATGAGAGAAAACGCGATTGCCAGAATTACAGCGGCGCGTTGAATCTTAGTCCACGATTTCATCTTCATCTCCAGATTGTTTCCAAGGTTGTTGTTTCTCTTATTCACACACCAATTGTAGCCACCGGGGCGTCGCTGTCAGAACGGGGAGCGGTAGCGACCTGGTAGTCGCTTGTCGCAGTTGAGACCGGGTCGCTACCGCTCGCCCGTTCTGACAGGGTGCGTTCACCGCGCTGAAGGCCGGTGTCAAAGGTGCATTCACTATACTTTGTTATCCCAGATCAAAATCGTCCTGGCGAAAGAAGGTTCGCCGGATCGAGCTCATCCTTGATTCGCTTCATCACGATGTCGGAACTGCCGCGACGGTCCCAGGCGTCTATCGCCAGTTTTATCTCCTCCGTAGCGCTCTCAATAACC
>JBHENP010000572.1:0-546 GCA_046261995.1 Pyrinomonadaceae bacterium
ACTTCTTCTTGTGTCGTGGGGAAAGTTACGTAACCGCCCATCAGGTGACCGCTCCGTTGATCGCTCCCGGGATGAATCTTGTCATCCTCCCACGTCCCGAAGGACTTGAAGGGTTTGCTGAACTGTATGACAAAGTATCCTTTGAAATTAGGTAGCGGCGGGCCGAGTTCGGCAGACTGCCGATCAGGGTTGTAGCCAGTGATCTCTCGGCGCTGTGAATTGATTTGGATAAAGCCTACGAAGGAACCCAGCGCGGGTCGTCGCAGTCAACTCGGCTGTGAGCGGTCTGCCGGCATCGTCCATCTTGACGGCATAGTAGTTAGGCGCGGAAATTTCATCTTGATGGCGAAAGGGTAATTTCTTCGCTGTCTGCAATTCTCCAGTGTGGGGCATCAAACTGACTTGACCATAGTCGCCCATCCAGATCGCAGGCTGATGCGTGCCGAGAAAACCCTGTATCGTCGTGTCTTTATAATTGTATGGGCAGACGCTGATTTTGTTTTCGCGGGTCATGGCCGTCCAATGCGTCATACCGAAGGGTAAGGT
>JBHENP010000573.1:0-545 GCA_046261995.1 Pyrinomonadaceae bacterium
CTTACTTTTGTGTGCCGCTTGGCCGAATTTCAAGAATGCTGTGAGGCGGAGGCAGAAACTCCGGGGCATTTCACGGAGAGATTGAAGCTTGCTACTGAGGACCTCTTTCAGATGTTAGAGCGCAAAAACGTACTCCAGTCGTTTCAATCTGGATGGCAGTTGTCTCGCGACGATGGCGTAAAAGCAGCTCGATCAACATACCGACAATGGAGTCAAATTGGTCGCGGTCGCGGATCACAAGCCAAACATTGAAGGTTTCCCCTTTATTGAGGTGCTCGTCAAAAGTCTCCGGTATGCGTGTATTGCCGCACCGCGCATGAAACCTTCTCAGCGGTATAGTCGGGGAATTCGCGCTTAGCCGCCTCCTTAGCCGCATCCTCATTGCGATCATACACGGCTGTGATGTAGCACTTGTGAACCAAGCTCAATCCAAACGACCCGCCGGACGCTGATTTAGATGGCTATAATTTCTGGTTGAACAAGCTCACCAGGTTCCATGGCAACTTTATTCAAGCGGAGATGGTGAAGGCCTTCATTAGCTCTGG
>JBHENP010000574.1:0-544 GCA_046261995.1 Pyrinomonadaceae bacterium
GGCACCGGCGAGATACGGAAGGCTTTGCGCGCGCTCTTGAGCATTTTGATGCGCGCCTTCCGGAGATTGAAGCGCCCATGCGCGATAATGATTTGATGATAATCACGTCCGACCACGGAAACGATCCCACCTTCCCGGGCACAGATCACACGCGCGAGTATGCTCCGTTGCTCGTTTATGGAAGCAAGGCCCGGGCGGGCGTTGACTTGGGGAAGCGTGATTCGCTTGCAGACATCGGACAGACGATTGCCGAGAATTTTGGGTTAAGCCTGGCAGCCGGGCACAGCTTTTTAAGTGAGATCAGTACCACCACGCGGTAGCGGGTGGGTCCAGGCTACTCATCACTCACGCCGCGGTCTCATGAGGTCACTACCATCCTCAGACTTTGATGATTGAGCATTAGCTAACGGGGACCCACCCGCTACCGCGTGGTGGTACTGACCTCATGGGACGCTGCATGAGTGAGTCGCTACTAAGGACCCATCCGCTACCGCGAGTTGGTACTGACCTGTTGAGCCGTAGCGGGCCGGATTGCACTAGTAAG
>JBHENP010000575.1:0-543 GCA_046261995.1 Pyrinomonadaceae bacterium
TTTGCGGCCCATGTGGAAGCTCCTGCGAAGGGTGAGATCAACTTGAGTTGTTAGCCTAGACGATTTGTATTTTCGTCGTAAGAGCGGGGACAGGGTCCGCCTTCCTGACCTGCAAATTACCGTGGGTGCTGTTTGGATTTTCACCCACTCTCTACTCCCTGTTCTGACAGGATTCGCTGAGAGGCGCCGCAGATCAGACCGGGTCGCTACCGCTCGCCGTTTTGACAGGATTGACTTAACCATACCTGCGCCGTGGTACACGAATGAAAGTGTATACGATCTCGAACTGCAGACCGTCTTTGCTCGTTCGTGGCAACTTGCAGGTCGCGTCGATCAGGTACGCGTAACCGGGCAATACGTCACCAGCGATGTCGCCGGGGAACCGATAGTCATAGTCAGAGGGGCCGATAACGTGTTGCGAGGATTCTTCAATGCTTGCCGGCACCATGCAGCCGCGGTGATGACCGAGCCTGAGGGACAAGCAAGCCAGCTTCGCTGCCCCTATCACGGCTGGACCTACTCGCTCGCAGGTGAGCTGAGAGG
>JBHENP010000576.1:0-540 GCA_046261995.1 Pyrinomonadaceae bacterium
CTTGTTCCGTCCTACCAAATAACAGGTTGCGCCCACAGTTGACTGCGCCACAAACGAGAACTCGTTTCGTAGTAAACTACTCTCTCCACCCTTCGAGGTTGAACCATCTTATGGCGCGAGACAAAAGTACGCCAGTTTCTCAGAACAACGAAGCCGCGCCTGATATTGTGATCATTACCGGGCTGAGTGGTTCGGGAATGTCAGGGGCCACAAATGCTTTCGAGGACCTGGGCTACTTCTGCGTTGACAACCTGCCGATCACGATGTTGCAAACATTCGCTCGCCTGGTTACTCGGGGCGAAGAGGAAAAGGGCATCCGGCGGGCCGCGCTAGTAATCGATATTCGGGAGGGTACATTTCTTGCCGGATTCCAGAAGCAACTGTCGGCCTTACGGTCGACCGGACTTGCGGTCTATGTTGTTTTTCTTGAGGCCTCCGACGAGGTCTTGCAGCACCGTTTCAGTGAGACGCGCCGGCCCCACCCGGCGGATAGTGGCCAGGGTTTGCTCGGCGCAATACGCGCTGAGCGGACTGCTATGT
>JBHENP010000577.1:0-540 GCA_046261995.1 Pyrinomonadaceae bacterium
CGAGCCGGCCTCTCCCTGCCCAAGGGAACGGTTCACGTAGTCAGCGATGTACACGGCGAATACAAGAAACTGCGACATATTATCAACAACGGTTCCGGCACGCTGCGTCCGCTGGTGCAGTCGCTTTTTGCAGATCGCTTGACCGAGAGAGAGCTGCGAGAACTACTTGCCCTTCTCTATTACCCGAGTGAAGCGATGGAGCATCTGGGTGAGCGACTGGGCGATGCCACGATCCGCCGGGCGTGGGTTCGAGGCACGCTACGCCTTCAGTTCGATATCGTTCGCCGATTAGCAGGCGTGTATCGACATGCAAATGTCGTCTCGCTGTTTCCGCCAGCCTACGAGGAGTTGTTTACAGAACTGCTGCACGAGCCGGGCAACACTCGTCGGCGGGAGTATGTCGACGCGATGATCGACGGTCTCATAAGCCATGGACGCGATTTAGCTACAGTGCGCGCCGCCGCTCGCCTGGTGCGCAATCTTAGCGTGTCAGAGATTGTCGTGGCCGGCGACCTCGGCGACCGTGGTCCGCGCATAGAC
>JBHENP010000578.1:0-538 GCA_046261995.1 Pyrinomonadaceae bacterium
TTCCTGAGCAGGCTGCAGCCGCGGATTCACGCGGATAAACACGGGTGTGAACAGCTACGAGCAAGCAATTGGAGTAGGGCTTCTTAGATCGGCGTTTATCCGCGTGAATCCGCGGCTAAATGATCGCCTTACTGTTGTTGGTCGACCATCTTCTTGGCAGCGACCCGATCGGAGTTCGATTTGTTAACTGAATAGCGTCGGCTCGCTGGATTCAGGCGACGCCTCCGACATGGCTGAATCGGTCAGCCGTGGATGCCACCTCTTTTATCCGCGCAATCCAAGGCTCGAGTTCGTCAGCCGAGTACAGATAATTGTAACGTTCATCTCTATCGGCCTCATCCCTGAACCAATTCTGATAGTTTCTGCCATGCAGACGCACATAGCCTAGCGGCGAAGTAGTTGAAGCAGACGGTCTGATTGACTTCGAAAAGACTGGTTGGTCGATGTTGCAGATGCCTACTTCACGGCTTTCCAACTCTTCGTAGATTTCGGGAATGTTCCAGGAAGCATGTCGGATCTCCACTATCAGCGGATAGTC
>JBHENP010000579.1:0-538 GCA_046261995.1 Pyrinomonadaceae bacterium
ACGTGATCCAGCGCTAAGGTGGCGCGTTAGTCCTGTTATTAGCCTTCCGATTCTTTCGAGTTGGCCCATAAGCTTGGCAAAAGTAGTTTCGTCGAGATAACCGAGCCTGTTCGCAATTATGAGTTCGGTCTCGAGTTCACTGGCAGAGCCCTGAGAATTTGAAAGGAAATGCGCAAATTCCTTTTGCGATCGTCGACCTGCCCCTTCAGCAAGATTGGCCGGGATAGAGACCGCAGCGCGACGAATCTGGCTCGTTAAGCCGAATCTTTCTTCTTTTGGAAAGCGTTCACTGCTTTTGTAAACATCCGTAACAAGTTCTATTGACTTAGCCCAAGCTTCAAGTTTTTGATGTGGACGCATGGTTGCAGACTCCTTTTCGTGAGCTTAACCATTTACCATTTACTATTCACCATTTACCCGTGTTTCGACTTCCATTCACTTCAAATTAAGAATGGGCCAATCATGGTGCAACGCCGTCTGACGCAAACGCATGTCAGGATTGATGACGGCCGGGTGACCAACGATGGAAAGCATAGGC
>JBHENP010000580.1:0-536 GCA_046261995.1 Pyrinomonadaceae bacterium
AGTCAGTGGTCAGTGGTCAGTAATCAGTAGTCAGTAGTCAGTAGTGTCAGTTGATATAAAGCGGCTTACCCTTCACCGCTGATCTGCCGAAACCACCGACAACGGATCTGACATTGTCAACGGCTACTGACAACGGACTACTGACTACTGACTACTGAGAAACGGACTACTGCCTACTGACAACGGACTAGACTACTGACAACGAACCACGGACAACGGACTACTGACCAGAATTTATGTACCCAGAACTATTTCGCATCGGTGGTTTCCCCATCAACACGTACGGCGTGTTTCTCGCGCTGGCTTTCCTTTGCGCGATCATGATTACCGTCACGCTTGCTGCCCGTGATGGTCTGCCGCGCGAGAAAATATACGACTTGTCTCTCTGGATGCTGCTGGCGTCGCTTGTCGGTTCGAAGATCCTGATGTTCTTTGTCGAGCCCGAGTATCGCGAGAACCCGCTGCAATTGCTGTCGCTCGACTTCCTTCGTTCAGGTGGCGTCTTCTATGGCGGACTGATTGGCGCGATACTTGCC
>JBHENP010000581.1:0-536 GCA_046261995.1 Pyrinomonadaceae bacterium
GTGGTTGCCGGCGTAGTCGTCGTTGGAGGCGTCGTGGCCGCTGGTGTCGAGGTCGCTGCGGGTGTAACCGTGCCCGGCGCCGCCGGTCTCAACCCCAGGTTGCTGGGGTTGTTTATCATTGTGCCAGCGAGATTGTTGACGATCTTCGCCTCATTCATCGCTACTTCGAGCAGCGCGGCATTCAAGATATCTGACCGCTGTTTTATAAGCGCCTGCGTGATCTGCGGGCGCACGCCAGGACTTTCCAACGTAAGATTCTCTGTCTGCAATCGTTTCTCTTCAAGTTTGAAGACGTACCACTTGCCGCTATTGAATCGAACCGGCTCAGTCCTATCACCAGCCTGCATAGTAAAGAATTTGCTAACCAGCTCAGGTGGAAATCCATTCTGCTTAAGATCGTCTTCGGTGGCAAAACCAATGTCGCCACCGCGCGGGACACTGGTGGCGTCCTCACTCTTGGCCCTGGCCACGGTAGCGAAATCCGCACCGCCCTTGAGCTGCTGGTTGATGTTATCGATCTTTAGTTTGGCTTCAGC
>JBHENP010000582.1:0-535 GCA_046261995.1 Pyrinomonadaceae bacterium
GGATCAGGGCGAGCTTCAGCGTGTCCGACAAATTTATGGAATATCCGGCGACTACATTCTCTCGGTTGGTTCAATTCAGCCACGAAAGAACTTGACCCGCCTTATATCAGCTTACATGCGTTTGCGACTGGCAAGACCAGAAGAAAAGCTGCCGCAACTTGTCATCGTCGGCAAACGCGCGTGGCGCTACCGTGAAACAGTCCTGGCGATTGAGAAGGTCGGAGCCGGCGCCGTAATCGTTGATACCGGGTATGTTCCGGCAGCTGATTTGCCCGCCCTATATTCCGGGGCTGTCTGTTTTGTCTATGATCGATGATTCCACCTTTCGCTCAATGCTCCGCGCCAAAAGCTTGAATCGAGCCAGGATGTTCGATTGGCGAGAAACTGCGAGGCAAACTCTTGAAGTTTACAAACAGGCCGCTGATAATGCTGATTCTCTCGTTCCGTTGGCACACAGCGCAGTGCCGTAAAGCAGTACATCCCCATAGGATCGTTGAGGTCGTCTAGACGCTATGCGCATCGCTATCCTTGGAAC
>JBHENP010000583.1:0-535 GCA_046261995.1 Pyrinomonadaceae bacterium
GCTTGAGCGTTACGATCAATTACAGAACCGGGAGCGGTAGCGACCGCACTCAGCTCGCGCGAGCATGCCGCAGCGGAATAAAGAACCAAGCGTGTCGTCTTAAGCTCGAGTAATGGCGCTACTTGAGTGCGGTCGCTACCGCTCCCGGTTCTGTACTGTGGGCTCTCTTTGAGACATACAACTTGGCGGAAACTTTCGAAGACAGGCTGATAAGATCAGATCAATGACCAAGGGCAAGGGGCGTTACGTCATCAAGCGCACCGCGCATGGATTAGGTTTATTTGCCTTAGAACCAATCCCAGCCGGAACGCGGATTATCGAGTACACTGGCCCACTCATCTCGAACGGAGAGGTAGATAAGAGGCCCACTGGCAAGTATTTCTTTGGCGTCAATTCTAAGTGGTCTGTTGACGGCACGCCACGCAGCAATCTCGCCCGCTACATAAACCATTCGTGCAGACCGAATGCCGAAGCAATAATTTCTGGTCGCCGCGTTTGGATATGGTCAAAGAGAGCAATTAAAGCTGGGGAGGAA
>JBHENP010000584.1:0-535 GCA_046261995.1 Pyrinomonadaceae bacterium
ACCTAATCCCTCAAACGTGATGTAAACAGTCGGGTGATGTTTCCGGATACGGACATCTCGCTCCACCCGCCTGCGCTGCGCGGATCCAACCCCGACGAGGTTGCATACCACCATGAATATCGCAAGTAGTTTGCCCGCTCTCATAAGGAAAGCTGTATAACGCCGCGCTTCAGCGGCCGGGCGACAACTGCATCGTGCGGCAAGTTGTCGATGAGAAGCACGCTGATTCCGGTCCGCTCTAAGCGCTTGTTATCTCGCCCTGGCAATTGAACCACTCAACGCGACTCTCGCACCTTTAGAGATCAGCATCAACTACGAGTTCGTTTTCCGTCAGCGTGCTCATTTGTATCTCAAGCGATGCGAGATAACGCCGCGCTTCAGCGGCGAGCCCACGCAACTCAACAAAGAAGCCGCGTTCCGGCGAGTCCGCTGCAAGCGCTTGTTATGTGCGGCGCTGGAATAGCGATCGGTTTTGATCTAACTTACCGAGCTTCTCAGCCGCATATCTCGATCGCGCCTTCCCATTATTTTCTAA
>JBHENP010000585.1:0-533 GCA_046261995.1 Pyrinomonadaceae bacterium
GTAATCAATTGTGGGTGTGACGATCTGTTCATAAGACCAACCGTCAAACACGGCCAGCGCTGTCTCTTCGATACTGCGGCGCCGGCGTGCTTCTTCCCCAAAGTAATATCGCGTGCCACTGGGAATCCTGGAAAGTGGTTCAGACATAATGGAAAGTTGTCAGTTGTCAGTGGTCAGTGGTCAGTTGTTCGTGCTTTGTACTTAGTGCTTTGTACTTAGTGCATCGTGTGAACGGCAGAGGCGCAACCTCAATTACACATCCAATTACAAAGCACCAAGCACAAAGTACAAACTGCAACTGACAACGGACGAAATAAAAACCGCTGCCGGACCTTAGTCACTGGCAGCGGTTTCTGGAAAACTCTGGTTGTGCTACTTGCTATTCTTGCTTCTCTTCCAGCTTCACAACCATAAACGCGCTGCCTCGATGCCCATAATGGTAGGCATGATGGTGTGCGCCGTGGTGGTGGTGGCTGAAGTTCACTATGTTTCGCTCGGATTCGTTCGTCGAGTTTTTATACGCGCCTGAACCG
>JBHENP010000586.1:0-532 GCA_046261995.1 Pyrinomonadaceae bacterium
CGCAAGTTGTTTCCGTGCATGCCTGGGGTCTTAGACCGCGCGGGATACCACCGTGCCTTGCCAATGCGGCACCCTGGTTGTTGCCTTCCCCATGACCTCAGCGGGTCGGCATCCCGGGTTCGGTACTTTTCGCGGCTCAATGCCCTGCCTGCACTTTCCCCTGTCAATGCTTCGCCGTCGCTCTTACGAGCGCCGCCGCATGACTCGGGGCCGTTATGGTTGGCTAGACCTTTAACGTATGACTCTTTCATTCACTACAACCTGCCGGTTTATCCCGGCGCACGAGGTCAGTACCACCACGCGGGTGGGTCCATCGATTGTGGAATTCTGAATTCGGAATGCCGATTGAAAAATGATTTAGCTTCACCGGAATCGCATTCCCCAATTCCGCATTCCGCATTCCGCATTCGACTGACCCACCCGCTACCGCGTGGTGGTACTGACCTCTTTCCACCGTTATCATCTAGCCCTGTCTAGTCGTCTCCCAAAACTTTTCTCACTGCCTCTTTAGCTTCGCGCGCCAGCTCAAAAG
>JBHENP010000587.1:0-532 GCA_046261995.1 Pyrinomonadaceae bacterium
GGCAAGAGAGGAGACTGGCCCGTCATGCAGAGGAGACGATAAGCAAAAATCTAATCACTTCAATACTTCCAGCCATATTGAGTCGATTTGTGGATCTGGCACAAGCGCTGCCAAGGCACCAGGCGGTGGCAATGATGCCGGTGAAGATAACGCAAATCGGCAAAACAGTTCTGAAGGTTGAAGGAAGGCTGACGGCCGCAGATGGCGAAATGCTGAAGCAAGCAGTCGAAGCTGTGGAAAACGGTGAGCGAATCACGATCGACGTTTCGGGTGTCAGTTTCATCGACAGTCAGGTGCCTCTAGCAGTCCGTCATTCTCTGGATCGCCTTCGGTTTTGTGAGCAGCAAAATGCGAATAAAAGCGGTTGTCTGGACTTCGTTATGCGGCGACTGGACCACCGTGACCTCCGCATTACAAACAAGATGTTGAAAGTCTTATGCTGTAAGAATTTACAGTTAGCGAGATCTCGAGAGTTTTGATATTCGGTTCCATCTCCACGGTTTGCTACATCTGTTGCTATTATTTCTGTCCA
>JBHENP010000588.1:0-529 GCA_046261995.1 Pyrinomonadaceae bacterium
GCCGTCAACCAGCGTGGCGGTTTGCTCGCCATAGTGTTGCATCCAAAGATCATCGGCTGTGGCCCACTTCTCCTTCGGCAGTCCCATGGCTTCGTAGATTGAGTACCAGTTTGGCGAGTATGCAGCCTCGTAGATCTCCTGCGGGAATTCAAAACCGAGAGCGCCGAAGGATTTCTGAAATGCGTTAAGACCCAGTTGGGCAGAGTCGGCGATAGTTCCATCCCAGTCGAACAGCAGAGTCGTGATGTTTTCTATGCGCTCAGTCATTTTCGCCGCGGCTGGTTTAGAGTTCTCAAATTCTCTTAGAGTTTTTTTCGTGCGGCTTCGTGTGATTTCGTGGACCGAGCGTTTGCCCCGCTGATAACGATCCACGAAACCACACGAAAAATCACGAAAACCAAAAGCGCCTTTTTCTCCTCATGGAAAATCAGCGAACATGCTTGACTGCTGTCCAGTTGGTATAGAGACACTACCACTAGTCGGGTTTTGATTGCAGCTGTGAAGGTGCCTAATCCGCAATCATCACGGT
>JBHENP010000589.1:0-529 GCA_046261995.1 Pyrinomonadaceae bacterium
GTAGAGTGCGGTCGCTACGCAGCCTGTGTGAAATCTCGAGAACTCTTGCACAACTGGAGAGCCGCCACTCAATACAGAACCGAGAGCGGTAGCGACCGGATGCTAGAGTCAACCAACGTTGATCCAAAAGCCTTTGAGCAAAGCGAGCAATTCCAGGTTGAGTGGTAGCATCCGGTCGCTACGGCTCCCGGTTCTGTAAGGAGTGGCAGCGATCCGTCGGTGTCCAAATTCAAGCGTCGGATGTGACATGATGCATGGCGGCCCGCACAGATTTCTCATTGGGGATAGAAACTGTAATCGGCCAGGTCACGGTGACTGCCGAAACTCAAAGGGGTTCCCTGAAAACCGACCGCGCGGATGTCGCGACCAATCTTAACCAGCAGCAAATTGAGGATCTGCCTAACTTCGATCGCAACTTCACCAAATTCGAGCTGCTCTCTCCTGGCACACAGCAACTCTTCTGGCAGCATGCTCCGAGCGAGAACCCACAAGGCTCGATCCAGATCGTCGCTAACGGGCAGCACTTCAG
>JBHENP010000590.1:0-529 GCA_046261995.1 Pyrinomonadaceae bacterium
TGCGGTAAACCATGCTGACAGTTGCTCGCAATGGCTGCTTACGATGAGCGGAGGGCGGAGTCGATAAAGCGGTTGGGGGAGCTACCGTCTTTTCAGCGTTTAATGGATTGCTTGCCGCCGATCTTGCCGGGTCTGCAGTTAACTCCGGAGTTCCTGAGCCAGGCGTTAGCGTACCCTTGGCTCCGCTGGCCGTGTCCGACTTCGTTGTCAATGTCTTGCCGCATTGTGGGCAAAAACTTGCGCGTACCCGAATGGATACGCCGCAGGATGGACAACGTCGGGCAATCTCGGGCTCAGGCATACTAGGAATTTCGAATTGCGAATTTCGAATTGCGGATTTCGAATTGCGGATTGCGGATTGCGGATTTTACTTATCCTTTTCGAAATTTCGAGATCCGAATTTCGAACTTCGAAATTCTCAGATCCGTTTCTTGAAAATTCGAAATCCGAAATTCGCAATTCGAAATTCAGATCCGGTGCATCGCATTAAAGAGGTCTTCGCGCTGCGCGTAGATGCGAACTCCAAGTT
>JBHENP010000591.1:0-529 GCA_046261995.1 Pyrinomonadaceae bacterium
ATATGAATCGGTCTTTCGTCGCGTAAATATTCCCTATCAAACAGTGCTTGGGCGAGGATTTTACGAGCGGCCGGAAATCACCGATTTGGTCCAGTTGCTGCGGTTTCTGGATAACAAGACGGACGAGCTGGCGTTGGCGGCCGTACTACGTTCTCCGCTGGTGGGTATTTCCGACAATGCTCTGCTGGCGCTCCGGTGCGCGCCCTGGCTGAATGAAGTCGATAAGGGAGATCCGCTTCGCCATTTCACCCAAACGCGCAAACTGTTTAAGGCGCTCCGACGGCACCGCGAGATCGCTTTCATCAACGACGAGGAGCACGACCTGCTCGATCGGGCTGCCGCCATGATCAAGGAATTGGTTGCGCGGCGGCATCATTATCCGATTGGGAATCTGCTTCGGTTCGCGGTCGATCAATCGGAGTATATGACGGTGATCGCGGCAACCTTCGATGGCGCGCAACGTTTGGCAAATGTGCAGCGACTCTTTACGCTCGCCGAACGTTTCGAACGTTCAGGCACGCACCTGATT
>JBHENP010000592.1:0-528 GCA_046261995.1 Pyrinomonadaceae bacterium
GTGTTTCCGACTGGACCAAATATACTGACGCTGCCCAGCAGTGGTTGCGACCTCAAAACGATTCGTGGCCTACCATCTGAATTGTTGAGAATTTCGGACGGCCTACGCTTGACCTCGTTACATTGAGAAATTGCACCGGCTGTAACTTTTGCCAGTTACGGCCATTTTGCTTTCGGGCGATATTACCGCGCCAGGGTTATCAGGACACCGCCGACCTCGCGGAACGATTTATCCAAGGAGCATTAATGAAGTTCATCCGAATGAGGCCCAATCTTTTAACATCACAAAACCTACGCACGTCCACAAGAGGCCATTAAGAAACGCGAGAGCCGCGAGACATCCACGCGGATCTTGAAAATGCTGAGGAAATTGGCGTCCCAAAGCATTCCGAGTTGGAACCAGATTATCTCTTGGCTAAAGGAAATGGAAACACTACGGCAAAGTGCGGCTTAGCTAACTGTGTGGACAATCAATGCCTACTAAATGTGTCGGTTGAATATCCCCTAGTGGATTGGAAACGTATGCAAG
>JBHENP010000593.1:0-528 GCA_046261995.1 Pyrinomonadaceae bacterium
GCATTATTGCATTACGAACGGTTGGCTTAACCCTCTTCTTGACCGGATCAAACTTTTTCGATGTCTGGAAGCCACCCTGCTCAGGATTGGGGTGAAGACCGCAAAAGCCAGGAAGTTGATTTAGTCGTCGAGGCCCACTACTGTCCCAACCAAAATTGCTTAGCTCAAGGGAGCGAAGCAACCGCGTCTGTTACAGAACCGGGAGCGACCGCATTCAAGAAGGCAGTATTAAAATTGCTTAGCTCAGGGAGCGAAGCAACCGCGTCTGTTACAGAACCGGGAGCGGTAGCGACCGCATTCAAGAAGGCAGTATTAATGCCAGGAATTGAAAGATATCTTAGCAGTGGTTCGGACGTACGAAGGAGGCTTTAGGTCTAAGTCAGACGCGACTTGCTTCCTGGACGGGTTGAGTGCGGTCGCTATCGCTCCCGGTTCTGTAAGAAGGCGCTGATCCCAGTCGTAAATTGAAATCGATTACACCCTTTGAGTTACACAACTTGAGCTAACATGTCGCTCAAACGCTAGGAC
>JBHENP010000594.1:0-526 GCA_046261995.1 Pyrinomonadaceae bacterium
CCTTCATGTAGATTACTACGTAGTACGCACACTCTCGCATGGCGCTGAACAAACGCTGGCTTGAGTGCGGTCGCTACTGCTCCCGGTTCTGTACTGGATGGGCGTCCATTCAAACTCACCGTGCCATTGAGTCTAAACGCTGACAAATCTGAGTTGGAAGACAAACAGTAAAACTAAACACTGTCCGGTTAGCCGCAGTTCTTACAATCTTCGCTTCGTGTGATGACAATTGCGACCACCTTTGTTGCTTGAGAAAGCGGACAGTGGACATGGCGCAGATTGCCCATTTGCCAATTGCCGATTTGTGATTGGCGGGCGGCACATTGACTCCCAGGGTGGTAAACAACTGTTGAAGATCGCAGATTGGAAATTGGCAATCGGCAATTGACAATCTGTGCACTGCCCACTGTTCACTGCCCACTGTTACGCAGCGCTTTAATCGCTTCGCGGGCGTAGTAAGTCAGAATAATGTCCGCGCCCGCGCGCCTGATGCTTGTTAAAGTTTCCATCATCACCCGTTGCTCAT
>JBHENP010000595.1:0-525 GCA_046261995.1 Pyrinomonadaceae bacterium
CAGGAGTCGGCGCCGTGGCCACACAATCATTCGTTGACCCGAATTACGGAAAACTTGGTCTCGACTTAATGCGCGCCGGAAAGAGTGCGCCTAACGCCTTGCGGGCTTTGCTCTCCGGAGACGAGGGCCGCGAAGTGCGTCAGGTAGCAATGATTGATCATCAAGGACGAGTCGATGCCTGGACCGGAAAGAAGAATATTCAAGCAGCGGGCCATATCATCGGCAAAAACTATTCAGTACAAGCGAATTTGATGTTGAGCGACAAGGTTTGGCCGGCGATGGCCGCGGCCTTTGAAAATACAAAGGGTGACCTCGCTGAGCGCATGCTGGCTGCGCTTGAGGCTGCGCAAGCTGCCGGCGGCGACATTCGCGGCAAACAATCAGCCGCACTGATCGTCGTCACGGGGAAACCAACCGGCCAGGCATGGAAGGATCGCGTTTTCGACTTGCGCGTTGACGACAGTCCCGAACCTTTAATAGAGCTGCGCCGGTTGGTGAAGCTGCAACGTGCTTACAACCATATGA
>JBHENP010000596.1:0-524 GCA_046261995.1 Pyrinomonadaceae bacterium
GCAGGCTTACCCAGTCTTCCTTATGAATGAGATTGACAATAAGCTGCTTAGCAGGGCTGGGTTGTGAATGTCGCACCGGGCACCTTTGAAGATGACGCCCAACATGCCGGGCTTGAGCGCGAGTTTCTCAATCGACTCGCCGTATTGCTTTTCAGCGCGGCACCATCGAGATATTCCGCACTGGATGCAGTTGCTACTCTGTCCAGCGCATTCTTAGCCGCTTCGAGATAGTCATCTTTGTGCAATCGAAGCTGTGCGGGATCTGGTGCCTGTAGTTGATTTGAATTAGGTCCTTGCAATGAATTCGACGTCAACTCGGTAAAGTCAGTGACTTGGCCACTAGATAGGCTGGCAGATGTCGGTCCAAGGACAGGAGTTGTTGCTCGTAACCCTTCGCGATATCCCGTGCGCTAAACGTGAATTGCTCCAGCGAGTCTCGCTCTGAGAGAAGATCGCCATAGACTATCCCACGACCATTGGCCGTCTGCGCTTTGCTGCGGGTGAAACTTCCAAGACCATTTTAG
>JBHENP010000597.1:0-522 GCA_046261995.1 Pyrinomonadaceae bacterium
GTATGAGAGATTCCACGACGTGCTTCACCCTTTAGAGCATGACGCGCTTCCTAAGAGAGACTTCCGGCGCATCAGGGCCAAGGCGAATCTGCTCGTGAAGCGCGGGCTAGCGATCGTGAAGCTCGGCGTGCCCAGCGGTACAAGTGAGGATAAGAAAGAAGAGTTTGCGAAAGAGCTGAACACTTTTCGCAAGGCGCTAGCTAAGTTCAAGGCCGACGCCAGAACCGGTACAGACAACCAACTTAAAGCGTCTTACAGCGCCGTTCACGATAAGTTCGAGATGCTTGCCGCGATGCTGCCTAGACAATCATGAATTCGACCGCCTTCATCCTGAGGGCTGCCTCATAAGTCGGCCCTATTGCTTACTTGTCGTCCAATTTCCTGCCGGAGTTTAAGTTGTCAAAATTCAAGATCGCGTTGAAGACCAGGAAATAGCTGCCTTTCGTTTGTCCGCGCCACATAGGATTGTTTGAGAAGAGCACGATGTGTCCCTGACCTGAAGGCACGTCCACAATCATCGGA
>JBHENP010000598.1:0-521 GCA_046261995.1 Pyrinomonadaceae bacterium
CCATCGGCATGTTCGGATTGTTCTTGCGCACTTCGAGCGCCTGCGGCAGCGCCGCGGCCACGATCAGTTCGAGATCCATACGGGCCAGCTCGGCCGCCTGCGCGACAAGGTCCGACGAGTTGGGGCGGGAGATGCGTTTCTCGACGACGACGTTCTCCCCTTCGACGTACCCCAGCCTGCGCATCTCCTCATCGAACGCCTTGATCAACGTCGGCACGGCGCCGCTGAGGAAGCCGATGCGCCTGACGCGACGCGGCTGGGCGTGCTGCGCGCGCACCGTCAGCGGAAGCGCGCAACCGAATAGCCCGAGGCTCCTGACGAACGAACGGCGAGTGTAGATGCTTGCCACGTTTCCTCCTTCACTCTTGCGGCCTAACGCCTGCCTTCAGCTGCGGCGCGCGATCAGCATTTACCAGATGGAAAAGATCACTTGAGAACCATGCTATGGCGCCGTCAAACTGCAAGGCTTTGTTCGACAGCGCGTCAACAGTAATGAGCGCCCCACCTAGCCCGAAATTCTT
>JBHENP010000599.1:0-518 GCA_046261995.1 Pyrinomonadaceae bacterium
GTGTGTGAGACAGGCTTAATATTTCCACGATGAATAGTGTGAACTCTCCGTTCATTAAAGAACTTCATTATCGGCAGCTTACCCAACTCTGCCATTTGAGCTTTATACCAAGCTAAGAGTTCTGGATAAATAGCTGATTCTTTTTCCATTATCATCGTGACACTTCTAGCCGCAGAAATATATCCATTAACGCACGATCTAAAAACATCTTCGTTTCCATTATTCTCGACAGCCAGCTTCATTTGTGTACCGGCATCTCTCAGTTTCAGTTGGGTTTCAGTTATCTCACTCATAGCTCCAATTATGAATCGTTACTCAGAGCCAAGCCATCTAACGACGGCCTTCAGACTGACGGCGCGATAGCGTGCTTCTCAAGTAGTCTTTTCCCTTCAGCTTGAAGGCTGATCGCGCGCCGCAGACTGCAAGGCTTTGTTGGATTTCATCGTTGTCTGTTATACGCAACTTCATTAAGGTGCTGCCTGCCAGAACTTCACTTCATAATATATATCAACCAAAGT
>JBHENP010000600.1:0-517 GCA_046261995.1 Pyrinomonadaceae bacterium
GGGATGGACCGCCTCGATGATGGGGATGATGACGCTGGTCCGAGTGTTGCCGCCCGATCTGTATGAGGAGGTGCAAAGAAGAATTCGGGAAGGCATTGCGGAACCGCCGACTGGCAAGCCGGTACAGTCTCCGCACAAACACTGATCGTGAGCCAACGATGGTATGCAGGGGCGCCGGAGATGGACCATTAGCAAATGATGGCCCAGATGCCCGGCGTGTCTGGCCACGCGAACATGAAGATGGACATGCAGGGCGACATGGCCACGCGAATATGAACATGGGAAATGCTAACAAGAAAGCAAACGCTAATAAGACACCCTAGTTCCTGCGTTGCAGAGTTCGCGACTGTCGACTGTTAATCGACCTGGTCCTAGCGCCTCGGCGAGCAGAGCGCCGGCGCAAGGATATTCTACGTGGGAGAGAACCGGCAAGCGTGTTGTCCACACGCCTGATGTATTCACCTCTGGTCTGATACTGGTTATTGCTGTCTGTTTGAATCCGTCGACGGGTGTTGGT
>JBHENP010000601.1:0-516 GCA_046261995.1 Pyrinomonadaceae bacterium
GGGTTAGCTCTCCGTTAATCCGTGACTCTTTAGAAGCGTTGATCGTGAGGCTTGGGGGAAGCCTGAGACTCGGTTTGGTGTCTTCACCAAAGATGAGTTTTCGTTTCGCGTCGCACTCTACGCTTCAACTGCGCAAGTCCGAAAAAAAGTTCATTTCTGCTTGGTATTCCAAGCGGCGTATGTGTTTTCAGGGAGTTACGAGGAGCGAGTGGAAGATTTTGCGGTGGATTTTGCTTGGTATTGCAAGCAGGATCCAGACCATCAGCAGATTACGCAGATTTAGGAGAGGCGGGAAGAGGCGGTTTGCTTCATTTCCATTCCCAATCATTTTTCCATTTCGCGAAGCAGGGCCGTTAGTTCTCGTTTCTAGAAAATTTCGTAAAAAACAACGATCCACGAAATTACACGAACGAACACGAAACTATTTGTTGCTGATGTTTCGTGTATTTCGTGGATCGTTTGGAACAAAATTCTTGGTTGTTGAAGGGAACACAATTTGTTAGTGTCCTTCAGCGG
>JBHENP010000602.1:0-516 GCA_046261995.1 Pyrinomonadaceae bacterium
CACATACGCGGGCGTGCCGACGATCATTCCCGCCTGAGTGAGAGTATCAGACCCTGCTACACTCACCGCTTTGGCAATTCCGAAATCCATCACCATCGGCGCGCCCTCGTTCAACATGATGTTCTCGGGCTTGATGTCGCGATGGACGATGTTTCTGCGATGGGCGTAATCGAGCGCCCCCGCTACCGCCCTGCCGATGGTGAGAGCATCCTCGAGAGTGAGCTGGCCTTCCCGGTTGAGCTTGTCCCGAAGCGACTCTCCGTTGGTCCGCCATCCGCATCGGCACGAAAAAAAAGGCCGCCCAAAACGGCGGCCTTTCCTCGCTGGCAGCCTCAGTGCGCGTGGCTTCCGCCGTTTCGGCCCCCGTTCTCGCCGCCCTTCGTCATGGGCGAGTGATCCTCGGGTTTCCCGTATCCGCCACCGCCCGGCTTCTCGCCGCCGTCATGGATTTTGTTCACTGTCGCCCACGCCCTGCGCTCGGCCTCTTCCTTCGATACGCCCTGCTCCTCGTAACCT
>JBHENP010000603.1:0-516 GCA_046261995.1 Pyrinomonadaceae bacterium
CCTAAGAATTTCGGATTGCGGATTTCGGATTTCGGATTTCGTCATTGGCGTTCTCTCAATCGCTCTCGGAATCGGCGTCAACACCACCATCTTTAGCTTTATCAAAATCCGAAATTCGCAATCCGAAATTCGAAATTCTCATTCGTACCTCAGGGCTAGCAACGGATCGACTTTTGTCGCTCGTCTTGCCGGCAGGTAACAGGCCAACGCTGCAACCGCAATCAGAAGCGATGCGATTGACGCGAAGGTCAGTGGATCCGTGGCGCTCACCTGGTAAAGCAAACGAATCATCAAGCGGGTCATGAGCCAGGCCGCGCCCAGTCCCAGCGCGACACCAATCAAGACCAGCACCATGCCCTGCTTCAAAACCATGCGCAGGATGTCGCCCATCTGCGCGCCCAGTGCCATTCGAATACCAATCTCCTGTGTGCGTTGATTGACGAGATAACTGATGACCCCGTAAAGACCGATCATCGTCAGCACGAGAGCGAGTGAAGCGAAGATGCCCATCAAGGC
>JBHENP010000604.1:0-515 GCA_046261995.1 Pyrinomonadaceae bacterium
GACCAAACCTGGCCGTTGATCGTTGAAGACGCGGCTCGCGGAGAACTCAAAGAAGTTTACCAGCCGGAGCGTGATGCAAAAGGCGTTGATGTTAAGCCAAGCCTGCAGCCCTATCCTTCGATTCCGTGGGAGAAGCTCGACCTTAATCAGTTCAGCCTGGTGCCGAAAATGTTTCGTCCGTTCTTGTCCAAAATGGGCGCTGGCTGGGGATCTTTTCACGTCGTCCCCCTGGAAACGGGCCGCGGCTGTCCTTACGGACTCGATTCGCTTCCGCACCAACGAAAGCGTGGTAGACGAAATGCTTCGGCTCAAAGAGCGGGCGCGCCAACAACGGGGACAAATTGCGGTCTTCTTTATTGACGACAATCTCGCCATCAATATCAAGCGCACGAAGTCGCTATTGAGAGACATCATCAAGGCCGGCGCGCAACTGCCCTGGGTGGCGCAGATCAGCGCTAATCTGTTGCGCGACGAAGAACTCGTCGACCTCATCGCTGCATCGGGTGGACAGTGGG
>JBHENP010000605.1:0-515 GCA_046261995.1 Pyrinomonadaceae bacterium
TGCCTTCGATCAAATCGCGGCCTCGTACTTGCATCGCGCGCGGCTCAGCAGACGGGAAAGCGCTGCCAAGCTGAATCTTGATTTCCTCTGCAGTTCGCTCTCCGATCAGCAGGTTGTACTTTCGCTTGACGAAATCGGTAAGGGCCTCGTCCATGGCATCACCGGCGGTGCGTACCGCCCGTGAGTAGACGATTCCGCCGAGGCTGATGACAGCAATATCAGTCGTGCCTCCGCCAATATCGACAACGATGTTGCCATGAGGCTCTGTAATGGGAAGCCCGGCACCTATCGCCGCGGCCACCGCTTCTTCGACCAAATACACCTCCGAGGCTTTGGCCCGATAGGCCGAGTCCTCGACGGCCCGGCGTTCTACCTGCGTAATCTCGCCGGGAATGCCGATGACAACACGCGGGCTCACCCAGCCCCTTCCGTTATGTGCCTTCCGGATGAAGTGCTGAAGCATCTTCTCAGCCACTTCGAAATTGGCGATCACGCCGTCTCTCATCGGCCGGATG
>JBHENP010000606.1:0-514 GCA_046261995.1 Pyrinomonadaceae bacterium
CCATTCGCGTCAAGGACTTGCCCGAGCGCGTACAGCAATACAGTCTGCGAGGTCAGGGTTTCACCACAGACGAGAGTGGGGAAACGAAGCCTTTGATCCCGGAAGAGTGGTCCTCGCTCTCAGCTATCGAAGGGCATTACGTTGACAAGGTGCTCACGCACACCGGCGGCAATAAGCAAGCGGCGGCGCGTATTCTGGACGTCGACCGCAAGACACTTGATCGCATGATCAAGCGACATAAAATTTCAGTTGGCCGGGTCGCAAACTTGCCTTACCGCGGGGCGTAGCTCGTGTAGCTCGCTTGGGCCCACCATCCCGAACAACCTGCTTCAAAAGTCGAGGAGAGAGTCGCTAACAGTGTCCGCTCTCATTCACACCGCGGCTTTAGCCCGGTGTCACGCGTAGTGTTACCACCAGAAACCGTTTAAAAACGGTTTCCAAACTGCCGTCGCAGTCACGATCACCGCGCTAAAGCGGCGGTGTGAATGAGAGAATCGCTCCAATAAAAAGTTTC
>JBHENP010000607.1:0-514 GCA_046261995.1 Pyrinomonadaceae bacterium
CTGGAAAAAATTGCAGGTTGGGAAGGGCGGTTTACCCCCGCTCAGATTTGAAAGCGCTCAACATTGAATGTAACCAATCTTGAGCGAGGGTAAACATCGATGAAGCCCGAACGACGTCTGCGCCTTTTCATAATCATCTCAAGGTACACGCAGTCGATTGTAATTTCCCCTGCCTCAAAGCCGCCCCACCACCTGAGCCAAGTACTTGCGCTTTGCGACTGAACAATACTCAATCACGTGTCATGAGGTCAGTACCACCTCGCGGTAGCGGGTGGGTGCGCAGCCGGGTCATCAACGAAAACGCATGACAATGTGTGATTGGTGCGTTCGATCAGGGGCGCAGAAATCGTTGCGTAAAAGCTCAACTCAGCGGTTCCTCTTTGTCGTTGATACTGCGGCTTCGCACCCACCCACTACCGCGAGGTGGTACTGACCTCATGTCACTACGAAGCGTGTTATTGACACAGTCTCTGAGGATTCGATCTGCTTCGTTACGCATTCTCCAGATCTCAGG
>JBHENP010000608.1:0-514 GCA_046261995.1 Pyrinomonadaceae bacterium
GCTGTGCTTGCTGGTCCAGGCGAGTTCACGCTGCGTGCTTTGTCGAATGGAAAAATAAACCTGGCCCAGGCGGAAGCGATCCGGGATCTGATCGCCGCCCAGACAGACGCCGCTGTTAAGCAAGCATCCCGCCAGTTGAATGGTGAGTTGTCAAACGCGCTCAATCCATTCAAAGAGAAGCTCGTTGAAATAATTGTGTTGTTGGAGTCTGCCGTCGAGTTTGTCGAAGAGGATATTCCTGCGCCGCGCGTGTCCGAGATTGAAAATGAATTAGCGACAGTAAGAGCCAGCGTTGAGAAGCTTAGCGAGAGCTACAGTGCAGGACGCTTACTTCAGGAGGGCGCGCGAGTCGCTATTACGGGCCGTCCTAATGTCGGTAAGTCCAGCATTTTCAATAAGTTAATAGAACGCGAGCGGGCGATTGTTACTGACATTCCCGGCACGACGAGAGACACATTGTCGGAAGCAGTCGACCTCGAAGGCGTGCCGGTGATCCTTACTGATACCGCTGGTC
>JBHENP010000609.1:0-512 GCA_046261995.1 Pyrinomonadaceae bacterium
GCCCAGGACTGCAAGACAATCACTGCGTCACCGGAGCAACCGAGGATCAGCTCGTCACCGCGAACATGTGCAGTTAACAGCGTGGCATCCACCACTTGCGGCGACAGGCCCGCCAACCCGGCCCAGGTCAGAGCCCGCTGCGCGCTCTCTTTATGCATCTCCGGCAGCTCACTCGCCAGTGGCCTATAGACCAGTAGGATCTGTTCCGCCGCTTTAACCAATAGCCGCGCGCCGATGTCGGTATCGGGTGACGACGAACAACCATCGGACAGGATGAGGTAAGGCGCGGCCGGCGAGTTTTCATCCCGGGCCTGGTGAGTCGGCAAGCCGTTTCCAGCAACCGCATAATCCTGACAGACTGCGTGCGTCGCGCCGATGATGAAAGCGCTGTCGACATTCATAAAGAGAACTCCCTCAGACCCTAGTTTGGGCCAGAACATACTTGACTCAGTTCCGGTACGGCTTCGCCGCCGGATGTGTGGCGGTGGCTATGCCCCGCCGTCACATCTGGC
>JBHENP010000610.1:0-512 GCA_046261995.1 Pyrinomonadaceae bacterium
TCATGCGCCTGCAAGGATTATCAACCCTAAACTCTGAAAGAGTTCGCGAGTCGGCTGTCACGCGGGGTTTAGCCAACACCTTCGGCGTTACGATTCTCAGGATGTGTAGACCCAGGGTTGAAGCAACCCTGGGCTCCAATTAGCGAACGCTTTCAGCGTTATTTGTACCGGGTTTTCACACTGTGGCGACCGGATCCTTAGAGTCAACCAACGGTTCATCCGTAAGCTTCTAATCAAAGGCCTAAGGCAATTCTGCTTGAGCCTCTCCGAGTGGCGAACTAACCAGCCTCCCGCTCAATCTCGTCAAGGGCTGGCGCGCAGCGCTCGCAGACAGTGGGGTAACGAGACGACTCTCCTACGCGAGTTGAATAGTTCCAGCAGCGCTCGCATTTCTCGCCGGCTGCGCAATGGATCTTGATTACCGCGCCGCTCGCACCTTCTTCCGAGGGAAGCACGTCTACCTGCGAGACGATGAAGATGTAGCGCAGCTGATTTTTGTATCGTTCAAGCAG
>JBHENP010000611.1:0-512 GCA_046261995.1 Pyrinomonadaceae bacterium
GAAGTGGATCTGGTCGCGCGTTACGTCGAGCGGCTGCTGGCCACGCGGGAGCGGGCATGAGCTTCGCCCCCATCCCCGAACTCCTCGAAGAGCTGCGCGCCGGCCGCATGGTGGTCATCGTCGACGACGAGGATCGCGAGAACGAAGGCGACCTGATCATGGCCGCCGAGCTGGTACGCCCGGCCGACATCAATTTCATGGTCACCCACGCGCGCGGCCTGGTCTGCCTGGCGCTGACCCGCGAGCGCTGCCGGCAGCTCGCGCGAGCACGCACTGAAGATGGGCTCGATCGAGGAGCTGATCCGCCATCGCCTCGACACCGAACATACGGTCGAACGCGTGGATGCGCGCGCGATCGACACCGAGCATGGGCCGTTCCAGCTGGTGACCTATCGCGACCGGCTCAGCCGCGCCCTGCACTTCGTGCTGCTGCGCGGTACGCCCGATGCGGCCATGCCGACGCTGGTGCGGGTGCACATGCAGAATCCGCTGGCCGACGCACTGCACTGGCG
>JBHENP010000612.1:0-511 GCA_046261995.1 Pyrinomonadaceae bacterium
GTGTAAAAGAGTCAAGTGTCCTGTCTCTGAAGAGCGGTGACAAATCGTCGAGGACATGAATAAGGCTAGTTGCCATCGTCTTTCAGTTTTCAAGCATTAACGAGGTGTTTTCATGGGTTCCCTGCGTTAGCACCCCAATCCCGTAAGGATGGGAATGTTTATAGACCTTGGCCGAAAGACATAGCGTTAGCTCCAGAGGAGCGAAATGTTCGTACCGATGTGTGACGCAACCGATATATTTCGCTCCTCCGGAGCTCTAATCTCTTTGTTTCCTATCAGTCTATAAACATTGGGTCCCCACGGGACGGTAAGACAATAGACTTGCTATTTGTTACACGAACTTCGGAGTGAGCACGCTAGCGTTGCGGCCTGGTTTTCTAAAAACTTCCATCGAGTTTTTGCGTTTACGCGGCTCGTCCACGCTCTTTGACAGGGGATACACGATTCAATTCGAGCTGAACGGTCTGCGCCGTCCGACTCCGATCAGTTCCGCAGGGCTGCTGATCAAGAA
>JBHENP010000613.1:0-510 GCA_046261995.1 Pyrinomonadaceae bacterium
CAATGAGTGCCGACCTAGTTATCAAGTCGATCAGGTCGCTGGCTTGTTTCAGAGCCGCATCCGCCTTCTCCATTCCGTCTTTGCGTGACGCTCGGGTGAGCGGGAGAAGCTTCTCAAGTACAGCGGAACTTGACTGAATCTGCGCGACAATTTGCGCGATTTCGCCGCGTCCCACGTAAACAGACTTCACACGCGGGCCCTCACGCTCTTTGCGGTAGTAATACCGGTTATTACCTCTTTGCTCCCAGCCCATTTGTGCTACACGCTCGCTGTTGCCCCGCTTTTCTTCCCCAAGCCGGCTCAAATTAGATTTCTCACAAGTCTCACCTAGACTCTTGTTCCAATCCCGCATGGCACCTGGGGTTATTGGCGTTTGCAGCCCCTTCAAGGGCGTTTTCTTTGGCTTAAGCAGCAATAATGCGCAATGCTTTTCGCTGTTGCCCCGCTTTTCTTCTCCAAGCCACAGGTGGCTCAAATTAGATTCTCACAAGTCAGTAACCTTGACGACTT
>JBHENP010000614.1:0-509 GCA_046261995.1 Pyrinomonadaceae bacterium
ACGGAAGGTGTGCCAGCCAATACGCTTCCGTAAGCCAATTTTGTCAGCTGCTCGCTTGATGTAAACGCGATAGATAGACTTTGGCTAATACGGCTGCGTACCTTTCTTAGCAGGGCTTGCATACACCCAATCGCTGGGACGGTTGTAAATCGTCTTCATCTTCCAGAGCCGAAGTGATTTCGCCAATTCCGAGTGCATCGGAATTGGCTTTTGGGAAGCTTCGGTTTTTGGCGGCCCAATTCTCTGCTTCACAATCGAGCGCCGGATGTAAATGACACTTTTCTTGAAATCCACATCCTGCCATTTGAGTCCCAACAACTCGCCCAACTCGCAAACCACTTGCTCCGTCCAGAAAGACAGCCGTACGGAAAGGCTCTGGAATGGCATTCAGTAGTTTGACGAGTTCGTCGATTGTCAGAATCTCGGGAACCGATTGACGTTTCGCGCTTTGTCGAACACTCGTGATCGGGTTCCTCGTGGCCCACTCCCACCGACTCGCGTGAGAGTAA
>JBHENP010000615.1:0-509 GCA_046261995.1 Pyrinomonadaceae bacterium
AAGGAAGCCGGAATCACTGTGCCGGATTTCGTTCCCCTGCTGAATCACGATGAGGTCCGTGACTTTATCGACCGAATTCCTCCGCCGTGGGTAATTAAACCGCGCTCAGACGTTTCCGCAATCGGCATCAAGAAAGGACAGGAGCCAGGAGAGGTGTGGCGCGCGATTGACGAACTCGACCGGCGCGAACGACTTCGCGAACGCGCTCCACATTACCTCCTTTCGCGGTTTATCTCCGGCGATGTCTTCCATGTCGATTCGCTGGTCAGCAATGCGAGAGTGATTTTCGCCGGCGCGAATAAGTATGGCCGGTCACCCATGGATGTGGCGCACAAAGGCGGAGCTTATATTTCTCACACCATCCTTCGCGGAGCGGACGACGAGAAAAAACTCTTCGAGATCAACCGGAAGTTGCTTAAGGCGCTGGGTCTGGAAAAGGGTGCGGCCCACGCCGAGTTTATGAGGAGCACCGCGGATGGCGAGTTTTATTTTCTGGAAGTTGCGGCTCG
>JBHENP010000616.1:0-507 GCA_046261995.1 Pyrinomonadaceae bacterium
CCGTAACAGACTCGTTTTGCCACTGCCGTTTGGTCCCTGCACTTGCAACAGGGAACCCGGGCTCAGGGCAAAGTTGACGTCGGTGAATAATCTACGGTCGCCGCGTACGCATCCCAGGCCTGTCGCTTCCAACATTCTCGCTTGCCCTTCTATTCGATATCGCTGTTCGCTTGACCATTGTCTTGACCATTGTATTGAACCTTCGCAGGAAAAGCACACCGGCAGTTTTACAGATCCTACTAAGAGCTGCTAAGTACTGCCCTTCGGAATTACGGCAACGCATTTGGAGTGCGCCGGCAAAGCGAAGCGGCGACGGCGCTTTGATACCAGTCGTGCTTCCATTTAGTCAGATCGAGAATCCAAAGCGGTGTCGCGCTGCGCTTGCCACCGCAGTCCAAAGCTTTACTTAATTCGAGTTATTTCGTGTGACTTCGTGGACGCTTTACTCCTTACTTTTGCTGCTTGCCAGTTTTTCACAACCTGCTAAAGCCAATGAACGGCATGCAG
>JBHENP010000617.1:0-508 GCA_046261995.1 Pyrinomonadaceae bacterium
CCCGTCAACAACTGAAGAGCGTAAGCGTGCCGTTGAGATGGCAACATTTCTTGAAACGACGCCCTTAGCGAAGAACGCAAAAGATTATCGTGCCCAGTTGCTATTCTTTCTTGCCGCAGTACCTGACATCACAGTTAAGCTTTGTACGAATGTGCTCGGTGAATCGAAGCGTGTTAAAGGTGACTACGACTCAGAACTGGTAGGCCAGTTGGCGTATTCTCAAGCAAAATTTGTCATCGAGCATCCAGACAAAGCAGCGGATGACGCTGCCGTGTATTTGGCGGGTGTCGAAGGTGTTCTCCGCACGTGGCAAGCCATCAAGGCAGCAAAGCCAAAAGCAAAGTTTCCTTTGATGGATGAGCTGTTGCAGAAGCAGCAAGCTGGGACATTGGCGGAGTATGTCAAGTCGGGGATGTCTGGTTGCAAGTAGAAGCTTTCCCCTACGGCGATGCCCAACAAAGCCTTGCAGCTGACGGCGCGACAGCGTGCTTCTCAAGTAGTTTCTTAC
>JBHENP010000618.1:0-507 GCA_046261995.1 Pyrinomonadaceae bacterium
GGATACACGCAGCATTGCTGAAGGACGGGCGCTGCAAGATGGGAGAGTGGTTCCGCTCATCCCACGAGCGAGTGGCCGAAGGGCAGTAGTTCGAGGGAACTGATTTCCATTTGACATTTCTCATTTTTCATTTGCCATCGCCGAAGTAA
Organism: Pyrinomonadaceae bacterium; assembly: GCA_046261995.1. Lineage (GTDB taxonomy): Bacteria > Acidobacteriota > Blastocatellia > Pyrinomonadales > Pyrinomonadaceae > PSRF01. Next base: position 150 of record JBHENP010000618.1, read on the forward strand.
ATCACGTTCTTTAGAAAGCGGATTTGTCCCACCTCAAAAACGAAGAACCGTTTAGAAAGCGGACTTGTCCGCCTCGCGTCGCGGGGGCACAAGTGCCCTTTCTAAACTACAAACATCTCGCCCCACTGGGGCGAAGACGGTCAATGTTCCGGTTGCAGTTCAAACTTGAATCCACCAATGACAAATGAGAAATGAGAAATCAGAAATGGAAAATGTGTTTTCGTAACTCTTCGCGGGCTTTCACACAGCCTAGCGAACGTATTCCCAGTGCCATGGTTCGTAGCAGTAAGGGCGGAAGCCAAAGCGCTCTGCGTTGCGCACGAGCCACAGGTAAACCGGTGTCTGCACTTGCATGGCC
>JBHENP010000619.1:0-507 GCA_046261995.1 Pyrinomonadaceae bacterium
GCTCTTCCGCGTCCGCCGTTGGGCCCAGTACCCTGTCTCTTACAATCTCCTTGCCACGCGGATCTGCGACCAGCCCCTCCAACTGAAGTTCGTTGTCGGAGACAACAGCATAACCGGCAATAGGCAACTGGCAGCCACCGCCGAGAGCGCGCAGAAAGGCCCGCTCGGAGGTACACGCGAGCCGGGTTGCTTCGTGATTGAGCGTGCTTACAAGGTCAATCGTGAACTGGTCATTCCTTCGAGTCTCAACGGCCAGCGCTCCTTGTCCGACGGCGGGCAACATTTCGTCGACAGGGATTGCCGCGCTGATGCGGCTTTCCAGATTGAGGCGCCGAAGCCCGGCTGCGGCGAGAATCAAAGCATCATATCGCCCTTCATCGAGTTTGCGCAGTCTCGTGTCGACGTTGCCTCTCAACTCTTTTACTGCAACATCTCGGCGCAAGTGTTTCAACTGGGCCAGCCGTCGCTGGCTTGAGGTGCCCACAATCGAGCCCTCAGGCATAGTAG
>JBHENP010000620.1:0-507 GCA_046261995.1 Pyrinomonadaceae bacterium
GCGATAGGTAATAAGGTCAGAAACTATTTCCCTTTTTCATTTGTCATTCTCATTCTTCATTGCTCAAACGGGTGAACCACTCTCTCTTTAGATGACAAATGAAAAATGAGAAATGAGAAATGGAAAATGGTTCCGAGTTCCTGATCCCTTTTAACGGCCTAAAATGTCAGAGTCCTTTCTCGAAAACTACAAAGCAAAGCACCAGCATCCTTTTAACAAGCTGATGCACAGCGTCTTCAGTTTGTCGGCCACGCGATCGAAGGTAATCAACCGGCGTTCTTTAAGAATCCCGTGTATCTGTTGGTCGGACCATTGTGGCTGATCCGCCGTGCCGCCGCGGCCACTGGTCTTGCCAAATCACCTACCGCCAAGTAGCGCCCTTTCTGTCCCCCTAATGCCGGAGCCGAACGAACCGTCAGCCGCGCTTCTACTCAAAGCGATTACGCGCGTTCTCGACGAAGGCTCGATCGCAGCGCTCGCGACTCTTGCCAATGCGCACAAAAATGT
>JBHENP010000621.1:0-505 GCA_046261995.1 Pyrinomonadaceae bacterium
GCGCTTATCTATCCGCTTTATGTACCGTCCGCGCTCGTCGCCGCCGCAGCCACGAACCCGGAAGCGACTATCGATCCGGTGCGTTCGCGGTATTCGGGACTCTCGGCTAAAGCTAGCGGCGAAGGCGAACGACTCGCAAAGGTTTCCGGCGGCGTTTATTATCCGATCTCGCAACTTTCGCAAATTCAAAAAGCCTACGACGACATCGTCATCCAACTTCGCACCGCGTACAACATCACCTACCGATCTGCAACCGCGCCTGACCCAGCCGGCCGCCCATCGCCACGGTTAAAAATAAGATCAAAGCGGCCATCGACCTTCGTCTCCGTCACTTCCGTTACCGCCGTAGATCGTCGATGATGTCAGAACCGCGAGCGGTAGCGACCGGATCATCGAGCGCGTCCTTGGGCGCGCTTATGATTTAAGGCGAACTGTGGTGCCAATTCGAAATTCGCTAACAAATGCTTTATAAACATTTGTGGTCTCCCTTGCATCAGCCGATTTG
>JBHENP010000622.1:0-503 GCA_046261995.1 Pyrinomonadaceae bacterium
CACTCGTCCTTTGACGTGTTCCGCGAGCTCTCGAACAGTAAGCTGTTTTTCCTCGCTCATTTGATCGTCGGCTGAACTATTGAGTTCGGGTTAAACCGCAAGATGGTAGACGCTAAACCTATTGTCGTAAATGCCCGAAGCAGCAGCGCCAAAAATTTTGGGGAGCGCAATTCAATGCTACTTTTGCTGCGTACGAGCAACGTAGCGACCGCCCACACAGCTCCCGGCAAGTCAACGCAATTTAAAATTCTTATGGCACGGCTGCAAATCAGCGGTAATTCAAGTATTTAGCAAGGATTTTTATGGGTTGACGCTCTTTTTGAAAGGGCGATGAGGAGAGCTAAACTTTGTTTAGTGACCAGTTTCGCAGGGGAGAGTCCGAGAAGGGCAAACTGACCGGTACTAGAAGCTCCAAGCTGCTTTCGAATATTTCGAGCATGGCTTGGAAGGCTTTTCAAACCGTCAATCGACGCTTGCCCGAAGGCGAAGCGATTCGCCCCACC
>JBHENP010000623.1:0-502 GCA_046261995.1 Pyrinomonadaceae bacterium
AGGGGATTCTGGTTTCATAAACGGTTTTGATTAGTGTATTCGTAGTGGGTGCCGAAACAAAGCGCGGGAAAGGTTAAGTACTGGTGCCGTCTGGTCAGAATGGTTTGATAGCAGCCAACTGCAGAACCGAGGAGCGACTGTGTGAAAACCCAAAAGGGCCTACGGTAATCTGCAGTTCAAGAAACTCTGATAGCTGGGGGAATTTGCAGGTTGGGAAGGTGGGCAAAGCGTAGCGCGCCCCCGCTCCAGCGTAGCGCCACCAACTTTCTTTTTCTTCAAGACTGCACTGGACCGAGGCACCACAAGAAGTCAGCGGTTTTCTAACCAGGGAAAGACGCTGCGCTTGAGCGGGGGCGCGCTTCGCTTTGCCCACCTTCCCAACCTGCAAATTTCCTGAGCTTCAATTGTGAGTGCAAGGTTAAGTGGCTATGCGGCTTGAGCGGGGCGCGCTTCGCGTTACCCCCTTCCTGCAAATTACCGTAGGCGTCCCGGTCACTCACGC
>JBHENP010000624.1:0-501 GCA_046261995.1 Pyrinomonadaceae bacterium
GTGCTCAACGCCTTTCGGCATCATCGGAATTCTCACGCCCGCAAACCCTTAACTATTTCCCCGTGATTAGGTGCTCAACGCCTTTCGGCATCATCGGAATTCTCACCCTTTGACTAGCACAATCCAGTCAGGCGCTTCAGCCTGTGCTCAACGCCTTTCGGCATCATCGGAATTCTCACTGCGCTGGTCCCAAACCTCTTGTTTGCCGCACCTTGCAAGTCTGTTTTCGCGGATCTCCACGATTTTCTCTCACATGCCGTTCCCTCAATGCTTACTGCCCTTGTTTTCGTGTGACAATCGACCAAGAATCAGACACTTAACATCGACGCAAGTATCTAAACAACTAAGTTACCGAGCCTATCTCTACGGCTCTATTTGGTTTCGGCCTGACACTCAAGCTTCCGGCCCATCAACAAAGTCACATGCTTGCGGCCCATTAAGCGAAGTCAAATGGTCGCGACTCATCCAACCAGGATTCCGGGCGATTATGCAGTCCAACAT
>JBHENP010000625.1:0-500 GCA_046261995.1 Pyrinomonadaceae bacterium
CCCTTGCTGAGTTCTCAACGCACAGGTAAGCGAACAGCTCGTGTATTTTCATTGATGTACTCCTCTCCCTAGAATGAACTCCGCCACTCAATACAGAACCGGGAGCGGTAGCGACCGGATCCTAGACTCAACCGATTAAAATACACTTCACCGCGTTCGTTGAGTGGCAGCACCCGGTCGCTACCGCTCCCGGTTCTGTATTGAGTGAACGATGGTATCAAGGTACTTCCAGCGATTTCCTGTCTTGAACGAAATTGACCCTGCAGGCTGTCACTGTAACCCGCGGCCACAGCCAGCTCGACCCAGGATTCGGACGACGACCTTGCCGCAATCCGTTCCACTACGCGCTGGAACCGGTGCACCCGGCAGTAAAGTTTCGGGGTTAGCCCAACAGCGCGACGGAACAACTCGATGAAACGCCGGTGACTGTAACCGGTTTGTCGAACCACTTCACTCACATCGTCTCTGTTCGTGAACTGTTCGAGGGCATGGGCCACGGC
>JBHENP010000626.1:0-500 GCA_046261995.1 Pyrinomonadaceae bacterium
GCAATACGCACTGGGTGAGAAGACCACGGATGTACCGAACCTGGCAGGCGACCTGCAGCTAAAGGGCAACATCCTCCTGGAAGCGGGTAAGTACGACGAAGCGAAGCAGGCTTTCGAGCGAGCGCTGAAGATGACTTTGGATTCCAATCTTTCCCAGGAGATTAAGGACAACACAAAGCTCTTTCAGCATTACAACCTGACCCGTGTTGCCCTCGGTAAAAAGGATCTTGCGGCCGCGAAGACGGAAGGTCAGGAGTTTCGGAAGGGCGCTGAGGCCTCGAAAAATCCGGCCCAGTTGAAGCAGGCACGTGAACTTGCGGGCCTGATCGCGCTCGAGGAAAAGAATTACGATCAGGCGATTGCCCAACTGCAACAGGCAAACCTGCAGAATCCTCAGAATCTTTATCGCCTAGCCCAGGCCTATCAAGGCAAAGGTGACGGCCAGAAAGCAAAAGAGTTTTCCGCAAAGGCCGCGGCGTTTTATTCCCTGCCGCAACTGA